>NZ_JBKEZJ010000018.1:0-71924 GCF_046449555.1 Rahnella selenatireducens
GGAGATTCTCAGCCACATCCCTCTGTTCTTTCCCTTCTGTCGTTCCCTTATTATCGCTCATTGCTTTGCATTTCCTCTGTTATATAACCAGATCGTCTAATTTAATAACCGAAGCTGAAACATTTTCACTTACCGTTTGCAGACTCGACATCTTAGATAAAAACCGCTATCTTCGGCTGTCTAGAAGTCTAAACGTATAAATGGATGTAGTGAGGAAGTAGCTATGCCGATCCGGGTTCCAGATGAGTTACCAGCCGTAAATTTCCTGCGCAATGAGAATGTCTTTGTGATGACTTCATCACGTGCAAAAACGCAGGAAATTCGTCCTTTGAAAGTGCTGGTACTCAACCTGATGCCAAAGAAAATTGAGACCGAAAATCAGTTTTTACGGCTGCTTTCTAACTCTCCTTTACAGATTGATGTGCAGCTTCTGCGCATTGATAGTCGTGAGTCTAAAAACACTCCGGCTGAGCACCTGAACAATTTCTACTGTGATTTTGAAGATATCCAGCATGATAACTACGATGGCCTGATTGTCACCGGCGCTCCTTTAGGCTTAGTGGATTTCTGTGATGTTGCCTACTGGCCAGAGATAGAACGCGTTATCCACTGGGCTAAAGAGCACGTCACGTCGACTTTGTTTGTGTGTTGGGCAGCGCAGGCTGCCTTAAATGTGCTTTATGATTTGCCGAAGATGACGCGCGAAACCAAGCTTTCAGGCGTTTATCCTCACCAGACATCACAGCCACTGGCTTTGCTGACCCGTGGATTTGATGAAACATTTCTGGCTCCTCATTCACGTTACGCTGATTTTCCTGCGGACATCCTGCGTCAGCATACCGATCTTGATATTTTCGCTGAATCTGACGAGGCTGGTGCCTATTTGTTCGCAACGAAAGATAAACGTATGGCCTTCGTTACGGGCCATCCGGAATATGATGCCGGTACACTGGCTGGAGAATATCTACGTGATGTCGCAGCCGGTTTATCGCCTGAAATGCCTTACAATTACTTCCCGCAAGATAATGCAGAGCTATCGCCTAAAGCGACCTGGCGTAGTCACGGGCACCTGCTGTTTACCAACTGGCTGAACTACTATGTTTATCAGATCACACCATTCGATCTGCGCCAGATGAATCCAACTCTGGAATAATTCCCTTCATGATTTGCAGACGATCCCCGCCGATCGTCTGTTTCTGTTTGCCTCCAACGTCTTCCCCCGCAACTGACTATCCGATCCTCAATCCCTAAAAAAATCGAAATTGATTCTTATTTTTCGATATTTTTTACGTTTCCATCTCACTGATTAATAGCTGTTAATTCATATAATAAAAATAAAATGGAAATCGTTTTTGATTTTATAGAAATTATGATTACGCTTAAATCTATCGGGTAATAAATGACCATCGATAAATCGTCACAGGATCTTCCCCGGTGTCGCTGGTTTATTTTCTACCTTATCAGCATCTGCTTAGTAAGGCGGTCTGGCAGATTTAAGTCGAAAAATCAGGAGAGTTAGAGATGTCAGAGCAAATTACGCGTAATCAGCTTGGTTTTACACGCCGTTTGGGTGAAAACGAAACACATATTCTGACTGAAGAGGCTGTGGACTTTTTGTCTGAGTTGGTCGTGCGTTTTACCCCGCTGCGTAACCGCTTGCTGGCAGAACGCGTTGTGGTGCAGAGAAAAATTGATGGCGGTGTTTTACCGAATTTTATTTCGGAAACTGATTCCATAAAAAAATCACAGTGGACGATTCGGGGCATTCCGGATGATTTGAGGGATCGCCGCGTAGAAATCACCGGGCCGGTAGAACGCAAAATGGTGATTAATGCGCTCAATGCCAATGTGAAAGTCTTTATGGCAGATTTTGAAGATTCTCTGGCTCCAAACTGGCAGAAAGTCATCGAAGGGCAGATCAACTTACGTGATGCGGTCAACGGCACGATCAGTTACACCAATGAATCAGGCAAGATTTACCAGCTCAAACCTGATCCTGCTGTTTTGGTCTGCCGCGTCCGCGGCCTGCACTTGCCCGAAAAACACGTGACCTGGCAGGGGGAAGCCATTCCCGGTTCATTGTTTGATTTTGCTCTGTACTTTTTCCACAACCATCGCGCATTACTGGCAAAAGGCAGCGGCCCTTATTTCTATCTGCCAAAAATGCAGTCTTATCAGGAATCGGACTGGTGGAGTCAGGTCTTCAGCTTTGCCGAGGACTACGCCGGATTATCCCGTGGCACCATCAAAGCCACAGTTCTGATTGAAACTCTGCCTGCCGTATTCCAGATGGACGAAATTCTTTACCACCTGCGCGAACATATCGTCGGGCTGAATTGTGGCCGCTGGGATTACATCTTCAGCTATATCAAAACGTTGAAGAGTCATGCTGACCGCGTTTTGCCTGATCGCCAGTCAGTCACCATGACGCAGCCATTCCTCAATGCGTACTCACGGCTTCTCATCAAAACTTGCCACCGCCGCGGCGCATTTGCGATGGGGGGAATGGCGGCATTTATCCCGAGCAAAGATATTAAACGCAACGAATGGGTGCTTAACAAGGTAAGAACAGACAAAGAGCTGGAAGCGGCCAACGGGCATGACGGTACCTGGATAGCACATCCGGGTCTGGCTGATACCGTGCTGGAAGTCTTCGATGAAGCGCTCGGTTCCCGCTCCAATCAGCTGGACATATTACGCGAAGACGATGCCGATATTACTGCGGCACAACTGCTGGAGCCTTGTTCCGGTGAACGTACTGAAGAGGGGATGCGTGCCAATATCCGTGTTGCCGTGCAGTACATCGAAGCGTGGATATCCGGTAATGGCTGCGTACCTATTTACGGGCTGATGGAAGATGCCGCTACCGCCGAGATTTCCCGAACCTCAATCTGGCAATGGATCCATCACGGTAAAACGCTCAGCGACGGTCAGCTGGTCACCAAGCCTTTGTTCCGCCGCATGCTGAATGAAGAAATGCTGGTGATCCAACAAGAGTTAGGTGAACAACGTTTCAGCGCCGGGCACTTCACGCAGGCCGCCACACTAATGGAAAAAATTACCACGCAGGATGAGTTAATCGACTTCCTGACCCTACCGGGCTATCAGCTGCTGGCCTGATTCTTCTTACCCTACACATAAAAAGATCGGAGCATTTGCCATGAAAACAACACGTAATCAGCAAATTCAGCAGCTTGAAGAAACCTGGAAGCAGCCACGCTGGAAGGGGATTACCCGCCCTTATACGGCCTCCGAAGTCATCAGCCTGCGCGGCTCAGTGAACCCGGAATGTACTCTGGCTCAGCACGGTGCTGCCCGTCTGTGGAATTTACTGCACGGCGCGTCCCGTAAGGGGTATGTGAATTGCCTGGGTGCTCTCACCGGCGGGCAGGCATTACAGCAGGCAAAAGCCGGGATTGAGGCGATTTATTTGTCTGGCTGGCAGGTTGCCGCCGATGCGAATACCGCATCCAGTATGTATCCCGATCAGTCGTTATATCCGGTGAATTCTGTACCGGAAGTGGTGTCCCGTATTAACAATACCTTCCGCCGTGCCGACCAGATTCAATGGGCAAATAATATTGAACCAGGTCAGCAAGGCTATACCGATTATTTCCTGCCGATAGTTGCCGACGCAGAGGCCGGTTTTGGCGGCGTGCTTAATGCGTTTGAACTGATGAAATCGATGATTGAAGCCGGTGCGGCAGCGGTGCACTTCGAGGACCAGCTTGCTGCGGTGAAAAAATGCGGACATATGGGCGGCAAAGTGCTGGTACCCACTCAGGAAGCGGTACAAAAGCTGGTATCTGCCCGTCTGGCTGCTGATGTGCTTGGCGTGCCGACATTGCTGGTTGCCCGTACCGACGCCGACGCCGCTGATTTGCTGACATCCGATTGCGATCCTTATGACAGCCAGTTCATTACCGGCGAGAGGACGCATGAAGGTTTTTACCGTACACACGCCGGTATCGAACAGGCGATCAACCGCGGGCTGGCTTACGCGCCTTATGCTGACGTGGTTTGGTGTGAAACTTCAACGCCGGATCTGAAACTTGCACAGCGTTTTGCCGAGGCGATTCATGCGAAATTCCCCGGTAAATTGCTGGCCTATAACTGCTCGCCGTCGTTTAACTGGAAGAAGAATCTGGATGATAAAACGATTGCCAGCTTCCAGGATCAGCTGGCGGCGATGGGCTATCAGTATCAGTTCATCACGCTGGCCGGTATCCACAGCATGTGGTTCAACATGTTCGATCTTGCTCATGCGTATGCGCAGGGCGAAGGGATGAAACACTACGTCGAAAAAGTACAGGAACCTGAATTTGCGGCAATCAGCCGTGGGTACACTTTCGCTTCACATCAGCAGGAAGTGGGCACCGGGTATTTCGACAAAGTGACTAACATCATTCAGGGCGGACGCTCATCGGTAACCGCGTTAACCGGTTCGACCGAAGAACAGCAATTCTCCCCGACATCCCACTGATCTGACCCGGCGCAAGCCGGGTTTTTCCTCTGACGGAGCCGACATTATGCGCATCGAGCTGTTGATTGCTCAGACTATTTTGCAAGGGTTCGATGCACAGTATGGCCGGTTTCTGGAGGTGACTTCAGAAGCTCAGCAACGTTTCGAGCATGCCAACTGGCCGGCGGTGCAGGCGGCCATGAAACAGCGAATTCATCTTTACGACCACCATGTCGGATTGGTTGTCTCGCAGCTCAAATGCATCACAGGCCAGCACTTTTACGATGCTGCATTTCTGGTCCGCATAAAAAGCTGTTATGCCGGATTGTTGCCTGATTATCCCCGGGCAGAAATCGCAGAAAGTTTCTTTAATTCAGTCTATTGCCGGATTTTCAAACACCGTGAACTGACGGCCGACAAGCTTTTTATTTTTAGCGAACAGCCAGTTCATCGGCCACAAAATTGCGCCCGACCACTGGCCCGGCAATATCCGGTGCAAGGAAACCTGGTCGCCACACTGGGAAGATTTCTCCACGATCTTCCGATGCGTTTAGCGTGGGAGAATGCGCCACGTGATATTGATTACATCAGTACGGCGTTGCAGCAAAAATTTCCCGGTGATGCGTTATCAGGGGCGGTAATTGAGATAGCCACTGAAGTTTTCTACCGTAATAAGGCGGCGTGGATTATTGGAAAAATCAGGATGGGGCAGCAGGTTTTCCCGCTGTTATTGCCGGTGCATCAAAGTCATCAGCGCGAGTTATTTGTGGATGCGTGTCTGACTGAGGGGAATGATGCCAGCATCATTTTTGGATTCGCTCGCTCTTATTTTATGGTTTACGCCCCGCAACCGGGCGCGCTGGTGGAATGGCTGCGGGAGATTTTACCGGCCAAAACGACGGCTGAACTTTACAGTGCTATTGGCTGCCAGAAGCATGCGAAAACTGAATGTTATCGCGAGCACTTACACTTTATGGCGCAAACCGACGAGTCTTTTATTATTGCGCCGGGCGTCAAAGGTATGGTCATGCTGGTCTTTACCTTGCCGGGAAGTGACCGCGTTTTCAAAGTCATTAAAGACCGTTTCGCCCCGCAAAAGGAGGTGACCGAAGCGCAGGTTATGGCCTGCTACCAACTGGTCAAAGAGCACGACCGCGTGGGGCGGATGGCCGATACCCAGGAATTTGAGCATTTTGTTCTGGCTAAGAAAAACATCAGTCCGGAGTTAATGGCCGAGCTACAGCGTGAAGTCCCGGCGAAGATTGAAGATCTGGGCGACAGTATTGCCCTGAAGCATTTGTATATCGAACGGCGTATGACGCCGCTGAATTTATATCTGGAACAGGCGAATGACCAGCAACTGCATGACGTTATTGAAGAATACGGCAACGCGATTAAACAACTTGCGGCAGCGAACATTTTTCCCGGCGATATGTTGTTTAAAAACTTTGGCGTAACCCGTCATGGTCGTGTCGTATTTTATGATTACGACGAAATCTGTTACATGACGGAAGTGAATTTCCGCGATATTCCTGCCGCGCGTTACCCTGAGGATGAACTGGCCAGCGAGCCCTGGTACAGCATTGCGCCGGGGGATGTTTTTCCTGAAGAATTTCGCCATTTCCTGTGCAGCGACAAACGCGTCCGGCAACACTTCGAAGCGGCGCACAATGACTTATTTTGTGCGGCTTACTGGCGCGGTTTGCAAACGCGGATCCGCGAAGGACATGTAGAAGACGTTTTTGCATATCGTCGCAGCCAGCGTTTCAGCCGCCGTTAAGTCTTATGCTCCCACCATCCGTGTGGGAGCTATTCCTCAATTAATGTTTCCCGCCGCCGTAAGCCTGAGTGATTTCTTTCGCTGCATGTATCACCAGCGCTCCCAGCTCGGTCACGCGATCGTCAGTTATGCGTGACACCGGGCCGGAGATAGAAATCGCGGCGTAAGCGTCATTATGCTCATCGTAAATGCAGGTCGCCACGCAGCGCAGGCCGAGTGCATGTTCTTCATCATCAAAGGCATAACCGCGTTTGCGCGTATCGGCCAGCTCCTGTTTCAAGTTTGCCGGAGACGTCTTGGTCAGCGGCGTGTAACTGTGTAAACCAATTTTGTGCAGAAGCTTCGCGAGGCGCTCTTCCGCCAGGGTGGAAAGAAATGCCTTACCCGCACCGGAGGCGTGCATCGGCAGTTTTCCGCCAATCGGCGCCGACATCCGCATCAGCGCATTGCACTGCACCTGATCGATGATGATCGCCTGATAATCACTGTGATCCAGTACAGCCAGATTGACGGTTTCACCCGACTCTTCCATCAGACGGCGCAGCATCGGGTGCACCATCGCCAGTAAATTACGGCTTTGCAGAAAACTGCTACCGACGACGAATGCATGTGAGCCAATGGTCCACAGACCCAAATCGCCAACCTGCCGGACAAATCCCTGTTGCTGCATCGTGGTCAGCAAACGGTGAGTGGTGGAATTCGGTAAACCTGCCTGCTGGGCCAGATCCGTCAGCGCAACACTGCCCTGAGCTTCAGCGATATATTCCAGCAACTTAAGGCCACGCGTGAGGGACTGAACTTGTCCGGTGGCGGCGCCGCCTGCTGTTGCAGCGGCTTTTGTTTTCTTAGCACGCTTGGCCGGAGTCAATGCGGAGGTTGCCATAAGCCTATTCCTTGTAAGATGCGCCAAAATCTGGCGAAGAAAAGTCATTTTTGGAATTGATTTTCGTTTTTACAGTATGGATCGCAACCTGCCTTTGCGCTCATCCGATGTGTTGCACAGCATTTGCGGGATGCCTTCCTGAATTGAAAAAGTCTCATGTCACCGCGGCCTTTTGCCTTCTGAAGGTATGCTAGGATGTTGACCATAATTTCCGGCGTATGAATGAACAATTTGCCGGGTGTGCGTGGTGGGTGATGAGGTGAAAGTGACTAATCGGGTTGAAGCGCTACATAAGCAACTGGCACAGCGCATTTTGGTGCTGGACGGCGGCATGGGAACCATGATCCAGAGCTACCGTCTTGAAGAAGAAGATTATCGCGGCGAGCGCTTTGCTGACTGGGAAAGCGATCTTAAAGGTAATAACGATCTTCTGGTCCTGAGCAACCCCGAAGTGATCATCGAGATCCATAACGGTTATCTTGCCGCTGGCGCAGACATTCTCGAAACCAACACCTTTAACTCCACGACCATCGCGATGGCCGACTACCACATGGAGTCGCTTTCCGCTGAGATTAACTATGAAGCGGCGCGTCTGGCGCGGGTCTGCGCTGATGAATGGACCGCGCGCACGCCGGATAAACCGCGTTATGTGGCAGGTGTTTTAGGCCCGACCAACCGCACAGCTTCGATTTCTCCGGACGTTAACGACCCGGCTTACCGTAATGTCTCTTTTGATCAACTGGTGGAAGCGTACCGCGAATCCACCCGTGCGCTGATTAAGGGCGGTGCCGATCTGATCATGATCGAAACCGTTTTCGACACACTCAACGCCAAAGCCGCGACGTTTGCGGTAGAAACCGAATTTGAAGCGCTGGGAATTGTGCTGCCGGTAATGGTTTCCGGCACTATCACCGACGCCTCGGGTCGTACGTTGTCAGGCCAGACAACCGAAGCGTTTTACAACTCGCTGCGTCACGTTAAGCCGCTCACATTCGGCCTGAACTGCGCACTGGGGCCGGATGAATTACGTCAGTACGTCGCTGAATTGTCGCGTATTGCTGAATGTTATGTCACCGCGCACCCGAATGCGGGCTTACCGAACGCCTTCGGTGAGTACGATCTTGAAGCCAAAGAAATGGCAGAACACATCGGTGAATGGGCGCGCTCGGGCTTTCTGAATATCGTCGGCGGCTGCTGTGGTACTACGCCGGCGCACATTGCTGCGATGGTGAAAGCGGTTGAAGGTGTGCCCCCGCGTCGGCTGCCGGTGATTCCCGTTGCCTGCCGTCTGGCGGGGCTGGAGCCATTGACTATTGATGCACAAACCCTCTTTGTGAACGTGGGTGAACGTACCAACGTCACCGGTTCTGCGCGTTTCAAACGCCTGATTAAAGAAGAAAAATACGCGGAAGCGCTTGCGGTGGCACGTCAGCAGGTGGAAAGCGGCGCGCAGATTATCGACATCAACATGGATGAAGGAATGCTCGACGCCGAAGCGGCGATGGTGCGCTTCCTGAATCTGATTGCCGGTGAACCGGATATTGCCCGCGTGCCGATCATGATTGACTCCTCTAAGTGGGATGTCATTGAAAAAGGCCTGAAATGCATCCAGGGCAAAGGCATTGTTAACTCCATCTCGATGAAAGAAGGGGAAGAGGCTTTCCTTCACCATGCCCGGATTGTGCGGCGCTACGGCGCGGCCGTAGTAGTCATGGCTTTTGATGAAACCGGACAGGCAGATACCCGCGCCCGTAAAATCGAAATCTGCCGCCGCGCCTATAAATTACTGACAGAAAAAGTCGGCTTCCCGCCGGAAGATATTATCTTTGACCCGAATATCTTCGCGGTCGCCACGGGGATTGATGAGCACAATAACTACGCCGTCGATTTCATCGAGGCCTGTGCAGATATCAAAGCAGAATTGCCGCATGCGATGATCTCGGGCGGCGTTTCCAACGTTTCCTTCTCCTTCCGCGGCAATGAGCCGGTGCGCGAAGCCATTCACGCCGTATTCCTGTATCACGCGATCCGCAACGGCATGGATATGGGCATCGTTAACGCCGGTCAGCTGGCTATTTACGATGACTTACCGGCGGAACTGCGTGATGCCGTTGAAGATGTGATTCTGAACCGCCGTGAAGACGGCACAGAACGCCTGCTGGAACTGGCGGAAAAATACCGTGGTAGCAAAGATGACGTTGAAGCTAACAAGCAGCAGGCCGAATGGCGTGGCTGGGATGTTAAAAAACGCCTCGAATATTCCCTGATCAAAGGTATTACCGAATTCATCGAGCTGGACACCGAAGAATGCCGCCAACAGGCCGCGCGCCCGATTGAAGTGATTGAAGGGCCGCTGATGGATGGCATGAACGTCGTCGGTGACCTTTTCGGTGCGGGTAAAATGTTCCTGCCCCAGGTGGTGAAATCCGCGCGTGTAATGAAACAGGCGGTGGCTTATCTCGAACCTTACATCGAGGCCAGCAAGGAGAAAGGCCAGACAAATGGCAAAATCCTGCTCGCGACGGTGAAAGGCGATGTTCATGACATCGGCAAAAATATCGTGGGTGTGGTGCTGCAATGTAATAACTACGAGATTATCGATCTCGGGGTTATGGTGCCGACCGACAAAATTTTGAAAACGGCCATCGAAGAAAACGTCGATATCATCGGCCTTTCCGGCCTCATCACACCGTCGCTGGACGAAATGGTCAATGTGGCAAAAGAGATGGAGCGCCGCGGGTTTACGATGCCGCTGCTTATCGGCGGTGCGACCACGTCGAAGGCACATACCGCGGTTAAAATCGAGCAGAACTATAGCGGCGCGACGTGTTACGTGCAAAACGCCTCGCGTTCTGTCGGCGTGGTTTCGGCTCTGTTATCCGCTGAACAGCGTGACGCTTTTATCGGGCGAACCCGCAAAGAATACGAAACCGTGAGAATTCAGCATGGCCGTAAAAAGCCCCGGACACCGCCGGTCAGCCTTGAAGTGGCGCGCGACAACGCCACGACAATTGATTGGGAAAGTTATACGCCGCCGGTTGCACATCGTCTGGGCATTCAGAAAGTAGAAGCCAGCATCGAAACGCTGCGTAATTACATCGACTGGACGCCATTCTTCATGACCTGGTCGCTGGCAGGTAAATACCCGCGGATTCTGGAAGATGAAGTTGTTGGCGAAGAAGCCAAACGCTTGTTCAAGGATGCTAACGACCTGCTCGATAAGCTTTCCGCTGAAAAATTACTGAATCCGCGCGGCGTGGTTGGTTTATTTCCTGCGAACCGCAAAAGCGACGATATCGAAATTTACAGCGACGAACGTCGTGAAGAAGTGCTGGTGGTCAGCCACCATTTACGTCAGCAAACGGAAAAAACAGACTTCGCGAACTATTGCCTGGCCGATTTTGTTGCGCCGAAATCCAGCGGCAAAAAAGATTACATGGGCGCATTTGCCGTGACCGGCGGGCTGGAGGAGGATGCGCTGGCCGAGGCGTACGACAAGCAGCACGACGATTACAACAAAATCATGATCAAAGCGCTGGCAGACCGTCTTGCAGAAGCCTTTGCAGAATACCTGCATGAAAAAGTGAGGAAGGTTTACTGGGGCTTTGCCGCCAACGAGAACCTAAGTAACGAAGAACTTATCCGTGAAAATTATCAGGGGATTCGCCCGGCACCGGGTTATCCGGCGTGTCCTGAACACACTGAAAAAGGGCAAATATGGAAACTGCTGGATGTTGAGGCTAACACCGGTATGCAACTGACCGAATCCTTTGCAATGTGGCCCGGCGCGGCTGTCTCGGGCTGGTATTTCAGTCATCCCGACAGCAAATATTTCGCCGTCGCACAAATCCAGCGTGATCAGGTCGAGGATTACGCGGCGCGTAAGAATATGCCCGTCGCCGAAGTTGAGCGCTGGCTGGCGCCTAACTTGGGTTACGACGCAGACTAATTTCCCCGCCATGCTTCACGCTGACTCTGCGTTGTCGGTTCTCATAAAACCTGGTCACTGACTTAAATAAGTGGCCGGGGGCTCATCTCAATTGACTTCCACATCAATATGCAGCGCGTCATAACGCCAGTATTCCAAATCACAGTCGATGACCCGGTCGTGTTGATCGCGGTTAGTACGCGTAATAAACAACGCCGGGCTGCCGGAGGCGACTTTCAGCGCGTGCGACGCTTCGCTTGTCAGCAGCGTCGGCACCATATCAAACCGGACACGTCCGTAATGAATGTCGTAACGCGAGGCATAAAGATCAGTCAGCGAAGACGTTAAGTCAGCATCGAGAATATCATTGAAATATAAAGGGTTGAGGTAATGCTCGACGTAAAGTACCGGGCGTTTATCGATATAACGTAACCGGCGGATGCAAATCACATCACTGGCGGAGGGCAGCAATAACTTCTGACAGACGGTATCGCTGGCGACGCAGTGTCTGGCGTCGATGACTTCCGTCTGCGCGCGGCGCCCCTGATCCTTTGCCATTGCGTGAAAATGGCTGCGCTGCAACGGGTTATAAATAATGCGCGGCGGTGAAACAAACCAGCCCCGGCGCACTTCACGATAAATCAGCCCTTGCGCTTCCAGATGGCCTAACGCTTCACGCAGCGTAATGCGGGTCGTGGAAAACTGTTCACTCAACGCGCGCTCAGAAGGCAGCCTTCCCTCGGCAGAAAATGCCCCGGCCGCAATACTTTCGCTCAATGCCTTGCAGATAACGGCAAGGGTGGTCTGCGATTCATTCATCGGTCAGCAAGCCTCATTTCAGTGCGTTTTTGCACCAATCCGACTCTGCATTGCGTAAATTATGTGCGCTTGTTAACAGCGATAAGCTTAAAACTGCTGCTTTTTCACGCTGACATATAATTATCACAATTGATCGTTAGATTGGCTTGGTTCTTGCTGGACTAGACCAGCATTTCACACACATTATCATCTGGAGCATCCGTTATGAAACAGTTGTTCGCTTCTGTGTTAACCAGCGCGCTTGTCCTCTCCGCATCATCGGCTTTTGCCGCTGAACCTCCTGCTGAACTCCTGAAAGCGGCACAAGCCGAAGGCACGGTGAACAGCGTCGGTATGCCTGATGACTGGGCTAACTGGAAAGATACCTGGAATGATTTGAACACCAAATACGGCCTAAAACACAGTGATACCGATATGAGTTCTGCGCAGGAAATCGCGAAATTCCTCGCCGAAAAAGACAATGCCAGTGCGGATATTGGTGATGTGGGTGCTGCATTCGGCCCTGTAGCGGTTCAGAAAGGCGTCACACAGCCTTATAAACCGACCACCTGGGATCAGGTGCCAGACTGGGCCAAAGACAAAGACGGGATGTGGGCACTCGCTTACACCGGAACCATCGCGTTCATTATTGATAAGTCTCAGGTCAAAGATGCGCCACACAGCTGGGCTGATTTGCTGAAGGGCAAATACAAAGTCACCATCGGTGATGTCAGCACCGCAGCACAGGCGGCAAACGGTGTTCTGGCCGCCACATACGCCATGGGCGGCAATGAACAGAACCTGAAACCGGGTCTTGAATACTTTGGTAAGCTGGCGAAAGCAGGGCGTCTGAGCCTGACTAACCCGGTTATCGCTTCTCTGGAAAAAGGTGAAGTGCAGGTTGGTGTGGTCTGGGACTTCAACGGTCTGAACTATCGCGACAAGATCGACAAAACCCGCTTCGACGTGGTTATCCCTTCTGACGGTTCTATCACCTCGGGTTACACCACCATTATCAACAAATTCGGCAAACACCCGAACGCTGCCAAACTGGCGCGTGAATACATCTTCTCCGATGCCGGTCAGATCAACCTGGCGCGTGGCTATGCCCGTCCAATCCGTGCTGATCACATCACGTTGCCAGACGACGTGAAAGCCAAACTGCTGCCATCCAGTGAATATAAAAATGCTCACCCGATTGCGGATCCGGCTGCATGGGATAAGAGCGCTAAAACGCTGCCTCGCCTGTGGCAGGAAAACGTCATGATCAACATGCAGCAATAATTTCCTGCATTAAAAAATAGAAAAACCGGGCAGCGAAAGCATTGATTAATTACAACACCTGCAAGAAAGGCAAAGTGTAATGAAAAGCATTCTGGTAGTACTCGACGGCCTCAATTATCAGGTGGCCCAAGACGCAATGGGATATTTACAGGCGCAATGTGCCGCAGGGCGCGGGCGTTTGTATCAACTGGAATGCGAACTGCCCTCGCTGTCCCGGCCGCTTTACGAATGCATTCTCACCGGTATCACGCCGGTAGAAAGCGGCATCGTTCATAACCACGTTGACCGTTTATCGACACAACGTAGTATTTTTCATTATGCCCGCGACGCCGGTCTGACGACGGCTGCCGCGGCCTATCACTGGGTCAGCGAGCTGTATAACCGCACGCCATTTGATCCGCCGCGTGACCGTCATACCAGCGATGAATCCCTGGTTATTCAGCACGGTCATTTTTATTACGATGACGCTTATCCTGATTCGCATTTATTCGATGATGCGGAAAGTCTGCGCCGTCGTCATGACCCGGATTTCCTGCTGATCCACCCGATGAACATTGATGATGCGGGCCACAAATTCGGGCTTTCGACGCCGCAATACCGCAACAAAGCGCGCACAGCGGATGGCATTCTTTCGCAATATTTGGGCGACTGGCTGGAAGCAGGTTATCAGGTGATTGTTACCGCCGACCACGGAATGAACGATGACCGCAGTCACGGCGGGATTTTGGCGGAAGAGCGTCAGGTGCCGCTTTTTGTTTTTGGTAGCGCGTTCAGCCTGAGAGACGCCGAACCCCTGCAAACTGAGCTGTGCGGCACGGTTTGTCAGATCCTCAATATTGCCCACGATAAGCCACACTGCGCGGCATTACTGGCCTGAACTCCCTCACTTTTAAAGGATCCCCGATGAAAGGTAAGTGGATTGCGGCGCTGTTTATTTTGCCGTTCCTGGTGTTTTTCATCGCTTTCCAGCTGGCGCCGCTGGCCTGGATTGCGGTGAGCAGTTTTTACAGCGAAACCTATGAAGCCTGGGGGCTGGGTAATTACACCGACATTCTGACCTCTCCGTTTTATTTACAGGCCATGCGCTTCTCGCTGGATATCTCAATCTGGTCGAGTTTGTACGGTTTGATTATTGCGTTAGTGGGCAGTTACTCACTTCGCCAGCTAGGCCCGACAAAGCTTCATGATTTCGTAATGTCCTTTACTAACATGACCAGCAACTTTGCAGGCGTGCCGCTGGCTTTTGCCTTCGTCATCTTGCTCGGTCTGAACGGATGCCTGACGTTATTGCTGCGTAAATACGGCCTGATGGAGCATTTTGACCTGTATTCGAAAGACGGGCTGATTGTGCTCTACACCTATTTTCAGATCCCTCTCGGCGTTTTGCTGATGTATCCGGCCTTTGATGCGTTGCGCGAAGACTGGCGTGAATCGGCTGCATTGCTGGGCGCCGGGCGCTGGAGTTACTGGCGGCACATCGGCATACCGGTTTTGTTTCCGGCGCTGCTGGGGACTTTCGTCATTTTGCTGGCCAACGCCCTCGGCGCTTACGCCACGGTGTACGCGCTGACCACCGGTAACTTCAACGTGGTGCCGGTTCGTATCGCCGCGCTGGTGTCGGGTGATATTTCCCTCGACCCGAATATGGGGAGTGCGCTGGCGATGTTGCTGGTGGTGCTGATGGCCTTTATCACGCTGATTCATCAGTGGTTATTGCGCAAAAGCTATCTCAGTCAGCATAGCTGATTGCCAAAAAAGGAACGTGAGATGTCGCGATCTGAAGCGATTTACCACCGTGTGGTGATCTGGATTTTGTTGATTGTTTTGATGCTGCCGCTGCTGGCGACGCTGGTTTATGCGCTGGTGCAGGAATGGGGTGCCACAATTTTGCCGAGCGGTTTCACGCTCAAATGGCTGGTGGAGTTGTGGAGCGATCCGCGCTTCCTGATTGCGCTCTGGCATTCTCTGCTGATCTGTTTCGGCACGCTTTTCCTGTCGCTGGTACTGATACTGCCGCTTATGTTTGTGATTGCTTACTATTTCCCGAAGCTCGACGCGCTGATGAATATTCTCATTCTGTTGCCGTTTGCCGTGCCGCCGGTCGTTTCATCCGTCGGCCTGATGCAGCTCTATTCTGGCGGGCCTCTTGCACTGACTGGAACGCCGTGGATCCTGATCGGCTGTTATTTCACGATAGCGCTGCCGTTTATCTACCGCGCCATCTCCAACAACATGCAGGCAATAAACCTGCGTGACCTGATGGACGCCGCACATTTACTCGGGGCCAGCACCTGGAAAGCCGCGCTACTCGTGGTGTTGCCGAACTTACGCAAGGGCGGAACCATCGCCGTATTGCTGTCGTTTTCCTTCCTGATTGGGGAGTTTGTTTTCGCCAATCTGCTGGCGGGCAGTCGTTACGAAACGGTTCAGGTTTATCTCTATAACATGCGAAATGGCAGCGGCCATTTCACCAGCGCACTGGTTATCTCGTATTTCATGGTCGTCCTGATTTTCACCTGGGTGGCAAACATGCTGAACAAAGGAAAGAGCTGATTATGTCGTATTTGCAGGTCACTCAACTTAACAAGTCTTACGGCCCGACTCAGATTTTCAACAACATCGATTTCTCCGCAAAAGAAGGGGAATTCGTGACGCTGCTGGGGCCGAGTGGCTGCGGGAAGTCTACGCTGCTGCGCTGTCTGGCCGGTCTGACGTCCGTCGACAGTGGCAAAATTCTGATTCAGGGGCAGGACATCGTGCCGCTGCCACCGCAACAGCGCGGGATCGGCATGGTTTTTCAGAGCTATGCGCTTTTTCCCAATATGACGGTGGAAGCCAACGTTGCGTTCGGCCTGAAAATGCAGAAGATACCCGTTTCCGAAGTGCATCGCCGCGTGGGCGAAGTGCTGGAACTGGTGGAAATGAACGATTACGCCAAACGCTATCCGCATCAGCTTTCCGGCGGTCAGTGTCAGCGTGTGGCGCTGGCGCGTTCGCTGGTGACACAACCTCGCCTCTTATTGCTTGATGAACCGCTGTCGGCGCTGGATGCCCGTATCCGCAAGCATTTACGCGAACAAATTCGGCGGATCCAACGAGAAATGAACCTCACCGCCATTTTCGTGACGCACGATCAGGAAGAAGCCCTGACTATGTCAGACCGGATTGTGCTGATGAACAAAGGACAAATCGTCCAAAATGCCGATGCCGAAACCCTGTATACTGAGCCGGTCGATGCTTTCGCCGCTGGTTTTATTGGCAGCTATAATTTGCTGAGTGCTGAACAGGCGCTGGCGCTGACAGGCCTGGCGTACACTGGCCGTGTTGCCATTCGTCCGGAGTCCGTGACCATTTGCACGGCCGGACAGGGCATTCCGGCTAAAATTCTCAGCCATAGTCTGCTGGGCAATGTTGTGCGGTATCGCGTTTTAGCGCACGGCGTCGAGCTTTCTGTGGATGTCTTAAACCGTTCTGTTGCCTCACTTCGCGCCGATGGCAGCGATATTGGTCTACAGTTAGATCTTGTTACATTACGGGAAGTTGCATGAAACTGGCGCTGTTTGACCTCGATGAAACCCTGATTAGCGGCGACTGTTCCAGCTTGTGGTCAGCCTACATGGTGGCAAAAGGCTGGGTGGCCGATGAGCAGGCTTTCCTGCAACAAGATGCCGCGCTGATGCAGCAATATGCGGTCGGCAAGATGGATATGCAGGAGTACATGCGTTGTACTCTGGTGCCGCTGATTGATCGCCGTGAAAGTGACGTCGCGGCAATGGTCGCAAATTACATTCAGGATGTGATTGCTCCGCGTATTTATACGCAGGCGCGCGACTGTCTGGCCGCTCATCGCGCTCAGGGCGACCGGACGGTGATTATTTCCGCGTCCGGCGAACATTTGGTAAGGCCGATTGCCCGTTTCCTCGGTGTTGATGAAACGCTGGCGATTGGTGTTGAAATATTAGACGGGCGCTTTACCGGCGCCACGCAGGGGACGATGACCTATCGCGAAGGCAAAGTTTCGCGGTTGCTGCATCTCATCAATCAGGACGAAACCTTGTTACAGGAAGCCCGTTTCTATTCGGATTCTCACAATGATTTGCCGTTACTGAACCGCGTCGGATACCCCGTCGCAGTGAACCCGGATGCTATCCTGCTCCGGCACGCACAACAGGAAGGATGGCCGATTTATGCCTGGCATTAAGCCCTTTTAAACCTGAGTTTCCCCACCTGCTTTATTAAACAGGCGGGGAAATCTTGACGCAGCACCGGTTTCTGAATCGTTATTTAAAAGCTGATTCTGACGCCGGTCGTGACCTGCCAGTAATCAATTCCTTCTTCCTCCAGACGTTTCTGATATTGCCCGCCGACGCTCAGAGAGACATTCGGCAAAAGCGTATTCACCAGCCCGACATCCAGCAGAGCTGCGCTTCCCGGCACACCCGTTGAGAAATCACTGGATTCGGCACTATGTACATCCCCAATGGCGACGGTTTCGTCATTACTGAAGTCTTTATACAAACGTGTACTCGCAATAATTGCCCATTTCCCGGCATGCAAACTGTCCCAGTCATAGCGATACCTCAGGCCGATATGACCGGTAGGGCGTACGATATTGCCGTAATCAATATGAGCACCATCAACATCAGTAAAATCATCGACTTTCAGGTACTGAACTCCGGCACCAATGAGAGGCGTGAGCTGATGCTGCCCAAAAGTGAACTGGTAGCCTAAATCCAGCGTGGTCCCCAAGGATTTGGCATTAATATCAGCCACATCGCCACCACGAAGATCTGTAGAAACTGTGCCATCATATTTCGCAGCGTCCAGTTCCCACTCAGCCAGTAGACCGTCGTTCTGCTTGTAAACGAGTAGTGTTGACAGCCCCCAGGCGGTGTAGTGCATTTTGCTGTCACCATCTGCCGCATCCGGCGTTATGTCCAGCTCTGCACGGGAAAGCCCGAAATTCAGCCCGAGGGACTGCGTTTCGTCCCCGAGTTGCAACACTTTGCCGCCAAACAACCAGCCTTCCTGTTTTTGTTTGTAGTCGTAACCGTAATTTTTAAAGCTTAGCCCGGAGTGATACGTATCTTCCCCGTTGAGATACTGGAAGAAAATGTTAACCCTCTTATCGTCCAGCAGAAGAGCCTGATCATGGAAACTGGTGTTCAGACGGCTGCTGTAACTGAGTAACGCCGACGGCAGGGACAAATATGAAGGCACCTGTGGCGTTACCGCAGAGCGGCTATCACTATTTTCAGGTGTCGGGGCTATGCCGCTGTCATCGGGATCAGGTATTGGTGTTGTACCGCCGCCATCGGGGTCAGGAATTGGCGTTGTGCCGCCGCCATCGGGGTCAGGAATTGGCGTTGTGCCGCCGTCATCGGGATCAGGAATTGGCGTTGTACCGCCGTCATCGGGATCAGGAATTGGTGTTGTACCGCCGTCATCGGGATCAGGAATGGGATCGGCTGTCGGCTCATTATTGTCGTTCTCACTGAGCATTCTGTTTTGCAGGCGGTAGTCCCAGTACTGACCTCCGGAACCTGCAACGGCACGCTGAACTGCTGAGCTCCGACCCGGAGCAAAAGCGTAGAGCGTATAGGCATATGCGCCCCTTGCGACGTATTCTCCCGCCAGCGCAAAGGTATTTTTACCGGCATTCCCGCCAACCTGAATCAGGGAAATCCCTTCCTGATTATCTGCTACGCCATCGTTATCGCTGTCGGTGAATATCCCACTGCCATCGGGTGTGACGGAGACCGAGATCGGCTTGCCAGCAGAAATGACATCGCCGTCTATGAGCAGACGGTCATACTGTAAATCATCGGTATTCAGTCTGGCGCGCAGGTTGATCACATCATTATCACCCGCGGACAGATTCCCGTTAACCCGCATTGTCGCAGGGTTAATGCTGTCTGTGGCGGCCTGAACGTGATCATAATGTGGAGCCAGCACGACATTATCTTTCAGAATCAGATCAGCGATGCTGGCATTGCCGGAAAATGAAGTGCCGTTTTCCAGTGTCAGCGCTGAAGTCAGTGAACCTTCCAGCACAAAATCGCCATTCTTAACTGTCGTGCCGCCGGAAAACGTGTTATCGCTGTACATCAGAAGTGTACCCCAGCCGTCTTTAATCAGGCTGCCTGTCCCTTCCAGTGCAGCGGTAATGATGGCGTTTGCAGCACCGACGGTACTTTTATCGCTGGCGTCACCGGCGATAATGGACAATCTGGCGTTATCTCTCAGCATTACATTTCCGGCGAGCGTGCTGCGGCTGTGCATTTGTAATGCAGAATTTTCGGCAAGCGTCATATCAGATTCGAGCGTTCCATGTTCTCCCAGGGTGAGAAGTCCGCCCTGATTTAGGTTTAACGTGGTGATCTGATAGGTTTCGTCTATCCAGTCATTACTGAAGATAGCGCCCCCTGCATGAGGTGTTTGCTTTCCAGCAAGCATCAGGCCGCCGTTGAGTACTGTAAAATCATTAAGATACGCACCGCCCGTCAGGGAATAGTTATTCGTGCTTTTTGTCGAATTCAAAATCGCGTTCATTCCCTGCGGATTATCAGGGGATCCCAGCTGGCCCAGGAAAGTATCGGATTTTGTATTCGCCAGCGTCAGGGTTGAACTGTCATTCCCGTTGGCGTTTATGATTGTGGCACCGGCATCACTGTGGTTAATCGCCGTGAAACTCATGTCATAACCGTTGAGATCCAGCACTCCGCCACGATAACCAAAGAAAATCTGGTCGGGGGCGACCTGACTTTCACCGCCCAGTTGTACCGTAGGGCGACCACTCACAATCGTTACCGATGAAAATGCCTGATGGTGTCCTGCGCTGTCGTCTTGTTGGGCAAGTACGACCGTTCCGTCACCGACATTTAATGAGCCGGCGTTGTCACCGGTGGCGTTAACATACAGAGTGCCCGCCCCGATTTTATGCAGGCTGTCTCCCGCTACGCCTTTAACTTGCCAGTCGACGGTTTTGCTGGCGTCAACTTCAATTCCGCCGCCCATCCAGGTGTTTCCTGCACCTTCAGCGGAAACCACGCGATAGTCATTGGAGAACTGCAGTTTACCCGCGCCCTGATCAACGCTGGCATCCAGTACAATCAGGCCGCCATCACCGTTGAAACGCAAATCTTTCGAGGCATCCATAGAGGGGTTGCGAACATCCGTTCCGACATCTCCGGCGATAATCTTGTCTATGGTAAGAATAAACTGCCCGGGTAAATCCGGGTCAGCGCCGTGCCATTTCCAGACGGAATCCCCCTGAACGATATCGCCCACAGCGCCTGTGCCGGTCCAGTGTATATCGCCACTGGCGGCGACATCAGTCACATCCGGATCGGTATTTTGGTCAAATATACTGTTAATGAAGTCGGTCTGAAGCGCTAATGCATTCGTTTTTGAGGTATGCGTCGCACCATTTTCAACCAAGATCCCGGAGGTGAGAACTCCATACATTTTCCATTTCTTATCAACATTGTCATAAACCAGAATCTGGCTGCCACTGTCCCCGGAGTTACCGGCAATATCTAAAGGGGAGCTTGTATCATTGTTAACCCATGTGATGCCATTTTGGGATATTTGAGATGGTTTTAATGTCCCTGCACTTTTCCATGCGTAAGGATTGGGTGTCAGTAAATTCAGATGCTGTCCTGTCGAATCAATCTGATATTGGTAGCCAGCACCCACACGAGCAAAATAGGTATAGCGTCCTGTATTTCTCTTATCGTAAACATCTGCGGGATCAACCATTTCGACCGGGGCGACTTCAGTAACGACTTTATTTAGACGCGCGGCGCTAAAATCTTCGGAGGGATGATTATTGTAATTAATAACAAGATAATCGTTGCTGTATTTTGCGCCGGTAGCAAAGTTGGTGTTCTCGTACCATCCGTTATGCTTAACGGTTGTGACATAGCTACTGGCGATGAGCGTGGTATAACCGTTTTTCGATGCGCTGGAAAAGTCGGGGATAGAAAAAGGCAGAAATCCGGCAGAAGTGCCATCAATATTAAATACTTCTACGTTTTCTGCGCCGGGTTTGTATTTCCCGATGTTTTCGGCAAAATCCCGGTACTCCTGAACAGGAATGTTTTCATTCATGACACCGGCTTCAGCGTCAAATATACAGAGCGATATTACGCCAACCAATAAGTCGTACTTCATAATCCATTACCTTGAGTATTTAAGGGGGGGCGGGATTTCTTTCAATAATCAACGGGTTGTTTATTGATGAGTTTTGTCGTTCCTGATGTGAAATATCTCCCCGACTTACGTGTTTAATTATGTTGGTTGAATTTATGGGTGTACAATAAATACATGGCGTTATGATTTCATTTCACACTATTTAAAGAGATAGCATTGAGCTGGAGAATAATATAAATCAATAAATATAAAGGCGGGGTTAATGTCTTCGCGCGGATTTTAAATGACAGTCTTTGTATTAACAATTTCGCTATTCTTAATAATAAATTTAATATCTCTTAACTCTGCAGTTTTGGCTTCGCTATCCTGTGGTCTTCTTAAGCGCGTAGTCTACAGTTAAATCTGTTAGATTAAGAAGATACAATAAGCGGCAACATTCCGTTCACCAATGGTTTGTGCCAGGCATAACAGGAGTTCTGCATTCGTGTTAACCCTTTTACACCTTCTGTCTGCTATATCGTTGCTAGTTTGGGGTACGCACATTGTGCGTACCGGCATCATGCGCGTTTTCGGTGCGAATCTGCGTCGTGTTCTGAGCAACAGCGTTGAGAAAAAACCGCTGGCTTTTGTGGCGGGTATTGGCGTCACCGCGTTGGTGCAAAGCAGTAATGCTACGGCGTTGCTGGTGACGTCGTTCGTTTCGCAGGGACTGGTTGCGCTCGCGCCCGCGCTGGTGATTATTCTCGGTGCCGACGTCGGGACCGCCGTGATGGCGCGTATCCTGACCTTCGATCTCTCCTGGCTTTCCCCGCTGCTGATTTTCGTCGGCGTGGCCTTTTTCCTCAGCCGTAAACAAACCCGCGCCGGACAAGTCGGGCGTGTCTGTATCGGGCTTGGGCTGATTTTACTGGCGCTGGAACTGATTGTGGCGGCAGCGACGCCAATCATGCAGGCATCCGGCGTTAAAGTGTTGTTCTCATCGCTGACCGGCGACGTCATGCTCGACGCCCTGACCGGCGCAATTTTCGCCATCATCAGTTACTCCAGTCTGGCCGCCGTTTTGCTGACGGCAACGCTGGCCGCGACCGGGGTGATTTCTCTCAAAGTCTCGCTGTGTCTGGTCATCGGCGCCAATCTGGGCAGCGGCCTGCTGGCGATGATCAATGCCAGCAAAATGAACGCCGCCGGGCGTCGTGTGGCGCTGGGCAGCACGCTGTTCAAGCTGATTGGCTGTGTAATTGTGCTGCCGTTTGTCGGCCTGCTTTCGACGCAGCTTGCGCGTCTGGGCATTCCAGACGAAGAGCTGGTGATCTATTTCCACATGTTCTACAACCTGATCCGCTGTCTGGCGATGGTGCCGCTGACGGCACCGATGGCAAAAGTTTGCCAGCTGATGATTGCCGATGTGCCGGAAGATGATCCGCGTCTGCGCCCGCGCCATCTGGATGTCAGCGCGATTGATACCCCGACGCTGGCGCTGGCGAATGCGGCACGCGAAACGCTGCGCATGGGCGATGTGGTGGAACACATGCTGATCCTCAACCGTGAAGTGATGCACGGAAAACTGGCGCAGGATCGCGAAGTGCGGCGGCTCGATGACGATGTTGACGTGCTGTATACCGCCATCAAACTCTATCTGGCGCAAATCAACAAAGAAGGGCTGGGCGAAGACGATTCACGCCGATGGGCGGAAATCATCGAAATGGCTCTGAACCTGGAACAGGCGGGCGATATTATCGAGCGAATGACCGGCGATATCACTGCGAAATCCCACGCTACGCGCCGTGCTTTCTCGCCGGAAGGGTTGGTAGAACTCGAAGCGTTGCACGAAAAATTGCTGGATAACCTGCGTCTGAGTCTGGGTGTCTTCCTCTCGAACGACCTGACCAGCGCGCGCCGTTTGCGCCGCTCAAAGCATCGTTTCCGCATTCTCGACCGCCGGTATGCGCACGCACACGTTGACCGCCTGCATCAGCATAACGTGCAAAGTATCGAAACCAGTTCGCTGCATCTCGGGTTGCTGGGCGATATGAAACGTCTTAACTCCTTGTTCTGCGCGGTAGCGTATAACGTGCTGGATCAGGACGAACAGGAAGATGAACAGCGTGAAAATAACGATGATATGAAGCGGGTATGAGTTTCTGAATCGGGTACAAACAATGAACCGGGCGCGAACGATGCGCCCGTTTTTTTTTGCTTATCAGTCTTTTTTAACCGGTTTACCGGACCAGTAACCGGCCAGCAAAGAACCGGAAAGGTTGTGCCAGACCGAGAAAAGTGCGCCCGGCAAAGCCGCCAGCGGCGTGAAGTAAATTTTCCCTAGCGTGGCGGCTAAACCTGAGTTTTGCATTCCGACCTCCATCGCCAGCGTGCGGCAGGTTGTCTCGTCAAACCCGAACAATTTCCCGCCCCAGTAACCGCTCAGCAGGCCGATACCGTTGTGCAGGATCACCGCCACAATCACGATCAGACCGACAGAACCGATAAAGCCCTGACTGCCCGCAACGACGGCGCTGATGATTGCGACGATGCACACCATGGAAAACAGCGGCAGCAGCGGCTCAATGCGTTTCACCGTTTTAGTAAACAGATGATGAATAATCAGGCCGGCTAAAATTGGAATAACCACGATCTGCAAAATACTCAGCAGCATGCCTTCGACATCGACTTTAATGTGTGTGTCGACATAAAGCCGCGTCAGCAACGGCGTGGCAAAAACGCCGACCAGCGTGGAGACCGCGGAGATCGTCACGGAAAGCGCGACATCTCCTTTCGCCAGATAAATCATCACATTGGATGCGGTTCCGCTTGCGACACTGCCTACCAGAATCATCCCGGCGGACAAATCAGGTGGCATATGGAACAGTTTTGCCAGCACCCAGGCCGCCAGCGGCATGACCAGATAATGCAGGAACGTTGCTGCTGCGACCGGTGCGGGGCGAGCCAGCACGCGTTTGAAATCACCGAACTCCAGCGTGACGCCCATCGCGAACATAATCAGCATCAGCAGGGTCGAAACGTGAGGCCCGATGGGTGTGAAAGTGCCGGGCGAATAGTAAGCCGCGACCGACAACAGCACGGCCCACAGCGGGAACAGGCGGGTTATTTTGGCTAACATGTTGAGGATGATCCTTGTCTTTGTTGTTTTGCAAAAGTACAGACAAAAAAAGACCGGGCACAAGGCCCGGTCTTCTCAGATACCGCGCCCGATATTATTCGAATAGGTTGCGGTGTAGAGTTTTTACGACCTGATCGGCATCACTGCCCGGCACCAGGAAGCACAGATTGTAGCTGCTTGCGCCGTAGCAAATCATGCGGATATTGAATGGATCCAGCACGCCGAAGACCTCTTTGCCGACGCCACAGGCTTGGGATAATTTGTTACCGATAATTGCAATCAGTGCCAGATTTTCTTCGACTTCCACGCGACACAGCGATGACAGTTCGGTCAGCAGTGACGTGGTCAGCAGACTGGCGTCTGATGAGGTTGAACCGGTGGTGTCGAGCGTCAGTGCCACGCTGACTTCTGATGTAGTGATCAGATCCACAGAAATATTGTGGCGTGCCAGAATGCCAAACACGTCGGCGAGGAAACCACGTGAATGCAGCATGGTCAGGCTGTGTAGCGTGACCAGCGTTTGTCTGCGGCGTAGGGCAATGGCACGGAACAGCGGCGGATTTTCAGTGTTGTCACACACTAACGTGCCGCCGCCCGACGGATCCTTGCTGGAGCCGACAAACACCGGAATACCGCGACGCACCGCGGGCAGAAGCGTGGCCGGATGCAATACTTTGGCACCGAACGTCGCCATTTCAGCCGCTTCTTCAAACGCAATGCGATCAATACGTTTCGCCGCAGGCACCAGACGCGGGTCAGTGGTGTAAATTCCCGGCACGTCAGTCCAGATATCCACACGGACTGCGCCCAGCGCTTCGCCCAGCAAGGCTGCGGTATAGTCGCTGCCGCCACGGCCCAGCGTAGTGGTCCGGCCTTTTCCTTCCGAACCGATAAAGCCCTGCGTTATCACCAGCGCGTCCTGTAAACGTGGCTGCAATTGCTGAAGTGTCAGGTCTGTCAGCGCCTGAGTGTCTGGCTCTGCGCGGCCAAAATGATCATTGGTGTGCATCACTTTACGCACGTCGAACCATTCCACCGGCACATTGCGCTGGCGGATGATTTCAACAAACAAAAGCGTGGACATCAGTTCGCCGTGGCTGACCAGTTCGTCGGTCAGCGCCGTGGAAGTCGCAAGGCTCGCGGCTTCGGACAGCATGGCGATATTTTCCAGCATGCGACCGATTTCTTCACGGATCACCGCCGGATTATCGAGGCGGTCAATTATGGCGTTTTGAATACGGCGAATTTCATCAAGCAGGAACACCCGGCGCTCGGTTTCTTTGCCTGTGGCCAGCTCGACTAATAAATTGGTGACGCCCGCGGAGGCGGAGAGAATGACCAGACGTACTTCAGGGCGCGCAAGAACGATATCTGCGCTGCGGTTCATGGCGTCGAAGTCCGCTACGCTGGTGCCGCCGAATTTGGCGACGATAACGTTGCCCAAAGGCTGCGGGTTGGCGTTGCGGGATGCTGCGTAATTCATGTAAAACCTCGTGTCAGGGTCGTCATACCAGACGGCCATCGATTCCATAATTCTCTAAGAATTGGCACAAGGGGAGGGCGGATAACGGGAGCAGACGTAGAGATGCTACGATACACCCAGAAGCGCTCCACCTTGTCGGCATCCTCACGGATGCCCGGTGACAACCCAGGGGATTCAGCCCCTGTAGCCGATCTTATGCCTGCCGAAGGCTTCAGACCTCGGCGTCGCTCCCCCTGATGTACCCTCGCAGGATTTCGGTTCCTCCGATACACTTCCTGGGCGACGCGCCTCTTCTGGCTCACGCGTCAAACGCGCGCGTGAGTTAGGTGCTTAGGAATAACGGGTTCTCGCCTTTCTGTCAACGGCAACAGGGCGCTAACGCCACATTTTGAACGATTGTCATCTAATATTGTTCTCTGTCATTGTGATTCAACAGATCTGACCTATCGCAAGAAAAGGCATCTCATCTCGGGAACTACAGGTTACAATCGGGACAGTTACCTCATATTTATTCTCAGCCTAAGAGCATTGCTATGAAAAATATCAATCCAACTCAGACCGCTGCCTGGCAAGCCCTGCAGCAGCATTTCGACACGATGAAAGATGTGCAGATTAGCCATCTGTTTGCTGAAGATGGTGATCGTTTCTCCAAGTTCTCTGCCACTTTTGAAGACCAGATGCTGGTCGATTTCTCTAAAAACCGTATTACGACAGAGACGCTGGACAAACTGCAGGCGCTGGCCAAAGAAACTGATCTTCAGGGCGCCATCAAATCGATGTTCTCTGGCGAGAAGATCAACCGCACTGAAGACCGCGCCGTTCTGCATGTTGCCCTGCGTAACCGCAGCAACACGCCAATCGTGGTGGATGGCAAAGATGTGATGCCGGAAGTGAATGCCGTTCTGGCGAAAATCAAAGGCTTCACTGAGCGCGTTATCGGTGGCGACTGGAAAGGTTATACCGGCAAAGCGATTACGGATGTGGTGAACATCGGTATCGGTGGTTCAGACCTCGGCCCGTTCATGGTGACCGAAGCGTTGCGTCCGTACAAAAACCACCTGAATATGCATTTCGTCTCCAACGTGGATGGCACGCACATCGCCGAAACGCTGAAAGACCTGTCCCCGGAAACTACACTGTTCCTGGTGGCATCAAAAACCTTCACCACGCAGGAAACCATGACCAACGCCCACAGCGCGCGTGACTGGTTCCTGAAAACCGCGGGTGACAACAAGCACGTGGCGAAACACTTCGCTGCGCTGTCTACCAACGGTAAAGCGGTCAGCGAATTTGGTATCGACACCGACAACATGTTTGAATTTTGGGACTGGGTTGGCGGCCGTTATTCACTGTGGTCCGCGATTGGCCTGTCCATCGCGCTGTCCATCGGTTTCGAAAACTTCGAACAGCTGCTGAGTGGCGCTCACGCGATGGATAAACACTTCGCGAATACCCCGGCTGAGAAAAACCTGCCGATTCTGCTGGCGCTGATTGGTATCTGGTACAACGATTTCTACGGCACTGAAACCGAAGCTATCCTGCCCTACGATCAGTACATGCACCGTTTTGCGGCGTACTTCCAGCAAGGCAACATGGAATCCAACGGTAAATTCGTTGACCGTAACGGCAATCCGGTGGATTACCAGACTGGCCCGATCATCTGGGGCGAGCCAGGTACCAACGGCCAGCACGCGTTCTATCAGCTGATTCACCAGGGCACCAAAATCGTTCCTTGTGACTTCATCGCGCCTGCGGTCAGCCACAACGCACTGAGCGATCACCACGCGAAACTGCTGTCTAACTTCTTTGCACAGACTGAAGCGCTGGCATTCGGTAAATCTCTGGAAGTCGTCGAGAAAGAATTCGCCGATCAGGGTAAAAAACCGGAAGACGTTAAACACGTCGCACCGTTCAAAGTGTTCGAAGGTAACCGTCCGACCAACTCCATCCTGCTGCGCGAAATCACGCCATACAGCCTGGGTGCGTTGATCGCGATGTACGAGCACAAAATCTTCACGCAGGGCGCTATCCTGAACATCTACACCTTCGACCAATGGGGTGTGGAACTGGGTAAACAACTGGCGAACCGTATTCTTCCTGAACTGGAAGGTAGCGAAGATGTGACCGGCCACGACAGCTCGACCAATGGTCTGATCAACCGCTTCAAAAACTGGCGCTAATCCCTCGTCATCCTTCAGGCTGTTTCAGCGTTGGCTGCGTGAACTCACCCCGGTCACTTACGTATGTAAGCTTCGGGGCTTCGTTCCCTTGCCGCCTTGATCCAGCCCGAATGATTTAGACGAACAGGTCGAAATATTTCTAAATAAAAGGGTTAGCCCCAACAGGCTGACCCTTTTTCAATGCCGCTTTTCCGGCACAGACTCTGTGGTATTCTGCGGGTATTAATAACAAAAGTGGGATGTAGATCACATGGCAGGATCAAAACGTGCGACGATGGTTTCCGTCATCATGCAGCGAATTTTGAACGTTTTCTTATTAGGGCTGGCCGTTATTCTGATGATTTTTATCGGGCGCGAAACCTACCATCTGGCGATGGTTTTGTTCGTCAATAACGATCAGTCTTCATCGTATCTGCTGATAGAGGGCATCGTGATTTACTTCCTCTATTTCGAATTTATTGCGCTGATCATTAAGTACTTTTCGTCGGGATATCACTTCCCGCTGCGTTACTTTATTTATATCGGCATCACGGCGATTATCCGCCTGATTATCGTCGACCATAAAAGTCCTTACGACACACTGGTTTACGCCTGCGCCATCCTCGTCCTCGTCGTGACGCTTTACCTCGCCAACGGCGAACGTCTGCGTCGCGAATAAATGAGGCGATTACTGCCTTGCATTCATGCGTTAGAATGCGAGGCAGATAATTAATTGGAGGTATGAATACCTCCATGATGGAGCCGTTGATGTCTGATTCCCATTCCCCTGAACAACTCCCGATCCATTGGTTTCAAGATCCGAATGACGTGCCAGCGGATGTTGCTGACTGGCTGATGGAAATGGGATCCATGACCCGCCGGTTTGAAAAGCAGGGTGTTACCGTCACCGTGAAACCGAAAAATGAATGTTTTGTGCGTCGTGATGAGCTGGGTGAAAGCGAAGCACAACAGTTGCCGGAAAGCGCCCGTTATTGGGTTCGCGAAGTGATCCTGTTTGGCGATGCTGAGCCCTGGCTGCTCGGACGCACGGTGATCCCGGAAGAAACGCTGACAGGGCCGGATCTGGCGCTGGTCGATTTAGGCACGGTGCCGCTGGGCCGGTATCTGTTTAGCGGTAACAACCTGACCCGTGATTACATCCATCTGGGACAATTAAATACTGAGCAGGGCAGTTTATGGGCGCGTCGCTCGCGGCTTTGCCTGTCGGATAAGCCCCTGCTTTTGACGGAAATTTTTCTGCCGGACTCGCCGGTTCACCGCCCTGAGGGCAAAGTGGGCGAGGCATGAGCCAAACCAATCCACAAGGAGAACAGAGAGTGTCAGGAAGTATGACTCAGGGCACCTGGCGGGATTACTGCCGCCTGATGCGCATTGATAAGCCGATAGGTTCCTTGCTGCTGTTGTGGCCGACGCTTTGGGCGTTGTGGCTGGCCGGTGAGGGCGCGCCTTCTGCCAAAATTTTACTGGTCTTCGTGCTGGGCGTTTTTTTCATGCGCGCGGCGGGTTGTGTGGTGAATGACTATGCGGACCGTAAATTCGACGGACACGTAAAACGTACGGCCAACCGCCCGCTGCCGAGTGGTGCGATCACCGGGAAACAGGCAAAAATCTTGTTTGTTGGGCTGGTGCTGGTGTCCTTCCTCTTGGTTCTGACGCTGAACCGGATGACCATTTTGCTGTCCCTCGCGGGGCTGGCGCTGGCATGGGTTTACCCGTTCATTAAGCGGGTCAGCAATCTGCCGCAGTTTGTGCTGGGCGCGGCGTTTGGCTGGGCAATTCCGATGGGTTACGCCGCTGTCAGCGGGACGTTACCATTAAGCTGCTGGCTGATGTTTATCGCGAATATTTGCTGGACGGTGGCTTACGACACGCAATACGCGATGGTCGACCGTGATGATGATTTAAAAATTGGCGTGAAATCCACGGCGATTTTATTTGGCCGTTTTGACACGCTGATTATCGGCCTGTTGCAGCTGGCAACGCTGGTTCTGATGGGCATTATCGGGCATCTTTCCCAGCTTGGCGCCCCGTTCTGGTGGTCATTAGTGCTGGCCGCTGCGCTGTTTGTTCACCAGCAAAAGCTGATTGCCAAGCGTGAGAGAGATGCCTGCTTCCTTGCTTTTCGCCAGAATAATTACGTGGGGCTGGTGCTGTTCCTTGGCATCCTGATGAGTTTATCTGCTTTCAGCTTCTGAGCCTTTCAGGCAATAAAAAAACGCCCGGTCTTTTATAAGCCCGGGCGTTTTGCTTTATGGCATTACCGCAATGATTTTAACGTCAATCAGTGGTCGGTATCGCGCACATCCATCTTCGGCTCAGCCGGAGGTTCGGTCGCCTGAGGCAGCTCAGAAGGCATACCGGCGCTTTCAATGGTGAGTTTGATATCCGGCGTCATCAGATCGCTGAGCATGTTGTAAATCTCACGCGTCTGTTCCTGAATCGCATCGCCGCTGTCGCTGATATACCCTTCAGCGCGCAGTGTGCCGACCAGCGTGGAGAATACCGCTTTGTCGAAGAATTCAGGGGCATTAATGCCGTGCAGCACGGATAAACGCTGCGCCATGATCCGGCTCTCTTTTTCCAGCGCACCGCGGTTGATGCTTGGATTATTGGTGAGCAGGGAGAATGTAATCGCGTAGCGTTGCAGCGTTTCGCGGACACCCGCCGCCAGCAGTTGCAGCGTGCGGATGCGCGCCGGGTTCAGCGTCAGTTCGTCGTCTTCCAGATGAATGATCTGCTGACGCGCCAGTTCCAGCGTCAGAATATCCAGCACGTGCGGAAGTTCCGATTTATCGAAATGCATAAACAGTTCAGCTTTCAGCATCGGATAAATCAGTTCGACCTGACGCAGCAACTCAGCACGACTCACATGACGGTGGTGCATCACGATGCTTGAAATCAGCGACGGCAGAACCAGCATATGGTGGATGTTATTGCGGTAATACGTCATCAGCACCGCTTGTTCGCGCGGCAGAACGATGATGTCGCCGATATTGTCTTTCTCGACCTGGAACTTGTTCATGTTCAGGGCGTGATCGAGCAGTTGGTCGGCAGTCAGATCAGGCACCGTCGAATCGGCGTTATACGGCACGTTGCGCAGCAATTGCAGATAACAATCAATCTGCTCGGTCAGCTGTTCGCGGGTCAATGAACGCTGACGCGATGCCAGCAGCGCGGTACAACACAGGTTCATGGCGTTTGCCGCCGCTGAGTTGTTGATGCGCACCATAATCTGTTCTGCCAGATCCTGAACCGTTGGCGTCAGCCAGCTCGGACGCTGCGCTTCGATAGGGTCGATCGCTTCACGCCAGGTTGGCACGTTCTGGTTCAGATACGTGGTCAGATGCAACGGTTCACCAAAGTTTACATAACCCTGACCAAGGTTACGCAGTTTGCGTAAACCGTTGAGCATCTGGGTCAGGCTTTCTTTCTCTTTGGTCGCTCCGCGCAACTCCTTGGCGTAAGTACCCACTTCCATCACGTGCTCGTAACCAATGTAAATCGGCACCAGAGTAATAGGACGGGAACCGCCGCGCAGCATGGCCTGAATGGTCATTGAGAGCGTACCGGTTTTCGGCTCCAGTAAACGCCCGGTGCGCGAACGTCCACCTTCAACAAAGTATTCGACCGAATAACCGCGGCTGAATAATTCGCCGAGGTATTCGCGAAACACTGTCGAATACAGTTTGTTGCCTTTGAACGTCCGGCGAATGAAGAATGCGCCCAGACGGCGGAAAATCGGACCTGCGGGCCAGAAATTCAGATTGATACCGGCCGCAATGTGCGGAGGCACCAGCCCCTGATGATAAAGCACATACGACAACAGCAGGTAATCCATGTGGCTGCGGTGGCAGGGCACATAAACGATTTCCTGTCCTTCGAGCGCAAGCTGACGCACACGCTCCGCGTTATTGACGTTGATGCCTTTATACAGGCGGTTCCACGTCCAGCTCAGCACGCGATCAGAAAGGCGCACGGCTTCATACGAGAAGTTAGCCGCAATCTCTTCCATCAGGGCGATGGCGTTTTGCTGGGCTTTTTCGTGTGAGATTTTCTTGCTGCGCGCTTCGTCCTCAATGGCTTTTTCAATCGCCTTGGATGCCAGCAGTTTATTGAACAAATCCTGGCGCGCCGGCAGACGTGGCCCGACCGCCGCCAGACGTTGGCGGGAGAAGTGCATACGCGCAACACGCGCCAACTTCTGGGCGATGGTTTTGTCGGTTCCGTGCTCGGTCGCCATATAACGCAGCGAAACGGTATTGGAGAAACGGACAAAACTGTCGCGGCCCAGCCACAGCACGGCGAAGAATTTCTGGATCCCATTCAGCACGCGCAGATGCGGCGTATCGTGGCCTTCGCGGCCTGGCGCACGGCCAAACATGACCGATACGGGCAGCATCTGAATGTCTAAATCCGGGTTATTACGGTGCAAATCCAGGTAATCGTGGAACAGCTTTACCGATTCCTGCTTGGGCGTGTAATAGGAGAAAACGCGCGGGCCTTCGGCAATAAACACATGGCTCGGCAGCAGCGTTCCGTCGATTTCCAGCGGAATAAGGGGATCAGGCAGATTTTGAGCCAGACACTGCGCACGCAATGTCAGCAAATCCGCTTTGGAGTTATAAGGCAATACGTACAGAATTGGCCGGGTCGGGTCTAAATGCAACTCGGTAACCGGATCTGAAGGTATGACCTTGCTCTTTACCAGCAATGAGAGTGGTAAATTCAATAATGTGTAATAAAGTCTACGCCAACCTGACATAAAAACGTGAAGCCTCTTGTTAGCCATTTCGCCGCAAGGATACCAGAAAGCTCAGACGAGATCTGTGGTGATGAGATACCATTAAACCGCTAAAATGCGCAAAACCCGCAGGATAATATTTCAAGGATCAGTAACAGAATGGCGAACCAAGTCACTGGATTTACCCGCATCTATAAAGCCGCAGGCTATTCCTGGAAAGGCCTCAAGGCCGCATGGCAAAACGAGGCTGCTTTTCGGCAGGAAGCCAGCGCTACTATCCCGCTAATTTTATTAAGTTTCTGGCTGGATGTGAGCAGCATAGAACGTATCTTGCTGATCGGCTCCGTCGTGCTGGTCTGTGTGACTGAATTGCTCAACAGTGCCATAGAATCTGCGATTGACCGCATCGGGCCTGAGTTTCACGTTCTGTCAGGCCGCGCTAAAGATATCGGTTCTGCCGCTGTACTGCTGACCATCATATTGGCGATTTTTGTCTGGGTCAGCATCTTTTGGCCGCGATGGTTCTGATTTGGAATCTGCATTCCAGGAATTGTCGTTATGCCCTGTTTTTATTCAATCTTAGGTTTTCATTGACCGTTTAGCTGTATATACTCACAGCTAGACTGTATAAACAACCAGGGGGCGGAATGAAAGCTTTAACGACCAGACAACAAGAGGTCTACGACCTTATTCGCGATCATATCTCCACCACCGGTATGCCACCGACCCGAGCAGAGATTGCGTCCCGTCTCGGGTTCCGTTCCCCGAACGCGGCGGAAGAACACCTGAAAGCGCTCGCGCGTAAAGGCGTTATTGAGATCGTTTCCGGTGCTTCGCGCGGTATTCGTCTGCTGATGGAAGAAGAAGAAGGTTTACCGCTGATTGGCCGTGTTGCTGCCGGTGAACCGCTGCTGGCTCAGCAGCACATCGAAGGACATTATCAGGTCGATCCGGCCATGTTTAAACCGAGTGCGGATTTCCTGCTGCGCGTCAGCGGGATGTCGATGCGTGATATCGGTATTCTGGATGGCGATCTGCTGGCAGTACACAAAACGCAGGATGTCCGTAATGGTCAGGTTGTCGTTGCACGTATTGATGATGAAGTCACGGTCAAGCGCCTGAAGAAACAGGGCAGCGTGGTTCAGTTGTTGCCTGAAAACAGCGAATTCCAGCCTATTGTGGTTGATTTGCGTGAACAGAATTTTAGCATTGAAGGTCTGGCTGTTGGCGTTATCCGCAACGGCGACTGGATCTAATCAGCGCTTAAGCACTACGTTGCAGGTGCGTTGGCCGCCTCTGACGCGCCTGTAAAATCAGTATCTCATCGTCCCGTTTTGGGGCGATGTTGTTTTAGGCATGACTCAGAAACTCTCCCGATAAAATCCTCTTTCTTACTGTTATCCGTTTCATTGCCTGTTCAAAGAAAATGCCGTGTTCGCTTCCTCTATGCCCTGAATTAGCGGCCTTTTTCAGTCAGACAGATTTCAATTCCACGTTATTTCCTGCTTTGGATTAATCCTAATAGTGGTTTTTATCCCTGTTTTGGGAAGACGAATCCGCATTCTCTACTAAGCTTTGAAGTGTTAAGGACGGGCTGCCAACAAACGTGCAGCTCTACAACCCAAGGTAACAGGAGATATTTATTATGAATAAGGACCAAGCCGACGGTAACTGGAAGCAGTTCAAAGGGAAAGTGAAAGAACAGTGGGGTAAGCTGACTGATGACGACCTGACAGTCGTTGAAGGTAAACGTGATCAGCTGGTAGGTAAGATTCAGGAGCGTTATGGCTATCAGAAGGATCAGGCCGAGAAAGAGCTCAAGGATTGGGAATCGAAAAACAAATATCACTGGTAACACGCGACTCCCCCTCGCGTATCAGTGACGTATCCTGAGTCATTGCTGCTCCTACCCGGAACACTTTCAGGATACGGGTACAAGGATGTACCCAACCTTCAATATCTTCCTTCAGCACCTTAAATTATCCGTTCAGCTGCGTGAAAACCCTTCCGCTTTAGGATTTTTAAAACCCATTCAAAAACAACTGTTTATCAACGTTTTTTCACAACAATGCTGTGGTCGTGTTCGCAATGATCGTGACTGTCGCAGGTTTCAACAACTTTGCATTCGGCACATAAGCCATGCGCTTCAACGACCGAATGACGCAACTCAAAACCGGATTCATGCGCCAGTTTCGCCAGACGTTCTTCAATGCCGTCAGTGGTTTTTTCCGTGACCAGCCCGCAGCGATCACAGATAAACAGCGCGGAAGTGTGGCTCGGCTCTTCGAAATGATGGCAAAGCACATAGCTGTTAGCCGATTCAACCCGATGAATAAACCCTTGTTCCAGCAGGAAATCAAGCGCCCGGTAAACCGTTGGCGGTTTGGCCTGTGGCTCGCTGACGCGCAGCAGATCCAGCAAATCATAGGCGCTGATTGCACCGGGTTGTTGCGCCATCAGTCGCAAAACTTCCAGCCGCTGCGGTGTAAGACGAACATTGCGTTGCTGGCAAAGTTCTTCAGCTTGTGAAAGTAATTTTTCTGGATTATTCAGGGTCATAGCAACATTCTCTGAGCGCAGATTGGGATAAATAGGCCACATCATGCAGCCATTCTTAATTTTATCATGCTTCAGCCAGATCGACGAATTATGCGCCGCTCAACCCGCCATACTTTCCAATGCCTTTTCCACATACAGATAGCCGATACCCATAATTTGCTGCTCGCGACTCAGCGTGCCGGGCGCGATGTGTGTCGCCAGCGTTTTAACGTGGTCGGTTCTGTCGAACGGGTTCAGTCCGCTCTGCACCCGCACGGCGTTGAGCCAGTCGTCGCCGAATCCGCAACTGCGGCCATACAGATAAATACGGTTAATGTTCAAAATATTGAGGAAGTTGTACAGGCTCAGCCCCAGCGCCCGCGCACCTTCCATCACCTGCGCGCAAAGTGCCGCGTCGCCCTGATGAAAGCGGTCAATCAGCTCCTGCGTGCCCGGTGTGCGTAGTGCCTGCGAAGGATTTTCTGCCGCGATAAGCTGGCGGGCTTTTTTCTTCAGCGCCGACAGCGAAGCCAGCGTTTCCAGGCAGCCGTAGCGGCCACAGGCGCAGCGGCTGCCCTGCGGATCGACAATCGTGTGCCCGAGTTGCCCGCTGCCGAACAGGCTGCCGCGATAAATCTGCTGATTGATCACGAAAGAAGATCCGATACCGTAATCGACGTTGATCACGCAAAAATCATGCTGTTCGTTCGCGTGCTGCCACTTCTCGGCCAGCGCCAGCATGATGCAGTCGTTATCCATCAGGATTTCGGTTTGCAACTTATCTTCAAGTAAATATTTAATCTCGATTTCGCCGGTCCACGGTGCCTGCGGCATGCGCTGAGATACGCCGGTGGTCGGGTTGACCTGGCCGTGGATCGCCAGCGCCAGCCGGATTTTGAGTCCGGGGAATTTCTTCCGATACCGATGAAAACAGGCCTCGATCTGCGCCAGCAGCGCTTCCGGCGTTTTGACCGCAATATCCGTCAGCTGATAATCACTCAACGGCAGAATCAGCCGGTTTACCAGAATACTCTCGATGCGATAAGGCGTGATGTTCATGCACAGGATCGTGCTGCCATCTGTGGCGACCTGATAACTGCCGCCGCCCAGCCCGCGGGAATGTAAATTCACCGGATTATGGGTGATCAGCCCGTTGTGTTGCAGATCATCAAGGATCTTGCTGATAGCCGGGATCGACAGATGTGAAAGTCGAGACAACATTGATTTACTTGTGTTTTTTTTCCGGTAAAGCAATGTCATCAGCACCTGTTTATTAAACTGACGTACCCGCGAATTGTTTAATCCTTCCATCGGCATTTACTAAACCCCGTTTACTGAATTGCGTGACCGTAGCGGATCCGCGCCTTTTGTACGTTGCGTAGACTCTCGAAATTGATATTTCGGTATGACGTATTGAGGACAAATCATGAGCGGAACAGTCAAAGTCTGGCAGGAAGCGGTGGATTTACCGACCTGGTTAACAGGGAAACAGGACACGCACCCGATGTTTCTGGCGCATCGCGTGTATCAGGGCTCGTCCGGCGCGGTCTATCCGTACGGCGTGACCGATACGCTGACCGGTGAGAAAGTCATGAAAACTTATCAGGCGCTGTATCTGGAAAATGATTACATCAAAATCATGCTGTTACCGGAACTTGGCGGGCGTGTACATCGCGCCTGGGACAAAGTAAAACAGCGCGATTTTGTGTATTACAACGAAGTCGTGAAACCGGCACTGGTCGGCTTGCTCGGGCCGTGGATTTCCGGCGGCATTGAATTTAACTGGCCGCAACATCACCGCCCGACCACTTTTATGCCGGTGGATTTCACGATTGCAGAGCAGGAGAACGGCGCGAAAACGGTCTGGATGGGTGAAGTTGAGCCGATGCGCGGTTTGCAGGTGATGACCGGTTTCACGGTGTATCCGGACAAAGCGCTGCTGGAAATCAGCGCCAAAATTTATAATGGCAACCCGACGCCGCGCCATTTCCTGTGGTGGGCGAACCCCGCAGTCACCGGCGGCGACGGTCATCAGAGCGTATTCCCGGCGGATGTCACTGCCGTTTTTGATCACGGCAAACGCGACGTCTCCTCATTCCCGATCGCCACCGGCACTTACTACAAAGTGGATTACTCCGCGGGCGTCGATATCTCGCGTTACAGAAACATTCCGGTGCCGACGTCATACATGGCGGATAAATCGGACTTCGACTTTGTCGGCGCGTATGACCACGATCAACAGGGCGGATTACTGCACATCGCCGACCATCATGTTTCACCGGGCAAAAAGCAGTGGACCTGGGGGAATTGCGATTTTGGCCGTGCGTGGGACAGAAATCTTACTGACAACAACGGGCCGTACATCGAACTGATGACCGGCGTCTTCACCGATAATCAGCCGGACTTCACCTGGCTGGATGCGTACGAAGAAAAATGTTTCGTGCAAAACTTCCTGCCTTACAGCGGGTTAGGTACGGTGCAAAATGCTTCTGAGCAGGCAGTAGTTAAGCTTGAACGTCACCGTGACACGCTCAAATGGGGCGTTTACGCCGTCAGTCCGTTACAGGTTGCACGACTGGAAATTGCCGGTGAAAAGAGCAGCGAACTTCTGTTCGAAGACGCTGTAAACCTGCAACCGGGCGAGGTGATTCAGGGCGAGTTGCACGGCGAATTCCCGGCGCGTCTGCGTTTACGCTTGCTGGATAAACAGGGCGCGGAATTGCTGACCTATCTGGAGCATCAGGCTGAAGAAATGCCGCTGCCCTCGCCGGCCACTGCGCCGTTGCCTGCGGCGGACATCACTTCTGCCGATGAAGCCTGGTTTATCGGCCAGCATCTTGAGCAGTATAACCACGCCAGTCAGGGCGCGGCGAAATACTACCGGCGCGGCGTGGCGCTCGACCCGCTGGATTATCGCTGCAATCTGGCGCTGGCGACGCTGGAGTACAACCGGGCGAATTTTTCTCAAGCTATCACTCTGGCGGATGCCGCACTGAGCCGTGCACACCGTCTGAATAAGAATCCGCAATGCGGCCTGGCGAGCCTGATCCGCGCCAGTGCGCTGGCACAAACCGACGATTTTGATGCCGCGTTTGACGGTTATTACCGTGCCGTGTGGAGCGGTAACGCCAAACCGGGCGGGTACTTCGGGCTGGCGCAGATTGCGACCCGCCGCCAGCGGTTCACTCAGGCGCTGAATTTCTGTGAGCAGGGGCTGGCGACGCAGGCTAATCATTACGGGCTGATTGGCCTGAAAGCTCTGTTGCTGTGCCTAAGCGGGCAGGATGCACGTCCATTTATCGACATGCATTTGCAGCAATATCCGCTTCACTACCTTCTGCATTTTTTACGTTATCACCTTGCGCCCGACACTGACGCTGCCGCTGAACTGCGCCGCGTTACCGGGCGTCGTGGCGAAAATGCCATGAATATCGCCATGCAACTGACAGAGTGCGGGCAGGATTTGCTGGCGCGGGAAGCTCTGCGCGTGCTCGACAGTCAGGAAACACTGCCGTTGTATTTACGTGCGAGCCTTGAGGACGAAGGGCGCGAAGCCTTGTGTCAGATGGCGCGGCGTGTTTTCCCGGACAGGGTACGTTTCCCGCAATGGCTGGCGGAAGTCCGCCTGCTGGGGGCATTGCCTGATGACGCCTTTGCTCTGCATCTTCTGGCCTCTTTCCATTACAGCAAAGGCAATACTTCTTCCGCCGTGACCTGCTGGCAGCGCTGTCTGACGCTTGAACCGGACTTTGCCGATGCGTTGCGCGGGCTGGGAATTTATGCGTGGAACCACCAGCACGATGCTTTAGAAGCGCGCCGCTGTCTGGAAGAAGCCTGCCGGTTACAGCCACAGGATGCCCGTTTGCTGTTTGAATCTGATTTGCTGAACCGGCTGACCGGTGTTCCGCCGCAAATCCGTCTCGCGCGGCTGGAGAAACTGTTGCCGGTAGCGACACAACGTGACGATCTGACCGCCGAATTGCTCGGCCTGTATAACCTCAGTGGTCAGTTACAGCCTGCGAAAGCGCTGCTGGCCGACCGGCAGTTCCATCCGTGGGAAGGTGGCGAAGGACGGATCACCGGACAATATCTGATGAATAAACAGCTGCTGGCCTTTGAAGCGCTGAATGCCGGAAACGCGGTTGCTGCACAGGCGCTATTGCTGTCGGCGCTGGAATATCCGCATAACCTTAGCGAAGGGCGGCTGGTCGGGCAGACTGACAATGACATCTGTTTCTGGCTGGGCGTCTGCGCGCAAAAACTACAGCAGCATAAGCAGGCGCAGGCGTGGTTTGAGCGTGCGGCGGCCGGTGATAAAGGCATGGGCGAGCGACGTTATTACAACGATCAGCCGGTCGATTATCTGTTCTATCAGGGAATGGCGCTGCGCAAACTTAACGATCCGGCGCAGAGTCGTCAGGTCTTCACGCAGATGCTGGAATGGGCCGCCAGTGCGGAAATGCAGCCGGTCACCGACGACTTCTTTGCGGTGTCATTGCCGGATTTAGTGGTGCTGACCGGCGACCGTCAGAAAGATCATCGTATCCACTGTTTGCTGGTGCGCGCGCTGGCGTTGCGCGGGCTGAACGACGACGGTTCCGATGATGTGCTGCAACAGATTTTTGCGCTGGATCCGTCCTGTGCAAAAGCGCATCTCTTCTCGCAGCTTCCTGCGTCTTAACCGGAGAAAAATATGCCGCTCTGTTCTCTGGAAAACCGCCACCTTGCGCTGACTGTGTCGTCATCGGGCGGCGCGATTTTACAGCTTAGCGCAAGGCGCTCCGGCGGGGATTTTCCGCTGCTGCGTCCGGCTATGCTCAGTGATGAAACGCCTGCCGCGCAGTCTGCGTGTTTTCCGCTGGTACCCTTCGGCAACCGGCTGAAAGGGAATGCGTTCAGCTTTGAAGGGAAAACGTATCGCCTGGCGCCGAATACCGCCGATGCGCATTACCTGCACGGGGACGGCTGGCTGGCGGAGTGGGACTGTATTTTTCAGAGTGCGACGGCACTGACGTTGATTTTTGAGCATCACAGCGACAGCTATTGTTACCGCGCCGAACAGCACTTTGCGCTCGACGGCGACCGGCTGGAGGTGACGATGACCGTCACCAATCTGGCATCTTACGCATTGCCGTTCGGACTGGGCTGGCATCCATTTTTCCCGCTGACAGAATCCACCCGTTTGCAGGCTGCCGCTTCGGGGCACTGGCAGGAAGACGCGCAATGTGTGGCGGGGAAACATCATCAAAATTTGCCCGCTGGTCTGGATTTTTGTACCCCTCAGCCGCTGCCACGCCGTTGGACGAATAACGGATTTTCTGGCTGGAATGGTTCGGCGGATATCGTCTGGCCGGATGCCGGACAGCAATTACGGCTGACTACACAACCGGCCTGCCCGGTGTATTTCCTGTTTATTTCTGATACCCGTTTCGACCCCGGCTATCAGCACGACTTCTTCTGCATTGAACCCATGACCCATGCGGCAAATGACCATCATTTGCCGGGCGGCGGCTCGCTGACGATTTTATCTCCGGGCGCTCACCTGACACAGCAAATGTCGCTGCACGGTATTGCACTGTGCGGCGACGAACATGCCTGAATGAGGAATGATTATGTCTGACTCAAAAGCTTTGAATATGCCCTACGTATGGATGATTTGCCTGGTGGCTGCCTGCGGCGGCTTGCTGTTTGGTTATGACTGGGTGGTGATCGGGGGAGCCAAGCCTTTTTACGAGGCGTATTTTGGCATCACTGACGCCGCGATGTCTGGCTGGGCGATGAGTTCCGCTTTATTGGGCTGCGTGCTGGGCGCCGCGGTTTCCGGTTCGCTTTCTGACCGGTTTGGCCGTCGCCTGCCGCTGATTATCGCTGCGGTCTTATTTACCGCTTCCGGTATCGGCACGGCACTGGCATTCAGTTTCGACGCCTTTGTTTTCTGGCGCATTGCCGGCGGTGTTGGCATCGGTCTGGCCTCAGCGCTGGCACCGGTTTACATCGCCGAAATCAGCCCGGCAGAAAAACGCGGCCGCTTTGTCGCCGTCAATCAGCTGACCATTGTGCTCGGCGTTCTGGCCGCACAGCTTATTAACCTGATGATTGCTGAACCCGTGGCGTCTGCCGCCGCGCAGGCCGATATTTTGCAAAGCTGGAACGGACAAACCGGCTGGCGCTACATGTTTGGTGCGGAAGCCATTCCGGCGGCAGTCTTTTTAATGCTGATGTTTGTGGTGCCTGAATCCCCGCGCTGGCTGGCGAAAGCGAACCGTTATGCTCAGGCCGAAAAGGTTCTGGGCCGCATCGGTTCTGCCGGATATGCGCGTTCAACGCTAGCGGATATCCGCCGTTCTCTCGGTTCTGAAAGCCAGAAAGTGCCGTTCTCGGCGCTGTGGGAACCGCGTGTTCGCCCGATTGTGCTGATGGGCATTGTGCTGGCGGTTTTCCAGCAGTGGTGCGGCATCAACGTGATATTCAACTATGCGCAGGAGATTTTTGCGTCTGCCGGATTTGATATCAACGACACGCTGAAATCGATTGTCGCCACCGGCCTCATCAACCTGATTTTCACGTTGCTGGCGCTGCCGCTGGTGGACAAAATCGGGCGTCGCCGTCTGATGCAGCTCGGTTCTGCGGGCCTGACCGTGATTTATATTCTGATCGGGCTGGCCTACACCTTTGGCGTGATGGGATTACCGGTGTTACTGCTTGTGCTGGTAGCCATCGCGATTTACGCCATGACGCTCGCGCCGGTAACCTGGGTGTTGCTGTCTGAAATCTTCCCGAATCGTGTGCGCGGCAACGCTATGGCGGTCGGTACGCTGGCGCTCTGGATTGCCTGCTTCTTCCTGACGTATACCTTCCCGCTGATGAACGCGGCGCTGGGCGCGGCGGGCAGCTTCTTTATCTACGCGGTGATTTGTCTGGCGGGCTGGATTTTCATTCAGTGCAAAGTGCCGGAAACGCGCGGCGTCACGCTGGAAGTGCTGGAGCAGCGTCTGAGCCGTACCGCCGAAGAGCGAAAAACCGACGATGCGGCCGTGTCGCAAAGCCGCTAAACCGGGCAAGATGCCGAATCTTTGTTCTGTGGTATAATCAGCGATTAACTTCCCTCTGGCCGCCGTGCCGGAGGGAGCGCCACGAACCCCTCAGCGAATGTCAGGCCGATGTCAGAAACTCAACACGCAATGCCCCAAAACGCCATGTCCACAACCCAGCCATATTCCGCTCAGCGTTTTTCCGTTGCGCCGATGCTTGACTGGACCGACCGTCACTGTCGCCATTTCCATCGCCTGATGACCGGCCAGACGTTGCTGTATACCGAAATGGTCACTACCGGCGCGATTATTCATGGCAAAGGCGATTATCTGGGCTTTGGCAATGAAGAACATCCGGTGGCTTTGCAGCTCGGTGGCAGCAATCCGGCCGATCTGGCGCACTGCGCGAAGCTGGCAGAAGAACGCGGCTACGACGAGATCAACCTGAACGTCGGTTGCCCGTCGGATCGCGTGCAGAACGGTATGTTCGGTGCCTGCCTGATGGGTCAGGCGTCGCTGGTGGCGGATTGTATCAAAGCGATGCGCGATGTGGTGTCGATTCCGGTCACCGTCAAAACCCGTATCGGGATTGACGATCAGGACAGCTACGAATTCCTCTGCGATTTTATCCGTCAGGTATCTGAAAACGGCGGCTGTGATACCTTTATCATTCATGCCCGTAAAGCCTGGCTTTCCGGCCTGAGCCCGAAAGAAAACCGTGAAATCCCGCCGCTGGATTACCCGCGTGTTTATCAGCTCAAACGTGATTTCTCCCATTTGACGATGGCGATTAACGGCGGCATTAAAACGCTGGAAGAAGCCAAAACGCACCTGCAACACATGGACGGCGTAATGGTAGGCCGCGAAGCCTATCAGAATCCGGGCATGTTGCTGAGCGTGGATCAGGCATTGTTCGGCTCTCAGGCACCGGTGAAAACCGGCCCGGAGATCATCCGCGCGCTGTATCCGTACATCGAAGCCGAACTGAGCAAAGGCACTTATCTGGGCCACATCACCCGCCATATCCTCGGCCTGTTCCAGGGCGTACCGGGTGCGCGTCAGTTCCGCCGTCATCTCAGCGAAAACGCACACAAAGCGGGTGCGGGCATTGATGTCGTTGAGCAGGCGCTTTCGATGGTCAGCCAGCCGCAGGAAGCGCCGGTTCAGGCGTAAGCGCCTTCAAAATTGACGTGAGCAAATTCACTATCAGTTAGTCAGATTCACTATTTTTTCGCAGGCCGTTTGCGCCTGCGAAAAGTTTTCCCCTGTTAAATCAGTTAATTATTCATCACGCTACTCTGGCACGCTTCTTGTAATAGCTTCATCGTGTTTTGACATTACGTCTTACTGCACACTGGCTTATTAAGGAGCACCCGATGCTGGAAATTCTCTTCGTGCTTGGTTTTTTCTTTATGCTGATGCTGACCGGCATTTCCCTGCTGGGCATGGGAGCGGCGCTGATCGTGGCATTTGGCTTGATGATGTTGGGCGGCTTCTTCGTGATTGTTATTAAAATGTTGCCGTGGCTGATTTTGGCCGTTGCCGCCGTCTGGATTTACCGGACATTTATCCGGCCTGACGAACCTAAATATCGCCGTCGCCGCCTGCCATAAAAAAATCGGAAGATAAGTTGTTTTCATAACTTCATGAAATAGAAAAGGTTGATGGCGGCGTTTTGAGCACAAAAAAATGTAAACGTTACATCTATAACTTTTACTTATGTGCTGGCGATCACAAGCTGGATCAGAATGTGCGGTCGAAATGCATAAATCATATTTTTTAACATGGGTGACTGTTAGGATGGAATTCATACGTGGTCAGCAGGCCGCAAACTGAATTCATCAAGTCTGGTGAGGCACACAATAGTCGCATAAGTGACACCGCCCTCCGGATTTACCCGGCAGTACCCTACAGCAGTACCCGTCTGAACTCAGAGGTCGTCTGTATCAGGCAGTAAAAAAGGCTTCCTTCTGGAAGCCTTTTTTGCATTCGCTTCCCCGTTGTCCTTGACGCCACAGCTGCGTTAGCCGCACTCAACAACCCGAATCACTTACCGGAGTAAGCTCATCGGGATTCTCTCGTTTGCTGCCTTGCTGTAACGCCAATGACTTTGGGGATCGTTTGGCAGATATGCCTGTTAATTACTTGCCCGGGATCAGCAGGCTTGAGCCTTGCGTGATGCGGCTTTCCAGCGTTTCATGTGCGCGTTTAGCTTCGGAGAGCGGGAATTTCTGTGCGTCGCTGACGTCCACTTTTATCGCACCGCTGGCAATCAGCGAAAACAGCTCGCTACTGGCCAGCGCCAGTTCTTCGCGATTGGTTACGTAGCCATTGAGTGAAGGACGCGTGACGAACAGCGAACCTTTCTGATTCAGGATCGCCAGATCCACACCTTTCACTGGCCCGGAGGCATTACCGAAGCTGACAAGCAAACCGCGGCGCTTCAGGCTGTTCAGGGATTTTTCGAACGTGTCTTTGCCGACAGAATCGTAAACCACCCCGACTTTTTCGCCGTTGGTCAGTTCGGCCACGCGGGTGGCGATATCTTCTTTCTGATAGTTAATCGTCGCCCAGGCACCGGCTTCTTTGGCGCGTGCAGCTTTTTCATCAGAACCGACAGTCCCGATCAGTTTTACGCCCAGCGCTTTTGCCCACTGGCTGGCAATCAGCCCGACACCGCCTGCGGCAGCGTGGAATAAAATGGTTTCGCCCGCCTGCACTTCATGCGTCTGGCGCAGTAAATAGTAAACCGTCAGCCCTTTCAGGAACGACGCCGCCGCCTGTTCAAAGCTGATGGCATCCGGCAGCAGAGCGATTTTTTCCTGCGGCACATTATGGATTTCGCTGTAAGCGCCGAGCGCGGACTGCGCATACACCACGCGATCACCCGGTTTGATGCCGGTCACGTCGCTGCCAATTTTGGTGACAACGCCTGCCGCTTCGGTGCCTAAACCGGCAGGGAAACTGGCTGGTGGATACAAACCGCTGCGCACATAGGTATCGATGTAGTTAATACCAATGGCTTTGTTCTCAACCTGAACTTCACCAGCCTGTGGTTCTTGTGGCTGATAATCAACGTATTGCAGAACGTCAGGTGTACCTGTTTCAGAAAACTGAATGCGCTTTGCCATGCTTTTCCCTCGTGATGGAGTCTGATTTCAACCCTAGGCTAAATGGCCGGGACAATCCAGATTTTAGGCACAGCCGGTTAATACCCTTTTGAAATGAGACATGACGACCTATACTAACGCGCACGTTGCGCTTCTGATTTTCGGAAGTCGACGCTCATAAAACAGGCGCTTACAGCAGGAACAAATCCACAGATGGCAGCAAAAAAACCGACCAATCAACAGAACGAAACCCGCGATCGTCAGATGGAAGGCCTGAAGCTTCCGCCGCATTCGCTGGAAGCTGAGCAATCCGTTCTGGGCGGGCTGATGCTGGACAACGAACGCTGGGATAACGTCGCGGAGCGCGTGGTCAGCAATGACTTCTTCAGCCGTCCGCATCGCCTGATTTTCACCGAAATGCAGCGTTTGCTGGAAATGAGCAAACCGATCGACCTGATTACGCTGTCCGAATCGCTCGAACAAAAAGGTGATTTAGACTCAGTCGGCGGTTTTGCTTATCTGGCAGAACTCTCTAAAAATACCCCAAGTGCGGCAAACATCGGCGCTTATGCCGATATTGTGCGCGAACGTGCCGTTGTGCGTGAAATGATTTCCGTCGCCAACGAAATCGCCGACGCCGGTTATGATCCGCAAGGTCGCAGCAGCGAAGACCTGCTCGATTTAGCCGAGTCCCGCGTATTCCAGATTGCCGAAAGCCGCGCCAGTAAGGATGAAGGCCCGAAAAGCATCGACCGCATTCTGGAAAGCACGGTGTCCCGTATCGAAGAACTGTTCCAGCGCCCGCACGATGGCGTGACGGGTGTATCGACCGGTTATGCGGATCTCGATAAGAAAACCGCAGGTCTGCAAAAATCTGACCTGATCATCGTGGCTGCGCGTCCGTCGATGGGTAAAACCACGTTTGCGATGAACCTCGCCGAAAATGCCGCGATGATGCAGGATAAACCGGTCCTAATCTTCAGCCTGGAGATGCCCGGCGACCAGATCATGATGCGTATGCTGGCGTCGCTTTCCCGCGTTGACCAGACCAAAATCCGTACCGGCCAGCTCGACGATGAAGACTGGGCGCGTATTTCCAGCACCATGGGAATTTTGCTCGAAAAACGTAACATGTATATCGATGATTCCTCCGGCCTGACGCCAACCGAAGTCCGTTCCCGCGCACGCCGTATTTTCCGCGAGCACGGCGGCCTGAGCCTGATCATGATCGACTACCTGCAACTGATGCGCGTTCCGGCGCTGTCCGATAACCGTACGCTGGAAATCGCCGAAATCTCCCGCTCGCTCAAAGCGTTGGCGAAAGAATTGCAGGTGCCGGTGGTGGCGCTGTCGCAGCTGAACCGAAGCCTGGAGCAGCGCGCAGACAAACGTCCGGTCAACTCCGACTTGCGTGAATCCGGCTCCATCGAGCAGGACGCCGACTTGATCATGTTTATCTATCGTGACGAGGTTTATCACGATAACAGTGAAGAAAAAGGCATCGCGCAGATCATCCTCGGTAAGCAACGTAACGGCCCGATCGGGACCGTTCGCCTGACGTTTAACGGTCAGTGGTCGCGGTTTGATAACTACGGCGGCCCGCAATACGACGAAGACTAACGTCTCAGGTTTTGACTTTATCCCTCCCCTTTCAGAAGGGGAGGTCAGGTGGGGTTTGGTTCTCAACCCCGCTTTCGGAAACTCTCCATTTCATTAAAGGATTCAAAATGAAAGCGGCTACGGCTGTCATTGATCGCCGCGCTCTGCGACACAATCTCCAACGGGTGCGTCATCTTGCGCCACAAAGTCGTCTCGTTGCGGTCGTGAAAGCAAACGCTTATGGGCACGGTTTACTGGAAACGGTGCACAGCTTGCAGGATGCCGATTATTACGGCGTATCCCGGCTCAGCGAGGCGTTATCGCTGCGTAAATCCGGCATTGTTAAACCCATTCTCCTGCTCGAAGGTTTTTTCTCACCGGAGGAATTGCCGCTGCTGGTGGAGCATCAGCTCGATACCGCCGTTCACAGCATCGAACAGCTCGACGCGCTGGAAAACGCGCAGTTGGCGCGACCGCTGAATGTCTGGCTGAAACTCGACACCGGCATGCACCGTCTGGGTGTGAACCCGGCGCAGGCTGAGGCGTTTTATCAGCGCCTGAGTGCCTGCAAAAATGTTGTTCAGCCGGTTAATATGATGAGTCATTTCTGCCGTGCCGATGATCCGGAAAGCGATGCCACGCCAAGGCAGCTGGCCTGTTTTACTGCGTTTGCCGCCGGTAAACCGGGGCAAAAATCGATCGCTGCTTCCGGAGGGATCCTGCTCTGGCCGCAGTCACACATGAGTCTGGTGCGTCCGGGGATAATCCTTTACGGGGTATCGCCGCTGGAAACCGGAGACGCCAGCGATTTTGGCCTGCAACCGGCGATGACGCTGACCTCCAGCCTGATTGCGGTGCGCGAGCATTTCGCCGGTGAACCGGTCGGTTACGGCAGCACCTGGACAAGCGATCGCGACACCCGTCTCGGCGTGGTGGCGATGGGGTATGGCGATGGTTATCCTCGCAGTGCGCCGAGCGGAACGCCGGTGCAGGTAAATGGCCGTATCGTGCCGCTGGTCGGACGCGTTTCGATGGACATGATCACGGTGGATTTAGGGCCGGATGCGCCCGACAAAGTTGGCGATGAAGTCATCTTCTGGGGGGCAGAACTGCCGGTTGAACGCGTTGCGCAGGCAACCGGCATCAGTGCGTATGAACTGGTTACGCAGCTCAGCGAAAGGGTTTGCCGCCAGTATATTGGCGACTGACGTTTACTTCTTCACCGCCAGCCACTGGCTCACAATTTGCTGATATTCGCCGGTGGCTTTACTCAGGTGAAGCCACTGGTCGACATACATCTTCCAGCTAATATCATCACGCGGCAGCATGTAGGCTTTCTCGCCGTATTGCAGAGGCTTTTTTGGGTTCACCGCACACAGTTTCGGATAGCGTTTCTGCTGATATAGCGCTTCTGACGCATCGGTAATCATCACGTCTGCTTTCTTATCCACCAGTTTCTGGAAAATCGTCACGTTATCGCTCAGCGTCAACGTGCTTTTTGGCAGATGGCTGTGAACAAAAGCTTCATTGGTGCCGCCCGCCGGTTCAATCAGGCGAACGGAGGATTTGTTCAGCTGCTCAACGGTCTGGTATTTCCGCACATCTTCGCAACGAACCAACGGAATTTTCCCGTCCTGATCCAGCACATTGGCGAACCATGCTTTTTGCTGGCGTTTCAGCGTGACGGAAATACCGCCCATCGCGATATCACAATGCCCGGCATTCATTTCATCTGGCAGCGATTTCCAGGTGACCGGCACCCAGGTCGGTGTTACGCCCAGACTGGCCGCCAGTGATTCCGCCATGGCAATATCAATGCCTTCGTACTGGCCGTCTTCTTTCAAAAAGGTGTACGGTTTGTAATCGCCGGTGGTACAGACGTTCAGCGAGCCTTTCTGTAATACACGTTCAAGACGGGATGAAGTGGCGTCTGCGTGGACCACTGCGGGTATTACGGCAAGAAATGCCAAAGGGTAGAGGATTTTTTTCATTATTCTTTCCTTGAGTTTACATCACGCGCAAGTATAAGAAAAAACAGCCGATAAGTAATTAACCGATAAATACCCGTCATACTTCAAGCTGTTTATGCGTTGGCTGCACCCGCTCACCCCAGTCACTTACTTGAGTAAGCTCCGGGGATTCACGGCGTTTCCGCCTTCAAACAACTTGAATTATTTTGGGTATAGTCTTTGCAAAGTTAAATCACTATAAACAAAAATTAAAACGACAGGAAAGTTGCTATGTACAGCGTTGATGATTATGACCTGAAAATTCTGACCTTATTACAAGCTAACGGAAGACTGACTAATCAGGAATTAAGCGAACTGGTAGGATTGTCCGCATCACAATGCTCACGCCGCCGGATTGGTCTGGAACAGGCGCAATTAATCCTCGGTTATCATGCACGTCTGGCGCCGGAAGCGCTCGGTCTGGGTATGATTGGGTTGATTGAAGTCAGGCTTATCAATCATTTACCCGCGCAGGTTGACGCTTTCCACAGCATGCTCGGTGAAGTCGATGCTATCATCGACGCCTACAAAACCACCGGTGATGCGGATTATCTGCTGAAAGTCGCCGTCAAAGATTTGGCCGGTTTGAGCACATTGATCAGCCAAATCCTGTCTGTACACAAAAGTGTGGCGCATGTGAAAACATCGGTTGTGCTTAACCGCTTAAAAGAAAACGGTCTTTTAACCTTTGCCTGATAAAAATAACCTCAGCGTAATAAATAAAAACCCTCTGTTTATTACGCACTATTATGGTGACTTATTTTGGTGCGAATTCCCGTTTCTGGTGCATAAAAATGAATTAAAATGCGCAATCTGTGCATGTAAAGATTAATTAACGCGTCACAAAATCTTATTTTCGCTTTTTAATGCAAATTACGTGCGTAAATATTGCCTTAATTCCCCGTCTCCTTAATTATCACGAAAAGTATTTTGAGTAACTTTTTCCGGGGAAAGGGGATTTATGGCAAGTTTAGACAATATTAAGCCCGCCGCTGAACAACCGCACAGCGGGCACACGCTGGTTGAAGATGCGCTGGCGATTATCATCGGCACGCTGATGGTCTCGTTTGGCGTGGTGATGCTACGTCAGGTCGGCGCGCTGACCGGTGGTACGGCGGGGATGGCGTTTCTGGCGCATTATATTTCGCACGTCTCATTCGGTACGGCTTTCTTTATTATCAACTTACCGTTCTATTATTTATCCATCCGCCGCATGGGCTGGCAGTTCACGCTGAAAACATTCACGGCGGTGGCGCTGGTCTCGGTGTTCTCTGATTTGCACCCGCTGTTCGTTCACTTCGATCATCTCCAACCTTTCTACGCCACGCTCTTTGCTAACGTTATCATGGGGATCGGCTTTATCGTCCTGTTCCGCCACAAAGCCAGCCTCGGCGGCGTGAATATACTGGCGCTGTTTCTGCAGGACAAATACGGCATCCGCGCCGGTAAATTCCAGATGGGCGTCGATTGCTGCATCGTGCTGGCATCGCTGTTTGTGGTCAGTGTTGAAATGCTGATCGCCTCTATTCTGGGCGCGGTGATCGTCAATCTGATTATCGCCATGAACCACCGGCCGGGGCGTTACAGCGTCTGACGCCAAAAAAACGGCGAAAATTATTCGCCGTTTTCGATGCCCGTCGTCGCCCTGTTATGCAGCGAAACCGCCGTCAATAGTCAGGCTGGAACCGGTGATATATCCCGCTTCCGGGCCTGCCAGATACGCCACGAAACCGGCGATTTCACTGTCTTTACCGTAACGATCCAGCGCCATAAAGCTCAGCATACCTTCTGCCATCTCGCCGTCAGCCGGGTTCATATCGGTATCAACCGGGCCGGGCTGCACGTTATTGACGGTAATGCCGCGTGGGCCTAAATCACGCGCCAGGCCTTTCGTCAGGCCGACAATCGCGGATTTGCTCATGGCATACACCGCACCGCCCTGGAACGGAATGCGATCCGCGTTGGTGCTGCCGATGGTGATGATGCGGCCGCCGTCCGGCATATGGCGCGCGGCCTGCTGGCTGGCGACGAAAACGCTGCGCACGTTAACCGCAATGGTGCGGTCGAAATCGTCGATGGTCAGCGCATCCAGCTCGCCGAACGCCAGAATACCGGCGTTGTTGACCAGAATATCGATTTTACCGAAAGCCTGAGCGGCGTTGTCGATAGCTGAACGCACGCTGCTTTCATCGGCGCTGTCGGCTTTAATCGCAAGGGCTTTACCGCCGCCGGCTTCGATGGATTTCACCAGCGCCTGCGCTTTTTCGTCGGAAGAAACGTAGGTGAAGGCGACGCTGGCACCATCGTGGGCCAGACGCTTGACGATCGCGGCGCCGATGCCGCGTGATCCGCCCTGAACAAAAGCGGCTTTGCCTTGCAGTGATTTCAGTGTGGTCATTTTAAAGGGCTCCGGTTCGAATGAGGTGACTGTTAGATCCTAGTCTATCTGGGCTGATTAGCTTCTCAGACGAACGGGCGGTTTTATATGCAATGGGTGCCCGAAAATTGACAACAATGTTGTCATCTTTTTTAACGAACTTTGATAGTCTGTGAAATAGCAGCGATGCGCCGGTATGACTGGCGTGGATTGCCGCGCCACTCAACCAAACCAAGGAGATGTATACCGTGTTCCAACATGTTGATGCCTATGCCGGTGACCCGATTTTGTCGCTGATGGAAAGCTTTAAGACCGATCCAAGACAAGACAAAGTGAACCTGAGCATCGGTCTCTATTACGACGAGCAGGGTATTATCCCGCAGCTGGCTGCGGTGGAAAACGCAGAGCAACAGCTGAACGCCGGGCCACAGGCCGCGTCAGTGTATCTGCCGATGGAAGGCCTGCCAGCGTACCGCGCGGGCATTCAGGAACTGCTGTTTGGCGCGGAACATCCGGCGCTGAAACAACAGCGTATTGCCACCATTCAGACCGTCGGCGGTTCCGGCGCGCTGAAAGTGGGCGCTGACTTCCTGAAGTTCTATTTCCCGAATTCAGAAGTTTACGTGAGCGACCCGACCTGGGAAAACCACGTGGCCATTTTTGGTGGCGCAGGCTTCAAGGTTCACACCTATCCGTACTTTGACCCTGAAACGCTGGGCGTAAACTTCGAGGCGATGACTGACCGCCTGAAAACCCTGCCAGCGAAAAGCATCGTGCTGCTGCATCCGTGCTGTCACAACCCGACGGGTTCTGACCTGACGCCAGCCCAGTGGGATCAGGTGATCGAAATTACGAAACAGCGCGAGCTGATCCCGTTCCTCGACATCGCTTATCAGGGCTTTGGCGCAGGCATTGATGAAGATGCTTACGCTATCCGCGCAATGGCATCTGCCGGTGTGAATTGCTTCGTCAGCAACTCCTTCTCGAAGATTTTCTCCCTGTACGGTGAACGCGTCGGCGGGTTGTCCGTGGTGTGTGAAGACAGCGACGCCGCAGGCCGCGTACTGGGTCAGCTGAAAGCGACCGTGCGCCGCAACTACTCCAGCCCGCCGAATTTCGGTGCGAAAGTGGTAGCGAAAGTCCTGAGCGACAGCGCGTTGAACGCGCAGTGGAAAGCCGAAGTAGAAAAAATGCGCACCCGTATTCTTGAAATGCGTCACACGCTGGTCGACAGCCTGAAAGTCGCCTTGCCGGGTCGTGATTTCAATTACCTGCTGCAACAGCGTGGGATGTTCAGTTACACCGGATTTAGCGAAGAACAGGTTGTCAGTCTGCGTGAAGAATTCGGCGTTTACCTGATCCTCAGCGGCCGCGTGTGCATGGCCGGCCTGAATCACCATAACGTGAAACAGGTCGCCGAAGCCTTCGCGGCCGTGCAATAACTCCCCGTTTTATACGAAAAGGGCTGACAGCGATGTCGGCCCTTTTTTGTATTCATTTATTCCGATGTGCTGACGTTAATCACTTCAACCTGATGATTTTTCAGAATCTTAAGCAGCCCGGCAGCGGGGAGTTCGTCGGTAAACAATGCGGCGGCCTGCGAGATGTTTCCAATCTCTACGGCCGCGGAAGCATGATATTTGGTGTGGTCGGCAGCCAGTAAAATATGCCGCGAATGCGCCATCATAGTTTTCACCACGCTGGCCTCGTTCACATCAAACTCCAGCAACGCGCCGTCACTTTCAATTGCCCCCACGCTGGTAACCAGATAATCGGCGCGAAAACCTGCGACAAAAGAGGTCGCGGAAGGGCCAATAATCCCACCATTGTGCGGACGCAGCGTCCCGCCTGGCACCATGACCTCAAAGCGGGGATTTTTATACAGAATATGTGCAACCCGCAGACAGTTAGTGATAATCCGCAGGCGGTTGTGGTTGAGTAAAGAATGCGCCACCTGCTCAACGGTAGTGCCAATGGTGATAAACACCGTGGAGCCGTCGGGAATGTAATCGGCGATCGCTTCCGCAATGGCTTTCTTCTCTTCCGTCCACGAAATTTCACGCTGCTCAAAGGCGGTATTAACCACGCTGGATGCGCGGCCCGCCCCTCCGTGATGACGTGTTATCAATCCCTGCTCGCTGAGTTTGCGGATATCCCGGCGGGCGGTTTGTGTTGAAACCTCCAGCAAAGCGGCCAGCTCTTCAATGTTCATATAACCGCGTTCAGCGATCAGCTCCAGCAATTGATCGTGACGCGGATTCCCGGTCAGTTCAGTAAGACTCATGGACATACCTCTAAAATGAGCGTCTGAGTCGTATTCTATACAGAAAGTGACAAAAAAGACCGGGCTTGATCACAGTCGGGGATCCCTGCACGACCGCCGGGCTGCGTGCATTTCAATGCGGCAACACCACTGGCAAACTTCACCGCTTCTGCGGGCGATGCGCCCTGTGCGAGGCTGATGGCCAGTGCGCCATGAAAAACATCGCCTGCACCCGTGGTATCCACGACTTTGACGTGAAAACCGGGCTGATGGCGGATCGCGTCATTTTCCAACCACAGACACCCCTGCGAACCCTGCGTGACATAAAGATGTCCGTTTGTGAGCGATTTTGTTTTCAATAACGCCGTCCCCGCATCATCTGTGTCCGTCAGACGTTGTAATCCTGGTGCAGAGAAAGCGGTGTGATCGCTTAATGCCACCAGTTCAGAAATGTCCTGCGGCGTCACATCGGCATCCAGAACGGTCATCACGCCGGCTTTACGCGCCAGGGTAAATGCCTGTTTTGCACCGTCATGCCAGCGCACATCGGCCAGTACGACATCCCACTGTGAAAAGTCTATCGCTTCGAGCCATTTTGCAGAGGCCGGTAAATCAGGGCTGGGATAATTGATGATGATTCGCTCACCTTTTTTATCCACCAGCACAGCAGATTGCGAGGAACGGGCCTCTTTCACGCGCCGGACAAAACGGGTGTTTACCCCCAGGGATTCCAGCTCCGCGAGCAGCCGGTTTCCGGTATCGTCATCGCCCACGCGACCAATGAAGTCCACCTTTGCCCCCAGTTTTGCCGCCGCCACGGCGGCGGTTGCTGCCGGTCCTCCGCCCACTTCATGATATTTTTCAGCGACATATTTCCCTCCCTCCGAAGGCAGTTCCTCAACGCAATAAATACGATCCATTACGGTAATCCCGACACAGGCAATGCGAATCATGGCTATTCCTTAAGCATTTTTTGATGAGGTTATTTTAATTAAGCCAATTGTTAAAAAAGTGATGGCTGTCAATTTTTTGACTTGAAATTACAAATACGATCAAAAAAAGACAAATACAGACATTATCAGTCATCAAAAAATGACATAACGCGGCAGTGCTAAGGAGATGTTCATGGCAAATATTGCATTTATCGGACTGGGGCAGATGGGGGCACCGATGGCCACCAATCTGATTAAACACGGTCACCGGTTAAGCGTTTTCGATCTTAATCCGCAGGCTATGGAGGCGTTGGTCCGTCAGGGCGCGGCTGGAGGCAAGAGCGCTGCGGAGGCTGCGCGAAGCGCCGATTTCGTGATCACCATGTTGCCCAACGGTGATCTTGTACGTGAGGCACTCTTTGGCCGTAACGGCGTCTGCGAGACGCTGGAGAAATCAGCGCTGCTTATTGATATGTCGACCATCCACCCGCTGCAAACCGACAAACTGATGGCTGAAATGCGTGAAAAGGGTTTCAGCATGATGGATGTGCCTGTCGGGCGGACGTCCGATCATGCCATTGCCGGAACGTTGCTGCTGCTGGCCGGTGGCACACAAGAACAGGTGGAACGGGCGAAACCGGTGCTGATGGCGATGGGGTCTGAGCTGATTAACGCTGGCGGACCGGGCATGGGGATCCGCGTCAAACTCATTAATAACTACATGAGTATTGCGCTCAATGCACTTTCAGCCGAAGCCGCAGTGCTTTGCGAAGCGCTGGGTCTTTCCTTTGAAGTAGCGCTTCAGGTCATGAGCGGCACGCCAGCCGGAAAAGGCCACTTCACTACCTCCTGGCCAAACAAAGTCCTGAAAGGCGACCTTTCACCGGCTTTCATGATTGATCTCGCCCATAAAGATCTCGGCATTGCGCTGGATGTTGCCAACCAGCTTCATGTTCCGATGCCGCTCGGTGCCGCTTCACGCGAAGTTTACAACCAGGCTCGTGCCGCAGGGCGCGGACGGCAGGACTGGACCGCCATTTTAGAGCAGGTTCGCACCAGCGCCGGATTGGCTCAAAAAACACACTTGTAACGTTTTAACAAAGGAAAGACGAATGACTCACTACACCCTCAAAGATATCACCCGACCTTCCGGCGGCTTCGCCATGCTGGCTGTCGATCAGCGGGAAGCGATGCGCTTAATGTTCGCTGCGGCAGGGGCGAAATCACCGGTGGCGGATCAGGTTCTGACCGATTTCAAAGTGAATGCGGCCAGAACACTTTCCCCTTACGCCTCGGCCATTTTGGTCGATCAACAGTTCTGCTATCCGCAAGTTGTTGAACAGCACGCGGTGGCAAAAAACTGCGCCATGATTGTCGCCGCTGATGAGTTTATTCCGGGTAACGGTATTCCGGTGGACAGCGTGGTGATCGACAAAAATGTTGATCCGCGCGCGGTCAGGGAAAATGGCGGTAAAGCGTTGAAGTTACTGGTTCTGTGGCGTCGTGATGAAGATCCGCAGGCACGGCTGAGTATGGTTAAAGCGTTTAATCAGCTTTGCCATTCTAACGGACTGCTGAGCATCATTGAGCCGGTCGTCAGGCCACCACGGCGCGGGGATAAATTTGACCGCGAACAGGCGATTATCGACGCCGCAAAAGAACTCGGCGACAGCGGTGCAGATCTTTATAAAGTCGAAATGCCCCTCGGCGGACGGGGCTTGCAGGCCGAATTGCTCACCGCTTCGCAGAAACTCAATGAACACATTCACATGCCCTGGGTGATCCTCTCGTCCGGCGTCGATGAAAAACTCTTCCCGCGCGCCGTCAGCATTGCCATGGCCGCCGGCGCTTCCGGTTTTCTCGCAGGTCGGGCCGTCTGGTCTTCGGTCGTGGGATTACCCGACACCGAACTGATGCTCAGAGATATCTCCGCGCCGAAATTGCAGCGCCTGGGCGAAATCGTGGACGAAATGATGGCTCGCCGCCGTTAAACAAAGGAGTGGAAAATGAAATGGTTTAACACCCTGAGCCATCACCGCTGGCTTGAGCAGGAAACTGACCGGATTTTCGATTTTGGTAAAAATGCAGCCGTTGCTACCGGTTTCGGCTGGCTGGGAAATAACGGGCAAGTCAGGTCAGAGATGGGAACACATTTGTGGATCACCGCCCGCATGTTGCATGTTTATTCGGTTGCCGCAGGGATGGGACGCCCCGGCGCTTATCAGCTTGTTGATCACGGTATCCGCGCCCTGAATGGTGCGCTTTCAGATAAGCAATTTGGCGGCTGGTATGCCTGCGTGAACGATGAAGGTGTGGTGGATGCCTCAAAACAAGGCTATCAGCATTTCTTCGTCCTTCTGGGGGCAGCGAGTGCGGTGACGACCGGCCACCCGGAGGCCAGAAAATTGCTCGATCAGGCTATCGGCGTGATCGAAAAGTATTTCTGGAGCGAACAGGAACAAATGTGCCTGGAATCCTGGGACGAAGCCTTCCGCGAGACGGAAGATTATCGCGGTGGCAATGCCAATATGCACGCCGTCGAAGCCTTCCTGATTGTTTATGACGTCACACACGACCGCAAATGGCTCGACCGGGCACTGAGAATTGCCTCGGTGATTATTCATGACGTCGCCAGAAAAGGGGAATACCGCGTTAACGAGCACTTTACGGCGCAGTGGGACCCGATCCGCGATTACAACAAAGACAATCCCGCGCACCGTTTTCGCGCTTATGGCGGAACGCCCGGCCACTGGATCGAATGGGGACGGCTGATGTTGCATCTTCATGCTGCGCTGGAGGCTCGTTTTGAAACCCCTCCAGCCTGGTTAGTCGAAGATGCCAAAGGCTTATTTCACGCCACAATCCGCGATGCCTGGGCACCTGACGGCGCAGACGGCTTTGTGTATTCCGTGGACTGGGACGGCAAACCCATCGTGCGCGAAAGAGTCCGCTGGCCGATTGTCGAAGCCATGGGAACTGCCTACGCCCTTTATTCCATCACCGGCGACGCGCAATACGAGTCCTGGTATCAGCAATGGTGGGATTACTGCGTGAAGTATCTGATGGATTACGAAAATGGCTCATGGTGGCAGGAACTGGACACCGATAATAAAGTCACGACCAAAGTCTGGGATGGCAAACAGGATATTTACCATCTTCTGCACTGTCTGGTGATCCCACGTTTACCACTGGCACCGGGGCTGGCACCGGCGGTGGCGGCCGGGTTGCTGGACAGTAATGCGCAATAAAGCCCCGTTTTCTGACACGGCATTTAAATAAGTCAGAAATAAATAATGCCGTGAAAATAAAAACTAAAAAACATGTCCCGATATAATTGAGGTCATTATGAGTACCCTACAAAATAACGCTGCCCGTCCTGAATTAATTCTCAGTGAGAACGGATTTTCCTTATTTTTTGAACAACGCCTTATCCTGCGCCATACCGCTGAAGCCCCCTGTTTACGGGTGGGCGGCGGTGAAGCCGATATCGAAATGTTTCGCGGTAATTTCAGTATTAAAGATCGTCTGAATGAAAAAGTTGCGCTAACCGACGTGACGGTTGCCGAACACGCGGCAGGCTGGACAGTGCGCTTCAGCCGGGGAGAAGCACTCGGTGCCACGCTGATGATCACCTGGGACGAAAACGGGCGTTTGCTGCTCAAACTGCAAAACGACGATAGCGCCTATAACCGCATCTGGCTGCGGCTGGCCGCGCAACCGGAAGATCATATTTATGGCTGCGGCGAGCAGTTCTCTTACTTTGATTTGCGCGGTAAACCGTTCCCGCTCTGGACCAGCGAGCAGGGTGTCGGGCGTAACAAACAAACGTATGTCACCTGGCAGGCCGACTGCAAAGAGAATGCGGGCGGCGATTATTACTGGACCTTCTTCCCACAACCGACGTTCGTCAGTACGCAGAAGTATTATTGCCACGTTGAGAACAGCGGCTATATGAATTTTGACTTCAGCGCGCCGGATTATCACGAACTGGCTTTCTGGGAAAATAACGCCACGCTGCGGTTTGAATGTGCCGAAACCTATATCCACGTGCTGGAAAAACTGACGGCACTGCTTGGGCGTCAGCCGGAATTGCCAGACTGGGTTTACGATGGCATTACGCTGGGGGTTCAGGGTGGCACTGAAATCTGCCAGCAGAAACTCGACACGATGCGTCAGGCCGGGGTGCAAGTGAACGGTATCTGGGCGCAGGACTGGTCCGGTATCCGCATGACGTCCTTCGGCAAGCGCGTGATGTGGAACTGGAAGTGGAACGGTGAGCTCTATCCGCATCTCGGAGAACGGATCCAGCAGTGGAAAGAAGAGGGCGTGCAGTTCCTCTCGTATATCAATCCTTATGTCGCCAGCGACCGGGATTTATGTGCTGAAGCCTCGGCGCACGGCTATCTCACCAAAGATGTCAGCGGCGGTGATTACCATGTCGAGTTTGGCGAGTTTTACGCGGGCGTGGTTGATCTCACTAATCCGCAGGCTTACGACTGGTTTAAAAATGTCATCAAAGAGAACCTGATCGGGCTGGGCTGTGGTGGCTGGATGGCGGACTTTGGAGAATATCTGCCCACAGATACTGTCCTGCACAACGGCGTCAGTGCAGAAATTATGCATAACGCATGGCCGGCGCTGTGGGCGAAATGTAACTACGAAGCCTTACAGGAAACCGGCAAACTGGGCGAAATCCTGTTCTTCATGCGCGCCGGATACAGCCACAGCCAGAAATACTCCACCATGATGTGGGCAGGAGATCAGAACGTAGACTGGAGCCTGGACGACGGGCTGGCCTCTGTCATTCCGGCGGCCTTGTCGCTGGGGATGAGTGGTCACGGCCTGCATCACAGTGACATTGGCGGATATACCACGCTCTTTGACATGAAACGCAGCAAAGAGCTGCTGCTCCGCTGGTGCGATTTCAGCGCATTCACGCCGATGATGCGTACTCATGAAGGGAACCGTCCGGGCGATAACTGGCAATTCGACAGTGACGCCGAAACCATTGCGCACTTCGCCCGCATGACCCGGGTCTTCACCCATCTCAAGCCTTACATCAGACACGCCGTGAAGCAAAACAGCCTGAGCGGTTTACCGGTGATGCGCCCGCTTTTCCTGCATTACGAAGAGGATATCCGCACTTATAGGCTGAAATACCAGTACCTGTTTGGCCGCGATCTGCTGGTGGCTCCGGTGTATGAAGAAGGGCGCAGCGACTGGTCGCTTTATCTGCCAACGGATACCTGGGTCAATGCCTGGACCGGTGACATTTGCCACGGCGGCGACGTGACCGTGGCCGCGCCGCTGGGTAAGACACCGGTATTTTATCGTGCTGACAGCGAGTGGGCCGCGCTGTTCGGGGCATTACGCCATATCTGATAAAACCCAGCCACCGGGGTTGCAGAATAAATGCCGGTGGCTGAAGGAGAAGAATAATGCGTCAGACAACACCGGCAGATCCCGCGACATTGCGGCTGCCTTTCAGAGAGAAACTGGCCTATGGAATGGGCGATCTAGGCTCCAATATCCTTCTGGATATCGGCACGCTGTATTTACTGAAATTCTATACCGACGTCCTCGGTTTACCGGGAACGTATGGCGGCATTATCTTCCTGATCGCCAAATTCTTTACGGCTTTCACGGATATGGGCACCGGCATCATGCTCGACTCGCGCCGGAAAATCGGCCCGAAAGGGAAATTCCGACCGTTTGTTTTGTATGCCGCATTTCCGGTCACCTTACTGGCCATCGCCAACTTCGTCGGCACGCCTTTTGAGATCACCGGTAAAACGGTCATGGCCACGGTTCTGTTCATGCTCTACGGCCTGTTCTTTAGCATGATGAATTGCTCCTACGGGGCGATGGTGCCAGCAATCACGAAAAACCCAAATGAAAGGGCTTCTCTGGCGGCCTGGCGTCAGGGCGGCGCGACGCTGGGGTTGCTGCTGTGTACTGTCGGATTTGTGCCGGTCATGAACCTGCTGGAAGGGAACTCGCAGCGCAGTTATATCTTTGCGGCTACGCTGTTTTCCCTGTTTGGGCTGGTGTTTATGTGGCTGTGTTATGCCGGGGTGAAAGAGCGTTATGTCGAAACCCAACCGTCCAGCCCGACGCATAAACCGGGCCTGTTACAGTCGTTCCGGGCAATTGCCGGAAACCGCCCGTTGTTTATCTTATGCATTGCCAATCTGTGTACGCTCGGGGCATTCAACGTCAAGCTGGCGATCCAGGTGTATTACACGCAATACGTGCTGAATGACCCGATCCTGCTCTCCTATATGGGTTTTTTCAGCATGGGGTGCATTTTCATCGGTGTCTTCCTGATGCCTGCCGCCGTCAGACGCTTTGGCAAAAAGAAGGTTTACATCGGTGGCCTCTCTCTGTGGATCCTCGGCGACCTGCTTAACTACTTCTTTGGCGGCGGTTCGGTGAGCTTTGTGGCGTTTTCCTGCCTCGCATTCTTTGGTTCCGCCTTCGTCAACAGCCTCAACTGGGCGCTGGTTTCTGACACGGTGGAATATGGCGAATGGCGTACCGGTGTGCGGTCTGAAGGGACGGTTTACACCGGCTTTACCTTCTTCCGCAAAGTCTCGCAGGCTCTGGCCGGTTTCTTCCCCGGCTGGATGCTGACGCAAATAGGGTATGTGCCTAACGTTGTGCAGTCAGCGGGAACGCAGGAGGGCCTGCGCCAGTTGATCTTCATTTATCCCTGCGCGCTGGCGGCCATTACCATTTTGGCGATGGGCTGTTTCTATAACCTCAATGAAAAGATGTACGTGCGGATCGTTGCGGAAATAGAAACCCGTAAGCGGAAGGTGTGATGTATTCACTGTGACAGCGCCCTGCGGGGCGCTTTGGGGATCGACTATGAAGGATTTACATCACCCTGATCCGCTGACTTTGCGTGAAAAGTGCGCCTATGGAATGGGCGATTTTGGCTCGAACCTGATGTTGTGTATCGGGACGTTGTATCTCCTGAAATTCTATACCGATGAGCTGGGGATGCCGGCGTTTTATGGCGGCATCATCTTTTTAGTCGCGAAGTTCTTCACGGCGTTCACCGATATGCTGACGGGCGTTTTGCTTGATTCCCGCCGGCATATTGGTGCAAAAGGCAAGTTCAGGCCGTTCATCCTCTATGCCTCCATTCCTGTCGGGCTGGTGGCGACGGCGCAGTTTATGGCGAACGACTTCAGTTTACTGGTGAAAACGACGCTCGCGACGGTGCTGTTCATGATGTTCGGACTGTTCTACAGCCTGATGAATTGCTCTTACGGCGCGATGGTGCCCGCCATCACCCGAAACCCGCACGAACGCGCACAACTTGCGGCCTGGCGGCAGGGCGGCGCAACGCTCGGGTTGTTGTTGTGCACTGTCTGTTTTATGCCTTTACAGGCGCTGTTCGGCGGTTCTCCTTCATTGGGCTATTTTACTGCGGCGCTGGTATTCGCCACCTGCGGGATATTGTGTATGGGCTGGTGCTACCGTGGTGTCAAAGAACGCTACACCGAACTTACGCCCGCAGGGCATAAGCTGGGCATTCTGCGCTCGTTTCGTGCCATATTTCGTAACCCGCCGTTGCTGGTGTTGTGCCTTGCCAATCTCTGTACGCTGGCGGCCTTTAACATCAAACTGGCGATTCAGGTTTATTACACTCAATACGTCCTGAACGATATTCATCTGCTTTCGTGGATGGGTTTTTTCAGCATGGGCTGCATTCTGATGGGGGTATTTCTGGTGCCCGGCGCGGTGAGAAGGTTCGGGAAAAAACAGGTTTATCTGGGGGGACTGGTGCTCTGGGCCACCGGCGATATGCTGAATTTTTTCTGGGGAAACAGCTCATTCATGTTTGTTCTGTTTTCCTGCATGGCCTTTTTCGGCACCGCGTTCGTTAACAGCCTGAACTGGGCGCTGGTTCCCGATACCGTCGATTATGGCGAATGGAGAACGGGCATACGTGCCGAAGGTTCGGTCTATACCGGTTATACCTTTTCACGAAAAATATCCGCGGCACTCGCCGGTTTTCTGCCGGGAATCATGCTTACGCAAATTGGTTATATCCCGAATGCGGTACAAAGCAGTGCCACATTACTCGGTCTGCGTCAGCTTATTTTTATCTGGCCCTGCGCACTGGCCATCATGGCGGCTGCTATCATGGGGATATTTTACAAACTGAACGAAGAAAAATTCACGAAAATAATAGAGGAGATCAGCCAGCGGAAAAAAAATACTATTTCAGAAACAATGCCAGATAAAGATAGTGCTTCTGTTGTAACACAATAAAAATAATAACCGTCACAGGTCACCTGATCGGGTGACGGTTTCCCTACGTCTGAAAAATGGATTTATCATGAAAATAATTACCTCTGCTATGATTTTATCTTCTGTGATTTCCACCTCTGCTTTTGCCGGGGCTTATGTAGAAACACGTGAAGCTTATAATACGGCCTCTGATCTCAATGAAGTTATTCTGCGTGCGGGCTACAACTTCGATATGGGGGCGGGGTTGATGTTCACCAACGCTTACAATGTGGGGCGGTGGGATGAGATTAAACACGGTTATAACGAAATAGAAGGCTGGTATCCGTTGTATAAACCGACGGACAAACTCACTTTTCAGCCGGGCGGACTCATTAACGATAACAGCAGCGGTTCTGGCGGTGCGCTGTATTTAGATACCAACTATAAATTCACGCCTTATTTTAATCTGACTTTCCGTTATCGCTATAATCACAGTAATTATGACACGGCTGATTTAAAAGGGGAGATGGATAAAAATGATACACAGGAGTTTGCTAACTATTGGAATTTTAAAATAACCGACGCCTTTTTTTATACTTTCGAACCTCATTACTTCCTGCGCGTGAATGATTACAACAGCAAAAACGGGAAAGACCATCACTGGGAAATTACCAACAAATTCAGTTATAAGATTGACCCGAACTGGATGCCGTATCTCGAATTACAATGGTTAGATCGCTGGAATGCCTATAACAGCGAGCAGTACCGGATCCGCCTCGGGTTAAGGTACACGTTTTGAGATTTCTGGCGCTTGTCTGAAGGCTGAGCCACGCAGAATGCATTCCTAACGGTCGGGCTGACAGTCATGCCAGCCCTTTTTCGTATTTGCGATCTCATACCTTTCTTTTTCGCCATGTTGCTGCACACTAAATAGACGATTTCGGTGATGGGATCGTTCACCTCAGAGACGGAGAAAGGCCAAAATGACCAGTCTGGAATTGCTCGACTACTGCATGGGAAAACCCGGAGCAGAGCAAAGTACGCAGAACCAATACGGTGCGAATCAGATAAAAGTGGGCGGCGTGATGTTTGCGATGTTCTGCGATTGTCAGGGATTTGAAGCCGTTTCCCTGAAAACCAGTCTCGAAATGGCCGGAAAGCTGCGGGCGGAACATACCTGTATTCTTCCCGGTGAGAACCTCAACAAAGCGCACTGGAATACCGTTGTGCTTGACGGCAGTTTGCCGAACTCTCAGCTTTATTCTCTGATCGACAGTTCCTACAAAATGGTCGTTTCCGCTTTGCCTGAGAACACCCGTCAGGAATTCGGCGTCTGATCGCCCCGCCACTGGCCTGTTCCCAGCGTTGCAGGAGAAAAATCGGGCGCTTCCCCGCGCCACGGTAGCGCTGCACGAAAGCGCCATACGCGGCTGATATCCAGGCTCCAGTAGCGTTCTGCGCCTGACGGCCCCGGGATTTCCTCTGGTTGCCAGTGAATTTGGGTATATCCCTGCAAATGCAGAATGTCGCCGCTGGCGAAATCGATAAACAACAGCGCGGCGCGGGGCTCGGCCAGCAGATTTCCCAGCGTATTCATATATTGATTGCCCCGGTAGTCCGGCACCCACAGCCGGTTTCCCACCAAGTGCGCAAACCCCGGCTGACCACCGCGATGCGACACATCGGTTCCGCCATGCGCGTGGCTGGCGATGAAAAAAGTATCGGCACGCGCAATCAGCGCGCGGGCGTCTTCGTCCGGCTCTGTCATGTCTTCGCGCGCGGGCAGTGGTTTGTGTAATGGCACGTCCGTCAGTTTGCGGATCTGAATGTACTTCGGACAGTTACCAAAACTCTGATCGATAAGGATCTCGATCCGGTTTTTGTCCATGCGGCCGATCCTGCCGTTTGCCCGGTTTCGTCTGCGGTTGGAGAAATCGATCCCCAGCGCGCCGATCTGTTTCCCCGGTTCCAGCGCGGCCTGCGCCGGATCGTCGTGACGCCGTGGCGCATTCACCCGCAGATGTTTGTCATCCGGCGTGCGAATAAAACCGGCGGGACCGGTCAGGATCGTCGCCACCGGCCAGTCATTTTCATCCAGCGTGGCGACAAACAGATAAGGCAGCGCGGCAAAAAACAACCGGTGCTGTTCCGGCATCGCCTCGCGTATTCCGTGCGCGGAAACATCAAACCCCGCCAGATCCTGCGCCAGGATTTCATCGGCATGGAATACGCTGTTCATGGCTGCTTACAGCGCTCTTTCAGGCAACGGCAGGGCAGGAAGCGGCGTGAAACCTGGCAGATTTTCAATCCGTTTCAGCCAGTGCTGGATCGCCGGATAGTCTTCCAGCGAAACACCCCCTTCCGGCAGCGCGGCGATATAGCTGTAGCAAGCCAGATCGGCAATCGTGGCACGATCGGTCGCCAGAAACTCATCCGTTTCCAGGTGTTTTTCCAGCAGCGGCAGGAATTTCGCCGTCAGCGCCAGCGCGTAGTCATAAGGTTCCGGCGCGGAAAATTGCTTCACCATCCGCGTTGAAGCCGGGCCAAAACGCACTTCACCGGCGGCGCGGGATAACCATTTCTGCACTTCCGCCGCTTTCAGCGGATCTTCCGGCAGCCAGTGACTGTCCGGTGCGTAGCGTTTCACCAGATACACCAGAATGGCGTTGCTGTCGGTGATGATGTGTTCGCCATCGACTAAAACAGGCACCTGTTGCAACGGATTCAGATGAGCAAATTCTTCGGTTTTGCGTTCAGCGGCACCGGCTTCTTTAAACTCAAAAGGCAGATTGAGCATCTTAAGCAATAAAGTGACGCGGTGGCAGTGGCCGGAAAGCGGCGTGCCGAAAAGCTGGATGGCGGGCATGGAATGTCCCCTTTGTCTGTGTCGTATAAACATTACTCTTGCGCGAAATGATTGTGATCCACGAAGATTGAAATTGAGTGTTTCACTTTGTGGAAGAATCAATGGACCGTTTGGACGAAATGGCGATTTTTGTCGCCGTACTTCAGTATGGCAGCCTGGCAGAAGCCGCCCGTAAACTTCACCGTTCGCCGCCAGCAATCACGCGCGCGATTATCTCGCTGGAACATCGCTTCGGTGCGCGACTGGTCGAGCGCACCACCCGCAGCCTGGCACCGACGGAAGCGGGCGCACGTCTGGCCGATAAAGCGCGGCTGTTGCTCAGCCAGTATCAGGACGCCGTCGAAGACACCGCAGAAACTCAACTGAGCGGCCTCTTACGGATGACCGCGCCGGTGCAGTTCGGGCGTAAACACGTTGCGCCGCTGGTGATGGAATTTCTTGAACAGAACCCGGACATGCAGATTGAGATGATGCTCAGTGACCGTAATTTGGATCTCATCGACGAAGGCCTGGATCTGGCGGTGCGCATCGGGCATCAGGAAGATTCGGGCAAAGTGGCGCGTAAAGTGGCGGAAGTAACCCGCGTGCTGGTCGCCAGCCCGGCATATCTGGCGCAGTCCGGCCTGCCGCAGCATCCGTCAGATCTCGCGACGCATCAGACCATCATGGGCACGCTGCGCACGCAAATCCGTGAATGGCGGTTCGGACCGCACGAAGACGATCTGCGCGTCCGGCTTTCGCCGCGTCTGCTGCTCAATGATGTCGAATCCCAGTTGCTGGCGGTGCGCAGCGGACGCGGGATTGCGCGGTTGCTGTCGTATCAGGTGAGCGAAGATTTGCAGACCGGCAGCATGGTCCGGCTGCTGGCGGATTTCGAACCGCTTCCACTGCCGGTTCAGCTTGTCGCGCAACAGGTACAACAGATGCCGCGCAAAGTCCGGACATTCTGGGATTTCGCTTTCCAGCGCCTGAGCGTGCTGCCGCAACTGCATCCTTTAAAGGGTGACGCGGGTCACGATCCTTTGTTGTAAAAATAACCTACTCTGAGAGTTGTGCAAAAACAGTGAGTTACTTCAGGACAGGTTGTCCGTCTGCTCACGCCAACCCAGAAGGAAAGGATGATGACCCGCAACAGGCTGAATCTTGCCACACTATTGATACTGGCGCTCAGTGCGCCTTTGCCCCTGACCGTTGCCGCGCAAAGCCTTCCGCAGGATGTTGACGCGTCTGTTCCGGCGAGGAACTACATCACGGCGGTGAATCCGGATCTGACTATTACCTACCGGCTTTATGCGCCTGCGGCGGAGCATGTGGACGTGGTGACCGGTGCAACGCCGGTGACTTACATTCCGCATCAGATGACTAAAGACGATAAAGGCGTCTGGAGCTGGACGTCGGATAAGCAGAAACCCAATCTCTACGAATACTTCTATAACGTGGATGGCCTGCGGATTGCCGATCCGGGCAGCGCCATACCGAAACCACAGCGTCAGGTGAATACCAGCCTGATACTGGTGCCGGGCAGTATTCTGGATGTGAAAAACGTGGCGCATGGCGAAGTGCGCACATTGACCTATCATTCTGCGGCGCTCAATTCTGAGCGTCAGGTCGCGGTCTGGACGCCGCCCGGTTATACCGATGCTTCACAACCGCTGCCTGTGCTGTATTTTTATCACGGCTTTGGCGATACCGGTCGCTCGGCGCTGGATCAGGGGCGCATTCCGCAAATCATGGATAACCTGCTGGCAGAGAAAAAAATTGTACCGATGCTGGTGGTGATCCCTGATACGGAAACCGACGCCAAAGGCGTGGTGCCGGAGGATTACGTCACTAAAGATCGCCGCAAAGAATTCTATCCGCGCAACGCGGCGGCGGCAGATAAAGAGCTGACAGAAGACATTATCCCGCTGATTTCAAAAACCTTCCGCGTGCGTGATGACGCGGCAGGGCGGGCGTTAGCCGGACTTTCGCAGGGCGGTTATCAGACGCTGGTCAGCGGCATGACGCATCTTAACCAGTTCGGTTGGCTGGCAACATTCAGCGGTGTCAGCACGACGACCGTACCAAACGCAGAGGTCGAAAAGCGTTTCGCCGAACCTGATAAAATCAACGCGCAGCTGAAAAACTTCACGGTCGTTGTCGGGGAAAAAGACGTGGTGACGGGCAAAGATATTGCGGGACTGAAATCAGAGCTTGAGCAACGCAAAATTAAGTTCGATTACCACGAATATCCGAATCTCGGTCATGAAATGGACGTCTGGCGCCCGGCGTATGCGGAGTTTGTGCAGAAGATATTTAAGTAAGGTTTAGCGGAAATGCGGATTGGTTTTAGCTCCTCCCCTTCGCAGGGGAGGAAGCCAAAAACATTAAGCCGTTTTCTTCGCCTGCTGGCTGTGGCGTTCGAGCAGTGGTTTCAGGAAGCGTGCGGTGTGCGATTCTTTGCATTCCGCGACGGTTTCCGGTGTCCCGGCAACCAGAATCTGACCGCCGCCTGCACCGCCTTCTGGCCCCAGATCGACAATCCAGTCCGCGGTTTTAATCACGTCCAGATTGTGTTCAATCACCACGATGGTGTTGCCCTGATCGCGCAACTGATGCAGCACTTCCAGCAATTGCTGGATGTCGGCAAAGTGCAGACCGGTGGTCGGTTCGTCGAGAATATACAGCGTCTGGCCGGTGCCGCGTTTGGAAAGCTCACGCGCCAGTTTCACACGCTGCGCTTCACCGCCGGACAGCGTGGTCGCTGACTGGCCGAGGCTGATATACGTCAGACCGACGTCGATTAATGTCTGCAATTTACGCGCAAGGGCAGGGACGGCGTCGAAGAAATCACGGGCTTCTTCAATCGTCATTTCCAGCACTTCGTGAATGCTCTTGCCTTTGTATTTAATTTCCAGCGTTTCGCGGTTATAGCGTTTGCCTTTGCACTGATCGCACGGCACATAAATATCCGGCAGGAAGTGCATTTCGACTTTGATCACGCCATCGCCCTGGCAGGCTTCGCAGCGCCCGCCTTTGACGTTGAAACTGAAACGCCCCGGCGTATAGCCGCGTGAACGGGATTCCGGCACACCGGCAAACAGTTCGCGAACCGGCGTGAAAATGCCGGTGTATGTCGCCGGGTTAGAGCGCGGCGTACGGCCAATCGGGCTCTGATCGATGTCGATCACTTTATCGAAATGCCCCAGACCTTCAATTTCACGGTACGGCGCGGCTTCGGCAATCGTTGCGCCATTCAGTTCGCGCTGTGCCAGCGGGAACAATGTGTCGTTAATCAGCGTCGATTTACCGGAGCCGGACACGCCGGTGATACAGGTGAACAGGCCCACCGGCAGCGTCAGCGTGACATCTTTCAGGTTGTTGCCTTTCGCGCCGGACAGTTTCAGCACTTTCGTTGCGTCCGCAGGCACCCGCTGCGCAGGTACAGAAATCTCACGTTTACCGCTGAGGAACTGGCCGGTCAGCGATTCTTCGTTGGCCATGATGTCTTCTGCGGTGCCTTCTGCAACCACTTCACCGCCGTGGACGCCAGCACCGGGACCGATATCGATAATATGGTCGGCGGCGCGGATTGCGTCTTCGTCGTGTTCTACCACGATGACCGTATTGCCGAGATCACGCAGGTGGATCAGGGTTTCCAGCAGACGTTCGTTGTCGCGCTGATGCAGGCCGATGGACGGTTCGTCCAGCACGTACATCACGCCCACCAGACCGGCACCAATCTGGCTTGCCAGACGGATACGCTGAGCTTCACCGCCGGACAGCGTTTCGGCAGAACGTGAAAGCGAGAGATAATTCAGGCCGACGTTCACCAGGAATTTCAGGCGATCGCCGATTTCTTTCAGCACTTTCTCAGCAATTTTTGCGCGCTGGCCGCTGAGCTTCATGTTGCGGAAGAAATCCATCGCATGGCCGATGCTGAAATCGGAGATTTCCGGCAGCGTGGTTTCTTCGACAAACACGTTACGCGCTTCTTCGCGCAGACGCGTGCCTTTGCAGGACGTACAAGGGCGGTTGCTGATGTATTTCGACAGCTCTTCGCGCACGGCGCTGGATTCCGTTTCTTTATAACGGCGTTCCATGTTGTGCAGCACACCTTCGAACGGATGGCGACGGATTGATGTGTCACCGCGATCGTTGATGTATTTGAATTCAATGGTGGTTTTGCCGGAACCGTGCAGGATTGCATGGCGCACGTCGCTGCTCAGTTGGTTAAACGGCGCTTCCACATCGAAATCGTAGTGTTCGCCCAGTGAGCGCAGCATCTGGAAGTAATAGAAATTGCGGCGATCCCAGCCGCGGATTGCGCCACCGGCCAGGGAAAGCTCAGGGTTTTGCACCACGCGTTCCGGATCGAAGAACTGCTGCACGCCCAACCCGTCGCAGGTCGGGCAGGCACCGGCCGGGTTGTTGAACGAGAACATCCGCGGTTCGAGTTCGCGCATGCTGTAGCCACACACCGGACAGGCGAAGTTGGCGGAGAACAGCATTTCATCGGCTTTCGGGTCATCCATATCGGCGACCACTGCGGTACCGCCGGACAATTCCAGCGCGGTTTCGAAGGATTCCGCGAGGCGCTGCGCCAGATCATCACGCACTTTAAAGCGGTCAACGACCACTTCAATGGTGTGTTTTTTCTGCAATTCCAGCTTAGGCGGATCCGACAAATCACAAACTTCGCCGTCGATACGCGCACGGATATAGCCTTGTGATGCCAGATTTTCCAGCGTTTTGGTGTGCTCGCCTTTACGGTCTTTCACGATCGTCGCGAGCAGCATCAGGCGCTGGCCTTCCGGCTGCGCGAGTACGTTATCCACCATCTGGCTGACGGTCTGCGCGGACAGCGGAATATTATGGTCCGGGCAGCGCGGCTCGCCGACGCGGGCAAACAGCAGACGAAGGTAGTCGTGGATTTCGGTAATCGTCCCGACGGTGGAACGCGGGTTATGCGATGTTGATTTTTGCTCAATCGAAATTGCCGGAGACAGACCTTCAATATGGTCGACGTCCGGTTTTTCCATTAAGGATAAAAATTGGCGTGCATAGGCAGACAGCGACTCGACGTAGCGACGCTGGCCTTCGGCGTACAGCGTATCGAACGCCAGAGAGGACTTGCCTGAACCGGATAAGCCGGTGACAACAATCAGTTTGTCGCGCGGGATAATCAGGTTGATATTCTTGAGATTATGGGTGCGTGCGCCCCGAACTTCGATCTTATCCATTCATCATTCCCGGATTAACTTGATAGCTCACCGTGCCGGTGACCGTCGGAAAGTGTGGCATCGCGCCGGTCAGCGAATCAGGCACAGAGAAGAACGTAACGCGCAATTATGACACAAATCACAGCCCATGCCACCCCAAAACCTGAATGTATATCCAGTACTCGATGTAACAGTGGAGTGTTTACTGAACATTCTGGAAAGAATGCCACAACGTTTTACATCCGTGGTACGAAGGTAGCGTTTTGTGGTTATAATGTCGCGAAGTGAGTCCCCTCACACCCAACACTGTGGTTTCAACCACGACATACATCATCAGGAGAATCCACATGGCCAGCAGAGGCGTAAACAAAGTTATTCTCGTCGGTAATCTCGGACAAGATCCCGAAATCCGCTACATGCCAAACGGCGGCGCCGTTGCCAACATGACGCTGGCAACCTCCGAAAGCTGGCGTGACAAAGCCACCGGCGAGCAGAAAGAGAAAACAGAATGGCACCGCGTTGTGCTGTTCGGCAAATTAGCCGAAGTTGCCGGTGAATACCTGAAAAAGGGTTCACAGGTTTATATCGAAGGTGCACTGCAAACCCGTAAATGGACCGATCAGGCTGGCGTAGAAAAATACACCACCGAAGTCGTCGTTAACGTGGGCGGCACCATGCAGATGCTCGGCGGCCGTGCCGGCGGCGGCGCACCAGCAGGTGGCGGTCAGGCATCAGCAGGCGGCGGACAGCAGGGCGGTTGGGGTCAGCCTCAGCAGCCACAAGGCGGCAACCAGTTCAGCGGCGGCCAGCAGGCTCGTCCGGCTGCGCAAAACAACGCGCCAGCACAGAGCAACGAACCTCCAATGGATTTCGACGACGATATCCCGTTCTGATTCTGTGCCTTCGGGCATGGTGTTCAGAAACTAAAAAAGCCCCGAAAGGG
>NZ_JBKEZJ010000019.1:0-68092 GCF_046449555.1 Rahnella selenatireducens
ACCTTACGGTGGCTCTATTTTTTAACGGAAACCAGTACCTTTAACCGCAATTTGACCGGGCATAGAAATCTGGTAAGGCTTTCCTTTCGTGTAATCAAGCACTTTTGTTGAAAACTCACCGATTGGCCCCCGGAAGGTACTAGGGTTTGCATCATAGATATCATTATACCCGCGGACAACACCGTTATAGGTCCATGCACCACTTGATTGAATCGTCAGTTTACCTTCCGTTTTCAAAGTAACATTTCCCAGATAGGAGGCAGGTATAATGCCATCTAACATGGTATTGCGACTGAAGTTTTCTGCAATCTGGAAAGTACCTACACGTCCGCTATTTACGATGTTCATCACAGGCGCGATCTGATTAGGTTGAATGCGGAGACCGATGTTTTCAAGTTTTACAAAACGTTCCTTACCATCACCCCACATATAATGCGCCCATGCCGCAATAGAAGACATCGCAGTGCCGCTCAATTCATTTACGCTCTGAGTATTGTAGTTGAAATTACCAGCACCAGGGCCTGTATGAATAGCATCATAATTACTCATTTTTGGCTGTTTCACTAAACGAGTATCTGCATAACAAAACGTCGCAACGTTTGATGCAACGACTTGCATTGTTTTGGGATCCTTCAAATCATGAGTATCCATATACTTAGATATCCATACTGCGCAACCCTGAGCCACTTTAGGTGATTGATAATAGGGAAGTGTTACTTGTAAGAATAATTGCCCTTCATTAGGACCTTGAGCCGCGAACCCCGAAGATAGAGCCGAATAACCACCACCTAAAAATGTACTTGGTGTTGGTGGAGTGCCAGTGCTGGTAATAGTATCAGTCATAATAAATTTTCTCGTTGAAATAGTGAGTCATATTTATAACCAACGAAATATTTTTGATGTAGTCAATTATGTTGTGCAGTACCTGGAACATACAATATGTCATAAAAAATATGGTAGAAACTTCTGTAAGACAAGGTAAAAATCTATTTTTAAGCTCTTACAAAAAGAGATAAAAATTTATTAAGTACATTCAATCTCAATTATATCCATTTTAAGCATGCTTCAAGAAATAGATTGATATCGAACTATTTTCACAGTCCTGTCTCTCCAATATCCGCCGTATGGAACACGTTTACTGAGCATGCCGTACATATGGTGCATTAGCATATTGCCTTCGAGCAGGATCCCTGCGTGATTCCACTTTTTGGACTGAACCTGCATGATCACCATGTCGCCTGGCATAGCTGGTCCGCTGAATTCACGGAACCCGCATTCATACCAGCAGTCCTGATAAAAATTATCTGGGTGCTCGTCTTCCCACCACGGATAGTCAACCCGGTAATCAGTCAGCTCAATTCCGTGCATCTGCCGGTAATAGCTCATCACCAGCCCCCAGCAATCGGTGTGCCCGAGAACGAAAGGTCGCTCGAGTAACGGCAATTCGCCCCGCGGCTGGATGGTTCCCAAAGTCCCCCTCCGGCCAGCTCACAATGTGCCAGGGTAATTCTGTTGCGTCGCACTGCGCCTTACCCGCCCCACTGAAACGCATACTGCCGGACTATGCCCGCATCGAGCGCCAGATTGATGGCCTGATCCGCGAGAAGTACGAGCTGCCTCGAGAGATGAGCGCCTTAGTCAAAACGGCTGACCTGATCATGCTGGCTACCGAGCGTCGGGATCTGGAAGTCGATGCCGATAACTTTTGGCCGATTCTGGAAGGCATCAAACCGACCGACATTCTTATCACACCTCTCAACCCAGTTCAGGCCAGAGCTTTGTTTATGCGCCGCTGGGAAGAGCTGATGTTCTGAACTGGGACGGAGGTAAATCATGACACTGAGCACCGAAGAACTTAAACGGGAAAGTAAATTTTTACGTGAATGCAGGCAACCGGTCGCAGCTTGTGCAATAGATGAGTTGATCTTAATCCGAGAGCAGAAATGCAACCCGGTGCCTTGGATTGTTAGGCCGAATATGGTTTCTGATTTTTCTTATGTCGAGACTGATGCTCGGTGTATTGACGTAGTAGGTAAAACTAACGTCGAGTTAACACCGTTGTTCACCGTCCCGCAGCCACCGGTATTGCCGGAATCGCTAGTTGATGAGGTTTGCCACACCGCAGCAGGCATTTACCAGGCGAGTGATGAAGACGCAGCGCAGGTCATTATTGACGATATCCGCGTTAGATTATCCGCCGTACCAAAGCTAGGCACCGACAATGTCTGAATACTCTCACTTAGTCAGACAATTTCCTGTGAAAAGAATGCTGAATCTGTGGTTTGTTCCAGTTGAGTTTGCACCAGCAATGCCACCAGGTGAAAAAATACCATGGTGGCGAGTTGGGAAATATTACGGGCGATTTCGGATCAGCCAGTAAGCCGGTGTGCAGCCGGCTATAACTAAACGTGTGGAGAAAAACCGTATGGGCCAACTCGTACCTTTGATGGAATGGGCATCCAGTCCGAAAGGGTTTAAATATCCACCAGCACCAGCAACACTTCACCGGTATGCGAAAACCGGACAGATCATCCCTGCCCCGATCAAACAAGGCAGTAAATGGATAGTCGATGAAGACGCGAAGTATGTTGGTGTCATTGCAAAAGCGGAGATCCCGAGTCACCTTCCCGCTTCTGTCAGAGCTTTATTGGAGAAAACGATTAATGGCAGCCAGACCCCGCACACATAAAGTCAACATCCCAAACCTGTACTGCAAGTTAGACCGTAGGACGAGCAAGGTTTACTGGCAATACCGGCATCCAATTACCGGTAAATTTATTGGCTTCGGCACTGATGGGGATACTGCGCGAGAAGCGGCAATCGCTGCAAATAATATGATTGCGGAACAGCAGTCGAAACAGATCAACTATCTGATTGATATGACATTTAAAAACACCACGTCTAAAAATGCAGGCATGAGAGTGTCAGAATGGGCTGATAAATATTTATCAATTCAAGAGGAAAGGGTTTTACACGGGGAAATTAAACCAACAACACTGAAAAATAGAAAATCATGTGTTTTAGTCCTTGCACGAAGATTACCCAATGTTCACCTAAATAATTTGGATACAAAATCACTGGCCGCGATCATGGATGAATATAAGGCTTCAGGTAAACCTCGAATGGCCCAAATACTTAGGGCTGTATGGGGTGATATGTTTAAAGAGGCGCAGCATGCCGGGGAAGTGGAGCCAGGTTTCAACCCAGCAATGGCGACCAGAATACCTCGAGCTAAAGTTGTTCGTGCACGACTCAGCTTTGATGAATGGAAGGCTGCATTTGAAGCAGCAGAAAAACTACAGCCATATGTTCAAAACTCAATGCTGCTCGCCCTGGTCAGTGGCCAGCGTAAGACAGACATTTCGAACATGAAATTTTCTGACGTCTGGGACGGTCACCTGCACATCACTCAATCAAAAACAGGTACCAGACTCGCGCTGCCGATCAGCCTATATTTACCCGAACTAAACATGACTCTTGGGGATGTTATCAAACGATGTAGGGACCGGGTCGTCAGCAAATACATTATTCATCACACACGGTCGCATGGTTCTGCTGCACCTGGTGATCCTGTTGGCGGTAACGGATTGAGCCGCGTTTTTATGGAAGCTCGAAATATGTCCGGACTGAAATTCCCCCGAGGAACAACGCCTCCGTCATTCCATGAACAAAGGTCTATTGCTGAGCGGCTATACAGCGCGCACGGAATCGACACACAAACGTTACTTGGTCACAAATCAGCATCGATGACTGAAAAATACCACGATGACCGGGGTGCTAATTGGATCACTTTGGCTATATGACCGCATATCACGCTCGTTGAAAACTGGGCAAGATTCCCCCCGCCGGAGGGAATTTTTTAAAATTCATTTTGGAGAAGAGTTTTGGAGGGATTTTGGGGTGGATTTTTTACTTCATAAAATCAGTTGGTTGCAGCTTCGCAAGCTGCTCCATAAGCAAACTGAGAACAGTTAATGTTCGACGTTAATTTAAAAGCCGGCGGATATTGCCGGCTTTTTTGTCGATATTATCCCAACAATAATTTGCAACTTATAACATTATTCGCCCCGGATCACAGTTTGCGTCCCCGCACAGCGGCACACTATCTTCCATAAATTTAAGACCCAATCACCTGTGATGTTGCCTTCTTTTTCGGTTGTTTAAACAAAGGGTTGGGGAATGCATTATGGAAAAAATTCACATTGAAGATAAGCCCGTTGAGATCGGGTTCGAAGACGGACTTTATGTCTCGTATTCAGAGAGTTACCATGAGGGAAAGTTAGAGCATATTGACCGCGATGCATTTATTGCCTTATTAGCAAAAGAATTCAAAACAACAGCGGCAAGGATCGAGACTCAGGTGAGTAACTATATTTAGAGCCAGAACAGAACCGGCCGGGATATTTTGAGACAAACCACGCCGCATAACTGCGCATAAAAAAAGCCAGAGGATCTCTCCCCTGGCTTTTTCGACAATTCCGCGAAGGAAATTACATGCCGTAAACCAGATTCACAGAAGTGACGGTGTCGGTTTTATCCGGCGCACTCGCTGGTGGTTTGGTGTTGTAAGTCACGTCATACGCAACTTTCAGCGAGAAGTGGCTATTGATAGCAACAGTCAGCGCCGTTTCTGAGTTCAGCGTGGTTTCATCGTTGGCCAATACTGAGAAGCCCTGAGTGAAACGTGCGGTATCGCTGATCTGATAACCGTAAGTCCCTGAACCGTAGGCCAGAGCACGGGTCTGGTGGCCGCCCTGCTCGAATTCATCGTGACGAACACCAGGACCGGCTTCCAGATTCAAGGTATGAACCGGGCCGCTCCAGATCTGACGACCGTAACCGAGGGTGGCGACATCGCGCGCGCGATAGCCGTTATAGCGGTCGCTCAGCCAGCTCGCCTGACCAAAGACGTAGTTCGCGTTATCCAGATTATAACGGGTACGACCGCCTGCCTGATACTTCTCGGATGAACGGACACCGGAAGAAGAAGTGTTACGCGCAGAACCCCACAGGCTGTAAGCCGTGTTGGTATCAAACCAGGTCATGGTGGTATCAGCATTCAGCGTGGAGTTGCTGGTGTTACCGGTTTGTGCACTGTAACCCGCCTGCACATTGCCTACGAAAGGCTTCTTCGCCTGAGCAGGGTCATCGAGCGCAGTGAAAATTGTGGTGTCTGCAAGGCTTGAAATACTAAACAGCGCTGCACCGCAAATTACGGCACAAGCTGGTAAACGACGTACAACCCGAAAAAACATTTTGTTTCCCCAATAAGACTTAAGGCAAATAACGAGAGTAAACCACACGATTTATGCCATTAATTAGGATCCGTTAATCAAGCCTGACAACTCCGTTTCGATGGCACATACATACAAATATTCTTACCGCAACAAATATAACGCACTCAGCACGGGATATCTTAATAAAGCGGCTTTTTTAGATAGTTCCGAATGACATATATTTCCGGCAATAGAAACATACAAAATCATTACGTTCTCTTGCATTGAATTTTTATTTCAATGCAGTTCTGTAATCATTCCTGGTACGCCAAACTGACTTCTTGCCCTGCCGCTCCCGTCAGAGAGCTTGCGAACCGGCGACGTACAGATTTCCGCCGAACTCTTCGCTGAATCTTGTCCTTTTGAGCGATGCGGGGTAGTTTTATCCCAATAACATCTTATTTTTGCCTCGGGTTCCTCGAAGGCAGCCTTCAGGAGGAGTGGTCATGGCTTTACAAAAAGAGATTATTCAGGCTCTGCACGTTAAACCGCATATCGATACCACACAGGAAATCCGTGTCAGCGTCGATTTTCTCAAAAGTTATCTGCTGGCCCATCCGTTCATCAGGACACTGGTTCTGGGTATCAGCGGCGGGCAGGATTCTACTCTTACCGGCAAACTTTGCCAAACAGCAATTAGCGAATTACGCACGGAAACGAAAGAAGATGACTATCAGTTCATCGCCGTGCGTTTGCCGTACGGCGTGCAGGCTGACGAGTCCGATTGTCAGGACGCCATCACTTTTATTCAGCCCGATCAGGTTCTGACCGTAAATATTAAAAATGCCGTGCTGGCCAGCGAGGCGACATTACGTGAAATTGGCATTGAGCTGAGTGACTTCATTAAGGGTAATGAGAAAGCCCGTGAACGTATGAAAGCCCAGTACAGCATCGCCGGGATGAAAAAAGGCGTTGTCGTCGGGACGGATCATGCAGCCGAAGCCGTTACCGGTTTCTTCACAAAATACGGCGACGGCGGCACGGATATCAACCCGATTTTCCGCCTGAACAAACGTCAGGGTAAAGCACTGCTCAAAACGCTGGGCTGCCCGGAGCATCTGTACACCAAAGCGCCGACCGCGGATCTGGAAGAAAACCGCCCTTCTCTGCCGGATGAAGTCGCGCTGGGCGTGACCTACGAGCTGATCGACGATTATCTTGAGGGCAAAAAAGTGGACGATAGCGTCGCAGCGATTATCGAAGGCTGGTATCTGCGCACTGAACATAAACGTCAGCCGCCGGTCACAGTGTTCGATGATTTCTGGAAGAAAAAGTAAATCCTGATGTTCATCTCTGACGGACACGTATTGCGTGTCCGTTTTTTCTCCCGGCTTCTCCCTTTCGCCTTTGATATCACAAGTTACTTTCCATTCATTAACGAAATCATTACCCTTACCCCCCTTCCGGACTGAATGACAGTGATGTTTCCAATGCAAAAATTCCTTTTTCTGCTGCTGAGCCTGGTGTTGCTCGGCCCTCTGGGTATCGATTTGTACCTGCCCGCCATCCCGGCGATTGCCCTCGGTTTACAAAGTTCCGAAGCGGTAATTCAGTCTTCGATTTCGCTATTCATTCTGGTGATGGGATTAGGGCAACTGGTCGCTGGTCCGCTGGTGGATAAATTTGGACGTCGCCCGATCGCGATTATTGGCATCGTGGTTTATCTGGCGGGCGCAATTATCGCGGCAACGTCGGTTGCGCCGTGGATGTTCCTGATATCCCGCGTGGTTCAGGGGCTGGCCGTGTGCTGTACGTCGGTGGTGATTTTCAGCGGTGTGCGTGACCGCATGAGCGGCAACGACGCCGCCCGCGCCTACGGTTTCCTCAACGGAACGCTCAATATTATCCCCGCGCTTGCGCCGCTTATTGGCGGCCTGATTGCGCAATATTATGGCTGGCGTGCGCCCTTCTGGGCGCTGGCCGGTTACACCGTGGCGGTCATGCTGCTGGTCATTTTCAAACTCCCGGAAACCCGCCCGGCAGATACCCAAACCAACTCCGGCCTGCCGTTCCGCCAGTACACACGGATCCTGTCGGATTCACGCTTCATCACTTTTGCCGCAGTTAACGCCGGTGCGATGGGCATGGCGCTGACCTATGTCTCGCTGGCGCCGACCGTGCTGATGAACGTCGCAGGCCTCAATCCGCTGGAGTTTTCTATTGTATTCGGCGCAAATGGCTTCTGGATTATGGCGGTAAGTTTTATTGCCAACCGTATTATCCGTAAAGTGGGTCGCCCGGCGTGCCTGAAAACCGGCGGTATTCTGATGTTTACCGGTTGTCTGGGGCTGATCGCCGGGATCACACTGGTTCCTGCCGCTGAACAAACAGCGACCTGGCTGTATATGCTGCCGGTCGCCAGTGCCTGCGCAGGCCTGGCGTTCCTGATGGGGCCAGCCACCAGCTACGCGCTGGAGCCGTTCTCAAGTGAAGCCGGTGTGGCGTCTGCGCTGGTCGGTTCGGTACAGATGGCGGGAGGTGCACTGCTGGGCTTTATTGCGATGGCGTTGCCGTTACAACCTAAGCTAAGCCTTGCGCTGGTAATGCTGGCGGGAGGCTGTCTGGCGATGCTGGCGCGTCGTGCCAGTAAGAAATCGACGGGCCAGCTGACCCGTCTGGAAAACTAAAAAAACCTTACCCGATGGCGTTTACCGGTACGCGTGGCGCGAGCGCACTCAGCAGCTCGTAGCCCAGCGTACCGGCAGCCGTAGCCACATCATCTACCGGCAGATTACTGCCCCACAGTTCGACCGGCGCACCGATTTGTGCCTGCGGACACGGCGTTAAATCCACCGCCAGCATATCCATCGAAACCGTTCCTACCGTTTTTGTTCTCACGCCATCCACCCAAACCGGCGTGCCTGAAGGCGCATGCCGCGGATAGCCATCAGCATAACCACAGGCCACCACGCCCACGCGCTGCGATTGTCCGGCACGATAACGCCCGCCATACCCGACACGGTCACCGGCATTTAGCAACTGTACGGCAATCAACTCACTTTTCAGTGTCATCACCGGTTGCAACCCGGTTTGGGCGATGTCCTGCCACTGCCCGCTCGGCGAGGCGCCATAAAGAATAATCCCCGGACGGATCCAGTCATAATGCGTTGACGGATGCCACAGCGTCGCCGCCGAATTGGCAAGACAGCGCGGGCCGGAAATATTTTGCCCGGCCAGATTTACGGCCGCCATCTGCGTATCTACTCCTTCGACGCTGTCCGCCGTGGCGAAGTGACTCATCAGCGTGATTTCCCCGACTTGCTTCAGTTCACGTAACTCATGCCAGACATCGCTGACGCGCGCCGGTGCAAATCCCAGACGGTTCATACCGCTGTTCACTTTCAGATATACATTCACCGGCTGGCTGAGATTTGCCTGCGCCAGCGCCTGAATTTGCCAGTCACTGTGTACTGACGTCGTCAGGCGATAGTGATCAATCATGATTAAATCAGCGGGAGAAAAGAAGCCTTCCAGCAGCAGGATAGACCCCTGCCAGCCGGATTCACGCAGTAATATCGCTTCGTTGAAATCGAGTAATGCAAAACCCTCCGTGGCTGACAGGCTTTTCCAGATACGGGAGATTCCGTGGCCGTATCCGTTGGCTTTCACCACCGACCAGACTTTGCTGTTGGGGGCGAAACCGCGGATAACATTGAGATTTTGGGATAACGCAGACAGAGATAAAGTGGCTGAAATCGGGCGAGGCATACCAGCTCCGGCAAAGTGCAAAGTAACGCCCGTGCGGCGTCAGTCACCGCGCGGGGGGAGGAAAATCGGGGTTTAAGCCACCGGATGCATTTTATGCGGGCCAGCCGGACGCGCGATAAAACCGGGGCTGTAACGTTCAGCAGATAAATCATCAGACGGAATAGCCGGTGTCACGCCGGACATAATATCCGATAACAGCTGACCGGAACCGCAGGCCATTGTCCAGCCGAGCGTGCCGTGGCCGGTATTCAGATACAGATTTTTGATGCGCGTACGGCCCACAATCGGCGTGCCGTCTGGCGTCATCGGGCGCAAGCCTGTCCAGAAAGTCGCCGCCTCCACGTTGCCGCCGTTCGGATAGAGATCTTTAACCACCATCTCCAGCGTTTCGCGACGCGCCTGCGCCAGCTTCAGGTTGAATCCGACAATTTCCGCCATCCCGCCGACACGGATGCGCTTATCAAAACGCGTAATCGCAATTTTATAGGTCTCATCCAGCACGGTAGAAACCGGTGCAGAAGCCGGGTCAGTGATCGGAATCGTTAGCGAATAGCCTTTCAGCGGATACACCGGAATGGAAACGAGATCTGCCAGCAGCGCGGTGGAATAAGAACCGAATGCCACCACATAAGCCTCCGCTTTCACCAGCTCGTCACCACACTGCACGCCGGTAATCTCGCCGTTTTCAACATGCAGCTTATCGACGGTCCGGTTGAATTCGAATTTCACGCCAGCTTGCCGCGCCATGTCCGCCAGCGTACGGGTGAACAACTGGCAGTCGCCGGTTTCATCATTAGGCAAACGCAGGCCGCCGGTCAGCTTGTGCGCGACCTGCGCCAGAGCCGGTTCTGCCGTCGCCAGTTGGCTAGACTCCAGCAACTGATACGGAACACCGGCGTCTTCGAGCACCGCGATATCTTTCGCAGCGCTCTCAAACTGTTGCGCTGTACGGAATAGCTGCAACGTCCCGCCCTGACGGCCTTCGTACTGAATACCGGTTTCTTCACGCAACGCCTTCATGCAATCGCGGCTGTATTCCGCCAGACGGACCATACGGCTTTTGTTGGTCTGATAGTGGTTCATGTCGCAGTTACGCAGCATTTGCCACATCCATTTAAGCTGGAACTGGGTTCCGTCCAGACGAATTGCCAGCGGCGCATGCTTCTGGAACATCCATTTAATCGCTTTAACAGGAACACCCGGAGCCGCCCATGGCGCGGCATAGCCCGGTGAGATCTGCCCCGCATTTCCCGCGCTGGTTTCTTCCGCTGGCCCGGACTGACGGTCAATAACCGTCACATCATGTCCCGCCTTAGCCAGATACCATGCACTGGCGACACCGACCACACCACTGCCTAAAATCACCACACGCATATCGACTCCACTCCACGACAAAACAAAGCATAATATTCTGATGACAGGAAATTAACCTGACTGCGAAAAATCGCCAACACAGGCGTTCATAACCGTGAGTTGTTTCACATTTATTTATCGTTCATGACAGCATTATTTTCAATAGCTGCAAATAAATAACGATATCTCGCAACATTTCTGCTTTGCAGAGAGAAAGTTATGGTTTTTTGACAGCAATGACTGCATTGATGTCATTAACCTTCTCCACTTTCCCGCCGGGTATTACCCTGGTCTTTTATTCTTTTATAAAAGCATAATTTCAGCATAAATCACTGCCATTAATGCAGAGTTTGACATTACCTGATATCTCGCACATCAAACGGGGTTGATGCTTGCAGGGAGTTTATAAAACAGGTTTTTCAGCTAAACGCGACTACGTAAGAAGTTGGCTCTCCGAAAGCTGTCCATCTGAATGGCCAGCCCAAAATGTGAGCAACATCGCAATCGTTCAATTAGTGACCTACACTTCGAGGGTTTCATAACCCGCACCGTTCATTTCAGCGACTTTCATTCAGTGATAAGGAGTCACCCGTGAATAACTCAAACTTTCTGAAGCTCAAAGATGGCACGCAACTGTTCTATAAAGATTGGGGAAACGGTCAGCCGGTGGTTTTCAGTCATGGCTGGCCGTTGTCCGGCGATGCATTCGAAGATCAGATGCTGTTTCTGGCGGAGAAAGGTTACCGTGTGATCGCGCACGACCGCCGCGGACACGGGCGCTCCTCGCAGCCGTGGGATGGCCACAATATGGAACAATACGGTGATGATCTGGCTGAACTCACCGCTCACTTAGACCTCAAAGATGCAGTGCATATCGGGCATTCAACCGGCGGCGGCGAAGTCGCGCGTTATATTGGCCGCCACGGTACGGCGCGCGTTGCCAAAGCCGTGCTGATTGGTGCAGTGCCGCCGATAATGGTCAAAACAGATTTCAACCCGGCCGGTCTGCCACTTTCCGTATTTGACGGGATCCGTGGCGGCGTACAAAAAGACCGCTCGCAGTTTTTCCTGGATTTGCCAGACGCCTTTTTCGGCTTTAACCGCGCAGGGGCAAAAGTTTCAGAAGGTTTGCGTCAGAGTTTCTGGCGTCAGGGCATGCAGGCTTCAGTCAAAGCACTTTATGATTGTGTGCAAGCTTTCTCTGAAACAGACCAGCGTGAAGACCTGAAAAAAATGACGATCCCGACGCTGGTCATTTACGGTGACGATGACCAGATTGTGCCCCCGGCCTCTTCCAGCGAAGCCGCGCTGAAGCTTCTTCCACACGGAAAAGGCAAAGTCTATCCGGGCGCATCGCACGGTTTATGCAACACACATAAAGATCAGATTAATGAAGATTTATTAGAATTTATCCGCAGTTAATACCGCGTCCCCCCCGCTTTCAACTGTCTGAAACTGACCCAAAACCCGATTTTTTGCGGCTTTGGGTCTTCATCGCGCAACGATTGACAGCCCTTTCCATCAGGATATAGTTTTGATGAGGAATGGAATCATGGTGTTTATCCTGCAGCACACTCAGATTGAGCTACGATTATCAAAGGACGTGCGAAATCTTAAGAAAAGGTTGTGAATCAAACACTCTGTAGCGTCCATAACTAAATGAGGGTGCGGCTTATGACGACAGTGACCCAAAAGAAAAAAACTGAGGACAAACGTCTTAGCGATGGACCGGACTGGACGTTTGAGTTATTGCAAACCTATCTCGAAGAAATTGACCGGGTCGCCAAATCGTACCGGCTGGAGACCTATCCGCATCAAATCGAGATCATCACTTCTGAACAAATGATGGATGCCTATTCCAGTATTGGCATGCCCATCAATTACACACACTGGTCGTTTGGCAAAAAATTTATTGAAACCGAGCAACTGTATAAACACGGCCAGCAAGGCCTGGCGTACGAAATCGTCATCAACTCTAACCCGTGTATCGCCTATCTGATGGAAGAAAATACCATCACGATGCAGGCGCTGGTCATCGCGCATGCCTGCTACGGCCACAATTCATTCTTCAAAAATAACTATCTGTTTAAAAGCTGGACCGACGCCAGTTCGATTGTCGATTACCTGCTGTTTGCCAAACGTTATATCAGTGAATGCGAAGAGCGCTACGGCGTCGATGAAGTGGAACGGTTGCTCGATTCCTGCCATGCGCTGATGAATTATGGTGTTGACCGCTATAAACGCCCGCAGAAGATTTCATTGCAGGAAGAACTGGCGCGGCAGAAAAGTCGTGAAGAGTATCTGCAAAGTCAGGTGAATTCGCTATGGAAAACGCTGCCGCGCAAAGACAGCGTGGATGCCCCGGAACAGGCGCGCCGCTTCCCTTCTGAGCCGCAGGAAAATCTGCTGTATTTCATGGAGAAAAACGCCCCCCTGCTGGAATCCTGGCAACGGGAGATTTTGCGCATTGTGCGTAAAATCAGCCAGTATTTTTATCCTCAGAAACAGACTCAGGTCATGAACGAAGGCTGGGCGACATTCTGGCACTACACTATTTTGAATCATCTGTATGACGAAGGAAAAGTCTCGGATCGCTTCATTCTGGAGTTCCTGCACAGCCATACCAATGTGGTGTATCAGCCGCCGTATAACAGCCCGTATTACAGCGGGATCAACCCGTATGCGCTGGGGTTCGCGATGTTTCAGGATATCAAACGTATCTGTCAGGAACCGACCGAAGAAGATCGCTACTGGTTCCCGGATATCGCCGGTTCAGACTGGCTGACGACGCTGCATTTCGCGATGCGGGACTTCAAAGATGAAAGCTTTATCAGCCAGTTCCTGTCGCCAAAAGTGATGCGTGATTTCCGCCTGTTTACGGTGCTCGATGACGATCACAATAATTATCTGGAAATCGCGGCGATTCATAACGAGGAAGGTTATCGCGCGATACGACAGGAATTGTCGGCGCAATATAATCTGAGTAACCACGAACCGAATATTCAGGTCTGGAATGTCGACTTGCGCGGTGACCGTTCGCTGACACTGCGTTATATCCCGCAAGACCGCGCGCCGCTGGACAAGAGCCGTCGTGAAGTGATGAAACACGTTCACCGTTTGTGGGGCTTCGATGTATTTATCGAGCAGCTCAACGAAGACGGCAGCGTGGAACTGCTGGAACGTTGCCCGCCAAGGCCAACCCCGCTCTGACCGGCACACACTTCGGACTTTAAAAGTTGATGCATTAAAAAAGGGCGCTAAGCGCCCTTTCTCATTTCCGCAGAATCCGCGAAACTCAGCGTTTCTGTTCGGTCAGATCACCCGGCATGGTGCCCTGCATGCTGTGCCAGATTTCACCACTCTGACGACCATAATTACGCACGCAATCCACAATCTGCTCGTAGCTTTTTTCGTGGCAAATGTCGGACAGCTTTTTGTAGAAGTTGATCGCCAGTTTGCGCGCTTCCGGATTGGAGAAGTAATAACGGCCAACGCGCGTATACAGACCGCGTAACCCGTTAATGATCAGACCATAAATCGGGTTGCCGGATGCAAACGCCAGACCGCGGAAAATACCGTAATCCAGCGCAGTAAAGGCTTCAGCCTGATCTTCCACTTCGGCGGCTTTCGCCAGTACCTGCTGCGTTTCTTCCGGATTCGTCCGCATTGCCTTACGGATGAAAATGGTCGCGATATTGGTACGCACGGACAGAAGATTATCGATGAGCTGCGGAACGCTGTCGTGATCAAGACGCGCCAGCGTTTCCAGAATATTCAGACCCGAAGTTTCCCAGAAGTTGTTCACCTTCGTCGGTTTACCGTGCTGAATGGTCAGCCAGCCATCACGGGCAAGACGTTGTAAAACCTCACGTAATGTGGTTCGGGTTACGCCAATGAGTTCTGAAAGTTCGCGCTCCGCAGGTAAGATTGAGCCCGGCGGAAACCGGCTGTTCCAAATACTTTCAATGATGTACTCTTCGGCAAAACCGGCAGGACTTTGTGCCTTAATAACCATGTGTTTGTCGTTCCGTGTGAGGCATTTATCAGGGATATAGTTGAGCTCATCATACCAGATGAAAATCAGCGGTTATAGCGCTCAGGCAGAACTAATGTTGAAACTGTGCAGGGGTTGGCAGAATTTCCCTTTTTTTAAGGACTTATTATTTCCCCACCGCAGGAGAAAATCTTTCCCCGGAGGATTACACTAGTCTATCTTTTTGATACCGCGATAAAATAACCATACAGGACCTTTGGGGAATATGGACACAACTTTCCGCCACGCATTTATTAAAAACTTTCTCGGGCAATCCCCTGGCTGGTACAAAATAGCCATTCTGGCCTTTCTGATTATTAACCCGCTGGTGTTCTTTCTGATCAGCCCTTTCTTAGCGGGCTGGTTACTGATGATCGAATTTATTTTTACGCTCGGTATGGCGCTCAAATGCTATCCGCTGCAACCGGGCGGCTTGCTGGCCATTGAAGCCGTGATGATAGGTATGACCAGTGCTGAAAGGGTTCGCGAAGAAGTGGCGGGCAATCTGGAAGTGATTTTGCTGCTGATTTTCATGGTCGCCGGTATCTACTTTATGAAACAGCTGCTTTTGACGGTTTTCACCAAACTTCTGCTAAACCTGCGCAATAAAATCGCCCTCTCGCTGGCGTTTTGTTTCGCCGCCGCTTTCCTTTCCGCCTTCCTGGATGCGCTGACGGTCATTGCCGTGGTCATCAGCGTTTCCGTAGGGTTTTATTCGATTTATCACAACGTCGCGTCCGCTCAGGGCGGAAATGCAGAAACCAGCGGCGTACTGGAACAGTTTCGCGCATTTTTACGCAGCCTGATGATGCACGCCGGTGTCGGCACCGCGCTGGGTGGTGTTATGACGATGGTCGGCGAACCACAGAACCTGATCATCGCAAAAGCCGCCGGATGGCAATTCACCGACTTTTTGATCCGCATGTCTCCCGTCAGCGTGCCGGTGTTTATCTGCGGTTTTATTGTCTGTGCGCTGCTCGAACGTTTCCGCCTGTTTGGTTATGGCGCACGGTTGCCACAACCGGTCTTCGAGGTTCTCAAAAAGTACGACCAGAAAAACACTGAAAACAGCACCCGCCAGGAACGTATCAAACTGACCGTTCAGGCGCTGATTGGCGTCTGGCTGATTTTCGCGCTGGCGTTTCATCTGGCCGAAGTCGGGCTGATCGGGCTGTCCGTAATTATCTTCGCAACGGCATTTTGCGGCGTGACGGACGAACATGCGATCGGCAAAGCGTTTCAGGATTCCCTGCCGTTTACCGCGCTGCTGGTGGTATTTTTTGCGGTAGTCGCCGTGATTGTCGATCAGCACTTATTCAGCCCGATTGTGAATTTCGTGCTGCAATCTGCGCCAGCCAATCAGCTTTCGCTATTCTATCTGTTCAACGGACTGCTTTCTTCCGTTTCCGATAATGTGTTTGTCGGCACTGTTTATATCAATGAAGCGAAATCCGCGCTCGAAAACGGTGCCATTAATCTGAAACAGTTTGAGATGCTGGCGGTCGCCATTAATACCGGCACAAACCTGCCTTCCGTCGCGACACCGAATGGTCAGGCGGCATTTCTGTTCCTGCTGACGTCAGCCCTTGCCCCGCTGATCCGCCTTTCGTATGGCCGGATGGTGTGGATGGCTCTGCCTTACACGATTGTGATGACGCTCGCAGGTCTGCTTTGTGTGCAATTCCTGCTGCCGGAAATAACGCAGTGGTACACCGACATGGGATGGCTGGCACTTTCCCCGTTACATTGACCGGCACGAGGATCAGGTCGGTAATTCTGTGCCTAAGCTTCGACTCAGAAAATAGCCGAATTTAAAGTCGAATTGTCCGATTTATATTAATTATTTACCGAATATTTATGGAGACAGGCTGGCAGCGGGGTCCAATTGGTTTACACTGCGTGTCAGTAGCTAACTGCAGGGAAAAAATTTCTATGTTGCAATATCTTAACCGTTGCTCGCAAGGCCGCGGTGCATGGCTTCTGATGGCTCTGACCGCTCTGGCGCTTGAGCTGGTTGCGTTGTATTTCCAACACGTGATGTTACTTAAACCGTGCGTCATGTGTATCTACGAACGGTGTGCGCTGATGGGCATACTGGCTGCGGGTGTTGTGGGCGCAATTGCTCCGGCGACCTGGTTGCGTTACGCCGGTATCCTTATCTGGCTTTACAGCGCATATGAAGGAATTCGCCTGTCATGGGAACATACTATGATTCAGCTGCACCCTTCTCCGTTCGCCACCTGCGATTTTGCAGCCCGCTTCCCGACCTGGTTGCCACTGGACAAATGGTTCCCGTGGATGTTCATTGCCAGCGGTGATTGTGCTGAGAAACAGTGGGAATTCCTGTCTCTGGGGATGCCTCAGTGGCTGGTCGTTGTCTTCAGCGTCTTTATGATCATCGGGATCCTGGTGTTACTGGCCCAGTTCGTAAAACCAAAACGTCGTGATTTGTTCGGCCGTTAATTACAGACATGTCGACGATAAAAGCGCCTCAGGGCGCTTTTTTTATGGCGTTTTTCAGAGGAAATGAAAAACACTACCGCACGAAAAAAGATCGATAGTTGTAAAAACGGCAATGAGTTCTATGCTACGAGAGCTAAAACGCTCAACAGAGGAAGAGATATGGTGGTTAAAGGGTTTTCAAAGGGTTTCTTTATTACGATCCTTTTCATTGTGACGTTGGCCTTCCTGGATGTATTAAGGCCTTACTATTCTTCCGTACTATGGGCGATTATTCTGGCGGTAATTTTTAATCCGATGAAAAAACGGCTGAAGCAATTTGTCGGTGACCGCAACGGCGTGATCTCACTGCTGACCGTGCTGATTATTTGCCTGATTGTCTTCACGCCACTGGCGATTATCACCTCTTCGCTGGCCATTGAGTTCAATACGGTTTACACCAAACTTCAGGGAAATGAATCGCAGCTGCCAACGCTGGTGTCGGACACTATCCATCATTTACCAAGGTGGGCGCGTCACTTCCTTGCGGACCACAATTTAGACAGCACGGCTGAGATTCAGAAAAAACTTTCAGACGTCGCGTTACAGGGCAGTCAGTATCTGGCAGGCAGCGTTTTCGTAATTGGTAAGAGCACATTCGGCTTTGTCGTCGGTTTCGGTATCATGCTGTATATTCTGTTCTTTCTGATTAAAGATGGCGCGTATCTGGTGAATCTGACGCTGGAAGCCCTGCCACTTTCACGCCATGTGAAACATCATTTGTTCATGAAGTTTGCCGCCGTTTCGCGTGCAACGGTGAAGGGCACAGTGGTTGTGGCAATCGTTCAGGGTGCGCTCGGCGGGCTGGCGTTCTACATTGCGGGACTCGATGGCAGCCTGCTGTGGGGCGCGCTGATGGCGTTTCTGTCGATCATCCCTGCGGTCGGTTCAGCGATCATTTGGGTTCCGGCAACGATCTACTTCTTCGCCTCCGGCATGTTGTGGCAGGGGATTTTCCTCATCGTCTTCTTCGTCGTGGTTATCGGTCTTGTCGATAATATTTTGCGACCACTGCTGGTTGGCAAAGACACCAAAATGCCGGATTACCTCATTCTGATCACCACGCTGGGCGGGATGGAAGTTTATGGTATCAACGGCTTTGTTATCGGTCCGCTGATTGCAGCCCTGTTCATCGCCTGCTGGAATATTCTTTCCGGGCGCGAGCATCAGAATAATACCGATATGATTGACGAAGACTTTATAGAAGAAGGGAAAAACCACCCGGACGCGGATAAAACCGCGCCGTAAACTGTTGCCGGTTTACTCCCATCAATGAGCGGCCTGTGCAGCCGCTCATTTTTTTCAAATTTTATTATGAAGATTTTCGAACCTGGCGTAGAAATGTGGAGGCGATTCAACATTTGTCTCTGAAGGGGTAGCAATGAAAAATATTATATTAAGCATGGTCGCAAAAATTTCCCGGATGGAGGTGGATGCAAAACAGCTGACCGCGCAGGTTGAAGCTCAGTCGCTTTTGCTGAGTGCTGTTTTCCTTACCGTGGGCAAAAATGGCGGTCCGCAGGAAGCCATCGAAAGCGTGAACAAAGCGATCAATTCCGTGCTGGATTCCGCAGATGATGTTCTTAAATCGGATGCCACACTTTTGTTTGAACAATTCCAGGCACTGATTGAAATTACCCGACTGATCGATAAAGCCGATCCGGAACTGGATGCGGAAGCGCTGAATGCATTAAATGGCGTCAGACCCGATTCAGAAATATAAAAATGAATGTATGATAAGTATTACGCCCTGGCGCTTGCCGGGGCTTTTTTATGTCTAAAATCAGAGGTGATAGCAAATATGGGGTTAGAACGTTTAAACAAACTCCCCGTTTGGGCCGTTTGGGTAATCTGCGTGACAGCCTGTGTCGCGTTCTGGGTTATTGCGGGAACGGTAGTCTACGGAATTTTTAAGTAAATCATTGCATCCCGATAACACGGGAGAGGCAGGGAATCAGAAGGATTTTGAACTCCACGTAGCGGGCCTGCCCCGTCTCTGCCCCACACTCTCACGCCTGAAATTCTTTCTTATTTCCTTTCAGTGAGTTATCTCGCCCAGCTTGGCTTATTCATAATGTGATCCTGCCAATCTTCCACGTCATCTTCGCGAACCGCAATATAACGCACGGAGATTTGCGCCGTATGCATCGCTGATTTAGAGGCTTTATTCAGCAGCGGGTGCCACGGAAGCAACGGACGACCTTCGCCAATCAGGCGATAAGCACACGTCGGCGGCAGCCAGTCAAAGGTGGTCAGGTTTTCGCGGGTCAGCTTGATGCAGTCCTCTTCAAGCGTAAAACGGCGCTCGTAGTTACGACACTGACAGGATTTGATATTGAGCTGGTTACAGGCAACGTTGGTGAAGTAAATTTCTTCGGTATCTTCATCAATCAGCTTATGTAAGCAGCATTGCCCGCAACCGTCGCACAATGCTTCCCATTCTTCGTCAGTCATTTCAGACAACGTTTTTTGCTGCCAAAAAGCGGGTTCAGTCATAATGTGCATCCGGTATAAATAAAATGAGGGTGCTTATATAGACGCTTTAGCCTGCAGATGCAAGTAAAGCCGCCGGAAAGCTGCTCCGGCGGAGAGAGGGTATGTTTCAGATCACGCGGGTTGAAACAGACTTACCGTTAAGTGTAGCCACAATTTCGTCACCCGCTTTCAGCGGCCCGACGCCTTGCGGGGTACCGGTCAGAATGATGTCGCCTGCACGCAGCGTGAAATAACGGCTCATGTAGGCAATGAGCGGCAATAGTGGCGTTAACATGTTGCGGGTATTCCCCTCCTGCCGCATTTCGCCATTTACCAGCAGATGCAAATCAGCCTGCTGCGCATCACCAAATTCACTCACCGGAATAAATCCGCTGATCGGGCAGGAACCGTCGAAGCCTTTGGCTTTTTCCCACGGCTGCCCCGCCGCTTTGAATTTTGTCTGCAAATCGCGCAGCGTTAAATCCAGCGCCAGCGCATAACCGGCGATGGCATTGGCAACGCGATCTTCCGTGGCTTGTTTGAGCGGTGTGCCGATTAGCACGGCCAGCTCAACTTCGTGATGTACCGCACCCAGATCTTTCGGGATCGCGAGCGGCTGACGGATATCGCACAGCGCCGTTTCCGGTTTGATAAATACCACCGGTTCGGCGGAAATCTGACTGCCCATTTCTTTGATGTGATCGGCATAGTTGTTGCCCACACACACGACTTTGTTCACCGGGAAATCCAGTAACGCGCCATGCCAGTCTCTGTGTTGATACATACAGCCACTCCTTTTAGAAAAATCAGCCGCTGAACGGATTGCGCGGAGCTGGCGCTAACGGTGCGGAAGGCGCAGACGCGCCAGTCGGAGCGGCTTCACCTGAAACAACCGACGCCTGCGAGCCCATGATGCCATCCGCCATCATGCCGATGCTCAGTGCGAAATAGGTTGAACGGTTCCAATGCATGATAGTACGGAAGTTATCGTAAACCAGGAATGCGCGCCCTTGCGTATCATCCGGTGTGATAATCCATGCGCGGGTTGCCGTGGATGCCAGCGGGCTGCCATCTGTCTGTGTGACGCCCCTTTGCTGCCAGTAACTGGCGGGATGCATCTGGTTGTTTTTCAGGCCTGCCAGACTACCGTCAAAGCCTGCTGGCAATTTCACTTCCTGTCCCCAGCCATGATCGCGTTTCCAGCCTTCTTTCGACAGGTAATTCGCGGTAGACGCAAAGACATCATCGGTATTTTTCCAGATATCGATTTTGCCGTCGCCGTTGCCGTCGGCGCCGTAATTCAGGTAGGACGTCGGCATAAACTGCGACTGCCCCATCGCACCGGCCCAGGAGCCTTTCATCATGTCAGCTGTTGCATGACCTGAATCGACGATTTTGAGCGCTGCCATAAATTCTTTGGTAAAGAACGCTTCACGACGCCCCTCAAAGGCCAGCGTCGCCAGCGCGGAGAAGACATCTTCCTTGCCCTGAATTTTGCCGAAGCTGCTTTCCATCGCCCACAGTGCCACGATGTATTGCGGCTGAACGCCATAACGGTCGCTGACCTGCTGAAGTGCAGGTAAATTATTCTGGTATTGCGTCTGGCCCTGTTTGATTTTCCACTCCGGCAAGACGCGGGTCAGATAATCATCAAGCGTGATTTTCTTTTCCAGCTGGTTGCGATCGGAGTTAATCACACGGTCAACAAAATGAATGTTCGCGAAAGTAGCGTCGATGGTTTGCTGGCTGATGCCCTGCGCCAGAGCCTGCGCTTTCAGTTTTTCTACATACGCGGGGAACTCTGCGGGGTCTCTTCCCTGTTCTGCCAGCGATGTTTTGCCGGGCGTAGCAGCCGGAGCGGCGGCTGAAGGTTGTGTCGTTGCCGCAGCCTGCGGCGTAGTTTGTCCTGAGGTTGCCTTCTGCGCTGCACAACCGCTAAGAATAATCAGCGGGGTTAACACGGCCAGTGCCGACAATTTCATCAAATTCTTCCTTATCACATCTGCAAATGGATCATCGCTGTAAGCTTTGAGTACTCCAGCGATGATTGCAAGTCATGACGTCCGAAAGTGCGTGAAATGCCGAAACAAATGTCAGGAATGCGTTATTTACTCGCGTCAGTCAGATGAATATTCAATAAACTTTCTACCGGCGGTGGAACCTGCAGATAATATCCCTGTTCTTCGAGAGCCTGACGCACTTTTGAAATATCCGCTGACGCTAATTTTTCGCGTCCGGCCAGATTGAGCATCATTGAGAACTGTGGCACACCAAAACCTTTGAGTAATTCTTCAGGCACACGAGAGAAATCGTCTTTTTTTTCGACATACAGATAAGTTTGGTCGCGTTTAGTACTTCTATAGATCACACAAAGCATTTTTTTAACTCTATTTTATTGAAACGGTGGCTTGCCTAGATATAACTGTAACTATAACATGCTTAACGTACATCGGAATATCGCCCCCCGAGTGGTATTCCGGGGATTTAGAGTTGCTGAGACTGAGTCAGGATAGATGTCACAATCGCCAATAGAACTAAAAGGCAGCAGTTTTACCTTATCGGTTGTTCATTTACATAGTTCACAACCGGAGGTTATTTATCAGGCATTACAGGAAAAAGTGGAGCAAGCTCCGGCCTTTTTGAAGAATGCCCCTGTTGTTATCAACGTTGCCTCGCTGAGCGGCGAAGCAAACTGGAAAGACATTCAACAGGCTGTCGCTTCTGCAGGTTTTCGCGTTGTGGGCATCAGTGGTTGTAAAGACGAAGGGCAAAAACGCGCACTTTCCCGCACCGGTTTGCCGCTGCTCAGTGAAGGCCGCGCCCAGCGCATCGCCGCAGAACCACCGGTTCCTGTCGTGCCCGACAATGCTCCGGCGAAAACCCGCATTGTCAGTACTCCGGTCAGATCCGGCCAACAAATTTACGCCCGTAACAGCGATCTTATCGTGACCAGTAGTGTCAGCGCAGGTGCGGAACTGATTGCCGATGGCAATATCCACATCTACGGTATGATGCGTGGAAGAGCGCTGGCTGGTGCAGCAGGTGATGCAAATTGTCAGATTTTTTGCACCCATTTAGGCGCTGAACTAGTCTCTATCGCAGGGCAATACTGGCTGAGTGATCAAATCCCGACCGATTACCTCGGTCAGGCCGCGCGCCTCAGCCTGATAAATAATGTGTTAACCATACAACCTTTAAACTAAGCCCTTTCGACAAGGAATCCATTCATGGCACGCATCATAGTTGTTACATCGGGTAAAGGGGGCGTTGGCAAGACCACTTCAAGCGCGGCCATTGCTACCGGTTTAGCTCAAAAAGGTAAAAAGACCGTTGTTATCGATTTCGATATCGGTCTGCGTAATCTCGATCTGATTATGGGCTGTGAGCGCCGCGTGGTTTATGATTTCGTCAACGTGATCCAGGGTGATGCCACGCTGAATCAGGCGCTTATCAAAGATAAACGCACTGAAAACCTGTTTATTCTTCCGGCTTCGCAAACCCGTGATAAAGACGCACTGACCCGCGAAGGCGTAGAAAAGATCCTTAATGATCTTGCCGAAATGGAATTTGACTTCGTGGTTTGCGATTCCCCTGCGGGTATCGAAACTGGCGCATTAATGGCGCTGTATTTTGCCGACGAAGCGGTCATTACGACCAACCCGGAAGTTTCTTCCGTCCGTGACTCCGACCGCATTTTGGGCATTTTGTCTTCAAAATCCCGTCGTGCGGAACAGGGCTTAGACCCTATCAAAGAACATCTGCTTCTCACCCGTTACAACCCGGGCCGTGTCAGCCGTGGCGACATGCTGAGCATGGAAGATGTGCTGGAAATCCTGCGTATTCCTCTGATCGGTGTTATTCCTGAAGACCAGTCCGTACTGCGTGCGTCCAACCAGGGCGAACCGGTCATTCTGGATCAGGAATCTGATGCAGGGAAAGCGTACGACGATACCGTTAGCCGTCTGCTTGGTGAAGAACGTGCGTTCCGTTTTATTGAGGAAGAGAAGAAGAGTTTCCTGAAACGCCTTTTTGGGGGATAAACCATGGCATTGTTAGATTTCTTTCTGTCCCGCAAAAAATCGACAGCCAATATAGCCAAGGAACGGCTACAGATCATCGTAGCCGAACGGCGTCGAGGGGATAGTGAACCATCGTATCTACCTGATTTGAAACGCGATATTTTGGCGGTCATCTGTAAGTACATCAAGATTGACCCCGAAATGTTGCAGGTTCAGTTCGAGCAAAAAGGTGACGATATTTCCGTACTGGAACTTAACGTCACCTTGCCAGAGTCAGAATCGGAAGAAGCGCCTAAATGACATCAGTCTGCTTACAGGTGTTTTTTTCAGCATAGCGCCCCCTGTTTCATCAGGGGGCTACTAAATCACTGCCCTGTTCCCTGCCATAAGAAATATTTCTTCCGCCCTCACTACTGTATATATTGCCACTAAATAGATTGTCCCGTGCCCTGTTCTCTTTATTATCCAAAATTATGATTAAGACTCATCCCATTCAGAGTGGCTAATAATATCCTTAGTGTGATTACATAAGCCGATCTCAATCCTTCACTATTATTTGGATATGCACATATATGCAAAAATAAAAGGCGGAGAAAATCTCCGCCTTTTATTTTGTTTTTCTGTCCCGCTATTTTAAGCGCAGCAGGCCAATCAATATTGACTGAGAATTTCGTTAAGCCCTTCCGCCAGAAGTTTTCCTCTCCAGCCGCTGATTAATTCCGGTTGTGATTCTTTCTCTTTTAACTTCCAGTGGCGGCTCAATAACTGATTAATCTGCCGGCGCGAGGCCAGCAGCTCGACGCTTAATCCGCTCTCTTCACTCACGGTCTGGATCAGCGCTTTGATGTCTTTGAAGACTTTGCGGTAACCCGGCTGATCAATCAGATTTGCAATCGGGGCAGGTAAATCGTCTTCTGGCAATGCCTCAGACTCTTCCACCAGCGCCAGCAACGTGCGGCCATGGTAACGGATTTCCGGGCCGCTCAGGCCAAGCGCTTCCAGCTCACCCAGCGATTTAGGCTGATAGCGGGCTACCTGCCAGAGGTTTTCTTCACGCACCACAAAGTTGACGGCCAGGTCACGCTGACGCGCCTGATTGAGGCGCCAGGCGGCCAGCAACTTCAGACAACCCAGCTGACGTGGACGCAACTGGAACGCATTGCCAATTTCCAGATAGGCCAGTTCAGGTTGCAGAACTTCTTTACGACGGCGGCACAACGCCAGACATTCGTCCTGTGCCGCATCCATCCAGCCCGCTTCTTCGGTTTCACGCATCAGCTGATCGGCAAGTGGCAGAAGATACCAGACATCGGCAGCGGCATAGACACACTGCTTTTCGCTTAGAGGACGGGCAATCCAGTCGGTGCGCGATTCGCTTTTATCCAGTTCAACACCGGTCGTTTCTGCCACCAGACGGGCAAACCCGCAAGACAGCGGACGTCCGCTAAAGGCGGCAAGAATTTGCGTATCTATCAGCGGAGAAGGCATCACGCCAAAAGCGTTGAGGAACACTTCCAGATCTTCACTACCGGCATGGAGGAATTTCACGACATCAGGATTGACCAGCAAATCGATAAAAGGCTGCCAGGCGGTAATCGGCAGCGGATCAATCAGCGTCAGACGTTCACCGTCATACAACTGGATGAGCCCGAGTTGCGGGTAATAAGTGCGAGTACGAACGAATTCGGTATCCAGCGCGATTTTACTGTGCGCTTTGGCCTGAAGACAAACCTGCTCCAGCGCGTCATTGGTCGTGATCAACTGATAATTCAAATCTTAATTCTCTTAATATTAATGCGTTATAACGTGACAACGCCGGACAGATCCGGCGTTGAGAGTGACCATCACAGCGCAGCGGGCAAACGTTACGCCGCATCCTGCTTCGGATCGTCCTTCGGTTTTGCCTGCTCATCGCGAAGCTCGCGTCTGAGGATCTTACCGACATTTGACTTCGGTAACTCATCGCGAAATTCAACAATCTTCGGTACTTTGTAACCGGTTAATAACCGGCGGCAATGCGCCAGAAGTTCTTCGCTGGTCAGTGACGGGTCTTTCTTCACCACGCAAATTTTGACGATTTCACCCGATGACTCGTTTGGCACACCAATGGCGGCAACTTCGAGCACCTTGTCATGTTGTGAAACCACCTCTTCAATCTCGTTGGGATAGACGTTGAAACCGGACACCAGAATCATGTCTTTTTTACGATCAACAATCCGCAAAAAGCCCTGCTCGTCCACTGTAACGATATCGCCCGTCGATAACCAGCCATCTTTTAGCACCTCATCGGTCGCCGAAGGCCGTTGCCAGTAGCCCAGCATCACCTGCGGCCCGCGCACCCACAGCTCTCCGGGTTGACCCGGCGCAACATCCTGGCCGTTATCGTCCACCAGACGCACTTCCGTAGACGGCACTGGTAAACCGATGCTACCGCTGTAATGTTTCAGGTCGTACGGATTGCCCGCGACCAGCGGCGAGCACTCCGTCAGGCCATAACCCTCCAGCAAATGCTTGCCGGTCAGCTTTTCCCATTTATCGGCAACCGATTTCTGCACCGACATTCCGCCGCCGACCGAAAGGCGCAGTGTCGAGAAATCCAGTTCACGGAAATCTTCATTATTGAGCAGCGCGTTGAAGAGCGTATTCACCCCGCTGATGGCGGTGAACGGATATTTCGACAGCTCTTTCACCATGCCCGGCACGTCACGCGGATTGGTAATCAGCAGGCTTTTGCCCCCCAGTTCGAGGAACAACAGGCAGTTCACCGTCAGCGCAAAGATGTGATAGAGCGGGAGTGCCGTCACCACCAGTTCATGGCCCGGTTGCAGCAACGGTGAGTACGCTGCTTTTGCCTGCTCCAGATTGGCCTGCATGTTCCGGTGCGTCAGCATCGCGCCTTTCGCCACACCGGTTGTTCCGCCGGTATATTGCAAAAATGCCAGATCATCATTGATGATATCGGGTTTGATATATTGCAAACGACGCCCGTATTGCAGGGCACTGCGGAAGGAAATCGCGTTCGGGAGGTGATATTTAGGCACCAACCGTTTGACGTATTTGACAACAAAATTAACCAGCGTGCCTTTTGCCGCAGAAAGTTGATCGCCCATACGGGTCAGGATCACGTGCTTAACCTGCGTTTTGTAGACCACTTTTTCCAGCGTATGGGCAAAGTTGGACACAATCACGATGGCGCTGGCGCCGCTGTCATTAAGCTGATGTTCCAGCTCGCGCGGCGTATACAGCGGGTTGACGTTCACGACGACCATGCCTGCGCGCAATACGCCAAACAGCGCAATCGGATATTGCAGCAGATTAGGCATCATCAGGGCGACGCGATCGCCTTTTTTCAGCCCTAACTGGTTTTGCAGATAAGCCGCAAAAGCACGACTACGCTCCTCAAGTTTGCGGAACGTCATGACCTCGCCCATGTTGATAAACGCCGGGCTGTCAGCATAGCGCAGCGTGGCGTTCTCAAACATCTCGACCAGCGAGCTGTAGCGGTCTGGGTCGATGTTCTCGGGAACATCTGCCGGATAACGTTTTAGCCAAACCTTTTCCAAGGTATCACTCCTGAAATCATGTACTGTTGCCATCTCAATTTGACGAGTTTTATCACGTCTTTAACAATATTTTAACTCAGCTTACCAGTTGTGTTTTAAACAATGTCGAGGTTGAGAGGCGGGTCACTTTTTCTGTGCCCTTCGTTAGCCACACCGTCCATGGTTTAAAAAGAAAAAGGCGGCAATTAAGCCGCCTTAACAACGATCTTGTCTGACATTACTTTTTCGGCGGCGGTGGCACCGGATGAGCCGGAGGTGCCTTCATTACGGCCTGAGGTGGTGGCCCTTTCAGAGGGAATCCACCGTGTGGCGGTGACGCGCCGTGGTCATGCCGGTTATTCGGTGACGACGCTCTGGACCCGTGCGGGCCCCATGTCATACCAGCCGGGACCCCAACCGGGCCCAAACCCTCGCCCCCAGCTGTCGTACGGTCCCCCGTATCCCCAGCCCCACGGGCCTATCGGCTGAGGCGGCATCACCACCTGTTGCTCGATACGCCAGCGTTTATAACTGTTGACGTTGATTGTCACGAAATCATAGGACGTCTGCCCTACTGTGCCTTTTTCAACACCGGTGATCGGGCCAACCACGGTCACGAGCTGATTGCGGTAATCCACCGGATCGACGAAACCGTTGATGTAGGCCATGATGCGGCCACGAGACGCCGCGCCAAGAATAGGTCGTGCGCCGTCATCAAGCGGCATTGTGGCGATTTCGAGACGTGTTTTATTCTGCAAATTGGTGACAGTCACCACTTTGCCGCCAAAACGCGACTCCTGCCCGACATACAGGTTAGGTGCGCCCTGTACGGCCTGTAAATTCATTTGCGGTGTTGCCGTGGTTCCGCGGATTTCATCCGGAACGGTGACACATCCTGACAACACCAGAACGTTCAGCGCGACAGCGCTGAACGCCCATTTCTTACCTGTCTGAACCGAAAACTGCTGGACTGCTGACCACTTACGCATTGTGATGACTCCTGTGCATACTTTTATTTTTGACCACTTTTAAGTACACAAGTTGCGGTAACTTACCGGCCCGGCAGCTTTTTCCACGTAACTTCGTTACGCAGATAAGTGGGTTCAGCATCCTCAGGATTAACGCGAACACCGTTTTCCCAGAGCTGGAGCGCCAGCGGCAGCATATCTTCCGCGTGCGGCAGTAACATTTTGCCATCAAATAATTCTGCAACCGGAGATTCACCCAGCAAATGTGGATAGGCTTCCCAGCCGGTGCCGACGGTCGCAAAACGCCCCGTCAGAGAAGCGGCCTGCCCGATAAGTTGTTCAGGTTTGATCACTTTCTCGGTGTTTTCACCACTCCAGACGCCCTGAGCGTTCCGGGAAAACTCGCCCCAGTACACTTCGCCCATACGCGCATCGATGGCGGCCAGCACGTTTTCAGCGCCGGTCTGGCGGTAACCGCCCTGCGCCATGGTCTGTAAGGTGGAAACCGGCAGAAGAGGCAGTTCAGCGCCCAGCGACAATCCCTGCGCCATGCCGATACCGATACGCACGCCGGTAAAACTGCCCGGCCCGCGACCAAAGGCCAGCGCATCGAGCTGAGTGAGCGTCAGGCCCGCTTCGGCGAGGATCTGCTGCACCATCGGCAAAATACGCTGCGTATGTTCGCGGGCGCAGAGTTCAAAATGAGCGAGCGTTTCGCCCTCATTGTATAGCGCAACCGAACAGGCTTCTGTCGCCGTATCAATTGCTAAAATTCGCGTGGACATGCCAAACCTCAGGCGGGGAAATGAATAAGTTAGGGCCTTTTTTCGGGGCGCTATCCTAACATAACGTGAAGGCTATTTCTGCTCTTCCACGTTCTGTAAAAAGCGTATCGCTTGTGCAAGATCACGTGTACGCGGCGTCGGCGGCAAACTGTTGAGGAAAACTTCGCCATACGGGCGCATGACCAGACGGTTGTCGCAAATCACCATCACGCCGCGGTCATCGGTGTCGCGGATCAGACGCCCGACGCCTTGTTTGAGCGTAATGACCGCATCCGGTAATTGTACGTCATTAAACGGATCACCGCCGCGCAAACGACAATCTTCAATGCGCGCTTTCAGCAGCGGATCGTCCGGCGAGGTAAACGGTAATTTATCGATAATGACGCACGACAGCGCGTCGCCGCGAACGTCAACGCCTTCCCAGAAACTGCTGGTTGCTACCAGTAACGCATTGCCTGCTTCGACAAACTGCGCCAGTAACTGGCCTTTGCTGGTTTCGCCCTGCAACAACACCGGCAGCGTAAGGCTGGCGCGGAATTCTTCTGCCAGCTCACGCATCATTTTGTGCGACGTACATAGGAAGAAACAACGGCCTTTGTTGGCTTCGATCAGCGGTCGCAACATACGCGCCAGTTGCTTGGAACTGCCCTGACCGTTCGACTCAGGCAGGAAGCGTGGCACACACAGCAGCGCCTGTTTGGCATAATCAAACGGGCTGGGCAGCAGCAATGTTTCGGCCTCATCCAGCCCGAGACGTTCGGTGAAATGATGTAACTGATCGTTCACTGACAGCGTGGCTGAAGTGAAAATCCACGCGCCCGGTTTTTCTTTCATCATTTCGCTGAATTTATCGGTCACTGACAGCGGCGTCAGTGCCAGAACGAAATGGCGGGAGTTACATTCGTACCAGTAGCTGTAGCCGGGAATCGATACATCTTTAAGGCGCTTGAGACGGTTGCGGTACAGCGTGGCGCGTTCGAAGGCTGCGTCCAGCAAGGCTGAACGTCCGAGAGAGAGTTTGACCACGTCGTAGCAAAGCTCCAGCGCGTCATCGAGTAGTAAAAGCGCGCGCTGAATGGCAGGCTGGCTGAGCACATCGCGCAGATTGCCGCGAAAACCCGGCTCACCGAGCGCCAGACGGAAATCCATCGTGCTCTGGCTCAGGCGGTCGGCGCTTTTCTGTAACTGCACCGAATCACGCACTTCCGTGCGGTACGCGATGGTGATGTCTTTCGCCATATCCAGCAACTGACGGCTGGTCACCTGCTGACCAAAATACTGGCTGGCGATATCGGGGATCTGATGGGCTTCGTCGAAAATCATTACGTCGGCCTGCGGGATAAGCTCACCGAAGCCGCTCTCTTTGACCACCATATCGGCCATAAAAAGGTGATGGTTAACAACCACGACGTCAGCGTCCATCGCCTTACGGCGGGCCTTGACAACGAAACATTCTTTGTACAGCGGACAGTCACTCCCCAGACAGTTATCGTTAGTGCTGGTCACCAGCGGCCAGACAAAGCTGTCTTCCGGCACTACGGTACAGGTGCTGATATCGCCCTCTTCCGTACTGCTCGACCAGTGCCGCAGATGCGCCAGTTCGCTGAGCGCCTGACTGGCGAGATCGCCACCGGAAAGTGATTGTTGCTCCAGACGTTCCAGACACAAATAGTTAGAACGCCCTTTGAGCAATGCCAGACGGCCTTTAAATTGCAGCGCAGAAGCGACTTTCGGCAGGTCACGGGAATAGAGCTGATCTTGTAAATTTTTCGAGCCGGTAGAAATGATGACTTTTTTGCCCGAACGTAATGCCGGTGCGAGGTAGGCGTAGGTTTTCCCGGTTCCGGTTCCGGCCTCGACGACCAGCCCCTGTTTCCCGCTGATGGCTTTACTGACGGCCTGCGCCATCAGACGCTGCGGTTCACGGGGTTTGAAACCTTCAATTTTCTGCGCCAGGGCGCCGTCTGTTGCAAAATCGTCTGTCACTGAATCTCTCTACCTGTACGGATCAGCAGTGATTATGCCAACCGAATGCCCTCACCGCTACCGTCATCTGCCAATCCAACGCCGCGAACCTTTGTGATACCCTTACCGCCATCAATAAAAAGTGACTAACAGGAGCACAACAGTATGACTATCGAACGGATCCGACCTGAGCCACGCATGTCCGATGTGGTTATCCACAACGGGACCATTTACTACACGGCGGTGCCGGAAAATCTGGATGCGAATGCGAAAGATCAGACCGCTGAAACGCTGGCCATCATCGATGCCGTGCTGACAGAAGCCGGTTCCGACAAGAGCAAAATTCTCGATGCCACGCTGTTTCTGGTTCACAAGGAAGATTTTCCGGCAATGAACGAAGCCTGGGATGCGTGGGTGTCTCCGGGTAACGCGCCGGTTCGCTGCACCGTGCAGGCCAACCTGATGAACCCGAAATACAAAATCGAAATTAAGATCATCGCCGCACGCTAAGCGCCGGATCTCAGAGATAAAAAAAACCTCCCGCGGGAGGTTTTCACATTTTGAAATATCCTAAAACATTAGGATCGCATCAAGACGGCAACTGAGTGTATCCCCGGGAACATACATACAGTATGTGACCGGAATTGCGAGGAAAGCCAACGCAGAGGCGGTCCGAAAGATGAGGGGGATTACGCTTTTGCGCCCGCAACGGCTTCTTTTGCCAGCTGTGTGATGCGCGCGTAATCGCCGCTTTCCAGCGCGTCCGCAGGCACCAGCCATGAACCGCCAATGCACAGCACGCTTTTCAGTGCCAGATAATCACGGTAGTTCGCCGGTGAAATCCCACCAGTCGGGCAGAAACGCACTTGCGGGAACGGACCGGCAATCGCCTGCAACGCTTTCACGCCGCCGTTAGCTTCCGCCGGGAAGAATTTGAATTCACGCAGACCGGCATCCAGCCCCATCATCAGTTCTGATACGGTGCAAATCCCCGGAATCAGCGGGATAGAACCGGCGTTTGCCGCTTTCAGCAAAGCGTCTGTCAGGCCAGGGCTGATTGCAAACTGAGCGCCCGCTTCGGTGACTTCAGCCAGTTGCTCAGGATTGAGAACGGTGCCCGCACCAATAATGGCGTCCGGCACTTCTTTGGCAATCGCACGGATTGCGTCCATCGCACAGGCGGTACGCAGCGTCACTTCCAGCACCCGCACACCACCGGCAACCAGCGCTTTCGCCAGCGGAACGGCGTGTTCCAGTTTGTTGATAACAATCACAGGAACAACCGGCCCTGAGGTCAGAATTTGTTCCGCGCTTGTTTTCCAGTTTTTCATCTTGTTCTCCGTTCATGCCCGCAGGCACCGTTGTGATTGATGGCGCGCCCCTGCCACAGGGTCTGGCAACTTTTCAAAAAGAAAAAACGTTGTCAGAAACCGACCACACCCGATTCGACGAGATACTACTATTCCTAACTGCTAAAAGAATTGATGTGTCATAAAAAAACGCTGCACAGGCAGCGTTTTTTAAAGGATTACCGGTTACTCAAACTCGTTCCAGGAACGGCCGTCACGGGTAATCATGGCCACAGAAGCCACCGGCCCCCATGTGCCGGACTGATACGGTTTTGGTGCTTCGCTTTCCGCCGCCCAAGCATTCATGATGGAGTCGACCCATTTCCAGGCTTCTTCCACTTCGTCACGGCGTACGAACAGCGCCTGGATCCCACGCATGGTTTCCAGCAGCAGACGCTCGTAGGCATCAGCGATGTGTTGCTCGTTGAAGGTTTCGGTGAAGCTCAGGTCCAGTTTGGTTGTCTGCAAACGATGTTTGTGTTCCAGACCCGGAACCTTGTTCAGCACTTCGATTTCGATACCTTCGTCCGGTTGCAGACGAATGGTCAGTTTGTTCTGCGGCAACTGCTGATAAGAATCGCGGAACAGGTTCAGCGCCGGGCTCTTAAAGTACACCACAACTTCTGAACATTTGGTCGGCAGACGTTTACCGGTACGCAGGTAGAACGGCACGCCAGCCCACTGCCAGTTGTCGATATCCACACGGATAGACACAAAGGTTTCGGTGCTGCTGGTTTTTTTCGCACCTTCTTCTTCCAGATAGCCCGGCACTTTTTTGCCTTGAACGAAACCGGCGGTGTACTGGCCACGCACAGTGTTTTCGCGCACATTTGACTGGTCGATGCGGCGCAGCGAACGCAGAACTTTCACTTTTTCATCACGAATACGGTCGGTGCTCAGATCCGCCGGAGGCGACATGGCAATCATGGTCAAAATTTGCAGCAAGTGGTTCTGGATCATGTCGCGCATCTGGCCCGCGTCATCGAAATAACCCCAGCGGCCTTCGATACCCACTTCTTCAGCCACGGTGATCTGCACGTGATCGATAGTGCGGTTATCCCAGTTACTGGCAAACAGGTTGTTGGCAAAACGCAGCGCCAGCAGGTTCAGTACCGTTTCTTTACCCAGATAATGGTCGATACGGTAAACCTGAGATTCGGCGAAATATTCCGCTACCTGATCGTTGATGACCTGAGAAGACTCCAGAGAGTGGCCCAGCGGTTTTTCCATCACAACGCGCGCAGGTTCTTTGTTCAGCCCTGCTTCACCCAGACCACGACAAATCGCACCGAAGTGGCTTGGCGCAATCGCAAAGTAGTTAATGGTGGCGCGGTTTTGCTGATCAAGCATTTTGCCCAGCACTTTGAAATGCTTCAGATCGTTGACATCAAGGTTACAGAAATCAAGACGGGCACTGAGTTTATCCCACAGTTCCGGATCAATTTTTTCTTTCATGAAGGTGGTCAGTGCTTCTTTAACCACTTCGGTATAGGCCGCTTTGTCCCATTCCGCACGCCCAACACCAATGATGCGGGTGTCAGGGTGAATGTGACCTGCTTTCTCTAACTGATACAGGGAAGGCAACAGCTTACGACGCGCAAGATCGCCTTTTGCACCGAAAATTACCAGATCACAAGCCTGGGCTGTCTGAGTTACCGCCATGTTCTTCTCCTCAATGCAGGAATACCTAATCTATTTCTGGTTGCCTTTGCGTGAGCTGCAACTCGAATTATCTCGGGTACATATTGTAATTTTATTTCAGCAACAATGTACTCTGATTGCCAGTAAGCCGTAAACCTTGATCTGACAGCGTGATAACCTGCTGATAAAACCCTGTTTTTATCATACGTATTCCAGACGCACGAAAAACAAACCGCATCCTGTAATTTTATGACAAAACTGAACAGAATTTACCATACTGAAAGTTAGATCTCGGTCAAACTCTGACAAAAAAAGCCGTAAATTCGCCTGACTGACGCTGCCAACGGCCTGAGGCGCGTAGTATATTTTCATCAAATCAGAACGATTTCCTCTTTTCATAGAAATCGTTGAAACCTATGAGTGGCATGCTTATGAATACATTGGAAAAAATCCAGACCAGCCTTGACATTCTGAGCAAGTCAGAACGCAAAGTTGCAGAAGTTATCCTCGCATCGCCGCACATTGCTATTCATTCCAGTATTGCCACTCTCGCCCGTATGGCCGACGTCAGTGAACCTACTGTAAACCGTTTTTGCCGACGTCTCGACACAAAAGGGTTTCCAGATTTTAAACTGCATCTGGCACAAAGTCTGGCAAACGGTACGCCTTATGTGAACCGTAACGTGGATGAAAGCGACAGCGTCAGCGCTTACACTAGTAAAATATTTGAATCTGCGATGGCCAGCCTCGATCAGGTGAAAAACACCCTGGACATCGCCGCCATCAACCGCGCCGTCGATTTACTCACGCAGGCCAAGAAGATTTCTTTCTTCGGGCTGGGGGCCTCCGCCGCCGTCGCGCATGATGCCATGAATAAGTTTTTCCGCTTCAATATTCCCGTGGTCTACTTCGATGACATCGTCATGCAGCGCATGAGTTGCATGAATTCCAGCGAAGGCGATGTTGTTGTGCTGATTTCTCACACCGGACGCACCAAAAATCTGGTGGAACTCGCGCAGCTTGCCCGCGAAAACGATGCCACAGTCATTGCGATCACCTCTTTTAATACGCCGCTGGCGCACGAGGCCACCCTCGCACTGCTGCTCGATGTCCCCGAAGATACCGACGTTTATATGCCGATGGTCTCGCGGATTGCACAACTGACGCTGATCGACGTGCTGGCCACCGGTTTTACCTTGCGCCGTGGCGCAAAATTCAGAGATAACCTGAAGCGGGTCAAAGAAGCGTTGAAAGAATCGCGCTTTGATAAGGGTATTGTCGTTCCTAACCTGCTGGAATGACGTCATGCTGGGCGGCAGGCAGCAAATTATTCACCAAATATATTAATTGAGCACCAACGATTTAATAGGGAGTCTGGCGAAAAATCTACGCGCAAAGTGCGCAGGACAAATGTCAGACAAGAGGTCAGCGGGTCACACAGGTGAAACCCTTTTGTATTACAATTACACCTCGACCCAATGTGGACCCGCTGTTTTTTTGCACAATAATTGCTTCACCAGTTAACGGAGTAAGGCATGTCCAGAAGGCTCAGAAGAACCAAGATTGTTACCACCCTCGGTCCTGCAACAGACCGCGACAATAACCTCGAAAAAATTATTGCCGCCGGTGCAAACGTTGTACGTATGAATTTCTCCCACGGCACCCCTGAAGACCACATCCTGCGCGCCAACAAAGTGCGTGAAATCGCCGCCCGTCTTGGCCGCCATGTAGCTATTCTTGGCGATCTGCAAGGTCCAAAAATCCGCGTATCGACCTTTAAAGAAGGCAAAGTGTTCCTGAATATCGGCGACAAATTCCTGCTCGACGCCAACATGAGCAAGGGTGAAGGCGATAAAGAGAAAGTGGGTATCGACTATAAAGGTCTGCCTGCCGACGTGGTTCCGGGCGACATTCTGCTGCTTGATGATGGCCGCGTGCAGCTGAAAGTGCTCGAAGTTCAGGGCATGAAAGTGTTCACCGAAGTCACCGTTGGCGGGCCGCTGTCCAACAACAAAGGCATCAACAAGCTGGGCGGCGGTCTTTCCGCTGAAGCCCTGACTGAAAAAGATAAAGCAGACATTATTACTGCGGCCAAAATGGACGTAGATTATCTGGCAGTTTCATTCCCACGCACGGGTGAAGATCTTAACTACGCACGCCGTCTGGCACGCGATGCCGGCTGTAATGCGCAAATAGTTTCTAAAGTTGAACGTGCTGAAGCCGTCGCGACCGACGCGGCGATGGATGACATCATTCTCGCTTCCGATGTTGTGATGGTGGCCCGTGGTGACCTGGGCGTTGAAATTGGTGACCCGGAACTGGTGGGTATCCAGAAAAAACTGATCCGCCGTGCCCGCCAGCTTAACCGCGCTGTGATCACCGCGACGCAGATGATGGAATCAATGATTACCAATCCGATGCCAACCCGTGCGGAAGTCATGGACGTCGCAAACGCCGTACTCGACGGAACCGACGCCGTGATGCTATCTGCCGAAACGGCTGCTGGTCAGTATCCGTCGGAAACGGTGGCCGCGATGGCGCGTGTTTGTCTCGGTGCGGAAAAAATCCCAAGCATCAACGTTTCCAAACACCGTCTGGACGTTGAATTCGATAACACCGAAGAAGCCATCGCCATGTCGGCTATGTATGCGGCGAACCACCTGAAAGGGGTCACGGCGATTATCTCCATGACAGAATCTGGACGCACCGCACTGATGTTGTCACGCATCAGCTCCGGTCTGCCGATTTTCGCCATGTCCCGCCACGAGCACACGCTTAACCTGACCGCCATTTATCGTGGTGTCACACCCGTCTTTTTCGACAGCGTGAATGACGGTGTTGCAGCCGCTCAGGACGCGGTGAATTTGCTGCGTGATAAAGGTTATCTGCTTTCCGGAGACCTGGTGATCATCACGCAAGGTGATGTCATGAGCACCATCGGCACCACCAATACCAGCCGCGTACTGCGTGTGGATTAATCGCTAAATGTAATAAAATATAACTCAATGGTCGGTCATTATGATCGGCCATTTTAATTCCCTTCATTTACTCCCTTTATTCCCATGCTGAAACAAGGCATTTAACGTTCTTAATTTGATCATTATTTTGCCATCTGATGGAAATACTTTCCTGCATCACAATAATTCACCGTTGTTAAAACAAATTACACCTGCACTTATTATGGCTAAATATAACTTTTTGTATCATGCACGGCCATTTACAAAGCACCGAATTGAATAATAAAACCAGACTCCTCTCATAGGATTAAGCGTATTCACTAGCGGATTTACATTTTTATGTGACTGCGATCACATAAAAACATCAAAAACACAGGCATTTGCTAAATGTTCAATGTCGTTATTGAATGATAATGATTTGCATTTATAATGATTCCCAATCGTTAAAACCTTGTATAAATCCGCACAAAGGAAATCAGACAAGACAAATAACCTGCAATTTCTTATAAAGAAAAATATTCAACAACACACTTAACAGGCGTGGCCATGTGCCCTGCCCGCTAACGCTTACGTTCACTGAAATTTCCTTAATACATTCGGGAGGTCGCCCCGCGCCTGCTCCCGATGAAAAGGTCAGATTAAAAAGGGTCAAGAATGAGCCAGATAAATAATTGGGAATTAATGCAGGACAGCGCGAATAACCTCACGCCTGCTCAGGAAAAATTAAGCAAGAATCAGGGGTATATTTTCAATCAAAATAGCACACCGGACTGGCAGGCACAGATTGAGCAAGGGATTGAATTAATTAAGTCCCATATTAATCAGACTGAAAAGCCTTTTTCCGGTGTCTCTCCTGCCGAATTAGCCGAACAGTTTCGCCATATTGATTTAACTAAACCGCTGGCCGGAACACGGCTGGCACTGGAAGAGCTGGATGATTTATATCTTCAGCACGCTGTTTATTTCCATCACCCAAAATACCTCGCACATCTCAACTGCCCGACCGTCGTCCCGTCGCAACTGGCGGAGCTTTTTATCAGCGCGATCAACTCTTCCGTGGATACCTGGGATCAGAGCGCAGGCGGCACGCTAATTGAGCAAAAGGTCATCGACTGGACGCTGGCACGCATCGGATTTGGCGCGCAGTCGGACGGCATTTTCACCAGCGGCGGCACACAATCGAACCTGATGGCGATGTTGCTGGCGCGCGACAGTCACTGCAAGCGCACGCGTCCGCAGCACAGCATCAAATATCAGGGCTTACCGCCGGAAGCTAACCGCTGGCGCATCTTCAGTTCACAGGTCAGCCATTTCAGCATTCAGAAATCTGCCGCCCTGCTCGGCCTCGGCTATGACGCCGTTGTGCCTGTCGCCTGTGACGAGAAATTCCGTATGGATATCAGCGCGCTGAAACAGGAAATCGAACGCTGTCACGCAGAAGGTTTGATCCCGATTGCCATTGTGGCCACGGCGGGCACCACTGATTTCGGCAGTATCGATCCGCTCAATGAAATTGCGGATATCTGCCGCAAAGAGAAAATCTGGATGCACGCCGACGCCGCTTACGGCTGTGGTTTACTGGTTTCCCCGCAGCATCGCCAGCGCATTGAAGGGATTCATCTGGCCGATTCCGTGACCGTTGATTATCACAAATCCTTCTTCCAGCCGGTAAGTTGCAGTGCGTTTCTGGTCAACGACCACCGCCATCTGGAACACGTCACGCACCACGCGGAATACCTGAATCCGCTGAGTGCAAAACTGGAAGGTACGCCGAATCTGGTCAACAAAAGTATCCAGACTACCAAACGTTTCGACGCCCTGAAAATGTGGCTGACGCTGCGCATCATGGGCCAGCAAGCGCTGGGCGAATCCTTCGATGTGCTGCTGGAACGCGCCACCGAAACCCATCAGATGATGGAACAAAACCCGAACATTGAAGTGTTGCACAAACCCGAACTGAGCACGCTGGTGTTCCGCTTTGTCCCGCGCATGTCGATGAGTCAGGAGCAAATTGACGCCATTAACGCCGACATCCGTAAAGCCATTTTCCGCGACGGCAGCGCCGTGATTGCCGGAACGAAAGTGCATCAGCGCCAGTACCTGAAATTCACCCTGCTCAACCCGACCACCACCACGGAAGACGTCGCCGATGTGCTCAGCCTTATCACGCATTACGGCAAAGAACTGACCGCCGCCGCGCTGAGCGCCGCGAAGAACCGCTAACAGGAGTTGCACCATGAGCCATAATTCCCCTGAACTGAATGCAGATAAACAAACCTACGATTTTATTGCGATTGGCATCGGCCCGTTCAATCTCGGCCTGGCCTGTCTGACGGAGCCAGTAAAAGCGCTGAACGGACTGTTTTTAGATCAAAATGACGGCTTTGACTGGCACACCGGCATGATGCTGGAAAGCGCCCATTTGCAGACGCCGTTTATGGCCGATCTGGTGACGCTGGCTGACCCGACCAGCCCTTACAGTTTCCTCAACTATCTGAAGCAACGGGGAAAACTGTACTCTTTCTATATTCGTGAAAACTTCTTCATGATGCGCAAAGAGTTCAACCAGTATTGCCAGTGGGTTTGTGAACAGCTGACCAGCCTGCAATTTTCCACACGCGTGGAACTGGTGACCTGGGACGCACAAACCGAATGCTATCTGGTGCAGGCGCGTCCGACACAGGGCGGAGAGAAACAGATCTACCGCGCAAAACGGCTGATACTGGGCACCGGTCCGTCGCCGTGGATGCCTGCCTGCGCCCGTGAAGCAGGCAGCAATGTTCATCATTCCAGCGCCTACCTGCCGAACAAAGAGCGGATGCAGCGTTCGAAATCCATCACCGTAGTCGGCAGCGGCCAGAGTGCGGCGGAAATTTATTACGATCTGCTTTCCGAAATCGACAAGTACGATTATCACCTGACCTGGGTGACCCGCGCGCCGCGTTTCTATCCGCTGGAATACAGCAAACTGACGCTGGAAATGACCTCGCCGGAGTACATCGATTACTTCCATGCCCTGCCGATGACCAAGCGCGACCAACTGAACCGCGAGCAAAAAGGCTTGTACAAAGGCATCAACATCAGCCTGATCAACGACATCTACGATCTGATGTACACCAAACGCCTTGATGGCCCGCTGAATGTCGATCTCTACACGCACTCTGAACTGACCGCGCTGACGGGTAACCGCAAGGGCGAGCTGGAGATGACGCTGCTTCACCACGAACAGCAGCAGGAATATCACCATCAGACGGAATCCGTGGTGCTGGCCACCGGCTACGGTTATCAGCCGCCGCAGTTTATCGAAGGTATTTACAACCGCATTCAGTGGGATGACGCCGGGCGCTACGCCGTCAACCGCAACTACAGCATCGACGCTCACAACCAGATTTTTGTCCAGAACGCCGAACTGCATACCCACGGTTTCGTCACGCCGGATCTGGGCATGGCGTGTTACCGCAACAGTTCCATTATTCGCGAAATGCTCGGTGAGGAAGTCTATCCGGTGGAAAAATCCATCGCCTTCCAGACATTCTGCGCCCGCGGCCTTGCAGACAAATAACGGAGATTTAACCCATGTCTGAACTTATACCTGCTCCCCTGTTCACCTGCCATCGTGACGCCGGGCAGCTGACATTACGCCCGCTGCATCTGGCAAAAGACGCAGCCATCCTGCATGCGTGGATGACGCAGCCTTACGCGCATTTCTGGGGAATGCAGAATAGCAGCGTGGCCGACGTAGATGTTTTCTACCGCGACCTGACCGCCGGAAAACCACTGGCCGCGCTGATAGGCGAAATCGACGGGCAGCCGCGTTTTCTGATCGAATGCTATCCGGTGCAGGACGATCCGCTGCGCGATCACTACGATGTTCAGCCCGGCGATATGGGCATGCACATTTTGCTGTCTCCGGCGGATAAGCCCGTTTCCGGTTTCAGCTGGCAGGTCTTTTCAGCCGTGATGGAATATCTTTTCAGCCAGCCTGACGTAGAACGCGTGGTGGTTGAGCCGGACGTGCGTAACGAAAAGATCCACAAACTGAATAAGCGCGCAGGTTTCCGCTATCAGAAACAAATTCAATTGACGCATAAAACCGCATGGCTGGCTTTCTGCCAGCGCGAAGATTTTTTGCAGGCCCGCCAGAAGGAAAAAAACACCATGACTTCATCTCAGCTGCAATCCGGCCAGCATCTGCAACCGGAAATCTGGGCGAAAGCCAATGCTCTGCTGTTACGTAAATGCCTTTCTGAGCTGACGCACGAACGCCTGCTCGAGCCAGTCGCGCTGCAAAACAGCGGCACCTGGACCTATTATCAACTGACCGTTCCGGCCTCCGAAATTGAATACCGCTTCCGTGCGCGTCAGTTACCGCTGAACGACTGGATGATTGATCTCGACAGCATTCAGCGTCTGGATAACTTCACGCAGCAACCGCTGGATGCGCTGAAATTCATCATTGAATTTGCCGGTCAAATTGGCATTTCTCAGGCGATGTTGCCGACCTACATGGAAGAAATCAGCAGCACGCTTTACAGCAGCGCGTACAAACTGGCGAACAACCACACGACCGCAAAACAACTTTCTGAAGCTGATTTCCAGACCGTGGAAACCAGCATGACCGAAGGCCATCCGAGCTTTATCGCCAACAATGGCCGCATCGGCTTTGATGCCGGTGACTACGTGCGTTATGCGCCGGAAGCGGCAAATCCGCTGCAACTGGTCTGGGTCGCGGTGCATCACGACAAAGCCCATTTCGCCAGCGTGGAAGGTTTGCCGTACGAAAAGCTGATCGCCGAAGAACTGGGCGATGCGCAAATATGCGCGTTCACGCAGCGTCTGGTCGATAAAGGTGTGGATCCGAAAAACTACTACTTCATGCCGGTTCATCCGTGGCAGTGGCAGAATAAATTACTGACGGTATTTGCGCCGGACATCGCCCGCCAGTTCCTGATTTATCTCGGTGAGGGCGAGGATAACTATCTCGCGCAGCAGTCAATCCGCACCTTCTATAACGCCAGCCGTCCGAAAGCCCGCTACGTGAAAACCGCGCTGTCGATTCTGAATATGGGCTTCATGCGCGGACTTTCACCGTATTACATGGCGACCACGCCGGGCATCAACGAATGGCTGGCGGAACTGGTCGAAAACGATTCGTACCTGCAATCCACCGGTTTCAGCATTCTTCAGGAAGTGGCTTCACTGGGTTATCACAACCACTATTTCGAAGAGGCGATTAAGGGCGACAGCGCGTACAAGAAAATGTTTGCCGCATTGTGGCGGCAGAACCCGGTGGCACAACTGCAACCGAACCAACGTCTGATGACCATGGCCGCACTTTTACATACCGACAAACACGGTGATGCCCTGATTGTTGAGATGATCAAATCCTCGGGTCTGGCGACCGGCGACTGGCTCAAGCGTTACATGCACGCCTACCTCAGCCCGCTGCTGCACTGCTTCTATCAGTACGATCTGGTGTTCATGCCGCACGGTGAAAACCTGATCCTGCGTTTCGAAAATAACATTCCGGTTAACGCATTCATGAAGGATATCGCGGAAGAAATTGCCGTGATGAACCCGGATGCGCATCTGCCGGAAAAAGCCAAACGACTGGCGGTTGACGTGCCGGAAGATCTCAAAATCCTGTCGATCTTCACCGACGTGTTTGCCGGTGTGTTCCGCTTTATCGCCCGCATTCTGGAAGAAAGCGGCAATTATCCGGCGGGTCAGTTCTGGCAGGTGGTGGCGGAAGTCGTTCGCGATTATCAGATTAAGTATCCGGAATTAGCAGAGAAATTTGCCCGTTACGACATGTTTGGCGCGGAGTTCACGCATTCCTGCCTGAACCGTCTGCAACTGGCGAATAACCAGCAGATGATCAACCTGTCGGATCCGGCGCAAAACCTCAAGTTTGCAGGAATGCTGGAAAACCCGATTGCGGCCTACGCCAATAAATACTAAGTCCCGCACGTAAACATGTTTTTTAGCGCGGCCTGAGAGGGTCGCGCTTTTCTGATTTTGAGCAATGGAGAAGTCTTGTTATGTCGTCCGTTTCTGAACCCGCCTCTCACCTGAGCCGGCGTCAGTGGCTGTTTCCGCTGTCGCTGGTGATGTTCGAATTCGCCACCTATATCGCTCACGATATGATTCAGCCGGGCATGTTGCAGGTGATCAGTGATTTCAGCGCCAGCGCCGACTGGGTTTCCACCTCGCTGACCGCTTATCTCTGTGGCGGAATTCTTCTGCAATGGCTGCTCGGGCCGCTCTCTGACCGGCTGGGGCGCAGGCCTGTTTTGCTGACGGGCGTGGCCTTTTTTACCGTCACCAGCTTTCTGACGGTATTCACGCAAAGTATCGAACAATTTATTCTGATGCGATTTTTACAGGGTATGAGCCTGTGCTTTATCGGCGCGGTGGGTTACGCCGCCATTCAGGAAGCGTTCAGCGAAGCCCTGAGCGTAAAGCTGATGGCGCTGATGGCCAACATCACGCTGATCGCCCCGCTGCTCGGGCCGCTGGCGGGTGCGGCGTTCATTCACTACGCGCCGTGGAAAGCAATGTTTGCGCTGTTTGCGCTGATTTCGGCGCTGTCATTCTGGGGGCTGTGGCGCAGCATGCCGGAAACGGCGTCGGGTCGTGACGGCCGTTTCTCGATGCGCCGCTTACTGGCGGATTACCGCGAAGTCTTCAGCAATGTGGGCGTGGTGACCGGTTCGTTGTCTATCGGACTGATCACCTTGCCGTTGCTGGCCTGGGTTGCGCAGTCGCCGGTTCTGCTGATTCAGGATGCCGGAATGACGCCGTTACAATACGGCTGGCTGCAGGTTCCGGTATTCACCGGGCTTATCATCGGCAACGTTGCGTTGAGTAAACTCAGTGGCAAAGTGAATATCCGCACGCCGATCTGGCTGGGAATTTTGCCGATTGTTCTCGGGCTTTGCATCAGCGCTTATGCGGCGTTGTTTAAGGTGCAGGCATGGTACTGGATAACGGCGGGGCTGAGCCTGTATGCGCTGGGAACCGGGCTGGTGAATGCCGGGCTTTACCGGCTGACGCTGTTCTCCAGTCCGACGGGAAAAGGTACCGTGGCGGCAGCGCTCGGGCTGATCACCATCGTGGTTTTTGCGTCAGGGATTGAACTGGCGAAACAACTTTATTTCGCACAGGGATACGGCATTTTCATGTTGGCCGGTTTGCTGTTCGGTACGGCGGGAACACTGCTGATTGCGCTGTTTCTGAAACGCGCTATAAAAGCGGGATAGCAAATGCAAAAGAGGCTGAGTTTTACGCTCAGCCTCTTTGCTTCATACGATGTTTAATAATTACTTTTTCGGGAAAAGCTCTTTGCGGGAATACGGCTCTGGTTCACCCGGTTTGCGTGTTTTCAGCAATTTGAGGATCCAGGTGTATTGCTCAGGATTCGGCCCGACCAGTAATTCCACTTCTTCATTCATACGGCGCGCAATCTGATTGTCGTCAGCCGTCGCCAAATCGTCCATCGGTGGCCGTACAAAAATATCCAGACGCTGCTCTTTGCCGTTATACACCGGGAAAAGCGGCACAATCTGCGCGCGACAAACTTTCATCAGGCGCCCCACTGCAGGTAATGTCGCTTTGTAGGTGGCGAAGAAATCGACGAATTCGCTGTGTTCCGCACCGTGATCCTGATCCGGCAGATAATATCCCCAATATCCCTGACGCACGGAGCTGATGAACGGTTTGATCCCGTCATTTCGGGCATGCAAACGCCCGCCATAGCGGCGACGCACGCTGTTCCACAGATAATCCGTCAGCGGGTTTTTCTGGTTATGAAACATGGCTGCCATAGGCTGCCCGCTGGCCGCCATCAGCATCGCCGGGATATCCACAGCCCAGCCGTGTGGCACCAAAAAAATCACATTTTTGCCGTCGCGCTGCATCTGGTCGACAATCTCCTTGCCGTGCCAGTGGATGCGCTGCGTGATTTTTTTGGGGTCACGGAGTGCCAGTTCCGCCATCATCACCATCGACTGCGGCGCGGTGGCAAACATCTCATCAATAATGTGTTCGCGCTCTGCTTCTGACGTTTCGGGCAGGCAATACAACAGATTGATTTGCGCGCGACGACGTGCGCCTTTGGCAAACTTTCCGGCCAGACGGCCCAGACTGCCTAAAATCGGATCACGGACTTTCGCAGGCAGATAAGCCATACCGGCCATCGCCCCGACGCCTAGCCAGACACCCCAGTAGCGTGGATGGTAAAAGGCTTTCTGAAATTGCGGAATGAATTCTACGGATGATCGTTTTTCTTTTTCTGGCTGCATGCTCAGGCTCTTATGACAAATTCTGGCTTAATGATAAGTGCCGTGAGTTATTTTGCAATAAATCACGGCAGCGAATCAGTAAAACCTGAGGTTTAATCCAGCTTCAGTTGAGGGACGACTTCGCGGACGGTTGCCAGATAAGTACTGCGATCTTTACCTGTCAGCCCTTCGGTACGAGGCAGTTTGGCGGTCAGAGGATTGACGGCCAGCTGGTTAATCCACATTTCGAAATGCAGATGCGGGCCGGTTGAACGGCCGGTGTTACCGGAAAGCGCAATGCGGTCGCCACGTTTCACTTTCTGACCCGGTTTCACCAGCAGTTTACGCAGGTGCATATAACGGGTCATGTACTGACGACCATGACGGATGGCAACATAGTTACCGGCCGCACCGCCGTTTTTCGCGACCACGACTTCGCCGTCGCCCACCGCAAGCACCGGCGTACCGACCGGCACCGCGAAATCAACACCACGGTGTGGCGCGACGCGGCCCGTGACCGGATTCAGACGACGCGGGTTGAAGTTTGAGGAAACGCGATACTGTTTTCCGGTCGGGAAACGCAGAAAACCTTTCGCCAGCCCGCTGCCGGTGCGGTCGTAGAATTTACCGTCTTCCGCACGCACGGCGTAATAATCTTTGCCACCGGAGCGCATATGCACAGCCTGCAATTCGCTCTGCTCGTTTTTCCCTTCCAGCACTTCGTGGGACATCAGCACCGCGAAATCATCGCCTTTCTGTAATTTACGGAAATCGAGCTGCCACTGGAGCGCTTTGATAACCGCACTGACTTCACCGCTGGTGAGTCCCGCCGCTTTGGCGCTGGTCACGAAACTGCCATTCAGCGTCCCTTTAATAACCGAGTCTTTCCACTCGCCTTTCAGGGTTTCCAGTGAAGATTTGAAGGTATTGCCGGAACGGTCAAACGTGTACGTTTCGCGGCGGGATTTCTCCCACGTCAGTCGCTGTAAATCGCCCGCATCGTTTAACGTCCATGACAATTGCTGGCCGATTTTCAGGTTACGCAAATCACGGTTAGCGTCCGAAAGCGCAGCAATTTCTGACATATCAATGCCGTACTGATTCAGAATGCTGCTGAGGGTATCGCCGGTAGAAACCACGTATTCATGAACGCCCGCTTCGTTTGCGGTTTTATCGTCCAGATCGTCCTGAGGAATATCATCGTCAGCCGGAGGCGACTGATCAATGGGTTCGCTGGCTTCGGGAAGAAGTGAACGCAATTGCTGGTTGTCTAACGTAATGTTTTTAACCAGCGGTTTGGTATCGGAAAGGTCATTGTCCGGGTGATAGGCTAACGGCTTCCAGACGGCGACGGCCAGTGTGACGACGGTCAGCGACCCCAGCATAATGCGGTGGGGCCGTGGAAGGTTGCTATACGCCAGAGCGATAGATCGGGCTATCAGCTGCACTTAAATTCTGTCCTTTTAGCTTACTTCAGGCAGCTCAGATACTGGTTCGTCAGCTGTGACAGGAAGTTCACGTAGCTGTCCGCGCCCAGTTCAATGCCGCTCCCCAGCGGATCCAATGTGCCCATACGCACTTTTGTTCCCTGGGCAACAGCCGTTATGACGGCCGGCCTGAATTGTGGCTCAGCAAAAACGCAGGTCGCTTTTTGCTCAACCAACTGTGTTCGAATGAGATGTAAACGCTGTGCGCCAGGTTGTATTTCGGGATTGATCGTGAAGTGACCAAGTGGCGAAAGGCCGAAGTGTTTTTCAAAGTAGCCGTAGGCATCGTGAAAAACAAAATATCCCTTACCCTGAACAGGTTGCAGAATATTACCAAGGTTTTTGTCAGCTTTTGTCAAGGTCTCTTCAAAATGCGACAAATTTTCATCTAATTGTTGCTTTTTCTGCGGCACGAGCTGCACGAGCTTGTTATGGATAACAATCGCGGTCTCACGGGCGATTTCCGGCGACAGCCAGACGTGCATATTATATTCGCCGTGATGATGATCGCCGTCGTCGTGATCGTGGTCATGTTCATCATCATCGCTGCCTTTGATCAGCATCGGTTTCACCGCCGGAAGTGCGGCGATTTCCACCTGACGGTTCGGCGGCAACTGGGCAGCCGATTTGGTCATAAAGGCTTCCATTTCAGGCCCCACCCACACCACCAGATCCGCAGTTCGCATACGCTGGATATCCGAAGGTCGCAGCGCAAAATCATGCGGCGACGCGCCATCCGGCAATAATACTTCGGTCGGCATTACGCCGTCGGCAATAGCAGCGGCAATAAAGCCCAGCGGACGAACGGAGGCCAGAACGGCAGCCTGAATGCTGAAAACCGCACCGGAACTGAGGATTGCGGCTGCCAGTAACATCCGTTTAACGCTTTTTTTCTGTATCATGCGGGGTGAACTCATCTTCGTGTTGGGTGAAAACTGGTTATTTTTCGCGAAACGCAATATTATAACATCCGATTTGTTCTGCAAGACCCAATGACATGCCCACATTAGCTACGCTTCAAAATATCTCGGTAACTTTCGGTTCTCGCCGCGTGCTGTCCAACATCTCGCTGAACCTGCAACCGGGCAAAATACTGACCCTGCTTGGCCCGAACGGCGCAGGGAAATCAACGTTAGTGCGCGTTGTGCTTGGCCTGATTGCGCCAACCGAAGGCAAGATGACCTGCGAGCCGGGTTTACGCATCGGCTACGTTCCGCAAAAAATTCACCTTGATCCGACAATGCCGCTGACCGTCAGCAGGTTTATGCGCCTGAAACCCGGCGTAAAAAAAAGCGACATTTTGCCTGCGCTGAAACGTGTTCAGGCGGCGCATCTTCTCGACCAGCCGATGCAAAAACTGTCCGGCGGTGAAAACCAGCGCGTTTTGCTGGCGCGTGCGCTACTGAACAGCCCGCAACTTCTGGTGCTTGATGAACCGACGCAAGGTGTGGACGTCAACGGTCAGGTCGCGCTGTACAACCTCATCGACAACCTGCGCTGCGAACTGGGCTGCGCCGTCCTGATGGTGTCGCACGATCTGCATCTGGTGATGGCGAAAACCGACGAAGTTCTGTGTCTGAATCAGCATATTTGCTGTTCCGGCTCGCCAGAAGTGGTGTCCACGCACCCTGAATTTATTGCCATGTTTGGCAACCGGGGCGCGGAGCAACTGGCAATTTACCGTCACAATCATAATCATCGCCACGACTTAAAAGGGAAGATTATTTTGCGCAATACCGGAGGTCGTGACGCATGATCGCGCTGTTATTACCCGGCTGGATCGCCGGGGTTTTGCTGGCGATTGCCGCCGGTCCGCTCGGCTCTTTTGTCGTCTGGCGCCGTATGTCCTATTTCGGCGATACGCTGGCTCACGCCTCCCTGCTCGGCGTCGCGTTTGGCCTGTTGCTTAACGTCAATCCGTTTTACACCGTCATCGCCGTGACTTTGCTGCTGGCGGTTTTACTGGTGGCGCTGGAACGCAAACCGCATCTGGCCGTCGATACCCTGCTGGGGATTATGGCGCACAGCGCATTATCACTCGGCCTGGTGGTGGTCAGCCTGATGTCCGGCGTTCGCGTCGATCTGATGGCGTATCTGTTCGGTGATTTACTCTCGGTGACGTACAGCGATATCTGGATGATTGCCGTCGGCGTTACCATCGTGATTGCGGTGCTGTGCTGGCAGTGGCGGGCGTTACTTTCCATGACCATCAGCCCGGAACTGGCGCATGTTGATGGCGTAAACCTGCAACGTTCGCGGATCATTCTGATGCTGGTCACGGCGCTGACTATCGGTCTGGCGATGAAATTTGTCGGTGCGCTGATCATCACGTCGTTGCTGATTATTCCTGCCGCCACGGCACGCCGTTTTGCAAAAACGCCGGAACAGATGGCGTCAGTCGCCATTGTGATTGGCATTATCGCCGTCACTGCGGGTCTGACGTTTTCGGCTTTCTACGACACACCGGCAGGCCCTTCCGTGGTGCTTTCCGCCGCCGTGCTGTTTATGCTCAGTCTCGGCAAAAAGCAGATTGCCTAACGGCAATATCATTGCAGAAACACCTGTAAAAACGGACGCCCTGAGCGTCCGTTTTCATTTATACCTCTTCTGTTATTCTTTTTGCACCCTCGCCGCCTGCCTCGCCTGACGCCAGTGCAGCACCGGCGACACCGTCAGTCCGTGAATAACCACGCTGGCAACAATCACCGTAAAGGCAATGTTAGTCATGTAATTGGCATCCGCGCCGTGCAGTCCGTGCGTCCACGCATAAGCGATGTAATTCATACTGCCAATCCCGCGGATGCCAAACCAGCCAATCATCAGCCGTCGTCCGTGTGGCACGCGGATGCCCAGCGTTGTGATATAGACAACCAGCGGGCGGATAACGATAAACAGTATGGCGGCGATCAGCAGGCCCATCGGCTCCCAGTGTTCCGCCAGCGTAATCCCCAGCACCATCACAATTCCGGCAGCAAACAACCGCTCGATGGTGTCCCCGAATGACAGCGCATCGCCTACCATCAGCCCGATAGAATTTCGCGGCTTTTCTGCCTGCATACTGTGACGCTGATGCGGGTTCACCATACCTTCGGCTGGCGGTGGCCGCCGCCCTTCCTCCAGATCTTCCGGCGGATGCAGCGATACCACGCGCACCTCAGCGCTGCGCAAACCGACGCCCGCCGCGAACGCCGCCAGAAAACCGGATGCATCCAGACTTTGCGCAGCGGCATAACTCAGCGCAATCAGTGCCAGCGCCAGAAAATCGCTCGGTGCAACCGTACGCTGTCGGCTGTGAAAACGTGTGGCGCTCAGTCCGACCAGTTTCCCCATCGCGAAACCGATACCCAGCCCGCCAAGCAGCGCCCAGACGACATCGCGCCACGCCCAGTGCCAGATAGCTTCAGACGACAACCCTTCGTGCGCGGTAAACAACATCAACGCCAGCATCAGAACGGGCAGCGCCGAGCCGTCGTTCATCCCTGCTTCGCTCGACAACGCGACGCGCAGGCCATCGTCATCGTTCGCATCGTTGACCGCAATCATGCTCGCCAGAACCGGATCCGTCGGGGCGATTATCGCCCCCAGCGCCAGCGCCAGCGGCCAGGACATTCCGGTGATGTAATGTGTGATTACCGTTACGCACAACACCGTCAGCAACATCGCCGGGAACGCCAGTACCGCGCCGACGCGCCAGCTTTGCGAGCGGAAAGGCAACCGGAGCTTGAGGCCGGTAATAAAGAGTGAAGCCGCCATCGCGATTTCGGTAAACCGCGCGGTCAGCGTTGAATACGCCACCAGATCCACGTGCAGTAAATCCAGAACCCACGGGCCGCAGACCACGCCCGCCGCCAGATACAGTCCAAAAGTCGTCACTGGTCCGCGGGAAATCCAGCCCGATGCCAGAGACATAATTAACAATAATCCGCCGACTGCGGCGGTCCATCCCAAAAAACCCATGTTTCGTCCTTTTAAAATGCCATCGTCTAAGCGTAGTACATCGCGAAATTCAGACGTTATCGGGCACAAAAGGCGCGGCACAGGCGCAGACCGTGCGCTAGACTCCTTTTCTGTTTTGACGATTGTTTTGACGATTACTGTGAAGAGTTATATTAAAACCGAAGGTGACAAAAATTGATTAAATACAGTGTGCTATACCCAAACATCAAAAACGGAACCTTTGATCATGCCTATTACCGCGACGTGCATTTGCCGCTGATTAAAAGCCGCATGGGGGCGTTTTGCCATTCTTATGCCATCGACAAAATCCCTGAAAATGCCCCGGCAGACGCTCCGTTTATCGCGGCATGCCACATTTACTGCAACTCGATGGAAGATTTCGAACAGGGCATGAAAGACAACGCCGCTGACTTTGTGGCAGACGTGGCGAACTTCACCAATATCGAACCCGTTAAGATGATTTTCGACGTGGTTGTCTGATCGAAAAGTTTATTGACCTGAGAAACAAATGATAAAAAAGGCGATAAACCTCAGCAGGTTTATCGCCTTTTTTAACGGATTTTTAGCGCCCTTTTACACCCACGCGTAAGAACTATTTGCTCAGCAATCTTTTGATCGGCACGCTCGGCTCACGCTTAATGGTATGCAGAAACACCTGGGCTTTATCGTTCACCGCATACTCCGCTGTCACTCCAAAATCCTGCACCATCGCCCACTTTTCGAACAGCGCTTGATCACTTTCTCGCATGAACCACAACATTCTCACCGCCGTCACGGCAACCTGAGGAATTTGCGTCACTGTCCCGTTGATCCACTTATTTAACGTACTGCGCGGCAACCCAAGCAGGATACACAATGCAGGCTGATCGATATTCAACCGCTGAACGTAGTCCAAAAACTCATTTGCGTTATCTGCCATAGCCTTATCTCCAATTTCTAAAACCTCACGCATTGTACAGGAATCCCGTAGGGATTTCATAACGTCGCTATTCGCTACGAAAAATCCTAATTCCTACCCCTTTAGAGGCACAAAATAGTGTCTGATAGCTACAAATAAGCGCGCTAAGTGAAACAATTTCATGTAGCGGTTTAACTTTACGTTTCTTGACATAAGTCAAACGACCGTGAATGTGTGAAACAAGTCACATTCATCGTATGTATGCTTTTCGTAAGGAGACAAAAATAGCGTTCTGTTAACGCAATTATTTGTCGCTATTAGAAACTTATTTCAATGTCGGAAAAAACTCATGAAAGCTCAGGCAACAGACCGCAACACTCAGATCGTTAATGCTTACGTCGCAGGAAATCATAACAAATCGGAATTGGCGCGTTACTTCGGGGTGTCGGCTTCGACCATTCGCCGTGCTTTGACGGCGGTCGCTGTTGTGGCTGCGGCTGTCACTGCGGCTCCTGTTTCAGCTTCAAATGTTGACGTCCTTGCTGCACCTACAAACGTCCCTTCTCAGGCAGAATTGAAAGCGCATTTCGCCGCATTGAAAGCAGCACAAACTCACGAAGCATCGCAGGATAATTCACTGTCTTCCCTTCAGCATGATGTTAACTGGTCTAACAACAAGATTGATGCTAACCACCATGCCCTCATGGTTGCGCAAGTGGATATTGATAACAATGCAGCCAAAAACGCTGAACAGGATGCTGCAACTAAAGCGGCTCAAGCGACTGCAACGCATGCCAGCATTAATGCCACCGCTGCGCTAAAAGGAAACTTTATACAATCCGGGTTAATTAAGGCCAATCAAGATGCCATTGCAGATGGCAAAGTAAAACAGCAGGCGACTGATGAGCGTCAGGACAAAGCCACAGAAACGGCTCAAAATGATATCGACGGCGCAAATGCCCGCGAAAACATCCGTCAGTCGAATCGCATTCAGGGGATGGTTGCAGCACACGATGCTGCTCAAACTGCTTCAACAATGCAGGCATCGATCCCGATTGTTCAGCAAGACACTGCTCGTCTAGCCAAAATGAATGCCGCCGCAACAAATGCAGAGGTTCACGCGCTGATCACTCAGCAGGCGGCTGATCATCAGACCATTGCGAAGCTCACCGCGACCCCTGCTCAGCAGCCGGTCGTTCAGCAACAAGTTCGCTCCGCCTATTACGATGCGCAAATCACGACGCTGAATGCAGAAGCCGAACAGAACCATGCCGAAGTGTTGTCAGAGTCCCGAGCACGTTATCAGGCCGATAAAAAAGTTCTGTCTGATTCGGAGTCCTACACCAACCAGAAATTCAGCACCTTAAAATCTGAAGTTGATGACAACAAAAAAGAAGCCGCCGCAGGTTCTGCCTCCGCAATGGCTCAGGCCAATATTCCGCAGGTTCAGGAATCCCAGCAATTTGCTGTCGGCGCGGGTGTCGGTGGCTACGACTCTGAAAATGCCCTTTCCGTCGGCGCTTCGTTCCATGCCGGGCAGGCGACGATCGTCAAGGTGTCGGTTTCCGATGACACACAGGACAATGTCGGTTACGGCGCGGGCGTAAGCGTGGGCTGGTAAGCCCTTAATTATCCGTGGCTGGCAAACGTCAGCCACGGCATTCAACCAACACAAATTAACGGTCATTTTATGAAAAGAATTTTCGTATTCACCACACTGATTTTCATCGCCGGATGTTCAACTCAGGCCTCCCGGATGGCCGATTGCCAGGCGCAGGGGGTTTCCAAAGACGCGTGTTATATCGTGGAACAGAACCGTCAGACGGCGATCCAGAATACCGCCATGAAACAGGCGATGGAAAATGCGGCGAAACAATATGCGCAGACCGCCAAACGCGTCGTGCATGTTCGAATCAAAGGCATTGATATCAAAATCTTTCCCGGAGATAAACAGGGATACATCGAAAGTACTGCGGCAGCACTGGATGAAGATAACGCGGATGCTCAGGTTTACCGCAAAGGCATTTTTACGGCGATCTACTATAAGCGCACGCACAAAGTGGTGCTAATGCGTAACGGGCAGATTTACGGCAGGACAACAGTATGAAGAAACATCACACCGATCAGTTCAGACATTTACCCCCTGAGCAGCAATATACCTGCCTGAAAATGTTGCAACGGGTCGAGGAAACCCCTCTGACGCACGGCGTCACTGGCGTTGCCGTCTCCGTGATGATGCGTGACGGGCACACCGCAACACTCAGTAAATTCATTGGTAAACCCGATGAAGTCGCCGTTCTGGTCAGCTGGGAGCCGGTGACGCCGTAGAAACCGGTTCATTCAATTACTCGGAAACGGCAGAAGAGGTCAGCAGTGAAAACGTCCTTATCCTGCGCGGAATGCCAGACATTACGAAACAGTTTCAGCAACATTTTGCCAGCCGGTGGGCGTTGTCGGACCTTTTGACGGGAAACAACAGATGGAGAGTAAAGATGCACAACGTCTGGCATTGTGCATTTCACTACCAGGCTGATTCGCTCACCGAACGAATCTATTTTCAGACTCAGCGAACTGAGATCACACTGCCGGTCAACATGACTCTTTCGGTAAACGCCATCAATTTAGACGATATTCATCTGCCACCCTTAGAAATTGGGCTTTTAATTTTACAAAGTCTGATAAGCATAAGGCGTGGCGTACGGTTTTTTAACCTCGTTTTTTTGACCCTTCACGATGGTGAAGTTTTCCAGATAAAGCTCGGACAGATGCACCATTTTCCAATGGTTCACCAGGCTTAATAAAGAGATCAAGCCCTTCTCTTCCATCGCATTTGCCTTGTATGCATATAACGTTTTGGAATTCATTCTTTCCAATTCTGAAATTTTAGTCATAGAAATCCCTTCCAGATATAACGATATAATCCTTTTGGCTTTACCACTCATTTTACAGGCATCCTCCAATGGATTCGGATATTTCAACACCCCCGAATAAATTCCATTAAAGAAATTTTTAAGCCCCATACGCAGGGTGTAAAGACCTGCTTTACTGGATAAAAGGCAAAGATTTTTAATCAGAATATTTTTTCAATAAATGATAGTACGACATCCGAACCGATAACCAACACCCTGTCCGACTGGCACATTAATAAGGAATGGAACTCATCCCTGGCTAGCCATTTTTTTTCAAAAAAGAATACAGATATAGTCTGTCCCCTGTTTGATAAAAAAACGGATTCATTAATAATGCTCTTTATGGCTTCCTTCACAAAATGATTATCACTTTCGATACTGATGTTATTCATACTTGGCGCTCTGATAATGGACGCCCAATTATCGACAAAAATACCCCGTACTCAATAAATCCTCTGTCCAATAATAGACTGCAAAATATTTTACAGCCTGGGGGATGCCACAGTGTTATTTTTCGCAAATAAAACGCGGGTCTGAGGCCCAGCGCGCTTTCGCTTCCTGGCAAATACGTTCCGCTGACGGAAAGCCCTGTGCTCGCGCAATCATCAATAAGCTGGCATAAACAGCGGGGTCGTTATGCACCTGTAGATACACTTCGGCCCAGCGACTGAATGATTCCAGCAAGGCGGGATCCTTCGTCTGGTTAAATCTCACTAACAGGGCAATATGTTGGTCGAAATCAACCCGATCATGCTGGCTGTAGGGGTTCAGTAACGAATCCATCACGCTTTGCTCGCTGAAAACGAAAGGCAATAATCCCTGTTGTTCAATGAGGGTTAATTGCTGCTGGGTCTGGAGGCCGGTGAGCATAAAGATCAATACCCCAACCGGGATTAGCATCAACGTACTGCGCCATAAAGTGGACAGTTTTTGCCTTTCGTCTTTAAGACTTTCGGCTGAACTACCGCACACTACCAGCAACATTATGATCGTCAGCCCGTGCGTCGCAGACTGGTACAACGGGTATTCAAGATTCATGTGTACGGCGATGGGCAACAACAGCGCCACGCCAACAAGACGTGTGCCACCCTGTGCCCATAAGCGTTTAAAGACACCAGCAACCATGAGCAGGATCCCGAATACCGCTGGTAATCCGCCCTCGGCCCAGGCATATAAAAACTCGTTGTGCGGATACTGAATGGTGTCGTTATCCAGTCCGGTTCCTGTCACTTTTGCCAGCGCGCCATACACCGATTCGAAGCCGCCGTATCCGTTACCCGCCAACGGATGCAAGAGGATCATCTGCCCTGTCAGTTTCAGCATATTCCAGCGGGAAAGCGTGGAGCTTTCTTTTATTGCTGGCGTGAAAAAAGGAAAAAAAAGGTGTCCGTTGTAAAGCCAGAAAAGCCCCGTTCCTGCCCCCGCCGCCATGATCAAAACGGCCAGCAAAGACTGCTTTTTCTTTTGTGCGAATGTCAGCGAAAGCAAAAGAACCGTAGCGAGAATAGCCCCGATATTCCCTGCCCGACTTTGTAAAAATACCATGACTGCGGGGAGAGCAAAAAGCGCGGTGCCGCACATGACGCGCGTCAGCCGCTTGCCCTGCTGTAAGAAAAGCCATAACGCACAGGCCAGTCCGGTCGCTAAAAATGAGGCGAGCACATTGGTTTGTTGAAAACTGCCGTAAGGCCGTCCACGCGGTAATTCGGCAAAGTCTTTAAGCTGCCACAGCGCATCAAAAGCCTGTATCAGCGCCGCGATGACCAGAAGGGTTAACCAGCGTGAACGCAATCGCCGGCATGACGTGGTGCCCAGTAAGAGCACATAAAATGCAGCCATTCCCCATAGCGCAAGAACTTTCGGCAGAGCATTTAATTGCCAGTCAGCGCGGGGTGACCACAGCAACGGTATTGACCAGAGCACGACGCCGCCCATGACCAGGCAGGTGCCCGGCGGAAGCGTTATTTTGCCTGCGGCGGTACACCGTTTCGTCAGGTGATAAATGCACCACAGCGCAATGATTGCCATTACGGCCCAGGCCAGTAAATTTTGCGGCAGCGAAAGCCCTGCCCCGCCGTGATTGGGTAATACACAATTCAGGCCGCCACAAAACCAGATAAATAGCAGTAATGAAACGCCGGCATTAATACGAGTATTGGCCCGTGACGAAAATAAAAACAACGCTGACATATTTCCCCGGGGAATTAACAGTAATGATTACAAATTAAATTCATCGCTATTGCTGCGTCATTACCAGCACCGCACTTGCAGTGAATGCGCCGGTTGGAATATCTTTTATTTCAACGGTGGCATCGCGCACCGCTTTAAAGCCGAGGTCAAGAGAGTTGCTCCCACTCAAGAAAGTTACAGGCGTGACATCGCTATTTGACAGCGTTTTACCCTCGTATATAACCGCAATGCCGAGCCCGTTAGAGGTTGACTTAATAACTTGTGCCGCATCCATTGTAACAGGCGTATAGGAAAGCTGAAGATTTACATCGACGTCAACGCCACCCGTGCAATCCACACTGACAGGAATATGTCGTATCGAGCCAGAACCCGCAACCGTAGGCAATTGGGCGCGGTCAACTTGCCCCAGATTTACGTTAAGGGCATTACCGTTATTAATTGAGCAGGCAGTTTCCGGTGCAGGCGGCGTTGGCGGTAAAGGAGGAGCTACGCTATTACAGGTTGCCCCCGCGGTATCAGCCAGTGGAATAAGGAATTTATTGCCTGACTCATCAACAAGAAAGTAGCAGGACTGAATACGTCCTGGATAATAAGGAACTACAACATCACTGCCATGAACTGTCACATTTTGTTCATTTATTGGATTCGATTCATCAAAATAGGCGGCGGAGCTTAATGCATATACATCAGCCTCATCCAGATATAATTCCACTTTGTAATTTCCAGAGTGTGGAACATATGCTGTGGAATCAGTGGTCAAGGTACACAAATTTGCTTTTAAAACCCCACTCGTCGCGGTGCTAGGCATAGGAGTTGACTGTCCACACATAAAGTTCCCGTTACTTGTATTGTATAAAAAACCATGAGCCCCTGAAATTACAGCCCCGCACGGACCGCTAAAACTGCCGCACATAAGAACCAGAAGTAACAAGACAAAACATCTGAATATGTCAGTTGATTTCGCCAGCCTTATCATTTTATCTCTCATATATTTTCAACCGTATAACTATGGGTATGCCATTTCAAAGGTGGCCGTGGCGCTGAAATCACCCGTCGTGATCGACTGCGCCTGAATGGCATCAGGTTCCCCTGCCACATACGCCTGGAGCGTGAAACTGTTGGTGCCGCTTGCCAGCGTGTAAACAGGCGTCGGTTGGTTAAATGCCTGCGGCGCGCCGTTGGTGTTCTCAAGGCCTATCGCAATACCCTCCGTACCGGTTACCGCCAGCGCACCCGGTAGCGCGGTGCTTTCCGTACCACTGAACGTAATGGTGACTTCGTTGCCCTGCGCGGTGTCGCACTCAATCAGGTTGATCGTGAAGGGTTTCGCGTTTGTGCGCTGATGCAGGTACAACCCTTTTTTTATCACCGTGCCAAAGTCCACCGTGAGTTCACTGGTGCCCGGATCCAGTTCACACGGGTCACTGACCAATGTACCGCTGAATTTCAGGTTATTTTCCGCCGCATTCACTGGCGCGAAAAACATTATGCCGGTCAGCAAAGTAACCCCGGCAAAGCTGCGACAAACCAAGCTTTTCATCGGACCTTTCATTGGTAATCCACCTTCAGCGTTGCCGTGGCGGTGAAGCCCTGTGCGGTCAGTTCTGTTGCCGGGTCTTTGACCGGTACCGCCGTTAACACCAGAGAACTCAGTGCACCCAGCGTGGTGGCCAGCGGCGTGTTGAGTTTAAGCGGCTGCCCGTCGGCCTGAATCTGTATTCCGAGACCCGCTGCGTTCGTCGTCACGGCCGCGGCATCAAAATTCTCCGCAGTGCCAGCTACCGTCAGATTCAGCGCGGTGTTATCCGGCTCACCTTTGCATTCCACCGTGTAAGGAATAACTTGTCTGTAGTTAATGCCATCCACTTTTTTTACTCCGACGGTGTTAAAGGCAATATCCAGCACTTTGTCATCGCTGATAATGCAGGGCGATAACACGAGAAAATGTCCTTTAAAGTTGTAGTTCACGCTGTCACCGGTTTGTGCTGCGCGTGTCGACTGCATCAGCAATGCCGCCAGCAGGTATAACACCACCCTTTTCTTCATCACGCGCACCTCAGTTAAACGCCATTGTCAGCGTACCGGCAGCGCTGAATACATCACCGCTGACCAGAGTTCCGCTGGTGGTCGTATTCAGCTGAACAAGCTGTGCTTTCAGATTCGGAGCCATAGTCTGATCTATCGTGAACCACTCCCCCATACTCTGTGGCTCACCATTCACCAGGAGTTCAATACCAATAATGTCTTTATCCGCTTCGAGCACCTGCGCCCCCTGATAGGTTCCGTAGCTGCCGGATGTCGAGGTGAACTTCATTTGCAGTAAACCCGCTGTATCTCCGTCGCAGAAGAAGTCGCTGACCAGTGATTTGCTGTAATTCCCGGAAAGCTCAACCGTATTGCTGCCTGAGTTCAACAGCTTCACTTCACCAAAATCGACTTGCAACGTCCCCCCTTGGTTAAAGGTACAGGAGCCATTAGCCACTACCGTACCGGTGATATTGATGTCCATCGAGTTGACATCTCCGGCATTTCCGGGGGCGGCCTGGACGTTGGAAGCAGAGGCCAGCAGAGTAGCGGCGGCGACAAAAATGCCTAATGTGTACTTATTCATAATTCATCCGAAAATCCACCGTGACCTGAAAACGACCTGTCGTCAGCGGTGCGCGGGTGCGTACCGGGATCACGTCGTAAACCAGCGTATTGCCACCGGCGATACTGAACTGCGGCTGATGGCGCTCGCCGGGTATGATTTGTCGCCCTTGCTTATCCAGGATCCGTAAACCCACACCGGAGACACCGCTCATTTGCAGCAATGTCGGTTCATCGGGATCAGCCGCAGACATAAAAGTCACGACAGGCATGTCTTTTGCTGATCCGCGCGCCGCAAAGCAGCCCAGCAAACGAAAGGTGACCCGCACTGGCTGGCCGGTATCGCCCGTATTGTGGAGACTGGCAAGTGCTGAGCTGTCCATTTTTACGTCCTGAAACTCTGAACGCATATCCAGCAGACAGGGGGCTTCCCTTAGCGAGCCGTGGATTTGCAGATCCCCATTTTCTCCGCTAACGTTCCAGTCATCTGTCGCGGCACAACTGGCCGACCAGAGCATTACGCCCGTCAATAACCCACTTGCCAGGTACCACATCACCTGTTTTCGTCTGCTCATCACCTTCTCCTTTTTGCCTGCACACTGCCCGTTCATCAGCCTGCGGTGATACTACTGACCGCACAGGTGCTGCCGTTGCAGCTGAAGTTGAGCTTTGGACGTCCGCCAAAATCATTCACAAACGTCAGCACCGGATGGCTGCCGAGCACACTGCCGGATACCCCCAGCGCAATACTGCTTTTAGGGTTCACCATCACTGGCTTAAAACCGTCAACTGAGTTGCCTTTTTCCGCGGCAGACGCGGCAACAATTGTCACAAAATACGGCGTTGGGTTAGTCAGCTGATAACTGTCACCCTGCCGGGTCAGCGTCAGTTTCTTCTGCGCGTTATTATCTTCACCCTGCTTAATTTCCAGCGCTTCCGGACGGTAGAACATTTTTATCCGGGTCTGGAGCGCCAGCTGAAGTGTGTTCGGCTTGTTGCTTTTGGGCGGGATCTCACGCACGTTGAAATAAAATAACGATTCCCGGTCCTGCGGCAGCGCACCGAGACTGTCGGTGGCCTGGATCTTCACCTGCCCTTTGGCTCCGGGTTCCACGCGTTGCAACGGCGGCAAAGCGGTAACCGGGGATTCGATTTTTTTACCGTCGGCATCTTCCAGCCACGCCTGCGCCAGATAAGGCAGGGATTTATTCTGGTTGCTGATACCTAATGAGATGGATTTCGGCCCGGCGTTGAAAATTACGCGTGTCCTGTCCAGTGCAATGGCGGCATGCGCCTGCTGGGCTGTCAGTATCAGAGCGATGATGCTCAGGGCGATTTTCATAGGTTTTTTTGAGGTGTTCATAGTCATACTCATTGAGACTTCACTTGTTCATAAAAGGTTGTGTGGACGGCTTCACGCGTTTGTCAGTTATTCTTTTTCACCAGACGGCACGGCAGCAACAACCCCTTGCCGTGCGCCGGTAAAGGCGATGGCAGGTCAATGCGACACTGCACGCCATCGCTCCAGCTGATATTCATCAACTCACCGGGACGAATACCCGAGAGCCAGGTGCTGCCGTTTTCGCCGACAATCCCGGTCTGCGTGCCCTGCTTATTACGAATTTCTGCCCCAAACGGCGGCGAACTGCCATCGGCCAGTTTGATGATGGCCATCGCTTTTTCACCGGCCAGAATGCCGAACTTGCGGTAACCGATGGCGCCTTCCGTCAGCGTGCCCTGCACCACCGAGCGGGTGGCGTCCACGTTGTCCGGCAGTTTGTCGAGATCAACGTTCACACTGCTGCGGTAATAACTACTGACATCGCTGACAACAGCCTTACCAAAGGAGTTTGTCCGTAGCGTGCCACCGGAACCGTGTACCGGGACATCACTCACACCTTCGGAATCGATCATCATTCGCGTACCGCCCGGCGTGCTGATACGGTGCAACGCGGCACCTTCTGCTGTGGCGGTGATCCCACCCTGCATAGAAACCCCGTAAGCGTTATATTCACTGCCGCTGTAACTGGCGTTGGCCGTCATGCTGGCGTTATCGCCGTCGTGAGTGAAATACCCGCTGGCGGTGCCCTCTCCGCCGGACGTGGTGCCCGCATTAATCCGGTAGTTATTGTTTTCATCCAGCCGGTTGTAATAGCCGACGGTGCGGTTATTGCTGCCATCGCTGTACTGACTGTTGTAGCTCAGACTGCCGCCGTTACCCCACGGAAGGGAAAGGCTCAGATACATGCCGTCGTCGTTCGCCCCGTCTCGCTGCGAGCGGTACGCCGAAATGCTGATGCTGACATTTTTAAAGTTTCCGACATCAAAGAAGTTAGAGACCGACAGGTTCCAGGTATCTGTTGCATCACGATCCCAGTAGGTTTGATGGCTGTAATTCACATAAGCACTGATATTGAGCGGCCGGAACTGCTTGTTTAATGTGACGGTGTACAGCTCTTTGTCACTGCCTTCATTGTTGTTTTCGCCGTAACGTCTATCCAGATACTGCGACATGTTCATGAAGTTTTTTTCCGAGAAGCGGTAACCGGCGAAGGTCACCTGACTGTCGTATTCATCAAAACGTTTTGAATAACTGACTCGGAAAGATTTACCGCTTTTGGTGCCCTCGTCCGGCAAAGATGCCTGCGATTGTGTAACGTCCATCGACACCGCCCCGAAGGCCAGCAAATCGCGCCCCGCCCCAAGTGACACTGCGTTGTAGTCTCCGGCTAACAGCGCGCCGCCGTACAATGACCAGCCGTTGTTGACGCCCCAGGAAAATTCCCCCGTGGCAAAATCCGGCCCCTGAGTATGGTGGTCATGGTCTGAGGGCTTACCGGCAGAGAGTTTGTAACGCACCAGCCCCGGACGCGTCAGGTAAGGGATACTGGCGGTATCAACGATAAAGGTAGAGACGCTGCCATCCTGCTCCTCGACTTTCACATCAAGCTTGCCGGAAACCGCCGAGTTTAAATCCTGAATACGAAACGGACCGGCCGCAACAGTCGTTTCGTACAACACCCGCCCTTGCTGGCTGATGGTGACCTTGGCGTTGGTTTTTGCCACGCCCACCACTTCCGGTGCATAACCTCGCAGGTTTGGCGGCAACTGATTATCATCGGTCACCAGGCTCGCCCCGCTGAAACTGAAACTGTCAAACATCGCAGAGTTCAGCGACGTTTCGCCGAGCACCATTTTCGCCCGCAATGACGTCACCGCACGGTAAGCGTAAAAACGGTTCCAGTCCCAGGACTTCTGCGTTGTGCTGTTCTCGCCAGTGGCCTTGCTGTACTGCGCCTGCCAGTCAGCCCGCATGCGCCACGGGCCGAGATTCACGCCCGTTGTCCCGTTCCCGCTGACCATGCGACTGCGGCCACCGTGACTCTGGCTTGAGTTCATTGAATTCACGTTGTAATCAAACAGCGCCCCCGGAATACCGTTATCCCAGTGGGATGGCGGCTCCCAATTTTCGGAGGTGTATTCCATGTAGGCCTGTGGCACGTTGACGTTCAACGCGCCGTTGCCCATATCGGCCGTTGCCGTGATACCGTCCAGAGATTTCAAATTCAGGCACTGGTTTTCGTGCCACCAGGTCGCCCCTTTTAACGTCGCCGGTTTCAAACCAAATTTCCCGACCATCTCAGGCGTCAGACATGCCTGACTGCCTTTCGGGTCACCTTCCGGTGCCAGGAATTCCACGGACTGGTCGGGGATATCGAATTTATTGACGCGCAGTGACAGCTGATATTTTCCCGGCATCACATAGCCCGCCTGAGAAAACTGCCCCAGATCGATATTGGCGCGCTCTTTCACATCCAGCACATCGGTGTTGAACTGCACCGCTTCTTCTGCACGGGCTCCGCGCATCGGAAACAGCGCCATCAGAACACCCACCGCTATCGGGCATAATGCCCCGCCGAAAAACGGTGAGAATCGGTTATTATTTGCTGACGAAATAAGGTTTTTCACTTTTACAGTCATCAGAAGTAGTCCACCTTAAAACGCAAAATGGCGTGATACTCACCCACTTTCAGGGGTTTTTCGTTACTCACCAGACGCAGGGTGTAATCCAGTCGCTGAGTTCCCGGCACCAGGGAACCGGCAGGAAGTGGCTGCCCCGGCGTGGCCAGATTGCCATATACATCAATAATCTGTAGCCCGATACCTTCCGCACCGCTGACGCGAAACAGACCGTGGTCAGAAGGTCCATCAAACGTGGTCAAGAAGTGCGTCCGGTCTGGTTGTTCCTTGTCATGCGAGTTCAGATCGCAATTCACCAGAGTCAGTGAAAAGGTCTTTTTTGATCCCCGACCGTTGAGCACCATCTCACCGACCGTTGAAATACCCATTTCGATACTCTGATGAAGATCTGCGGTGGCAATTGCACAAGGTGTATCGATAATGCGCCCCTGCATGTGGACAGATCCGAATTCAGGTGCGGACGGCGAAGCATTTGCAAAGCTGAATACCACTCCCAGAACGGACAGTATCAACAGGGAAGGCAGCCTTTTCTTACAAAATGAGCAGACTAATGACATGCGAAAATCCGGGTTTGTACATCTCTGGCTTACGCGATGCAGCGGGGTGTTAATACCGGACTAACATCCCCACCGCATAGCGACGTGAAGGCGAATACGCGTGGTATCCGCCATTCAGTTTCTTACGGGTAATCGAGGGCAAAGTTAGCCACAGACTGGAAGCTTCCCGGAACGATAGTTGCGCTCGCGCCGTCACCTTGCAGATAAGCGGCAAATGAAAGGTTGTTGGTGCCGTTCAGAAGAGCCTGTGCTGGAGACGCGGTCCCCAGTTTGACTAACTCACCGGTGGTGGTGCTGATACCAATTGAGGCACCTTTAGCAGAACCGGCCAGACCTAACAGATCTTTATTGGCAGCCGACGCAGTACCGGAGAATGTGGTAGTAACGGTTTTGGACGTGGTGGTATCACACTGTTCCAGTTTGATGGTGAAGACCTGAGGAATAGAACGGCCACCGTCTTTCAGTGCCAGATTAGAGACCTGGCCCAGATCGACAGTCTGGTCGGAGCTTTCAGGCATAATTGAGCAAGGAGCATCAATGATGGAACCGGTGAAAGTCACAGTGCCGTGGCCCTGGTCTTTCGCATTTGCCGCGCCCATTGCCACACCGGAAGCCATAGCTAAAATTAAAGCGATTTTCTGGATATTCATAAAAACCTTTATTTCTCGATTATTATTCGCATACATTCATAATTGAAAAAAAAACATAAATGATCTGAAAAAAATATGCACTCGAATCATTTGAATTGCTTTAAACAATCATGAAATGCGATTTCGTCATCCGTAACAATTACCGTCGGGATAACACACTTCGGAATTCAACAACCATCCGATGTGCAGATAATAATGAGAGGTGGCATTTCGGGCAAAGGCAGACCAGTCCAATTTTGGAATGTGTTTTAGATGTATACTTCGGCCTTATCTGTATCCTAAAAATGCATTGCACTTTGTCTATTAACATATTTACCGGGAAATTGGGAAAACATGCATTTTTTTAAGAATGATAACAGCAAGACTGACGTCAAGGTTCTGTCGTCGTTTGATGATTTTAGTACGTGGTATATGAGCCATTGTGACTTCAGTATGTTCGATGAACGAGATATCAAAGCCATGCTGGATGAGGAAAAACCTGATTTTTACCCCTGCATTCCCCTGATGTCAGATAAGGACTACGAAGTGATTTATATTGGAATCGATTTAGTCACCCATTGGTTTAGCGCGGTCTAGGATAATTTACTGTTCTTTATCAAAATTATAATTAATCTCTGTCTGCGTTTCTTTTAACTATTTCACGCCTATTGCTCGTGATTCTCCCTTCCAGTTGCTACGCTTAGAGTATTCACCTTAACTAACTTTAAATGCTCATGACTAAAAAATTCACACCAGCACCCACCATGGTTGATAACACTTACTGCCTAATACTGTTGGAAAAAATGAGCCCCTGGCTTGAGTACAAAACTTTTGCGGCCGGGCAGCGCTTCACCCGAAGTGCTAAAGAACAATCGAAATGCTACATCATCCGGACGGGGGCTATTTCACTTCATCGTCAACCGGATGATATCCTTATTGATTATTTTTCTGCTCCGACAATCAGGGGTATAATACCCATACCCAATAATTTCGAATCGTTATATGTCATCAAAGTTATTGACGAGGCTGAAATAGCCATTTTGGATCTTGATATCTTCAATATTTTATTGAGTGAACTCAATCTTTGGGAACCTTTCGCCAGGCACCTACAGATGCTTGCCAGCCTCGCTCCGGAAGTGATATTCCGGCTGAATTCGCGCAGAATTTACGAAGCTGTGCGCATGCAGCTTTATGAACTGATAGCAAAACCGGAATCTATACGTGAACAGATCATTGTTGAAAACTTTATCCGGGCCAAAGTTCAGGCGTCGCGCAGTGCCGTGATGCATATTCTTTCTGAACTCAAGAAAGGCGAATATGTTGTTATCGAAAACGGGGTACTTAAAAGTGTTAATTCAATTCCTGAGCGATTTTGATTTGGCCTTCCCGGTTCCCGCTAAAACAGCTTATCTGCCGAACGTTTACATTATCGTTGGGCAGATCGCACCTTCCTCTGCCTCCGCATTGCCCTAATTAATTGATGAGTCTGTTCAAAAATTTGCGTTTGTAACTCGCTGCCGATGCGCAGACGATGGAGTCTCTTGCTCACCACAACCGCCGTGCTGGTGGAGGAGTTAATGTGGGATTTTTAAGCGGATTGTTCGCCCGTATTACCGGTCAGAAACCGGAACAAAGTACGGAACAAACACCACCTTATGAGGAGTTAAAAATGGCAAAAGTACTGGTCACTTTATCCACCCAAACACGCTTTAAGATAAGTATCTAATTTAAATGAAAAAATGCCAACTTATCGTGAATAAATTAATTTTCACATCTACTTCAGTATGGACTGCATTATTGCTTTCATTCTCGTTAAAGGTTGTATCATTTACTGTACCAACCATAACAACGAGAATCCCCAAGTGACAAAATCGCTTGTACATCAACTCCAGTCTGAAGCAATCGATGACTCAGCCAGTATTAGTGGCTTATTGATGAAAGCCAAATTAGTAGCTGCTAAATTGAGCCTTGATGATTTAACTGAATGGATTGAGTTCGAATTAGGCGGATTTCCTTCTCGAGAACAAGTTCCGTCGTATAGAAGGTTTCAATGTAAACCTGAAGCATTCAACCCGTATGTTGGTTGGATACCTATCGACTTTGGAACAATTCCCAAGAAATTAATGTATGAATTCTCGACAATCTACATGCAGGAGTCAATTTCAAGTGTAGAAAAACATGCGGTTGGTTCCGGAAAGCTTGAAATGCGAATGCCTGAAATGCTTACACAACTGCTTTATGCCGGCAGGGACTCAGAAGATAGGTTTAAAATTTCATGGCGTTTTAGTGCTAACTCTTTGAGTGGCGTACTGACCGCTGTGAGAGGTCGCATTCTCACATGGTCACTTGACCTCGAAAAGCAGGGAATTCTTGGTGAAGGTGTGAGCTTTTCATTCAAAGAAAAGGAGATAGCCAGCATGGTATTCAAAAACGATTTCAATGGTGCTGTCATTAACAATAACGGTGTACTGGCGTCATCAACTGGTGATGTCACCCAAGGCAATAAAATGAACGCTGGCTCGTTTGAATCTCTACGAGATGAGCTGAAGAAGATTGGCTTGAGTGATGTTGAAATTGATGAATTGCATAAGGCAATCGAAAATAGCGAACTGTAATGATGTTATGGACGCCCCTCCCTGAAGTAGCCAGTGCCATACTCTATTGACTGCAATTAATTCAGGAGTGATATCACATGAACACAATCAGAGTTGTTGGTATCGACATTGCCAAATCTGTTTTTCAGGTATGCGTTTGGATGGTTGATGGTTCAATTGCATATAACAAGAAGATCTCCCGTTCAAAATTGCTGGATTGCGTTCGACACTTCGAGCCCGGAACGCTTATCGCGATGGAGGCATGCTCTACTTCGCACTTCTGGGGCAGAACCTTCAGAACGATGGGATACAACGTCAGACTGATACCTGCCCAGCACGTTAAAGCCTTTGTCAGAAGCCAGAAAAACGATGCTAATGATGCGCTGGCGATTTGTGAAACAGCACTCCGCCCTGGCATCCACTTTGTTCCGGTCAAAACTGCTGAGCAGCAGGATATCAAAGCGCTGCGAAATACCCGTCAGCTCATGGTTGAGCAAAGAACGGCGCTGGCTAACCAGCTTCGTTCTCTGCTCGCTGAATATGGTCTCATTATCCCTGTCGGGATCCAGTGCCTCCAGCAGCACCTGCCTGAACTGATGGAAGACGCGTCGAATGAGTTAACGTTCACTGTCCGCCGTTTACTTTCTACATTGCGGGAAGACATGCAGGCGCTGAATGAACGCGTCACCGGACTGGATAAGGAAATTGCTGCATTGTCTTCACAACAAGCTGCCTATCGCCATTTGTTAACTATTCCGGGAGTCGGCCCGCTCATCGCGGCAGCGTTTATCAGTGAAGTGGATGCAGGGCAATTTTCCAGCGGCAGAGAGTTATCAACCTGGTGTGGTCTGGTTCCCCGGCAGCACAGTTCGGGAGGCAAGCAACGATTATCCTCCGTGACAAAAAATGGCAATCGTAGTCTCAGAACATTAATCATCCATGGAGCACGGTCTGTAATGCGTTGTATGAAAAAGCGCGATGACAGTCTGGGTCTTTGGCTGCAAAGGCTTGAAGCTCGTCGGGGGTTCCTGAAAACCACGGTTGCACTGGCGAATAAACTGACGAGAATTATCTGGCGTGTGCTGACCGATGGGGTTGATTTTAATATGCAGAAGGCCGTTGCAATGAATTAGCTAAAAACAGCAATTTACAGAAACTTATTTAACTGAGTTTGCAGGCACTGATGAGAAAACGGCTACCGTCCCTGTAACAGCCTGAAGTTGACCTGGGTAATCATATACCGGTGTAGTGATAAGGAAACAGGGCTCGGATAACATCATGGCGCGGGTAAATTAACCCACTAACGACGCCGGATATATGGTCGCAAACCGTATCGAACCAGTACTTGTAACACCCGGGGCGTCCATATATGGTCAACTTAAACCGGACACGGATTTAGGCACATTGTTGTAATCGGCGTTCATATTCATTCGGCGATATATTGCCCAA
>NZ_JBKEZJ010000002.1:0-545613 GCF_046449555.1 Rahnella selenatireducens
ACCGCGCACCCGCCGTTTTATTTCGTCACCCTGCCAGATCACCAGCGTCGCCACTTCATCCAGCACTTTTTCAAACCCGATGGCCGGGTCGCTGCTGACCAGCACGACACCCAGGGTAAAGAGCTCGGAGTAGCTTTGAGATAGGGTAAAATTCAGGACGGCGAAAGTGTCTTTGGGGGTTTTTCCGACATTAATGGTAAAGCGGGTTCCGTTAATCGCCACGTGCTTAATCCTTAAGCTGAGAGAAAGAATCATTGCTCAGAAAGTAACTTCAAAAATGATTCATCATTAATATAAATACAATTAAATCAATGTGATAAATCCTGGCAGGGGAAAGTAAATCAAAGGGAGGCGGGTATCTGTGACGAAAATCGAAGAAAAGAGATTGAGTTGAAAACAAAAGCTACGGTGAAATAAGCCATTTCAGCCGGCGAAAACCGGCTTTTACGGAGGTTATGCTTTTCGGGTGTACGCGATCATGTGGGAAAGCGCGTACACCACGCAGCCAAGGAAGGCGGCGGGGGCGAGGCTGTCATAGAGATGTCCCGGCTGGGCGCCGGTATAGAGTATGACCGCCGAGACGGCGATGCCCATCATGGCGCCGGGCATGTGGATCCATCGGCTGAAACGTTCTTTTTTAACTTTGTACGCCGCGAACTCCTGCTGCGTACGTTCCAGCGCGTTGCCTAGCCTTTCGCAATCTTCTTCATTCTGACGAAAACCTTCGGCTAAACGGGCGTTTTCGTCATCCCGTTCGGCCAGCAGCTTTTTCAATTTCACCAGATTCTCTTTCGCCGACTGCCCTTCAAACTCTTCGCGTTTCAGGCTGATGCGCAGCTGGGTGATTTTCCGGTTCGCCTCGAAAGTGAGTTCTTTTTGTTGTTCGAGCAATGCGTAATTGCCATCGGCGCGACGATTAGCGGCATGCCGTTTACTTTCTTCTTCGCCGATGCGGTGTTCTCTATCACTTTCCATCTGGTTTAAACGCTGTTGCAACTTATCGCGCGCGGCCGCCATCGCAGCCATCTGGCTGCCGGTGTAGCTTATCAGCTTATTGGCGGCATCCAGCTCAGCCGAGGTCGAAGCCCCGGCGTTGCGCTGCCGTGAACGGAGCAGCGCCAGTTCATCGGCGTGCTGGATCCTTTGAATTTCTGCCTGACGTTGCAGCTCAGAAATCCGGGCGTTCAGACGAGATGCTTCATCTCTCATTCGCCCGATTTCTTCTGTATTACCACTGCCAGAATTGACGGTGGCAGGTTTATTGCGCGCAACGGCAAGTTCGTTAGTGAGGCTGCGCACCTGTTTTTCCAGCGAGGCCAGTCTTTCCAGCGTGACGGCGGTGTCTTTAAAAACGGTTTTAACCTTTGCCTTATCTGCATCAGAACGGCCAAAACTGACGCCTTTGAGCGCACTTTCCACCTCGCGTGCGATAGTGGTTTTGTCCATCGCCTTCATCCGGTTACAGGCGCTCGCCAGAAAACTTGCGGCTTCATTACTGTTTCCGGTTCCAAATGCTTGTTTGATAAGGCTCTGTATCACGCTCATTTTGTCGTGCTCGCTCGCAGGATGTATTCAGGACATGCATGATGCAGACCTTAGGTGCATCAGATTCTAATTACTCATTGTATCAGATAGGATTTGTTTTATTTATCGAAGTTATTTTAGGCGGATGTTTTGAAGGATTAATGGCCGTAGTCTTAAGATAAAAAAACCGGAACCCGTTTCCCCGGCTCCGGCTGTTTTCATACGGAAATTAGTGGAATTGCAGATACGCAACGTGGGTTTGCAGATATTCCTGCAAGCCATGTTTGCCGTCAGCGCCGCCGACGCCGGATTTGCGCCAGCCCGCATGGAAGCCCTGCATCGCTTCGAAGTTTTCGCGGTTGATGTAAGTTTCCCCGAACTTCAGCTGTTTCAGCGCTTTCATCGCAGTGTTAATATTGGAGGTATAGATCGAAGACGTCAGCCCGTATTCGCTGTCGTTGGCCATCGCGATGGCTTCTTCCAGCGTTTTGAATGTAGCGACCGGCAGCACAGGGCCGAACACTTCTTCGTGCATGATCGGCATGTCCTGTTTCACATCCACCAGCACCGTCGGCTGATAGAAGAAGCCCTTGTCGCCGTGACGTTTGCCGCCCAGCAGCACTTTTGCGCCTTGTGAAACGGCTTTCGCCACTTTGTCCTCGACGCGTTTTAACGCCGCACCGCTGATGAGCGGCCCCATATCCAGATCTTTTTGTTCGGCGGTGTTGCCGAAGGTCACTTTTTTCATCGCCTCGCTGATACGCGAAATAAATTCGTCGTACACGCCTTCCTGCACATAAACGCGTTCCGCACAGTTACAAACCTGCCCGGTGTTGATCACACGCGAGCTGACGATGGCTTTGACGGCCAGATCCAAATCCGCGTCGTCCATCACGATGGCCGGGGCTTTACCGCCCAGCTCCAGCGACACTTTCGTCACGTTCTGCGCGGCGGCAGTCATGGTGGCGATACCGGCGGCGACGCTGCCGGTCAGGCTGACCATGCCGACTTTCGGGTTTGCGGCCAGTTCCTGTCCGACGGTTGGCCCATAGCCGGTCACAATGTTCAGCACGCCTTTTGGCAGGCCGATTTTGTGGATGATTTCAGCAAAAATCACCGCGTTGTTCGGCGTTATTTCACTCGGTTTAATCACGATAGTATTACCGGTGATCAGCGCCGGTGCGGCTTTGCGCGCAATCAGGAAGAACGGGAAGTTCCACGGCAGAATACCGGTGGTCACGCCGATGGCTTTGCGGAACACAAAGATGTTTTCGTTTGGCCGGTCACTCTGAATAATTTCGCCTTCGTAACGGCGCGCCCATTCGGCCATGTAATCAAGATAATCGGCGGTAAACAGCACTTCGGTTTGCGCCAGGCCATAGGTTTTGCCGCCTTCGGCCATAATGGTTTCGGTCAGTTCGGCTTCGCGTTCGCGGATCCCGGCGGCGATTTTATGTAGCCAAACGCCCCGCTCCACCGCGGGCAGGGCTTCCCAGCCCGGTTGCGCCGCTTCGGCAGCATCAATGGCTTTTTTAGCGTCTTCGGCAGAGCCTTCCGGGATCTGCGAAATCACCTGTTCTGTGGCCGGATTGACCACGTCAATCCACTTACCGCCAGTGTTTTCAACAAATTCGCCGTTTATGTACATACGTTTTTGAATTGTGCCCATGTCAGAAATCTCCAAAGACCGGATAGAGGGATGATGAACGAGTTGTTAAAAAATAAGCTCTTTTTTGTAAAGTTCTGACAGCCTGTTCTATCCGAGACGTTTTTGCCTTTCCGTGATTGCCAGTTCGTTTTGAGAAATGGCAAAAATGTCATGGTCGGTCTGCCCGACATAACATTTTTGCAAATTGAGCTTTTGTGAAAAGAATCGGCAGGGTTTTTACTGGCGGACGTGGCGAGGGGCATACCCAAATTCGCGCTTAAAGAGAGTTGAGAAATAATTGCTGTCGCAGAAACCGCACTGATGGGCGATGTCGGTGATCGAGCTGTCGCTGAAACGCAGCATGTTGCGCGCATTCAGCAGGCGCAGGCGGTTGAGGTAATTGAGCGGCGTGCAGCCGGTTTGCTGTTTCATCTGACGATGCAGCGTGCGCAGGGACATGGAGAATTGATCCGCCAGCACCGGCCAGTTGATCTCTTCGTCATAATGCTCGTTCATCCAGTCCAGCAGATTATTCAGGTCGCCGCCCTGTCCGCGATAACCGACGTCGCGGCTGCCCTGACGCAGCAGTAATAAAAGCTGCATAAAATACAGTTCCTGCTGAGCCTGCGATTCCGGCGTCTGGCTGACCGGTTTGCGCGCCAGCAGGTCGATGAGCGTTTTGGCCTGCGTCACCTGATTCGGGCTGATGCGCCAGTGCGCCGGATAAATGCCATCGACTTCCTGCGGCAGCAAATCGCTGACACCGTTAAGGAAACGAAACGCATTCGGGCCACGGTACAGGACGTTGGTCAGATACAGATTGTCGGTATCTTCGTAAAGATGGTGGTCGCAGTGGCGCACAAAGCAGACGCTGCCCGCACTGAGGATCAGCGGATGATCATTAAAAACGTGCGTCCCGGTGCCCTGTTCGACCAGCACAATCTCGTTGAAATCCTGGTGATGATGTTCAGGAAAAGTTTCCTGCGGGAAACGAGGTTCAATGGCGACCGGAAAATTTCCTGAGGGGAAATAATCACTACTGCGTAACACGGTCATTTCCGACTCCTTATTAACATTATCGTAATATCTTAGTCGTCACTGACGCTGCCATCCGGCTGAAATTGTGATCTGCCAGCCGCTTTTGAACAAAACCTTTCTTTCCTGACACAATCTTGCGTAATCCGCCGTATGACGCAGGTTAACGCCCTCTTTAAGTGCGGTTTTTTCCGGCCCGGAATCGGTTTTTTTCGGGGCATTTCCGTGGGTCTAAACAAGATTGTTATCAATTTGTGAGGTTGTTCTCTTAAACCTTTGCAGCTTTGCCATAGTTAGCGCAGAACTGGCACTCGCGGAAAGGTCAGATCCTCAGCAACCTCCTAGAGTCGTGATCATGCGCCTGGCGCGTCGGCAATTTTGGGTCGTTAAACTTTATGCAGACTTATGCGGAGTACAAACAATGAAATTAAAACACGTACTGAGCCTCACCCTGATCGCGAGCAGCATCCTGCTGGCAGGCGCGGCATCGGCAGAAGTGAAGATTGCGCTGGTGGCAAAGTCATTGGGCAATGGCTTTTTTGAAGCGGCAAACGTTGGCGCGCAGCAGGCAGCGAAAGAGCTGGGCGATGTGAAAGTGATTTACACCGGCCCGACCACCACCACCGCCGAAGCGCAGATTGAAGTGCTGAATGGCCTGATTGCACAGGGCGTTGATGCGATTGCCGTTTCCGCCAATGACCCGGACGCGCTGGTTCCTGTGCTGAAAAAAGCCATGCAGCGCGGCATTAAAGTGGTGTCCTGGGATTCCGGCGTCGCCAAAGAGGGCCGTCAGATCCACCTGAATCCGTCCAACAATGCGCTGATTGGCGAAACCAACGTCAAACTGGCCGCCGATGCACTGAAAGCGCTGAATGTTGAAAAAGGGGATGTCGCAATTCTCAGCGCCACACCCACCTCGACCAACCAGAATCTGTGGATTGCCGAGATGAAAAAGGTGCTGCCAAAGTATCCTTCCGTCAATCTGGTGACTGTGGCGTATGGCGATGATCTGTCAGATAAAAGTTATCGCGAAACTATCGGCTTATTGAAATCTTATCCGGATCTGAAAGTCATTATTTCCCCGTCTTCAGTCGGGATTGTGGCCGCCGCGCAGGCGGTGAAAGATCAGGGAAAGATCGGCAAAGTTTACGTCACCGGCCTCGGTCTGCCATCTGAAATGGCGGGCGCGGTGAAATCCGGCGCGACCAAAAGTTTTGCCATCTGGAACCCGATTGACCTCGGCTACGCCGCAACGTATCTGGCCGACGATCTGGTCAAAGGCACCGCCACCAAAACTGAAGCCAGCATGGGCCGTTTAGGCAAAGTGAAACTGGATGCAGACGGCAGCGGCGCGATGGCTGAGCCGTTTGTTTACGACGCCAGCAACATCGACAAATTCTCGAAAATATTCTGATCCTGACGCCGGCTCATCGTTTTTTTGGTGAGCCGTTTTGTTGTGCTTAGCCAGACAGGGGAAACGAAATGACAGATTCCACGACTCCGCTTTTGTCATTACAGGGCATCAGCAAGGTCTTTCCGGGCGTCAGGGCGCTGAATAACGTGCATGTGGATTTGTATCCGGGAAAAGTGACGGCCCTGATTGGCGAAAATGGCGCGGGTAAATCCACGCTGGTGAAAGTCATGACCGGCATTTATCAGCCGGAAGAAGGCGAGCTGCGCTATAAAGCGATCCCGATAAAACTGCCCAATCCGGAATCCGCTCACAAAGTTGGTATCACCGCCATCCATCAGGAAACCGTCCTGTTTGACGAGCTTTCCGTGACCGAAAATATTTTCGTTGGCCACTACGTTTACGGCGGGCTTTTTAAGCGCCTGAACTGGCCGGCGATGCATCAGCAGGCGCGCGATATTCTGACGCGTCTGGAAGTGAACATCGATCCGCACGCTATTTTGAAAGAACTGAGCATCGCGCAGCGCCATATGGTGGCGATTGCCCGCGCACTGTCTTTTGATGCGCAGGTGGTGATCCTCGACGAACCGACGGCGGCGCTGTCGCAACATGAAATCGTGGAGTTTTATCAGATTGTCGAACGCCTGAAACATGAAGGAAAAGCCATCCTGTTTATCTCGCACAAGTTCGACGAGATTTTCGCGATTTCCGATTACTACACGGTGCTGCGCGACGGCAGTTATGTTGGCTCCGGCAAAATCAGTGATATCAGCGAGCCGCAGATGGTCACGATGATGGTCGGGCGCGAAGTCAGCCAGGCGTATCCGAAAGTCAACTGCGAACCGGGTGAAACGGTGTTGCAAGTGCAGAATCTCAGCCATCCGACCGAGTTTGCGGGCATTAATTTCTCACTGCGCAAGGGGGAAATTCTCGGTTTCTACGGGCTGGTCGGCGCGGGACGAACCGAGCTGATGCAGGCGCTGTTTGGCGTCACACAACCGAACGGTGGCAAGATTCTGATCCACGGCAAACAACATCATTTCACGCGTCCTTCTCAGGCCATCCGCGCGGGGATTGTGTACGTGCCGGAAGAGCGCCAGAAACAGGGCGCGATTATCGATTTGCCGATCAGCCAGAACATCAGCCTGCCGCAGCTCAGCCAGCTCAACCCGCGCGGCGTGCTCAATGACAAAAAAGAGTGGGCGCTGGCCGACGATTATGCGCGCCGGTTGCAGGTGAAAGCCTCGAGCTGGAAACAGCCTGTGGGCACGCTCTCCGGCGGAAATCAGCAAAAAGTGGTGATCGCAAAATGGCTGGCGACGCAGCCGGACATCATCATTCTCGATGAACCGACCAAAGGGATTGATATTGGTTCGAAAGCAGCGGTACATCAGTTTATGTCCGAGCTGGTCGGGCGCGGGCTGGCGGTGATTATGGTGTCTTCCGAATTGCCGGAAGTCATGGGCATGGCGGACCGGATTATTGTGATGCACGAAGGGCTGATGGTGGCGGAATTCAACGCGGGCGACGCGACCGCCGAAATGATTGTCAGCGCCGCCAGCGGTGCGGGCGAGGAGGCGGCATGATCAAGAATTTACTGAAGTATCGCGAGCTGTTGCTGGCGGTGGTGATTGTCCTGATGGTGCTCGGCGTCGGCGCGCGCTCACCGGAGTTTATCGGCGCCGGAAACCTGCTGGAGATGTTCAACGACACCTCGATTCTGATTATTCTCGCACTCGGTCAGATGATGGTGCTGCTGACCAAAGGCATTGATTTGTCGATGGCCGCCAACCTGGCGCTTACCGGCATGATCGTGGCGCTGATCAACTTCCATCATCCTGATATTCCGTTATGGGCGCTGGTTCTGCTGGCGACGGTCCTCGGTCTGGTCATGGGCGCAATGAATGGTCTGCTGGTCTGGAAAGTCGGCATTCCGCCGATTGTGGTCACACTCGGCACCATGAGTATTTATCGCGGGATTATTTTTCTGCTCTCGAACGGCGGCTGGATTAACGCGCATCAGATGAGCCCCGATTTCCTCAGCCTGCCGCGCGCGCCGTTTCTTGGCCTGCCACTGCTCGGCTGGTGCGCAATTGCCGCACTGATTCTGGTAGCGTATTTTCTGCGCTATAGCCGCACAGGCCGCGCGTTATATACCGCGGGCGGCAATGCCACGGCGGCGTATTACACCGGCATCAACGCCGGCAAAATGCAGTTCATCAGCTTCTGCCTTTCCGGCGCGCTGGCGGGTTTCTGCGGATACCTGTGGATTTCGCGTTTTGCCGTCGCCTACGTGGACGTCGCCAACGGCTTTGAATTGCAGATTGTCGCCGCCTGTGTCATCGGCGGGATCAGCACCATGGGCGGCATCGGTTCGGTGGTCGGCTGCCTGCTCGGCGCGCTGTTCCTCGGCGTCATCAATAACGCCCTGCCGGTGATTGAAGTGTCGCCGTTCTGGCAAATGGCCATTTCGGGCGCGGTGATTGTCATCGCGGTGATCCTCAACGAACGCGGCAATAAACGTAAAGGAAGACTGATTTTACGCCATTCACCTTCCGTCCACGCATCAGGACCTGAATCAGAGGCCAGATCATGAATAAGACCTTAACGTCGCGCACGCCTGCACGGGAAAGTGTGCCGATGGCCGTGACACCGTTCTTCCGCCGCCTGATGTGCTGGGAAGGGTTTTTGCTGGGGGTGACGCTGCTGGTGTTCGTGGTGAACGCCCTCGCCTCGCCTTACTTCCTCAATATCTGGAATCTGTCGGACGCGACGTTCAACTTTACCGAAAAGGCCATCATTGTTCTGCCGATGGCGATGCTGATTATCGCCCGTGAAATCGATTTATCCGTCGCCTCAACAATGGCGCTGAGTTCCACTATTATGGGATTCTGCGCGCAGGCCGGGATGCCGACACCGGCGCTGGTGGGTGTCGGGCTGAGCGTGGGATTAATGTGCGGGCTGATTAACGGGCTGCTGGTGACGCGTCTGAATCTCTCATCGATTGTGATCACCATCGGGACCATGAGCCTGTTCCGTGGCATCACGTATGTGCTGCTCGGCGATCAGTCACTCAATAAATATCCGGCCAGCTTTGCCTGGTTCGGGCAGGGTTATGTCTGGGGACCTCTGTCGTTTGAGTTCGCGTTATTTCTGGTGCTGGGCGCGGTTTTTTATTTCCTGCTGCACAAAACCAACTTTGGCCGCCGTACCTACGCCATCGGCAATAATCCGGTAGCGGCCTGGTATTCCGGCATTAACGTGAAGCGCCACAACCTGACGCTGTTTGTGCTGGTCGGCGTGATGTCCGGGCTGGCGGCGGTTCTGCTGACATCACGGCTCGGCAGTACGCGCCCGACGTTGGCACTCGGCTGGGAACTGAGCGTGATTACGATGGCGGTACTCGGCGGCGTCAGCGTTCTGGGCGGCTCCGGCAGCATGACCGGCGTCATTATTGCCGCCTTCCTGATGGGCCTGCTGACCTTCGGCCTCAGCCTGCTGAACGTGCCGGGGATCGTGATGTCAGTCATCGTCGGCGCGATGCTGATTGTGGTGATTTCGCTGCCAGTGCTCTACCGGAGGATTATGGCAGCGCGGGGGAAATAGCGTCTGGCCTGCAATTCCCGCCTACGGGCGGGGCTTGTGGGGAGAGAGCTGGGTTTCAATGCCTTTAATTGCCTGTTCCACTTGATCCTTTTCGCACTCTTCCCGTAGTTTAAACCCACAGCTTGGTTTCTGAATGTCTTGAAACAATGGGGAAAACATATGCGGATTTTAGTGGTAGGCGCGGGTGCGACGGGCGGATATTTTGGTGCACGACTGGCTCAGGCCGGGCAGGACGTGACGTTTTTACTGCGCGAGAAGCGCGCGCTGGCGGTGCAGAAAGAGGGACTGACAGTTCACAGCCCGCACGGTGATTTTCACCTTCAACCCACCGTAGTACAGGCCTCTCAGCTGATCGGCCCTTATGATCTGATATTGCTGACGGTGAAAAGTTTCGGCCTGGAAGCGGCCATTAAGGATATCGCGCCAGTGGTCGGCGAAAATACGCTGGTCATGCCGGTGCTCAATGGTATGAAGCATATGGAAATACTCAGCCAGCGGTTTGGCGAGCACGCGCTGATTGGCGGGCTGTGCAAAATCAACGCCACGCTGGATGCAGACGGCCATATTCACCAGATGACACCACTGCATCAGATTATCTATGGCGAGCTCTCCGGCGAGAAAACCGAACGCATTCTCAAAGTCGATCAGGCATTTCAGAGCGCCGGTATCGATGCCCTCCTTTCGGAAACTATCATCAGCGATTTGTGGGAGAAGTGGCTGCTGCTTTCAAGCTTCGGTGCCATCACCTGCACCATGCGCGGCAACATCGGTCAGGTTGCCTCTGCGCCGGGCGGAACGGAGTTCGCGCAGGCCATCGTGAGCGAAGCGTTAACGACCATGAAAGCCTTTGGCTACGCGGAACGCGCGGCGGCAGTGGCAAAAGTCAGGGAAGCGGTGACCGACAAAAATTCGCCGCAAACCTCGTCGATGTATCGCGATATGACGCAGGGATATCCTATCGAAGCCGACCAGATTATTGGTGATTTAGTCGAACGCGCAACGCGTGTGGGGATCAGCATTCCGCTTTTACAGGCAGCGTATACGCATTTGTGTGTGTATCAGAAGAACCGCGAATAGTGCCTGATTCTGTCAAATCCGAAAGCCTGACAATCTCCAAACGGCAAAAACAAAAACCCGCCAACAAAGGCGGGAATTTTGTGGTGCTTCGATTGGCGGTTTGACACCAAACAGGCGACCAACGAGGAGCTGATTAACTCACATTCAGCCCTGGTTAAAAACCCTGTGAAGTCATTGTTGTGGCATATCTTTTATGGCTTATATTTGAGTTAAGTTGAGTTATAAATCCAGTTACTTGCATAAAGCATACAGGTTATTTCATTAAAACAGCCTGGCGGGATGTCCAAAACAAAACCCGCCGCGGGGAATTTTATTCTTCCGGATGCTCTTTTTTATTGTCCGCTAATTCTTCCCCGGCAGCATGCGTATCAACGTATTATCGCGGCGACGGTAATGGTGCCAGAGCGCAGCGAACGCGTGCAATCCCATCAGGGTATAACCGGCAGTCGCCAGCCATTCATGTAAGCCCTTTAACTGTTTTTGTAATGGGAGATCCGGCAGATAGCTTTTGGGCATTCTGATGTTAAACATCGTCCAGTCATGGCCACCAAAATATTGCGACAAAATGCCCAGAATCGGTAAACCAATAAACATCAGATAAACAAGGCAATGCGTGATGGCCGACAAACAATGTTGCCAGCGCGGCGGAGCGGGTTTAATGGCAGGCGTGACGTACATCGCGCGAACAAAAAGGCGTACGCACATCAGAAATAATACGCAAAATCCCAGACTGTAATGCGTAAGAGTTAATAGTTCTCGTACAAAGGAACCTTTGGCGAACGCGTCTTTTATATCCATCGTGGTATAGGTCAGAACAACCAAAACAAACACCAGCCAGTGCAGCACAATTTGCGGATAAGAATATCGGGTACGCATAGAAGTTCCGGTAATCAAAGTTACCTTAACCTTACTTGTTGAGACTTAAGCTTACATTAAGATGGCGGTTAACGCGCCGGAGGGAAGGATGGGTGGAAAGAAAAATTAACAACCTTTGCAGTAAATGAATAAGTGATTAAAAGGCTGAGAAGTTGGATAACGCTACCTGCCCGATTCATAAGCTGACAGGTAACGCCCCAACACATCACGATTTAATTAACGCGCGATCAGGAAGCTTTCCAGCGCAGCGCCTTTATCCAGAGCAGCTTTGATGGCTGAGGGAGTACGACCCTGGCCGGTCCAGGTTTTTTTGGAACCGTCGGTGTCGGTGTACTCATACAGCGCAGGGCGCGGCTTGCGTTTAGCTTTGGTCGTTTCTTTCGCCGCCTGATGGCCCAGCAAGTCATCAATTGCGATGCCGTCATTTGCCAGCATTTCGCGGTATTTCAGCAATTTCTCATCACGTTCTTGTTGTTGCGCACTGCGTGCTTTCACGTTCTCACGGGATTCTTCAACAATAGCAGTCAGTTTTTCCAGAATTTCTTCCAGAGTGCTTAATGGGGTTTCGCGAGCCTGAGCCCGAAGTGTACGGATATTATTCAAAACGTTTAACGCGTTGTCCATGATGTGCTCACTTTAGGGGGGTATCATTAAATTAGTGACACTGATTCTACACAAACAAATAATGATATCAATTGCGTCAGGATAATATTACACGCGATTACACAATTCCTTTGCCTGCCGTTTAGTTTCATTGAATGTTAATACGCTATTTTTATAAGGGCTTGCCGTCTGAGAATAAATAAAATTATCCACTTTCCGCTTTACCCTCTTGAAATAGGTTGCGAATTATTAACCTAAATTTAGGCATCTTCTTAATAGTCTCGCAGCGTGAATAACCGATGTTGCTATTATGTACGATTGACACAAGTTCTTTTCTTTTCGTGCGAACTGCAACGGGTATAATAGCATTTTGATTGAATTATCCGATTTTTACCCGCCTGAGCACATTTCCTGCACAAGAAATATGGCGCGATTTAACAATTTTTGCCTTAGACTGTGACTTCGGTCACAAACAGGATTTCCCTCATAGTATGTTCAAAACCATTTTTTTTGTATGCGCCGCCTGCGTGTTACTCAAGCTGGCGCTCGACTGGCAGGTTATTTTACAAACGGTTGAAGGCTGACCGCAGCGACTTTCGCCATCCCGACGAATTCCGACAGATTGCGCGTCAGCGTTCCCCGGCGCCAGATAAGCCACGTTGTCAAAAAGCGGTAGTTATCCGCCAGCGGCCAGACGCTGACCGTCGTGCTGCCCGGCATGCTTTCCAGCATACTGCGTGGCATCAGCGCCAGGCCGCCGCCTGCAATGACACACGCCAGCATTCCGTGATATGACTCCATCTCGTAGATTTTTCCCGGCGCGGCACCATCATCGGCAAACCAGCTTTCGAAATGGCGACGATACGAACAGTTTGAGCGAAACGCATAGATAATTTCGCCGTTAACCTCTTTCCCCCGCGTCACCGCCGCGTGATTGAGCGGTGCCACAATCACCATTTCTTCCTGATAAACCGGGATCCCGTCGAGTACCGGATGCAGAACCGGCCCGTCGACAAACGTCGCTTCCAGCTCCCCTTCCACCAGTTTATCCAGCAGTTCGCCGGAAGGACCGGTGCTCAGCGCCAGTTCAACTTTGCCAAATTCCTGATGATAGCGCGCCAGTAATGGCGGGATCCGCACGGCCGCGGTGCTTTCCAGCGCACCGAGCGCGAAAATCCCTTGCGGCTCAGTGCCGGACACCGACACGCGCGCTTCTTCGACTAAATCCAGAATGCGGTTGTTGTAGCTGAGAAAATTCCGGCCAGCAGGAGAAAGCCGCAAACGCTGGTTTTCGCGGATAAACAGCTCCACGCCGAGTTCAGACTCAAGCTGTTTGATGCGCGTCGTCAAGTTCGACGGCACGCGGTGAACGCGCTGCGCGGCGGCGCTGATACTGCCGGTTTCCGCCACGGCGCGGAACATCTCAAGCTGAGACAGGTTCATAGTCTTTCTCAAAAAGTGAACGGTTTACTTATTTTTATTCATTTTTATTAAATCGCGCAAGCGTCTATTCTTATCGGACTGGCTTAACGAGGACACCGAAATGACGACAGCTAATCCGAACACGCACGCAATCTCAGTCAATCCGTTTAACGGCGAACGCATGGCAGATTATGCGTACGACACCGATCTGGCACTTGAAGCCGCCGTTGCGCAGGGCTTTTCTGCATTTAAACAGTGGCGCAAAACAGACGTCAGCGAACGCGCAGCCCTTCTGATCCGCCTGGCAGTCGCACTGCGCGAGGCCAGCGAAGACATCGCCCGCAGCATTTCTCTTGAGATGGGCAAACCGGTGAAGCAGGCCCGCGCCGAAGTGGAGAAATCCGCCGGTTTGTGCGAATGGTATGCCAAAAATGGCCCGTCGATGCTGGCACCGGAACCCACGCTGGTCGATAACGGCGAGGCGCACATTCATTACCGCCCTTCCGGTATGATTCTGGCGATTATGCCGTGGAACTTCCCGGTCTGGCAGATCCTGCGCGGCGCGGTTCCTGCTTTGCTGGCAGGGAATACGTTTTTGCTTAAGCCCGCGCCAAGCGTTATGGGTACTACATATCTGGTGAAGCAGGCCGCGCTGAAAGCCGGTTTTCCGGCGGGTGCGTTTGGCGTGATCAATGTCAGTACATCGGCCGTTGCCACGCTGATTGCCGACCCTCGCGTAATGGCGGTGACGGTCACCGGCAGCGTGCGTGCCGGTGCGGCTATTGCGGAACTGGCGGGCAAACAGGTTAAAAAATGCGTGCTGGAACTTGGCGGGTCTGATCCGTTTATCGTTCTGAATGATGCGAATCTTGACGAAGCGGTGAAAGCCGCCGTCGCCGGACGTTATCAGAATACCGGGCAGGTTTGCGCCGCTGCAAAACGTCTGATCATTGAAGAAGGCGTGCTCGACGCGTTTACTGCGAAATTTGTGGCGGCTACCCAGGCGCTGGTCGTAGGAAATCCGCTGGATGACGCTACTTATATTGGCCCGATGGCCCGTTTCGATTTACGCGATGAGCTGGATAAACAGGTTCAGGACAGTCTGTCGGAAGGTGCGACTTTGCTGCTCGGCGGTGAGAAAATTGCCGGAAACGGTAACTTCTACGCACCAACTATTCTCGGCAATGTTACCCCGGAAATGACGGCATTTCGTCAGGAACTGTTCGGGCCGGTTGCAGCGATCACGGTTGCCCGCGACGCGGACCACGCGGTTGAGCTGGCCAATGACAGCGATTTTGGCCTGAGCGCCACGATTTTCACCGCTGATGCAGAACGTGCAAAGCAGATGACCGCAGAGCTGGAAACAGGCGGCGTGTTCATCAACGGATACAGCGCATCAGATCCCCGCGTGGCGTTTGGCGGCGTGAAGAAAAGTGGCTATGGCCGCGAGTTGTCGCACTTCGGCCTGCGTGAATTTTGCAACGTGCAGACGGTCTGGACTGACCGAAAGTAATCACTGAAGCCGGTAGTTGAAATAAGAATCACAGGATTCCATCATCCTGTGATTCTTTGCGTTTAATTCCCCTGCGACGTCGCGGCGTAAATTGTGGTGACGACCTGCTGATTGGCGCTCAGCGTTTCATCCAGCGTTTTCTTCCCTTCCAGCAAATTCGAAATATTCCGCCCGACCGCATCCCCCATCAGATCAAAGCCCGGGATACTCACGTACTGCACGCCCTGATACGGCACGGGGTATAGCGTCGGCTGTTCCGGCGTCGCGGTTTCCACCGCCTGTTTTACGCCGTCAGCGTAAGGCGCGAGTTTCTGGTATTTCACCTGCGCGTAAGAAGAATAGCGGCTGCCCGGTGGAATAGCGCCCCAACCCACGGTTTTCGCGACGTCCTGAATATACGCCTGCGACGTGGCCCAGGTGATGAATTGCTGCGCTTCGTCTTTATGGCTGGCGCGTTGCGGAACAGCCAGCGCCCATGCCCAAAGCCAGTGCGAACCGTTGCTGGAAAGTGCCGTCGGCGCGGGTGCGAAACCGGCGCTGTCGGCGACAGATGAAATCTGCGGGTTAATCACCATTCCGGCGGCGACGGTGCTGTCGATCCACATCGCGCATTTGCCCTGCGCAAACAGTTTCAGGTTCTGACCAAAGCTGTTGGATTTCGCATCCGGCGGGCCGTAATCATGCATCATCTGCACGTAATCGGTGAGCACCGCACGCCACTCGTCGCTGTCGAGACGCGGATGCCAGTTTTCATCAAACCATTCCGCGCCATAGGCATTGGCCATCGTGGTGATAAATGCCACGTTGTCGCCCCACCCCGCCAGCCCGCGCAGGCACAAGCCGTAAACGCCTTGCGATTTATCGGTCAGCTGTGCCGCAAAAGCTTTCACTTCCTCCCAGCTCGGATTTTTCGGCATGGTCAGATTTTTTTTCGCGAACAGATCTTTGCGGTAATACGTCATGCTGCTTTCACCGTAAAACGGCAAGGCGTACAGCGTGCCCTGCCAGGAAAGCGCGCTGCGGATGGGTTTGAGCAAATCATCGACATGGTAATCAGCGGGCAAATTGTTGAGCGGTTGCAGCCAGCCTTTTTTGCCCCACAGCGGCGCTTCATAGGTGCCGACGGTGATCACATCGAAATTCGCCTGCCCGCTGTTCATGTCGCTGAGCACCTGCTTGCGCAGTTCGCCGTCGTCCATGACGTGCCATTCAAGTTTGATGTCCGGGTGTGATTTCTCAAACTCACCGGACATCTGCTGCATGATCGTCATGTCACCGTTGGCGATGGTGGCAATTTTGACCACCGTTTGCGCCTGCGCGCTGGCGCAAAGGGCCAGCGGCAGCAAAATACTGAGGTTCCGTCGCTGAAAAAGACCTGGCATGAGACCTGACATGTTCGTGCTCCTTTTCTGCTCAGGCATTGGCCAGACGCGGTTGACGGGGCGCTGTTTCCGGCGAATTCAACGCAGGCAGCGGTTCCAGCACGCCTTCCACGGCACCCGACGCAAGCTGTGCTGACGGACGAAGATGGAAGAACGACATTTTCTCAACCAGCCGCGCCGCATGTTCGTTCACCGTATGGCTGGCCGCGCTGGCTTCTTCCACCAGCGCCGCATTTTGCTGGGTCGCACTGTCCATCTGCACGATGGCGACGTTGACCTGATCGATACCGCCGGACTGCTGACGGCTGGCGACGGCGATGTCAGCCACGTATTCCACCATTTTCGCCATGCCGCCGTTGATTTCCTGAAGCGTTTCGCCGGAACGTAGCACCAGTTTGCTGCCCGCATTGACTTTGCTGACGCTGGTCTGGATCAGGGTTTTGATTTCCTGCGCCGCCGAGGCAGAACGTTGTGCCAGCTGACGCACTTCTGAGGCGACCACCGCAAAACCGCGCCCCTGTTCGCCAGCGCGCGCGGCTTCTACCGCCGCATTCAGCGCCAGCAGGTTGGTCTGGAAAGCAATTTCGTCGATAACACGGTTGATATCGGCAATTTTATTACTGGATTCTTCGATGTCGCGCATTGCGATCACCGCATTGTCCAGAATGCTGCTGCTCTGCTGCGCCTGCTTGCGGACGGTCTGCGCCAGTTCACTGGCCTGCGCGGCATTGTCGGCGTTGAATTTCACCGTGGCGGTCATCTGTTCCATGCTCGCCGCCGTTTGTTCAAGCGAGCTGGCCTGCGCGTGCGTTCGCGAGGACAGATCATTGTTGCCGTCGGCCATTTGCCCGGCTGCGCTGCTCAGCGCCAGTGCGCTTTCCCCGACTTCGCGCACAATGCCGCTGAGACGGGCGTCCATTTTCGCCAGCGCCTGCATCAGTTCGCCCATTTCATCTTTCGGGATTGCGCCCAGAAGGTGATTAAGGCCGCCTTCGGAAATGGATTCAGCCAGACGACGTGCGCGGCGCACTGCGCCGGTAATCGAACGCACCAGCATCAAGCCCGCAATCCCGGCGACCAGTAAACCGACAGCCAGAATCGCCGCCATGCTGTTGCGCATCGTGGCGTAAGCCGCTGAACTGGTGGCGTAATTGTTTTCGGCGTGGCTTCGCATCAGATTATCCAGCCCGTCGATATCCTGCTGCAATGCCTGACTGCCATTTTTCAGACGCGTTTCAATAACGACCAGCGCGCCGGACGGATTGCCTCCGGCGACCAGTTTTGCAGCATTGCTGATGGCGGCCTGATAACCGTTCAGGTCATCGAGAAAAGTGGTGCGGAGTTTTTCGCTGCCGGGCACGGCAAACGTGGATTCATACGCCTTGCGCTCGGTGGCAATTTGCCTGCCGTAAGCATCAATCTGGGCGACACGCTGATCGACTTCTGCCGGATCAGTCCAGTAGCGCAGCGATTCAAACAGCGTCGCCGATTGCATTTGTGCCAGACGGTATAATTTCGCTGAATGTTGTAAGGGTAATAATTCGGTGCGGTAGGTCGAAATCGCCCGCTGATCGGCGGCGCGCAACCCTAAAATGGCCCAGACGGCGGCGACAGTCAGCAGAACGCACAATAATCCCACGATGCCAATCAACCGGCTCTTGATGGTAAATCCCATATCAATTCCTCTGATAACAGCGGTAATCCAACAGGAAGGCGTCAGCTTTGAATGGCAGATGGGTGATCGCCCTTTGCACGGTTTATCGGCAGGCTTTGCAGAATGTTTAGTCAGTTATTTCCGTCGCCTGTGCCCACGCCGCAATGACGACTATGGCGATTTTAGATGGCAACGGTTTATGTTTAATCAGGGATTTATGCTGTCAGAAAGACGCAAACATATTTTGTTACTTTACGACGTCAAAAGATTTTGAGACGGATAAAACACAAATGATTACTATTCACATTCTCATTGCGTGCTCTTCTCAAAATTTGCGATTCAGGCTGATGGCTGCGGTCAGATGATCCTGTTTAAAGACAATGAAAAGAAGCGGTATCGCTTTTTCTTAACGTGGTTTTTACGGGATACATTATGTCTTTCAGTGGCAGGGATTACGGTGTGGAAACGTCTGCGCCGGAGAACAAAAGTAAGCTTTCAACCTCATTGTCGGCACTGGCGATCCTGGTCATGGCGGCTTCTTCCGCTGCTCACGCCGCAGCCGCCACCAGCACAGCGACAACCGCTGCGCCCGCCGCCGATGAGAATATGGTTGTGGAAGGAACGACGGGCGGAACTGCCGATGAGTCACAGGATTACAACGTCAAAACCACGCGCGCGGGCACGAAAATGTTGCTGACGCCGCGGGACGTGCCGCAGTCCGTCAGCGTGATCACTAAACAGCGCATGCAGGATCAGAACCTGCAATCGGTCGGCGACGTGATGGATAACACCACCGGCATCTCGACGGAAGTCATCGACAGCGAACGCGTTTCCTATTTCTCACGCGGCTTCTACATCAATAATTACACCTACGACGGCATTCCTTCTTCCGTCAGCGATACCTGGAACTTTGGCGATGCCGCCGAAGACACCGCCATTTATGACCGCATAGAAGTCGTCCGCGGTGCAACCGGGTTGATGACCGGTGCCGGTAATCCGGCTGCGTCCGTCAACATGGTGCGCAAACAGGCGGACAGCAAAGAATTCACCGGCAATATCAGCGCCAGCTACGGCAGCTGGAATAAACAGCGTTATGTGCTCGACGTTTCCGGCCCGCTCAACGAAGAAGGCTCAGTGCGCGGCCGCGTGGTGGCCGGTTATCAGGATCAGGACAGCTGGCTCGACCGTTATCATAAAACCAAGAAATTCATTTATGGCGTGGTTGATGCCGACGTGACCGATAACACCACGGTGTCGCTCGGCTACGATTATCAGGAGAATAATACCGGCAATCCGACGTGGGGCGGGCTGCCGACCTGGTACAGCAACGGCGCACGCACGCATTTCGACCGCAGCACCAATACTTCCGCGGACTGGACGCACTACAACACACAATCGCGCAAAGTCTTCGCCAACGTGGAACATGATTTCGACAACGGCTGGACATTCCGCGTTAACGGCACGCACGGCGAGCAGAAATTCGACGATAAGCTGCTGTATATCGAAGGTTTCCCGGAAGCGACAACGGGCGAAGGAATTTCCGGTTTTGGCAGTAAAGATCGCGGAACGCGCAAACTGGATTCGGTGGATACCTACGCAAGCGGACCTTTCCAGCTCTTTGGCCGCCAGCATGAAATGGTCGCGGGCGTCAGTTACAGCCGCCAGCACAACTCGACGTACAGCGCCAACGGCCCGATCTACAGCGACACCATGGGCAGTTTCAACAACTGGAACGGTGACGTCGCGGAACCTGAGTGGGACGACTGGTATCTGAACGCCGACGACGTGGTGCGCCAGAAAGCGGGCTACCTGGCGACCCGGTTCTCGCTGGCCGACCCGTTCTCACTGATTATCGGCGCACGTTACACGCAGTGGAGCACCGTCGGCAGCAGCGGCAACATGAGTAAAAATAACCTCACGCCTTACGGCGGCCTGGTTTACGACATCGACGATACGTGGTCGGCTTATGCCAGTTATACCTCCATCTTCCAGCCGCAAACCTACCGCACCCGCGACGGTCATTATCTGGCACCGGCCACCGGGAAAAACTATGAAACAGGCCTGAAATCCAGCTGGATGAACGACCGCCTGACCGCCACGTTCGCCGTTTTCCGCATCGAACAGGATAATGTCGCAGAAGCCGACGGCGATAATTTCGTCAATGACACCAGCGAACAGGCCTACTACGCCGCGCAGGGTACGGTCAGCAAAGGGGCCGAATTCGAGATTAACGGCGCGGTGACCGACAACCTGCAAATGACTTTCGGCGCCACGCGCTATGTTGCGCGGGATAACACCGGTGGACGTCTCAATAGCAATATGCCGCAGACGCAGCTTAAACTGTTCAGCCGCTATCAGTTGCCGTGGATGCCGGATCTCACCGTCGGCGGTGGCGTGAACTGGCAAAACCGTACCTTCCAGGATGCCACCGGGCCAGACGGCAACACAGTGCGCGTGTATCAGGGCAGCGTTCCGCTGGTTAATTTGTTCACCCGTTATCAGGTCACCCGTCAGCTCGCGGTGCAGGCGAACATCGATAACCTCTTTGACCGCCGCTATTACTCGTGGCTGAGCGATTACGCCGTTTACGGCCAGCCGCGCAGTTATTCCGTCAGCCTTTCTTACGCGTTCTGATTTGACCCGATGAACGTTCTGCCGCAGGTATCGTGCCTGCGGCTTTCTTTTCTCCATAAAGCATTCATGAAATGAATTATTGAGTCAGGTCATCTGCGGGAACATCTTGAACAGGTATTATAGATGCACCTTAATTTTCAGGTTACGTCTATGTCCGGGAAACGCATCGCCCGCGAAAAACTCACTATCCGCAAAATGATCCAACTTTATCAGCGCGCCTGCCCGCAGGCGCAGGAAGATCCCGCGCACTATCAGGCGCTGAATGTCTATGCCGATAAAAGACTGGATAAATGTGTATTTGGCGAGGAGAAACCGGCCTGTAAACAGTGCCCGGTTCACTGCTATCAGCCCGCAAAACGAGAAGAGATGAAGCAAATCATGCGCTGGGCTGGCCCGCGAATGCTGTGGCATCATCCGGTTTTGACAATCCGCCATCTGATCGACGATCGCCGCCCCGTGCCGGCGCTTCCGGAGAAATACCGGCCAAAGAAATAATGAGATTTCAATACTAAGACTGCTTTCACCTTTTCGAACGCCAACGCGCAATTCACCCCTTTTTGATGCGCGCAGCTGTTCTCAGATGATCATGGTAAGGGTGAATATCGGATTCTGAGGCGTTTAAGAAATGAGTTACAGGGCGCGAAAGCGCCCTTTTTTTATACGGAATTTGGTGCGTGGTTTAGGCCAGGAACTAGCGACTTGCATCGACGTCCGGGTTTTCAAGCAGGGTGAGATAACGTTTCGTTACCGCAGGAAGATTCTCCTCAAGCCATTTCGCCATTTGCTCTTCCTGAATTTTGATCGTCTTAAACGTCTGTGCGCCTTGCAGGTCACCCACAGCTTCTGCGGCAACTATCAGGGCACTGTAACAGGCAATTTCGAAATGCTCGAACACATAGCCGCTGATCCCGCCCTTCACCACTTCATCGCTGACAAACATTCCGCTCAGCGACTGTCCCATCGCCGTGGCTTTCGCGGCAACGTCTTTGATCACCGAATGGGAAGTATCGAGGCGATCCAGCACATCCTGAACGAGTTTCTGCTGGCCCTGCGTATCCACAATGTGCTCTTGGATGCGGCGCTGTAAAAGCGGCTAATGTTCAAGCCGGTCAGCCATTTTAGTCAGCATGGTTTCTGCTTGTTTTTCCATTGCATGCGCGTCACGCACCCAGTCAATATAATTTTCCTGCGCTTTAGATTTGCTCATTTTTATTCCTTTTATTATCGGGGACGTTACGTAATAATTCGTGCGCAATTAACTTTTTGCAGTTTTGGTTACGGGTTGTGATCCCGCAATAACCGTTAATTTTTTATCGGTGTCTTTTTCTTCTTGCAATGTTTCTTCAAGTAATTTAGCAGCCTGAGAATATCCCAGCTTTTTCGCTAGCGCGGCTAAGGTGCCGTAGGTTGCAATTTCATAATGCTCAACTTTTTGGGCGGCACCGATAAGCCCGGCGTCCAGCACTTCACCTTTTTCAACAGAATCTATCAGCTCCTGCGCTTCTTCTACCAGCCCTTCCATTGCATGACATTTCATACGTTTAAGGCGAATTTCATCTGAAGACTTAACGACTTGATCTAATCTTTCAATCTGCCCCTGCGTTTCTTCGAGGTGTGTTTTAAAAGCATCAACCAGTTTAGGGTCAGTGGCAGCACGGGCCATTTTAGGCAGCGCCTTGGTTATCTGACGTTCAGCACTATAAACATCAGATAAATCATGAATGAATAATTCTTTTAAGGTTGTAATAGACATTATATTTCCTTTTTACAACGGTGGATTTATTGACTCATTAAGCATAGTGGCTTTGAATGTCATAAATTTCGTTTAAGACTTATCTCATCAGAAATATAAAATAAAAATCATTTTTTATTCACCCATAAATACGCTAACCCCCTGCCTGCTATGACGATAATATTATTTATCGACAGACGAAAAAATAATATTGCTTTTATATTAAAAAGCAAACATCCATTCATGACGTCATAAATTTAGGAAGTGCGTTCGTTTTGTTTGTTCACCGTCAAACGCATTTTCTGCAATGGGAAGTGCAGAATGTAACTCACTGCAACGCTTGAAATTTCTCTGGAAAGCAAACCTCAATTTCACATTAAGCCTGTTGGTTTACTTCTTTGTATTACGCTATAGTGCGCCCGCTGCGGCAAAATCCGCAGCCGGGTTTCGCAGCTCGGTTAACTCTATAAGGACGTACTTAATGCCATGCATTGAGTGCCAATGTCTTTGCTCATCTGTTATTTGTACGGCTAACGCTGTCTGATAACATCAATGGTGGCTCAGACAGGGCAGCCTTCGGGCTGGCCGGTGTCCTTGTAGGCCGGTACTGCGAACCTTGTCTGAGCTACCACCAAAGAGTTTCGCAGCTCTCGTGGTAGTCGTATTTACTACAAGGAGATGTAAATGAAACTATCGCATAGCCCCACTTTTTTGCCCTTCTGCACCGCGGTTCCTGCACAAGCCAACACAGGAGCAAACCGTTATGAATAATCAGGACTGGCATCAGGCCGATATCATTGCCGCATTACGCAAGAAAGGCACAACGCTTGCCGCCGTTTCCCGCGCTGCCGGTCTGAGTTCTTCGACCCTTTCGAATGCACTTTCCAGACCGTGGCCCAAAGGTGAAATCCTGATCGGTCAGGCGCTGGGGATTCCTCCTTCCGTCATCTGGCCGAGTCGCTATTACCATCCTGCCACTCATGAACTGATGCAGCGGCCACCACGCGCGGCGAACCGGGTTTAAGAGACAGCAGGGGAATAAGATTAAGGGCGTGAATGCGCCCTTTTATTTACTCATGTCAAAATACTGAACCTGTACAGACTTCAGCTAAAAAAACTTATCGGCCATGCCATGACGGTGGATTGCCGATATAGGGTTCATTAATCTGCGCAGGGATCCCCTTAGTCGGTTGCTATCACACACCGGCGAATCTCCCTCAATTTTCCGGCGATAAGACGCATTGTTAAACTTCACATTTCAAATGTTTATATGAAGTAACCAGCCCACTTGACGATCTGCAAACAGTGGTCACTACACTCAATCAGTGTGCCCGGTTTAAAATCAATATTGCCACTGCACAGCAAATCCGACAGTAAACGGGCTGGCATGCATGTCATCGGGTTTTAAAATCGGGACACCTGCGAAGAGGTCGTAACCCACTTTCCCATTGATACCACGAACCCCTATTGCGGCACCGGCAATATGTTTGCCACTCCAGTAATCATCTTTTGAACCGCTGACTTCTCCATAGTCAACGCCGACATACGGCTGCATTCCCCATTTCGGCAAGTTAAGATTGATATCATTGCGCTGATACCAGCCCTTATCTGCATACAAGGTCGTTTCACCGTCAAATCCCCGTACCGTCCAGCGGTTACCGATAGTAAATTTGTCCGGTTGAGTCAGCCGGTCAGGGGACGTTTGTTTCATAAAATGTGGCTCATAGCTCATAGACTGCCCCGCAATCCTGAAGGGCAACGTCCCGTCAATACCCAGTGTAATAATCCTGGCTTGCGAATCGGCGCTGCCAAACAGTTCTTCCGCATCCGGCTGTTCTCCAAACCAGTGGGCTGCCCGCTGATATCCCAGGTTCGTTTTTAACTGGCCGAAGGAAAAATATGACAGGTGTTCAAGGTTTAATTTCCAGCTGCTGGTGTTACGGTGTTGTACTTCTATTTCGACGTCGTTAAGCGAATAAGCCGAGTCACGCTTTATCGCTTTCAGGCTAAGCGTGGTCTTCTGGCTGGCATTCCTGAACAGCACGCGGCTCAATTCTGCGGTTAGTAGCTTTTCATTACCGCTGTATAAATAACGGTAATCGCCGCTGTGGATTGTCTGAGTATAACGATATTTAGTGCCGTAGAAGTCCAGCAGCCAGTATCCCCAGGGGATGGAATAAAAGCTCGAAACGTTATCGGTGCGCCGCCCATCCTCATTCTTCAACCCACCGCCGTAGGAAACATAGAACATATCATTGAGCGAGGTCGGGTTATCCAAATAAAAAGCCATGCCACTCTGGTATCGTCCGGTATATTTACTGCCAGAATCGTCGGCCCAGGCCCCCAGACGCCAGGATTTGGGCTGCGTACGTGTGACTTCCACTTGCGTTTCTCCCGGTTTAGCACCAGGCACCAGGTTAATTTCTGCGGCGGATCCCGGGATACGCTGTAGGTTTTCCAACCCTTGTTCGAGGCCCCGAAGATCGAGAAGATCGCCTTTGCCCTGCGGGAAATTATTGAATGTGTGTATGTAGTGTCCGGCATTATCTTTAAAAACAATGTCAGTAATATTACCTGGGAGAATATCGAGAACCAGAGTGCCTTTACTCAGATCCTGGGGGAGAACCAAAACACGCGTTGTAATAAAGCCATGTTTAATCAGGCGGTTTTGTACAGCCTTATGGATCAATTTAATACCCTTGATGCCAATGCAACGCCCTTCAGCCTGGCGCGTTAAATCACTAAAGACCATCCAATGCGGCAGTGTATCCCTTTTTTCTAATATAACTTCGCGAATGCTATAGCAGGGTTTTTCCTGGGGGATTACCAACTTATCTGTAATAACAGGAGAATCCGATGATAATAGCGACTTAGCTTCGGAGGTAAGTTGATTGCGCCTGGCTTCATCTTGTTGTTGCTGGCTCAAAGCCTGCTGATTGGCCGCAACCTCAGCATAAGCCGGCGAAGAAATAATCCATAACGAATAAACTATCGCTACGCAAACCCCTGATTTACGAATAATCATTTTGAATTTTTGTCACTCTGATTTTTATAATATATTGCATATTAAAAACTGACGTTAATAAAAAATAAAGGAACGCTCCGATATCGGAGCGTCCTTTTTTGCATTACATCATGTACGTTAGATCGAATAAATCAACGGCAATCATAATTGTCCGTAAGTCATCATTCCGCCGGACTTAATCATATAACTTCCATCTGAGTTTACGACGACGGCTTTAATAGTTTTACCATTTACAACTGCACCGGTGTAGTAATCAACACCGTCGACCCACACACCACCTTGATCATCCGGACCATTTGGATGAACAGTTGTATCAGCAGTGGAATCGCCTTCGTCCGGCGTCACGCTACCATTGTCGGGTGTTATATCGGCAGTATCAGGAACAATATCATCGGGTTTTGTGTTATCACCAGAATCGGAGTTGCTTGCAGACGTTTCGGTAATAACCCCAAAGTTGTTTAAGCGACCTTCTGTAGTGACTTTAGCACTAACGATCTTACCGGTCGTATCATTGGTAATACCGTTATAACCCTGAATATAAACATCGCCTTCACTGCTGATTTCACCAGAGTTAGACACCGCACTGCTGCTGAGGTTAACGGCTTTTTCACCTTTGATAGTACCGAGGTTCATAAAGGTTGCCTGACCCATATCAACATTAGCAATGTTTCCAGCAGAAATTACGCCATAGTTGTCAGAAGTAGTGCGATTATTATTCATGGCCAGCAGGTTGACATCGTGTGCAGCAGTGATATCACCGGCATTGTGCATACCACTCATCAAATTAATGCTGGCATCATGACCCGCATTAATCTTTGAACCCGCATCAGTATTTAAATAGGAAATCCATGCAGTAATATCATTACCTGCAGTAATACTACCCTGCCCGGTATTATTTAAATTAGTACCGTTGATGTTGATATCACCCAGGCTGGTGATTGAACCACTATTAGTCAAATCGCTAACGGACAAATCCATTTGCGCAGCAGTGATCTTGCCTGAGTTGGTAAAGTTGCTGCCATTTTTCTGCAGATTTAGATGGTTACCCGCTTCAATAGAACCGCTATTCGTCGCGGGTTGTGTACGGGAGCCCTTGCTTATTTGCAGAGATATATCATGACCGGCTTTCATAACGCCACCATTCTTGAAGGTGTCAGTTACTGTCATATCCATGTTACGCCCGGCGATCAGCGAACTGTCCGCATCGGAAATATAATTTTGGTCATACATGAAAATGTCATTACCTGCGTTAATAACGCCGGCTGAGTTATCCAGATTACCGTTGAAGGACATATTGCCTTCGCCGGTAATGCTGCCGTCACGGTTAGTCAGCGTGTTATTGCCCATCAGCATCAGGTCGCTGTTTTGACCTTTTACAGTAATGCGACCGTTATCATTTTTCAGGTCATTAGCGCTAATCATGCTTGAGGTATAAGCATTGTTACTTCCGGCAGTGATGTCACCATGGCTATTGGTTAAGATAGTCGTGTTGATATTTAATGAACCGTCAGTTGTGATGGAACCAAAGTCATTGTTCAGGCTGGCGGAATCAATCGAGATATCGCCTTTAGCGGTGATATGACCTTCTTTATTAATAATACCGTCAGAGCCATACGGATGATTATTATTGCCATTCGTACCACGGTTAATATAAACAGAACCGCCGCTGGTCAGATTACCGCTGGTGTTGTCCAGCAGGTCAGTCATCACCGAAGCACTGCGCACACCATTGATAGTACCCTGGCTATTATTTACTGAACTACGACCATAAACGCTGACATCACCGCCATCAATTTTACCGTTGCTGTTATCAACAGCATTCTGGGCAGAGACTGAAACCATACCCGCAGAGCTAATCTTACCGCCATGGTTAATCACGTCTTTTGTGGTTTGCAACGACACGCTATTTTGAGCCTGAATATTGCCGCCGTTATTAATGATTAAGCCCTGGGAATCAATCATCAGAGAATCGGACGCGGTCAGATCAGCATGATCAATACGCACGCCAACACCGGACTCGGTTCCCTTCATGTAAATCTTGTTTGCATACATTGAGCCAAGAGAAGACACATCCAACGCCATTTCTGGCGCGCTGCCTGTGCCTGCAATGGTGTTTACACGACCATTCTTGTCAACATGGTTGCTGCCGGTGGTGATTGTCAGTTCGTTGGCTTTGAGTTGCGCATTCACTTTAACAGAACGGGCAATGATGTCGGTATATTGAGAAGAAGAGGTGTCCATCCCTTTACCGGTAATCACGATTTGTCCTTTTTTAACATCCAGCCCGGTTGTTTTTCCCTGAGCATCAACGGTTGCAACACCGGTAGTCAGGGTGGCGTGGTTAGTGTTAATAAAGCCGCAACCGTCGCAAGTAATCCCGGATGGGTTAGCAATAATAACTTGCGCAGACTTACCGGCAACTTCCACCATGCCATTTAACTGGCTTGGATCTGAAGAGCGGACTTCGTTCAAAATAACGGTAGCACTGCCGCCGGCCATATTAGCATTACCATCAATCTGGCCAGCCAGTTGGGTATTGATTGCGGTACCGCTGTTATTGAGAATTACGCCGTTAGCATCTACGTTAAATTCAGTGTAGATATTGTGAGATACGCCATCTGCACTGGCTTTGTTAATGTCAACTATTGTAGCGCCATTAGTATCGACGTGAACCGACGGTTGATTTGCTGATGAATTATCAGGAGTAATGGCGGCCTGAACCGGCATAACCATTCCTAATGCCATCATTGTAGCAAAGCATGCTGGTGCGAGTTTAGCGTGCAAAACTTTATTTTTACTTTTAGTTTGACGCATTTTTTTCGTATTCATAACTTTTCCTTGTAATTGCTAAAAATAACTTCAAAAAAACAAAAAACATTGCTAGCCACGTAATGACGCAGAGTTAATCAAGCCATTTCGACAGCAACGAGATTCTATTTTAAATAATTCAATTAAACCATATCAGATGCCAACTATTAGGAATAACCCTTCGGTTTTATTGATAACCACAAAAAATATAAACTCAGTCAATAATTACTATCAGCAATGATTTCCCAACAATTAATTAACCCCATCTCTGAGACAGCCCCCAATTTATTGAGTATCTTCTGCTTAATAGCATAGGCGGATTTATTTTGTATATTTAAAAACTTGCTGACAAATGAAATCGACTGATTTTCCATATAAAGAGAAATAAAATGGTGTTCATTTGGTTTGAGAATATTTCGCCTTAATGTCACCCCTTCTGCTTTTCGATAAGACGAAGGTTGATTAAGAAAGAAACGGGTCAGAGATACATTGATTTCATGAATGCTTGAATTATATAAAGCAAAACAAACCTGTCGAGAAATAACACCTGATAAAAACCTGATGAGTGAATCATGACAAAATATTATGATCATGTCAGCGTTAGATGACACTATAATTTCAAAATCAACCTTGCTTATCCATTTTTTTTCGAAAAAAAATATTTTATAAGTTGTCTCCCTGTATAAATTAATATTCATCGAAGCTATGATTTCATTCACCGCGACTCCGGCATAACTGTTATCACTGTATACAGTTGTCCCTTCCATTTACCCCACTAATTTAATAAGTGTATATGAGATGTTTTTTGATGCATCATTGTGAACGTGAATGACATATAAGTGTTATCTGGGATTGTATGTTATTGTTTCCATGATGACTGGCATTCACTGGTAAGTAAAATCCACTCCAACCGTTGAGCTAAATGTTCCTTTCCCCACATCACCTTTCGGAGAATACATTCGCGCCGATAACGGAAATGTAGCAGAGTGCGTGGATGATTTAACATCGACTTTCATCATGCTTCCATTGCCATAATTTGTCGTTCTTGCCGACATTTGAAGAGCAATATTTTTTGCAGAGCCATCGTTTTTGTACATAGTGGCTTCATTCTCATCGGGCACACCAGAGAATCTAGCAACAGCAGACTTCAGGTATACGGGGCAATTCTCCAAATCGAGATCGAAATCGACCCAATCCCCACCACTCCCCGCAGAAAAACTTCGGGCTTCCACTTTCGGTAATTCAACGAGTTTATTGATTGTGTCACTGTTAACGACACAGGGGGAGGCAATCACCTTCCCCTGGATATTAATTGCTGTGTCAGCCGCTGAGGCAGTTGTAGTGATAAATAATATTGCAAACACCACTGTCTTGTACCGTTCCATTTCAGCTTTCTCCATATTAATTAACGACAGCAACTCGTGGTTCTTTACTGATATTCGAAAGAGACCACAATCGTTGACGCAATATCGCCAGGGGTTACTGACCCCAGTTTTGATAATGCACGTGCAGCAAGTTTAAACGTGACATTTCCAGCGGTAACGGGTTCTGTCAGGGTTGCGTTATTTCCCAGGGGCACGGTTGGCGCATCCTGTTCCGTCAGTTCTACAGCGGTATTAACAGCTGGGCTGGCCGCCGTATTTTTCCACAATGAAGCCTCAGTATCGGCCGTACCGGTAAATGTAGCCTTAACATTTGTGGTGCTAGCCGGACAGCCAGTGAGGGGCAAATCAAACGCTTTCAATTCGGTCCCGGAACCCGCCTCGGCCAGACTATTAGCCTGAATGGTATCACCCAAGTTAACCGAAAGGGTGGCGGAGCTTCCGTTAACGGTGGTGCAAGGGGAAGCGATAACTTTGCCGGTTACATTGATCGTCACGTTATCCGCTGCAAAGGTGTTGAATACTATTAATGGCAGTACGATGGTAACAACTGCAGGGCGAAAAATACTGGTTAATTTCATGGGTACATCCTCTATATTTTAAATGATCAGTAACGAGTAAAAAATATTATTAAAAACGATGATAAAAACTGTTCATACACTCAATAATGTTAAATATATTTACTGTCTTAAAAGCAGCGTCATGAAAATCTGGATGAGTGAATTCGCTCTGATTTATACTGGTTTACAGATACTGTTTATTAAATAAATTTGCGAATCTGTCAGACGGACGTTTTTATTCACATTAAAATCGGCATGACATTTTTCATCAGCACTTTCACCCCATTGAATACTCAGTATACCTGTCTCATTAAGACCGGATAAATAGACCTGACCCGCTTCACCGACGATAAACCCTTGCGTATTTTCTGCACCACTAATTGTAGCCATAGCACCAAAAGGCACCGGGTGACCGTTATTAAGGGTTAGTGTCATCAAAATACGGCTACCTACATTTGCCTTATAGACAGCCCGCACAACGGCTCCACGTGTCGGCATGACCGTTTTAGCCGTGAGTTCAAGTTCTACATCATCCGGCAGCGTGGCGGTATCGAGTGCAATATCATTCTTTCTATAGGCCGATAAATTGCTGACAACGGTGTAGCCTCGGAAATCCGTCTTTACGCCAGTCTGATTCATAACACTGACGCCATTGGCACCCGGCGCATTCACCAGCGCGATGGTCTCGCCAAGCGGCTGACTTAATGTAATGCCTTCGGAATGGGCCAGAATGCCGCCGCTCAGTCCGAAGTTAGTACGCTGTGTATCGGTGTCGTAACTGTATCCACCGGTGACTTCGCCGTAAGTACCCCGATAATCCGCGTTGGCATTGCCGGTGTAACCCGCATTATCCGTTCCGTAACCCTGCTGTACGTTCCAGCTCAGAGCGTTTCCTTCCAGCGAAGTACCGCTGATCCCCATCGTGTGGGTCGTATTGCCCTGTTTACTATTATTAAGGCTGTAGTTCGCCCAGGTATTGCTCAGGAAACGATCCAACGGAATACTGATGTTCAGCGCTATCATCTGATCTTTGTCATAAATCTTGCCGCCACTGGTCCCGTTAGCATCAGAGTTTTTACTGTAGGTATAATTGATACCGTAGGAGATCCCATTCCATGAGTTGTTGTAACCCAGACTGAATGATTCCATGCTCTTATTGATATTCCAGTAATCCTCCCTGACGGCACTCCCGGTGATGGCTCCCAACTTTCCACCCAGGCTCTGGCTGATCGTCAACTCCGCACGGTTGCGACGACGGTTATCTAACGCGCTGCTATCTCCGTAAGAATCCAGAATCTCCTGCATGCCGTAATATCCGGCAGTTGAGTAACGGTAACCTGCGATAGAAAAATTGGTGCCCGTATCGGCAAAGTTTTTACTGTAACGGATGCGCCAGGACTGCCCACTGCTCTTTTGACCATCTTTTGGGGCGGATTCCGCCTGAATGACATCCGTCGAAATTGCGCCGATATCCCCCAAGTTCTTACCTACCCCCATCGCCAGAGACTGATATTTGCTGGATTGCTGCACACCGCCGTACAGGGTAAAACCGTGTGCTAAACCATAAATCGCCGTCCCTTGAACCAGCGGTGTTTTTTCCACGCTGCTGTTATATGAGCGATATTGACCCGCAGTCAGGCTGTATTTCAGGTGACCTTCACGCTGTAAAACCGGCACTGAAGCAAAGGGCACGATAAAATTTTGTTCACTGCCATCGGCTTCTTTCACGGTGACATTAAGGTCGCCTGATCCCCCTGTCGGAAACATATCTGTGATTTCAAACGCGCCGGGCGCGACATAGCTTTGGTAAATAACATAGCCATTCTGGCGGATCACGACCTGAGCATTGGTCCGGGCGATACCGCGAACGACAGGAGCGTATCCTTTCAGGCTGTCGGGCAACATGTCGTCATCCGACGCGATCTGACCGCCGCGAAAAGGGATGCTGTCAAACACATCTGACGGCGACGAACTGTCACCCAAGGTCATTTGGCTTTTCAGGGTCACAATATTGCGCTGAGCGTAGGTATAAACCGTTTCCCATTTATCTTGCCCGTTTGTATCGCGGTTCCAGGTCGTGTAATTTCGCACGCGCCAGGGTCCGACATTCAGACCTGGACGTAAATTCGCATATTGGCTGTTGCTGTTAGATCCACTTTTCTTACGCGCCCGGGTGCTGTCGCCAGAGAGGCTGTAATTTAATAACCCTGCTGTAATGCCTTCATCCCATAACTTAGGGGATACATAACCACGCGCCTCAGGTGACATAGCTGCCTGCGGAATGCTTAACACCAGCTTCTGTGAGCCAAATATGAACTGCGAACTTGCATCAGGAATCGATGCGAGCTGAATACACTCATCCTGACTGTCTATCTCCGGGAATAACTGTATTTTAACGCCATACGTTTGCAGTAATTCTGCACTCAAGCACGGTTTTAGTATTTCTTTACCATCAGGCTGTTTGACGTTTTTAAATTCTACTTCACGTGTATCCACCATTTGATCATTTATAATAATGTCAACACGATATTTTCCAGGTGCTTGCGAACCGGATTCAAAAGAAGATAAATCTGCGCCCTTCATTGACGGATTATCAACCTCTAAAAGAGCGGGGTTGAAATACTCATTAGAATAACTTGCTTGTGTAAAAAAACCTGATGTAACCAAGGCGACAAAACAAGCCAAATGGGTACGGTTAAATGTAAATTGCATTCAATTAACACTCCTGGAAGCACAAGCAATATAACAAAAAAATCAAAAATTAAATCGACGCTGCATGGGGTGTTCCTGTTCCGCCAAAATCGCTAATTATGATATAACTGACTTTCCCACTGCTCACGCCCGCCGGCAATGTGAATGAGGCTGACTGGCCGGGTGCCACATAGGTCACGTCCGTGAGGTTCTTGCCAGCAACTTTTATTTCATTAAAATTCATATAATAGGGAGTAGGATTAGTGACCAGTAATTTTGAACCCGCTGCTTTCCAGATTAATTTATCCGCAACCTCTTCGGGAGCATGGCCTTTCAATTTCACCGGCCGATAAATCAATTTAATTCTGGTTTTTACTGCAATCTGCAATGTGTTGTTTTTCTTTTCAGAAGAAGGGATTGATTTTACATTAAGCCAATACATTGATTCTTTATCTTCGGATAGATTACCTGCGCGTACGATGCGCATTACATTCTGTTGCCCTTGATCTAACCGGTAAAGAGGTGGTGTAATAATGAAAGGGGCTTTATCAGCACCACCGTTCGCGCCCTCTATCCATGATTGAATAAGATAAGGCACTGAATCCGGGTTATTGACGCTCAGTGAAGACTCCTTTTTGGATGCATCGTATATAACTCGAGTGCCGCCGATCACAACGCCTGCATATACAGAAGTTATACTGGAGGCAATGAGGATGCCTCCCAAAATAGTTTTTGGGAAAATGTTCATATTAACCTTTAAATTTAATGATACGGAGTGAAGTAATCATCCGTACCATTTTGTATTACACTAATTCAGAATCAGTTATAGTTGAGAGTAAACTGCGCCGTTGCGTTAGCAACACCGGAAACAACGGTTGCTTCTTTCTGAATATAACTGGCAACAAAAGGCAGAGTATTGGCACCTTCTGCCAAAGTATAACTGCTTGATGCTGTAAACAATGGAACAACTTTTTGTGCACTGTCTTTGATCTGGATGCCCACACCTGTCGCTGCAGTGCCCGTTTCCGGCGTATCCAGAGCCAGTACAGCATTATCTCCACTGTAGGTCGTGCCATCGAATTTCACGGTTGCGGTTTTTGCCGTAGCAGGACAATCTTTCACTTTGATGTCAAATTCCGTTGCAGAGGCCGTAGAGCCCACACCTGTAAAAGCGGTTTTTGCCACGGAACCCATTGCGACAGTCAGTTCATTTGTTGCGCCAATATCCATTGCACATGCCGTATCTGTTACGGAACCTGTAAAACTGATGGTTCCATCAGAAGCTGTAGCATTAACAGATGCGGCTGCTAATACGGACATTATAGTGACTGCCATTAATCCTTTCTTCATTTATATACTCCCTCTAGGTCTCATTTATTAAAAATTCACAACAAGGAAGGTGATTATTTTAAACGTGTCTATGCCTAAGCGTTCGGCATCTCAAAATAATGTCATCTTGTCGATGGGCAGCATTATCCAGATTATATTTTTTTACTCAATGTTTTTAGGTGTGTCAAATGACACAGGGTAAAAACAATTAAAAATCAATTAGTAACAACCAGATTCAGAGTGGGAGGTCTTATAAAAAACGTTAGTTTCGTGCACAGTCTGGACCTTAATAAGGCGTAATGAAGATCGTCCAAAATGACACAACATTAAAACATGAAAGATAGTATTTTTTGAGATATAGTCCATGACTACTTTGATCACACATTTACTTTGTAGCATTTAACGAGATACTCTATGAGACACGTAATAAAGTGCAAATTCAAACCCCATGAGAGCCAATATGCTTTTCTAGTATTGAATACCTTCGGAGAATTTATGACGTGGTATCTGGAACTCTATAAAACTGACCTTAATATTTTTTCAGAATTAGATATTCAGGAGTTGTTGTTTGAAGAGCGTCCTGACTTCTATCCATGTATTCCTCTCGTCAGTGGAGACCAGTTAGATATATGCTATCTGAGTCCTGATTTTTTCGATAAATAAGAAAATGAGAGCCTGGAGAATTATGCGGACACTGCGGCACTCATTTCTCTGCGTAGTGAGAGCTTTTTGCCAGGCATATGCTAAAATTAATATCATCATCCCATCTGGTCCTTGACGCATGTCTCTTTATAACTCAACAGAGTACCTTACACCCGAATTTACCAAGGCCGACGCCGTTCATATGCTCTTACTGATCGAACGTCTCTCACCCTTGTTGACGTTTGAAGATTTCCCCGTGGGCAAAAAGTTTTCCTTTACACCTCAGCATTGTCATGATTGCTACATAGTACTCACAGGGGCAATATCCCTGACCCGGAATCCTAATGATGTACTCATTGAGCTTGTCGAGGCACCGACATTAAGGGGTATTATTCCCTTACTGCATTCTTCACAATCCAGTTATACTCTCACTGTTATTGCACCTGCTCAGATTGCTATTTTGAAGCTCGACAGATTCTACGCCCTACTCACTGACCTGAATTTATGGGAAGCTTTTGCCCGACATTTACAAGTGATGGCCAGTCGGGGAGCTGATATGCTTTCTAAGCTGATCTTACCTACTGTTTATGATCTGGTTCGTACACAGTTGTATGAACTGATGGATAAAAACGAAGATATCCGTGAAAGTATCTCAGCTGAAAAGTATATCAGAAGTAAGACCTGTGTTTCGCGAAGCGCTGTTATGCGCATCCTTTCTGATTTGAGAACTGGAGGGTATATTGTTATTGAGAACGGGGTGTTAAAAACAATAAACAATATTCCAAAGGGATATTAATCCCCCCTCCCCGTTTGCAACCGTATGAATGGCTATCATTCCTTTAGCAGCTTTACACATTTTTGACTCGGCATAGCGACTGTATGTAGTGCTATCAAGGCGACTGGCAATAGTCGATATGCACTGGTCGCGACCTGTAATCTGACTGACCGCCTCAAATTTGAACTCTGAAAAGTCACGTTTATCGCTCATAGTACTTCTATTTTGAGTCATCTTAGATCACTTTGAGGTGTCGGTTAAACCTGTGGTGATTCATTTTCAAGCATATACGTCCGTTAAAGCACTGGGAGTTAAACTTGCAATACGATATAAAAAGTCAACCATCTGCAAATGAAAAGTCTTATTGTGTCATATTATGGCGATAGATGTTTTATTTTTACTGTCCCATATGAGACAACATAAATCATTGAGCAAGATAAAAAAAGGGGTAATAATGAACCTGATTTCTTCGATGTAAATTACTGACAGGGTGCTGAAAATAGAGAGTAACATTGCATTGTCCAATACTATTATGTGTAATCTAAATAAACAACTACTCAAGACGAGTATGTTTTATGACCTGTCTGTAATTCAATTCATCAGGAGAAATTATTAAATGAAATTATTTTTGCTATTCTTATTGTTTTTTAATTTTAATTGCTTCGCTAAATGTAGCTCACCAGGTGGTGATCATACATTTAGTTTTGGTAAAGTTATTGTACAAAGAGATGCTCCCGTCGGAACAAAAATAGCCCAAACTGACATTCCATTTCCGGGATATGTAAGCGGCGACAGCACTACCGACCTCTGTTACTTACATGGCATAATGTTATACTTAGGTGCTAGCGAAAGCGATATAAAAGGTGTATTTAAAACAAATCTCGACGGCGTCGGAATAGAGTTATATATGGCGACAAATAATGGAGGTGGCGATATGACGCCATATCCAGGTACCCCAATGGGAGGATTTCCAGGTGGTGGAGCTTATGGACTCTATTACAATTATTTCAGTCTGATAAAAATAGGGAAGATAACTTCAGGATCGCTTAGCGCCGGGCTCGCGGGTAAAGTAACAATGGACCATCAAGGTGAAGAGAATATCGGTGAGGTTCTTACTATCAGCTTACTGGGGGATACAACAGTTACCGCTCTGGCATGTTCTATTGATACTCCAAGTCTGACATTTCAAATCCCAGATGTCAGTGCAAACGAATTCAGCTCTACCATCGGTTTTTCACCGGCACAGAAAAAAACAATGGATCTTAAGCTAACTTGTGATTTAGGGGCAAATATCAATGTTGTTTTAAATGGCACACAGAATCCAGATACGTCTGATACGAGTGTACTGGCGATCGATGGTCAAAGTGGTGATTCTCATACTGAGGGTGCTGCAGATGGCATAGGTGTTCAACTACTTTATAATGATAAGCCTCTTAAGATAAATGAAAACATCGTATTAAAAAAATCGGATAGTGAGAGTGAAAGCTTCCCGATAACAGCCCGTTACTATCAGACGAAAAACCTTGTCAAACCCGGTTTAATTAACTCAACTTCAACTTTAACATTGACTTATCAGTAGCCAATTATTCTGATTATGGCAGGATCACCTAGGGTGCGGGTCATAGGCAAAGTGTAGTCGCCAGCTTTCACATTCATTCGGCATTTCATTCCCAGTCGGTGATGTCGACGCTTCAGATTATAAATAACTGTCGGTATAATCGATATTATCTGCAATAACTGGGTTTCGGTTTTTCACAGCAACTATTTATGAATATGCCGTGACGTTAACTGTGTTATATGCAGCAGCAACTTTTACTTATTTTATCATCACCTCCCAACGGCTAATGATATAGCCGTAAAAAGCCTTTTTTGATTCCGACAGGCATTTCAGTGGTTTCTGTTATTTCTAAACGAATTAATTATTTGGCGGGTGTTTACTTCATCTCCCTGGGATTTAATGTTTTAACGCTCATAGCCGTTGTCGCGTTGTTATTTACGCCACCAAAAACTGAAACTGTTTCAACATCCTGATATCCGACATATAAAAAACCCAGCTCCGCCTTCCGGCAGAACAGGGTTTTCAGCAACCGTTGCCCGTTAAATCAGATTACATCTGGATCAGATGTTTGATTTTCACGTCCGGATTGGTGTCGGCGGCGTAATCGACGCCGTTCAGGCCGAAGCCGAACAGGCGCATGAATTCGCTTTTGTAGCCTGCGAAATCCGTCAGTTCAGCGATGTTATCGTTGGTGACTTCGTTCCACAGTTTACCCACTTCACCCTGCACTTCTGGCGTGATTTCTTTCAGATCAGCACGCAGACGACCTTCGTTGTCCAGATGCGGAGAAGCGCCGTACAGGCTCTCTTTGTACAAGCCGTAAACCTGCTCAATACAACCTTCGTGGGTGCCTTGCTCTTTCATCACTTTGAACAACAGAGAAAGGTACAGCGGCATGACAGGAATGGCTGAACTCGCCTGAGTCACAACGGCTTTCAGAACGGAAACGCGTGCGTCGCCATGCTGTTCTGACAGTGAACTGCGGATATCCAGAACACGTTTGTCCAGATCCTTTTTCGCTTCGCCGATAGAACCGTTCCAGTAGATGTCCTGCGTCACTTCTTCACCCAAATAGGTGAACGCGGTGGTTTTCGCGCCATCAGCCAGCACACCGGCCGCTTTCAGGTCTTCAATCCACATCTGCCAGTCTTCGCCACCCATGACCGCAACTGTCCCGGCGATTTCTTCCGGCGTTGCAGGTTCGAGCGTGGTTTCGTTAATGGTTTCTTTATCGGTGTTAATACCACGGATGGTGACTTGCTTACCGATAGGTTTCAGGGTGGAGTTGAACACTTCACCGGTTTTCGGATGGGTACGACGTGGCGCAGCCAGGCTGTAAACCACCAGATCAACCTGCCCCAGATCCTGTTTAATCAGTTCGATGGTTTTCTGTTTTACTTCATCAGAAAACGCGTCGCCATTGATGCTTTTCGCATACAGGCCTTTTGCTTCAGCGAATTCTTCGAATGCGGCAGAGTTGTACCAGCCCGCAGTGGCAGTTTTTGACTCATCGCCCGGACGTTCGAAGAAGATGCCCAGCGTGGCAGCGTCAGAACCGAAAGCAGCAGAGATGCGGGCAGCGAGGCCGTAACCGGTGGAAGCACCGATCACCAGGACTTTTTTCGGGCCGCCGTCGATTTTACCCTGTGCGGTCACGTAATCGATTTGTTCTTTAACGTTCGCCTTGCAACCTTCCGGATGGGCAGTGACACAGATAAAGCCACGGATGCGTGGTTTGATAATCATATAGACCTCATTGTTGCAACTGTCTCAGTAAATTGGTCGATAGAATATAGGTTTGCGCCGTTTCAGGCAAAACCTGCTGCTTTTTCCCATCGTAAACAGACTTCTCTTAAGCAAAAACAGGTTCAATTTTACCCGAATGGATAAAAAACGAACCGAAAATCCTCTGTGAGCAAGTGTAATCCAGTTCCCGCCGCGCTCCTGCACGCGGGTCAGTATTTTCCGAAATTTCAACATCTGGTGCGCGGCAAACCATTCATTTTCCCTTTTTCCTACCAATATCCTCAACATGCGTTACGTTTAATAGTTGTGTGATCTGCATCACACTCCATAACGACAATAATGAAATACAGGGAGCACTTGTGACTGACAAACTCAAAGACGGAATGGAAGGCGAGGCGAAGAAAACGCCACAACCGACCGAACCGCTGGTAAAAGTAATCGCGTTCATCGCCACCCTCGGTGGTTTGCTTTTTGGCTACGACACCGGGGTGATCGCCGGCGCGCTGCTGTTTATGAAGCACGACCTTCACCTGACTTCGGTGACCACCGGGATGGTCACCAGCTTTCTGATACTGGGTTCCGCCATTGGAGCCATCTGCGCCGGGCGTGTTGCTGACCGGTTTGGCCGCAAGAAAATCATCCTCGCAATGGCGCTGATTTTCATGCTCGGTTCGCTGGGTTGTGCGCTGGCACCAAACGTCGTGCTGATGATTATCTTCCGCTTCATTCTCGGGCTGGCCGTCGGCGGCGCAGCGGCGATTGTGCCGATTTACATCGCCGAAATTGTGCCGTCTAACCGTCGCTGGCAGTTTGTGACCTTGCAGGAACTGATGATTGTTTCCGGCCAGCTGATTGCATACACCAGTAATGCGGCGATTAACGAAGTCTGGGGCGGCGAAACGACGTGGCGCTGGATGCTCGGCGTGGCGTGTGTTCCGGCTGTAATTTTGTGGGTCGGCATGTTATTCCTGCCTGACACACCGCGCTGGTACGCCATGCACGGCCGCTACCGCGAGGCGCGCGACGTGCTGGAGCGCACCCGTAAAGCGGGCAAGGTCGAGAAAGAACTGAGTGAAATCCGCAGCTCCATGAGTTCTAAAAGCGAGAAACACTCACGCCGCCAGAAGACCATCTCAGTATGGATGAAGCGGCTGGTGGCGCTGGGGATCGGGGTCGCGATGCTCCAGCAACTGTCGGGCGTGAACACGATAATGTTCTACGCGCCGACAATGTTACAGGCCACCGGGCTGAGCACCAATGCGTCGCTGATGGCGACCATCGCGAACGGCGTGATTTCGGTGATCATGACGTTCGTCGGGATCATGCTGCTGAGCCGTTTCGGGCGGCGTCCGCTATTACTGACCGGGCAAATTGGTTGCACCTGTACGCTGCTTGCCATCGGGCTGGTGACCTGGCTGATGCCGGAAACGGTCAACGGCCACCCTGATGCAGTGCGCAGTTATCTGGTGCTCGGCGGGATGCTGATTTTCCTGTGCTTCCAGCAGGGCGCGCTGTCGCCGGTCACCTGGTTGTTGCTGTCGGAAATGTTCCCGATGCGCATCCGCGGTATGGCGAACGGCGTCTCGGTATTTGCCATGCAGATGACAAACTTCTCCATCGCATTTATGTTCCCGATCATGCTGGAAAGCATCGGGCTGACCTGGTCCTTCTTCACGTTCGCCGTCATCGGCGTGGCGGGCGGGATATTCGCGGTGATTTTCGCCCCGGAAACGCAGGGCAAAACGCTGGAACAGATCGAGAAACACTTCAAAAAGCATTTACAGGATGACCCTGCGCCAGAGCAGTCAGGCGTTTAAGCCGTTTTGCCGGTGCAGGGACGCACCTTTTGCTCAGACCTTACGCATATTGAAACGGTGCTTCCGGCATACCGGGCACTGTTTTTCATCTGCTGACCATGCCGTAAACGGGCGGCGGCAGGTCGTACAGTCCGCGCCCGTTGTTTCGAAAACTTCTGAAACCGCCGCCGTCTCTTTTTCCACGCCGATCGCTTTTTCAAAGCAAAGCGTTTCGCAATTGCTGCAACCCGTGCATTTTTCCACGTTCAGCGTAAAAGACGTGTTGCTGATGTGAATCGCTGATTCGGGGCAAACACGAGCACAACCGCCGCACAGCGAACACTTTTCACGATCCAGCGTGAGGCGATATTCGGTGACCAGCGGGAAGCTGGCGCGGCGCGCCCTGCCTCCCGGCGTGACGTGACCGGTCTGGCGGGAATCGTCTTTAATGCGCAGCCAGTGACGGCGCAATCCCTGATGAGTCCCTTCAGAAGGCGGCTGTAGATTCCACAGCGGTTCACCGGTTTTTTTCAGCCAGATATTCAGCGCGGCAACCGCCATCAGCCAGCCGGAATGCGAACCGGCCTCCATTTCGACGGCGCGTATTTGGTATTGCGCGTGCCACATCAGCAGTTCGTTAACTGACGGCGCGCTCAGGCTCAGCGGCACCGTCAGACAGCCGTCGCGGTAAGCACGTTCCGGCGGCGTAATACCTTCAATAGCGCCAGCAGGACAGGCAAAAAGACAGGCCCCGCAGGCCGTACAGCCTGCGGTTTCTATTTCAATCTTTCGCTTGCTTACCTTTATGACGCCCGTGCCGCAGGCGTCCACGCAGGCCTGACAAGGATGGCCGGGAAGCGGGTTGCGAACGCAGGCCCGTCCGGCACCGGCTTCGGGCGGACGGGCATTGAGCGAAAACAGTTTCATTAATGAATGCTGAAGAAGTTAAAGCGCAGCAGCACTTCGGCGATAAGGATTGACACCGCGCCCGCCAGCAACCGCAGGCGGCTGAATCGCTGCGTGCGCAGACATAATGCCGTCACGCACACGCCTGCAATCAGTAACGCCCAGGCCACAAAACGCATTACGGCCATCTGCCCGTAAGCGGTAAGGGGCTGATGCGGGAACGTCATGACATCCGTACCGCCCAAGCTGGCCAGATAACTGCCGTACACCGGCTGAACCAGCAAACGCAGAACCGTCACCGCGATCAGCATGCCAATCAACATCACAGCCAGTCTGTGTAACGTCCCCCAGGCCAGCAACGGACGCTCCGTCAGTATCCACAATCCGCTGACCGCACCGAGGGTCAGCGCAGTGCCACCAAACATCACGTAAGTGTTGAAGTGCATCCACGTCACAACGGAAGCGTGAACGTAAATCGCGCTCATGCAGAAGATATCCACCGCGCCAGTCGCGACGGCAATCACCATTAACAGCGCGATCACCCGTTTGGTCAGAAGCGCAATCAGCGTCGCCAGCCCGAGCGCCGCCAGATACGCACTGGCAAAGACGATTTCACGGCTCAGCCACGAACTGCTGATATGACTCAGCGCATGAAACGCATTCAGCGGATACCCGAGATGCGCCGTGGACGCGATAAGCCCGAGCGCACCGGCGATAAAGGCCGTTAGCATGGCGGGCAGCGCAAGACGATGCTTTTCTCGGGCGCTCAGTTTGTCCGCGCCGGAAATCAGAATAAGCGTGGTGAACAGCGTGATGCCGACAGAACTCTGGATCAGCAGAGTAAAAATAATGAGTGGCCATTCCTGCATGATTACTTACCTTCCTTTTCTGCGCCCTGATGCGGTTTGATGACCAGATTTGGCTGAGTGAGTCCGGATTCCGGCAACCCCTGAACGTCGGACAGGTTGCCGTATTTGGCGCGTAACTCATCAATAGGCCCGAATTTGATCGCGCCCAGCGGACAGGTCGCGACGCAAACCGGTTGTTCGCCGGCGGTTTGCAGATCGACGCAAAAATCGCATTTCGACATCTGGCCTGTTTCCTGATTTAGCTGCGGCGCGCCGTACGGACACGACCACGCGCAATAGCCACAACCGACACATTTGTCGGTATTGACGCGCACAATCCCGTCGCCCGGACGTTTGTGCATGGCGGTGGTCGGGCAGTTTTTGGTGCAGATCGGGTCTTTGCAGTGGTTGCAGGAAATAGACAGCGTGTAGGCGTAGACGTTGTTGAAAACACCGCCCTGCCCGGTGGATACAAATCCGCCACCTTTGACTTCGTAAATACGGCGGAAACGGCGGCCCACTTCCAGATTGTTTTTATCTTTGCAGGCAACCTGACAGGCTTTGCAGCCCGAACAGCGGGAAGAGTCGATAAAGAAACCCAGCTGGCGGTCACTGACCGGCGCGTAATCTATAAATTTGCTCATGCTTTCACAACCTCCACCAGCATGGTTTGATGAGAATTCCCTTTCGCCAGCGCCGTTATGCGCGCCGAACTGAGTACATTGGCGCAACCACCACGGTCGACACCGTTTTCATCCGGCTGCCACCATGCGCCCGCCTGTAAAGCCACCACGCCGGGCATGATGCGTTGCGTCACTTCCGCCGGGATCAGCGTCACGCCGCGATCGTTGTGAATGCGCACGCTGTCGCCCTGCGCAATGCCGCGCTGCGTGGCATCAGCCGGGTTGATCCACAGCTTTTGCTCCTGAACTTCTTTCAGCCACGGGTTGGCATACTGCGTGGAGTTCGCGCGGTTTTTACCTTTCCAGGTGATCAGCTGCAACGGGAACCGGGCGGAAAGTTCGTCTTCCGGGCCTTCGTGCGCCGGCACGTAATGCGACAAGGCCGGGATTTCCGGATGCTGCATGTCGTAAAGACGCTTTGAGAAAATCTCAATTTTGCCGGAAGGCGTCGGGAAAGGATTGTTTTGCGGGTCGCGGATATTCGCTTCAAATGCGATATGCGGTTTGTCTTTGAAAAGATAACGTCGGGTGATCAGCAACTCGTCAAAGGTCGGCAGTTTCTCCTCCGGCATTGATTGGCGGGTTTTCTCCCAGATGCTGACGATCCAGTCCTTTTCCGTACGTCCGAGGCTGAACTCTTTTTCAACGCCCAGTTTGGCCGCAACTTCGCGTAACCAGTCGTAGTCAGAACGGCTTTCAAACTGCGGCTCGATCAGTTTTTCAGAAAGCATCAGATAACTGCCGGTTCCCCACGACTCGCCGATATTCCAGCGCTCCATAAAACTGGTTTCCGGCAGCAACAGATCGGCATATTTCGCGCTGGGCGTGAGGAACAGATCGCTGGCCACAATAAATTCAATTTTGGATTCATCTTCGAGAACCTTAACGGCCTGATGGATATCCGGATTCTGGTTCGCCAGATAATTTCCCGCCAGCGAAAACAGGATGCGGATATTGCTCTCCAGTTTATCCCCGCCGGTCAGTCCGTCCGCAGGGGTGATTTTGCTGGCGTCATCCGCCGCCTGTACCCAGTTCATCACCGAGATTTTCTTCGTTACCGGATTATCCGGCATTTCCACGCCAGCGGTGAATTTGCGGCTGCTGTCACCGCCATAGCCACCCGCCCAGCCGCCCTTAACGCCGACATTTCCGGTGATCGTCGCCAGTAATGTCGAACCGCGCGCAGTGCGTTCGCCGCAGTTGTGACGTTGTGGCCCCCAGCCCTGGATCAGCGCCGCCGGTTTGGTGGTGGCGTAATCACGCGCCAGCTGGCGGATAGTTTGTGCAGGCACATGCGTGATTTTTTCCGCCCATTCCGGCGTCTTTTTCACGCCGTCTTTTGCGCCAATGAGGTATGCCACCAGCGATTCATTGGCCGGAACGCCTTCCGGCATCGAGCTTTCGTCAAAGCCCAGGGTGTAACGTTCCACAAACGCTTTATCGTGCAGGTTCTCCGTGATGATGACGTACATCATCGCGTCCATCAGCGCATTGTCGGTAGAAGGCCGCAGCGGGACCCACTGATCCGCCAGCGAAGTCGCCGTGTCCGAATAGCGCGGGTCCACCACGATAAATCGGGTGCCGCTCTGCTTCATTTTCTGAAAATAGTGATTGGTATGCCCGAAAATGGTTTCGTTCGGGTTATGCCCCCACAAGATCACCAGCGGCGTGTCCGCCAGCGTATCCAGCGTGTTGCCGCTGGCTGCCGCGCCATAGGTGTAAGGCGTCGCCGCTGCCGTATTGCCCATGCTCACCGAGTGATAAGAATTGAGGTAGCCACCGGTCTGGTTCAGCAACCGGCGCACCATCGTATCGCCGGAGAACGGGCCTCCGCTGACCGCCGTGCCAACGTGAACATAGCGCGATTCCGGGCCGTATTTTGCCGTAATGCGTTTGAGATTATCCGCAATCAGCACCGTGGCTTCGTCCCAGCTGATCCTCTCGAATTTACCTTCGCCACGCCTTCCGACGCGCTTCATCGGGTATTTCAGCCGGTCAGGGTGATAGACAAATTTCCGGTAACTGCGCCCGCGGACGCAGGCGCGCATGATGGGCATTTCCGGGTCGAGATCGGCATCCGGACGTGTAGAAATGCGGGTCACAACCCCTTCCTGCAAATGGGCACGGATATCGCATTTACCGCCGCAGTCGAACGTACTGCAAGTCGGCACGATTATTTCTGGTGAGGGGGACAGTTCCTGAGTAGTTACGGCGATTTGCTCCGCCGCGTGCGAAAATTTAAAACCTATCAGAGGAAGTGCGGCCACCACGCCGCTGAGTTTGACAAAATCCCGGCGGTTAACGCCTGAGGAATTTTTACAATCTTCATTATTTTTCATAACATTAGCTCGCAAAAGGAAAAATCATCGCACGCTTGAGTCAAATTTTTCCTTGTGTGATATCAACGCGCGCGCACGTGGCCTCTCCTTTCGAGGTATTAACGCTTTATTTTTTAATTTCATAAGGTTATCTATTGATTTCAATTATGTATCGCACATAACTCATCACCCAAAATAGGTATGAAATCCCGGCTCATTTCTGGTCATCACATTTGATGCATCATGTTGTATAATCAGCGTCCATGAATTCTTCCTTAATCCGGGTGCCCGCACTCTATTGCTACGGTGAACTTTGAATTATCCCATCAGCTCGATTAACCACGCCTATCTGGGCAGCAGCGTCTACGCCACCTTGCGTGAAGCCCTGATTACCGGCCGCCTGAAACCCAATGACCGCCTGCGCATCCGCGAACTCGCGGAACAGGTCGGCACCAGTGTGACACCGGTGCGTGATGCGATTTTGCAGCTGGCAAAAGAGCAGGCGCTGGAAATGCGCACACCGAAAGATATTCGTGTTCCTCAGCTGGATGAACAGCAGTATCAGGAAATCCGCACGTTGCGTTTAGATCTCGAGGGTCTCGGGGCGGAAAAAGCGGCGCAGACAGTCACCGAGTATGAGTTACAGCGCATCGCACAGAACATTGAAAACAACCGTAAAGCTATCAGCAGTGAAGATTTGCCGGAGGCGCTGCGCCTCAACAGTGAATTTCATCTGATGCTGGCCGAAAGCGCGCGCATGCCGCTGCTGAGTAATTTCATTGACAGTTTATGGATGCGCACCGGCCCGCTGATTGCCCAGGCTTACGCACATTTTTCCGAGCGGATGGCGATCGAACATCACGAAGAAATCTTGCGCGCACTGCGCAAAGGCGACAGCGCGACAGCCAGAAAAGCCATTCAGGAAGACATTCTCGACGGCAGCCAGAAGATGGTCGAATTCCTGGCCGCCAGCCGGGAGAAGTGATTTTCAGGCAGGAATATCCGCCAGTACGCCCGACAATGTTTCCAGTAACAGCGTGGCGTGTTCGGGTTGAAAGACCATCGGCGGGCGGATTTTCAGGACGTTCGCTGCGGGGCCGGTGGCGCTGATCAGGATCTGTTTGTGCCGCATCTGGTTAACGACAAACGCCGCCAGCTCAGGCGCGGGCGTGTTGCGCTGATCGCTCACCAGTTCCACGCCGATAAACAGACCGTCACCGCGCACATCGCCGATTACTGGATAACGCGCTGCCAGTTTCAACAGCCCTTCCCGCAGAATTTCCCCCGTCCGTTGCGCGTTTTGTTGCAGTTCTTCACGGCGTAAAACCTGCAATACCGCATGCGCCGCACGGCAGGAAACCGGATTGCCGCCGAAGGTGTTGAAATAACGCTGACGGCGGCCAAATTCCGCAAACAGTTCCGGCCTGCCGACCAGCCCGGCGACGGGATGACCATTGCCCATCGGTTTGCCCAGACTCACCAGATCCGGCATCACGCCGTAACGGGCAAAGCCCCAGCGCTGACTGCCGGTGCGGCCAAAACCGGGCTGCACTTCGTCGGCGATAAATAACCCGCCCGCCGCGCGAACCCGCGCCACCGCGCGCTGCATTTCTGCCGGTTTAGGGCTGAAAACGCCATCGCTGGAAAAAATGGTATCCAGCAGCAGCGCTGCCGGTTCTACACCAGCCTGTTTCATGTCTTCCAGCGCCCGTTCCACGCCCGCGACGAAAGCGCCCTGATGGCGGAAGGTGTCCGGCGCATCAATCAGCCAGACATTTTTACCCTGCTCAAAACCGTCGCCGAGCGAAGGTGAAAGCTCTGCCAGCGCGCTGGTGACGCCATGATATGCCCAGCGCGTTACCAGAACACCCTTCCCGCCGGTGATTTGCCGCGCCACGCGCAGCGCCAGATCGTTGGCTTCGCTGCCGGTGCAGGTCATGGTGAGATTGCGCAGTTCCGGCGGAAACTCTGTCAGAAAATCTTCAGCAAACTCTACTATGGCGTCATTAAGATACCGCGTGTGCGTGTTGAGCTGCGCCGCCTGCGCGGCAATCGCTTCGACAACGGCCGGATGGCAATGCCCCACGGACGCTACGTTGTTGTAAGCATCCAGATAGCGACGCCCTTCGCTGTCATACAGCCAGACGCCTTCGCCGCGCACGACGTGCAGCGGTTCCTGATAAAACAGACGATAACCGCCGCCCAGCCACTGCTGGCGACCTTCCAGAACCTGTTGCTGAGTCAGCATTTTTGCTCCCTTTACGGCAATTCAGACGTACAAGACTGACTGAAAATCTCGCCAGTTTGCGAAAACGACAGCACCATCAGACGCGATAAACTGCCCCACGCGTGCGCCTGATTACGCAAAATATAGTCACGGTTTTGCGGGTATAACACGGCGCGGTGCTGAGCGATTAACAGGCTCAGCGCCAGCCGCGAGGCGACCAGTTCGGGCAAAACGTGTTGTTCTGCCTCGCTCAATGGCTGCCGGGCGGTATACGCCGCAATCATCGGATGGCAATACTGGAATAGATTTTCGCCCTGGCTGTCGAGCTGATACGCCAGCGCCGTCGCCAGTTCGTTGATCAGCGGCGCACGCAGCGCATCGCCAAAATCGATAATCCCCGCCAGACGCTGCGGGTCTGCGCTTTTAACCAGCACGTTGTGCGCGTTCAGATCATTGTGGATCACCTGCTTGCGCAAAAAGCGGCTGGCGGGCACCACTTTTTGCTGATGGATATCCAGCACGCGGCTGATGGTGTGGCGCTGCACCGGGTCAGTCAGATGCGGGATCCAGCCTTCGAGGCGCGACATATCGCTGATGTCCCACAGCAAATCCCGTTTCGCGCCGGGATGTTCAAAATCGCTGAGCGCAATGTCGAGACGCGCCAGAGTGTCGCCGAGTTCGTGCATCAATGTCTGAGATCGCGGCACCTGAAATTGTGCGGTCCCCGGAAGGTAACTGACGGCGCGTAAAGTCAGGTTTTGTCCGCCGACGCTGACCTTCGGCGTCAGTTCACCACTGCGGCTTTCCTGCAAACGCGGCACCGGCAGCTGGCTGTCACGCAAGGCAAGATGACTGAGAATGGCGGTCTGAAAATCGACCTCTTCTGGCACTTCCGCCGGATTCACAAACCGCAGCATGTAAGCACGGCCTGAAAGCGTGGTCAGGCAAAAGTTGCTGTCGCGCTCTCCGCCCAAAATCTGTGCGCAACCCTCCAGGCCGTAAACCTGCGCGGCGATGTTTTCGGCCTGTGAAGGGCTGACGCGCGGCACGTCGGTAGTCAGCAGTGACGGCGCTTCAGACATGCTGACCGCCGTTAACGTGGATCTCCGCGCCGTTCACATAGGACGCACCCGACGTGCAGAGGAAATAAATCAGCGACGCCACTTCTTCGGCCTTGCCCAGACGCTGTAAAGGCACGCTGCGCTCGACGATTTCCTGCGTGCCCGGCGACAGAATGGCGGTATCGATTTCCCCCGGTGCAATCGCATTAACGCGCACGCCGTGCGGGCCAAACTCATGCGCCATTTCGCGGGTCAGCGTGGAAAGTGCGGCTTTGGAACAGGCATACGCCACGCCCGCAAACGGATGCACTTTGCTGCCCGCAATCGACGTAACGTTTATGATGCTGCCCTGCGCGGCCTTAAGTTCATCAAATAATCCGGTTGCCAGAATCGCCGTCGAGAACAGGTTGACGTTGAACACCTGTAACCAGGTGGCGTAATCGCTGCCGAGCACGCCCATTCGCCCGCCCGTCGGCGTTTTTGGCGAAATCCCGGCGTTATCCACCAGCGCATCAAGCCGTCCGCCAAGGCGCTCTTTAATCATCGGCAGCGCTTTCTGCACGCTGTCAATGTCTTCAAGATCCAGATGAATATGGTTGAGAAAACCTTCTGCCCAAGGACATTCGTCCACCCAGTTCTGACGCGACGCGGTGAAAATCTGCCATCCGGCAGCATAAAAATGTTTCACCGTTGCGTGACCGATACCGCGGCTTGCCCCGGTCAGCAGTAATGTTTTCTTCTCTGTCATGATGAAGGCCCTTACCCATTTGATATTTGATGCATCAGGAATAATCAAAAAAAGAGGACCTGTAAAGTCCTCTGAGTCATTTAATGTTTAATGTGCAGCGGAAGAGTGGCGCAGGCGTTCGCCACGGCGACGCAGAAGTTCCATCACCAGCAGTAAAATCAGCGATGCGCCGACCATCAGCGACGCCGCAGCGGCAATCGTCGGGTCAAGGTTTTCGCGGATACCGGCGAACATCTGGATCGGCAACGTGCGCTGACGCGGGCTGGCGAGGAATAATGTCACCACCACTTCGTCAAACGAGGCCGCAAACGCAAACAGCGCACCGGAAAATACGCCGGGCGCAATCAGCGGCAGAGTCACTTTACGAAATACGCGCCACGGCGAAGCGCCCAGACTGGCGGCGGCACGCGATAAATTGCGGTCGTAGTTCTTGAGGATTGCCGTCACCGTAATCACCACAAAGGGTACGCCGAGCAGCGCGTGCGCCAGCACCAGCCCCAGATAACTGTTGAGCAGGGAAACGCGGGCAAAGAAGAAGAACATCCCGACGGCGATGATTACCACCGGCGCGATCATTGGCGAAATCAGAATCGCCATCACCAGCGATTTGCCGCGAAACTCACCGCGCACTAATCCGACAGAGGCCAGAACGCCCAAAACGGTGGCCAGAATCGTCGCCAGCGGCGCAATCATTAGGCTGTTTCCCAGCGAACTCAGCCATTCATCCGAGTGGAAGAATGTGTGATACCAGCGGAGCGAAAAACCAGTCAGCGGATAACTCAGAAACGAGCCGGAATTAAACGACAGCGGCACGATAATCAGCACCGGCACAATCAGAAACAGCAAGATTGCCGCGCTGTAGAAGTTGAAACACCAGCGCCACAACCGCAAAATCAGCGCCCCTTTTTGTTTCATACTGTGTTTCATAGTCGGGCTCCTTTAGTTCGCTGCCACTTCGGCTTTGGTGCGCGTCACGCGGATATAAACGATATAAAGCAGCACCACAATCACCAGCAACTGGCTCCCGAGCGCCGCCGCCATTCCCCAGTTCATCGTGGTATTGGTAAAGAACGCAACAAAATAGCTGACCATCTGATCGCCCGGCCCGCCGAGGAGCGCGGGCGTGATGTAGTAACCAATCGCCATCATGAACACCAGCAGCGCCCCCGCGGTGACACCGGCATAAGTCTGCGGCACGTACACCCGCCAGAACGCAGAGAAAGGATGTGCACCGAGTGAAATCGCCGCGCGGACATAGTTTGGCGATATGCTCTTCATCACGGCATATAAAGGAAGAACGATAAACGGCAGCATGATGTGCGTCATCGAGATGTAAACGCCGAGACGGTTGAACACCATCACCAGCGGGTGATCGATGATGCCGGTGGAAAGCAGCGCGCGGTTGATCAGGCCACCGGATTGCAGCAAAACAATCCAGCTGGCGGTGCGGACAATCAGCGATGTCCAGAACGGCAGCAACACCAGGATCATCAGTAAGTTGGCGCGACCAGACGGTTGTTTCGCCAGCCAGTACGCCAGCGGATACCCGAGAGCGACGCAGCACAGCGTGACGACCAGCGCCATCCACAAGGTGCGAAGCAGCACGTTAACGTACAGCGCCTGGTCCGGCGGCAGTGCCGTAATTTTGCCGGTATCGACGTCAACTTTGCGGTCAAAAGCTGCCAGCAGATAATAAGAAGTCAGCGGTTTCGCCGCGCGCTGCAACGTCTGCCAGGTGCTCATTTCGCCCCACAGAGGCATGCTTTGGATCAGCGCCTCTTTGACCGGCGCGGTGCCTTCGGGCGCATGGCGTAATGTGCCGGTGATCAGACTGCGGTAGCGGTTATCCTCATAGCTCAGACGTTTGGCGACAGTCGCCATCTGGCCGCTATTGCGGGCGTTACGCAGATCCGTCACCAGCGCGGAAAACGTCGCTTCATCTGGCACGGTTTTGCCTTCCCAATGTGCAAGCTGCGCCACGGTTGCTGGCATTGTTTCGCCAAGCTCCGGGTTGGTCACACTTTTGCCCAAAATGGACGCAATAGGAAACAGGAAGCTGATAATCACAAATAGCAAAAGTGGCGCAATCAGCAGCAAAGAACGTCGCGTATACGCCGCTTCTACTTTGCGCAGGCGCTGACGCAGCGTCGGCCCTGAAGCGGCGTCGTCCGGCACCGGTGTCGTCAGCATTTCGGTCTGGCTCATAATTTTCTCCCGCGGCAAATTCTCTGGTATTACCCAACTCAAAGCACAAAATCATTCAGACTGAATCGAGGCGGCAAGCGAAGCGGATCCCCGGCAACAATCAAAAGACTGTGACCGGGGTGAGCAAATGAAGCCAACGCCGAGTCAGACCGAAAGATGACGGGTATTTACTTAGCAGCCCAGGCGTTGAAGCGCTGTTCTAAGTCTTCGCCATGCTCAATCCAGAAGTGAGTATCTACCTGCAAAGCGCCTGCCAGGTTTTTCTCGGCGGTTGGCAGGTTCTGCGCATATTTAGGGTCAATCATGCCGGTGACTGATTTTTCAGTCGGGCCGTAGGGGATGGTTTCGGCGAAGACTTTCTGGTTTTCAGGTTTGTTGGCGAAAGCGATGAACTGCTCGGCCAGATCTTTGTGTTTGGACCCTTTTACGATGGCCCAGCTGTCGAGATCATACAGGCTGTTGTCCCAGACCATTTTGAAATCATGGCCTTCGCCCTGCGCGGCGCTCACGCGGCCGTTGTAGGCGGAAGTCATCACCACATCGCCAGACACCAGCCACTGAAGCGGTTGTGCGCCGGATTCCCACCACTGGATGTTCGGTTTGATTTGATCGAGTTTTTTGAAGGCGCGTTCCACACCGGCTGGTGTGGCGAGCACTTTATAGATGTCTTCACGCTTCACGCCATCGGCCAGTAAAGCGATTTCCAGCGTGAATTTGGCGCTTTTGCGCAGTGCGCGTTTGCCCGGGAAATCTTTTACATTCCAGAAATCAGCCCAGCTGGTCGGCGCTTTTTTCAGTTTGCTGGCGTCATACGTCAGCACGGTTGACCACAGGAAAATGCCCGCACCACACTCGGTTACCGCACCCGGCACGTACTGCGTTTTGTCGCCCAGTTTGCTCCAGTCCAGCGGTTCAAACAGCCCTTCATCACAGCCACGGATCAGTTCCGGGCTTTCGACTTCGACCACGTCCCAGCCCACCTGTTTGGTTTCTACCATGGCGCGGATTCGGGCCATTTCACCGTTGTATTCGCCTGGCTCAATGGTGCCTTTACCGGCTGCTGCGAAAGGTTTGTAAAACGCTTTGTCCTGAGCGTCTTTATTCAGACCGCCGAAAGAGATCACTGTCAGAGATTCAGCCTGAGCCTGAAACATCAACCCGGCGAGAAGAGTGGTAAGGGCAATCTTTTTAAACATGCTGTGACTCCTGGGTTAACTAAAAAGTAAGGAAATCGCTAAGGTAACGGCATTGCTAAAATATGATGCATCATATTTTATGATGAAGCATAAACCATGCCATTACTGTTGAGTCCGTCCGCCGCGCCGGAAATGGCGGGCGGACAGGTTCTGAAGAGGCGTTATGTGATTTTTTTGTGCCTCATGACCACTCAGTTTCTTTTTATTGTCTGACCTTGCACAGCTGACGTGCATTTCTGCACCCTATCGGGACGTTGTGCGTCAGGATTACTCACCCAGCTCGATGCACAGATATTTCATTTCCAGATAGTCGTCCATACCGTGGCGGGACCCCTCCCTCCCCAGACCGGACTGTTTAATACCGCCGAACGGCGCGACTTCGTTGGAAATCAGGCCGGTATTAATGCCCACCATGCCGTATTCCAATGCTTCCGGAACACGCCACTGGCGCGCGGCGTCACGCGTGAAGAGATAAGCCGCCAGCCCGAATTCGGTATCGTTAGCCATCGCCACTGCCTGCGCTTCATCGGTAAAACTGAAAACCGGCGCAACCGGTCCGAAGGTTTCTTCGCGCGCAAATTTCATCGCAGATGTCACACCGCCAACCACCGTCGGCTGGAAGAACGTGCCGCCGAGTGCGTGTGGCTGCCCCCCGGTGAGTATCATTGCGCCGTGCGAAAGCGCATCGTCGATGTGTTCACGCACTTTACTGACTGCGGCGTCGTCGATCAGCGGCCCTTGGGTGATACCGGTTTGAGAGCCCTCGCCAACTTTCAGCTTTTCCACTTCTTCAACCAGCCGCTTTACCAGCGCCGGGTAAATCCCCCGCTGGACATAAATCCGGTTAGCACAGACGCAGGTTTGCCCGCTGTTACGGAATTTCGAGGCCATAATACCGGCCACGGCGCGCTCTAGATTGGCGTCATCGAACACGATAAACGGCGCGTTACCGCCCAGTTCCAGAGAGAGTTTTTTCACCGTCGGCGCGCTCTGCGCCATCAGGATGCGCCCGACTTCGGTAGACCCGGTGAAGCTCAGTTTGCGAACCACCGGACTTGCGCACAGCACTTTGCCGACATCCTGCGCAGAACCGGTGATCACCTGCAATACGCCCGCCGGTATGCCCGCTTCCACCGCCAGTTGGCCGAGCGCTAAAGCACTGAGCGGCGTTTGTTCAGCCGGTTTCACGATCATCGCGCAACCGGCTGCCAGCGCCGGTGCGGCTTTACGGGTGATCATTGCCGCCGGGAAATTCCAGGGCGTGATGGCCGCGCAAACGCCAATCGGTTGTTTCAGCACCAGCATGCGTTGCGACGCCTGAACCGGAGCCAGCACGCTGCCTTCGACGCGTTTCGCCTCTTCGGCAAACCATTCAATAAAGGACGCGGCGTAGACGATTTCACCTTTTGCCTCTGCAAGCGGTTTACCCTGTTCCGCGGTGAGCAATGCGGCCAGATCGTCCGCATGTTCCAGCATCAGCTGCGCCCATTTCTGCATCACCGCAGCACGTTGTTTACCGGTTTTTTCCCGCCAGCCCGCCTGAGCCTGTTCGGCGTAAGTAATCACCTGCGCCGCCTGCGCCGGCGTAATTTGCGGAACGCTGCCGATCACCGCGCCCGTTGCCGGATTGATGACGTCTCCGCGTTCGCCATTTTCGCTGTCAACCCATTCGCCGTTGATCAGGCATTGCTGGCGAAAAAGTTCTGTATGTTTTAGTTGCATAGCGTTCCTCAGTCAGCCAGTACGCGGGACAAAATGGCCAGCGCGTCTTTGAACTGCGCATCCGGAATGGTCAGCGGATACAGGAAACGGATCACGTTACCGTGGACGCCGCAACTCAGCATCAGCAAACCGGCATCCAGCGCTTTACGCAGATACTGTTTGGTCAGTTCAGCGGATGGTTTGCCTGTCGCCGGGTCGTTGAATTCTGCCGCGACCATGGAACCGCGCGCACGCACATCGACCAGTGCAGGACATTTTGCTTTGGATTTTTCCAGGGTTTCGATCAGTTCAGCCCCCAGGCGATTAGCGCGTTCGCACAGTTTTTCTTCCCGGATAATGTCCAGAACGGCCAGCGCAGATGCTACGGCCAGCGGATTACCGGCGTACGTACCACCCAGACCGCCCGGTTCCGGTGCGTCCATCAGTTCTGCGCGGCCGGTTACGCCGGAAATCGGGATCCCGCCGCCCAGGCTTTTCGCCATGGTGACTAAATCCGGTCGGGCATTCGGGTAATAATCAGACGCAAACATTTTGCCGGTACGTGCAAAGCCGCTCTGCACTTCATCCGCAATCAGCACGATGCCGTGACGGTCGCAGATGTCGCGCAGACCTTTCACAAAATCTTCCGGCGCAATGTTAAAACCCCCCTCACCCTGGATCGGTTCGTAAAGAATGGCGGCAACCTGCTGCGGGCTGATATCACTGCGGAAAATACGTTCGATACTGTCCAGCGCCATTTCGGTGCTGACGCCGTGTTGTGTATTCGGATACTGCCCGTGGAATACCGACGCCGGGAACGGACCGAAGCCCACTTTGTAGGGCACGACTTTGCCGGTCAGTGCCATGGTCAGTAAGGTGCGGCCGTGGAATGCGCCGGAGAATGTGATAATACCGGGACGACCGGTGGCAGCGCGGGCAATTTTCACCGCGTTTTCTACCGCTTCGGCACCGGTACTGAAGAAGGTGGTTTTCGCTTTCCCTGACACAGGCGCTATTTCGTTGATGCGTTCGGCCAGCGTGACAAAGCTTGCATAAGGCACAATCTGGTAGGCGGTGTGCGTGAACAGGTCGAGCTGATTGCGGATCGCTTCGACAATTTTCGGATGGCGATGGCCGGTATTGAGCACGGCGATCCCGGCGGTGAAATCGATATATTCACGGCCCTGCTCATCCCACAACGTTGCGTTTTCCGCCTTCGCTGCATAGAAATCACACATGACGCCGACACCACGTGGTGTCGCTTCTTTACGGCGTTTTTCCAGTTCGCTGTGACTCATCTTTCGCTCCTGCCTGAAGGTTATGTTTTGGAGATTGCCGGTTGCAAGGTGAACAATTTGTCGAAATAGCAATCCGTTCTTGTTTTTTATCCCGTCAGCGGTTCTATAATCCAGAACCAGTTTGAATTATTTTGAGGATCCACTTTTGCGCTCACTGCTCTCTGACCTCATTTTTCAGCGTCTCACCGGTCTTTCTGAATCTTCCGGAGGCACGCTGAACAAGCGCGTTTATCAGGCATTACAACAGGCTATCTTTGACGGCAGCATCAGCCCCGGCAGCCGTTTGCCTGCGTCCCGGGACCTGGCCAAAGAACTGGATATTTCGCGCAATACGGTACTGGCGGTCTATGAGCAATTGCAGGCCGAAGGCTACATTCAGACACGTACCGGAAGTGGTACCTTCGTCACATCCGATTTACCGGAAGACGGTGTAATTGCAGACAAAACCACCACGCGCTGTACCCCGCTCCGCAGCCACGTTTCACTTTCCAAACGCGGCACGAATTTGCTGACGCGTACCGGCGTGGCGTCGCACCAGTGGGGCGCATTTATGCCGGGCGTGCCGGATGTCACAAAGTTCCCTCATGACATCTGGCGCAAGCTGCAAAACCGCCTGAGCCGCCGCCTTCATCCGGAATATCTCACTTATTCGCGCCACGGTGGCTGCCCGGAACTCCAGCATGCGCTGGCCGATTACCTGCGTATTGCGCGCTCCGTGGACTGTACCGCCGATCAGATCCTCATCACCGCCGGTACGCATCAGGCTCTCGATTTACTGGCAAAAATGCTCTGCGATCCCGGTGATGTGGCCTGGATTGAAGAACCCAGCTACTGGGGCATTCGCAATGTGCTCTCCATCAACGGCGTGGATATTCAGCCGATACCGGTGGATGAAAACGGTATGGATCCGCCTGAAAATCCGCCAGAAAGCCGCGCGCCAAAACTGATATGCGTGACACCGTCACATCACTATCCGCTGGGTGCGGTGATGAGTCTGGCGCGCAGACAGAAAATTCTTGCGATGGCCAGCCAGCAAGGCAGTTGGGTGGTGGAAGATGACTACGATAGCGAATTCCGCTATTCCGGCAGCCCGATCCCAGCGCTGCAAGGCCTGAGCAGCGATGCGCCGGTGATTTATATCGGGACGTTCAGCAAAACGCTGTACCCGGCAATGCGAATCAGTTACGTCGTTTTGCCGCGACCTCTGGCTTCCCGCCTCAAGATTGCGCATTCCGAGTTGTACCGTGCGGGTAACGGACTGACGCAACTTACGCTGGCAGAATTTATCCGCGAAGGCCATTACGCGGCGCATATCCGCCGGATGCGGCTGATCTACGGCAAGCGGCGTAATGTGCTGACGAAGCTGATTGAGCAGGAGCTCGGGCCGGAGTTTTTAAGCGAAAACAGTAATGCCGGATTGCATCTGATTTTGTCGTTGCCTGATTCGATTGATGACGTGGCGCTGAGCGCGGAGCTGGAGCAAAAGCGTGTGCTAACCCGTCCGCTTTCCGCCTATTACCTGCGTCCGGCCCCGCGGCGCGGGCTTTTGCTCGGTTATGGCGGTGTTTCGGAGGAAGAAATTGTGCCCGCGTTTGGGCATATCGTGAATTGTTTGCGGCGCAGGTTGCAATCTTGCAGTGCGCAAGAAGCGCTGACTGAGTTCACTGAAACGGAAGCTGGCGACTTGCCTGATCCTGCGTAATCCCTCCTTCACATTGCTAGCAATAACCCGAAAGTATTTAAAAATAGCAATAAAATTCATAAGCCTGCGAGATTTCCCTCAGGCTTTTTTTTGTGGTTTTTTGCTAAAAAATGCTTGTTAGCGTTTCTGGTGGGTGGTAAAGATTTTTAATAACGCCACACAAACAGTCCTTCTGAGGATGTTTTATGCATGATTTGTGCCGGGTTGCGTCATCCACTTTCCAATATTTTTTTCGCGGAGTGCCTGTTATGAGAACGTATGTCAGCTTCAAAAATATCAAGAAGAGCTATGACGGCGATAAACTGGTCGTTAAAAACCTCAATCTTGATGTCCACGAGGGTGAATTTTTGACGCTGCTTGGTCCTTCAGGTTCCGGCAAGACTACCAGCCTGATGATGCTTGCCGGGTTTGAGACACCGACTCAGGGCGAAATTCTTCTGCGCGACAAACCCTTGCATAACTTGCCGCCACATCAGCGTGATATCGGGATGGTGTTCCAGAACTATGCTTTGTTTCCGCATATGACGGTGGCTGAAAATCTGGCGTTTCCGCTGACGATACGCCGTCTTAACAAGACGGATATCAAGGAGAAAGTTGACCGCATTCTGGACATGGTCAAACTGAAACCGCTGGCTGATCGCTATCCGGCGCAAATGTCCGGCGGGCAACAGCAACGTGTCGCCCTCGCCCGCGCTCTGGTGTTCGAACCGAAACTGGTTTTGATGGATGAACCGCTCGGCGCGCTGGACAAACAGCTGCGCGAACATATGCAAATGGAAATTAAGCAATTGCATCAGATGCTGGACCTGACGATTGTCTATGTCACGCATGATCAGAGTGAAGCAATGACCATGTCTGACCGCGTTGCGGTATTTAATGACGGCGTTATCCAGCAAATGGACAGCCCGAGCGTGATTTATGAAAAGCCAGATAATGCGTTTGTTGCGCAGTTCATCGGAGAAAATAACAGTCTGCTGGCAACCAATACGGCAGCCGAGGGTGATTTTTATCGTGCATCGCTCGATGACGGCACAATTCTGCGCGCCGTTAAAATTCGCCCGAGTTCACCTGGTAAGAAAATTTTGCTCTCAATCCGCCCCGAGCGGATCAGTATCAACAATCCTCAGCCGGGTATGGAACAGATCAAAGCGCGAATTAAACAGTTCATCTATCTGGGTGACCATGTCCGCATGATGACTGAAGTTGCCGGTCAGGATAATTTCATGGTTAAGCTTTCTGCCGCACACATGAATCCGGATTGGAAAGCCGGATCAGAAGTTCTTCTTTCCTGGTTGCCTGAACATCTGCGTGCACTTGATGTTGTGACTCATTAATTCCGCAATTCAAATCTCTGAATCATACAATCACATAATCCCGAGATTATTTAATCTTGGGATTTATGATTTCTACATCTTGTCATCTTGTCATCTTGTCATCTTGTCATCTTGTCATCTTGTCATCTTGTCATCTTGTCATCACAAGATAAATCCCAGAATCTTACAATCACAACATCATTCATACCTGTATTCCATAATCATAAAATCACGCCATCCAGAAATCCTGCCATCCTAACTTTCATCATTAATAATGTTAATCCTGAGATTTCAAGATTCTGTAATCTTACAAAATCTCTATATCTCAGAATCCTTGAATCTTAAAAGGATGCATTCCTTGACTCCATAATCATGGAATCTCTGAATCCCTATGCATCGTGAGAATCTTGCAATCCCGTGATTTGTTACAAAAATCCTGTAATCTCATAATCCTATTTAAAATCATAGAATCCTGAAATCTTCTGATGATAGATCAGAACCAGCTTAACCTGGAGTGTATAACGGATTGATTTATAATGAATGATTATGGAATCATTGAATCCTGATGCGGAATCATGAAATCCAGGGATTCTCTTATAATCTCAGGATTACATGATACACATTGATAAGTTAAGCGAACTCTTATCTATGAGTAATCCCATACTCCTGTAATCCTCATTAAGATTGCAGGAGCGTAGCATCCTTGAATCCTTGCCTTCGTATATATCCCCCCTCTCTACAGGCAATTCAAGATTCAAGGATTGCATAATCCCTGAATCTTACTTTCACATCCTGACCTTCCGGGATTTTGCAATCTCAGGCATATCAGAATCTTTTAATCCTGTAATCGTAGTATGTTGATTATGTATCCCATGATTCCAGAATCACCCCATGTGGAAATCCTAGAATCTATAAATCACCAGATGGTGAGATGGTGAGATGGTGAGATTTTCTGGGCTACTGTTGTGGACGTCAACACCAGCCGAAACTTTTTATCACTTTAACTGACATGATAATCCCACGAGAAAATCCCAAGATTGCAGAATCATAAAATCACAAGATGACAAAATCCTGATAGTTTCATGTTGTACCATTGTTCTCTGAGATAGAAACTTCAGTCCTATCCGGCTGTAATCATGAAATCCCAAACCCCTGAGATGATGGGATTCAAAAATCACAACTTTCTGAACATAATGCTACCAACGCGCTCTGTTAACTGGTAATCACGTAATCCTGAAATCACGGGATAATATAATTCGGTAATCCTAAAATATTGAAATCATCGGATGTAATCTTTATAGTAGTGCTTCAATCCTGTGATTCATGGATTTTTAAATCCCAGAATCCTATGATTATATAAATAATAAATCCCAAAACCTTAAGATTACGGGATTCAATAATCTTCATTTAGCGCTTCATCAAGAGGTTGTTATGGCAGCGAAAATTATTTCTTTCCTGAACGGGAAGGGCGGGGTAGGGAAAACCACGACTTCTATTAACATCGCAACCTGTCTTGCACGACAAGGTCATAAAGTTGTGATGGTCGATACCGATCCACAGGGAAGCATCAGCAACTGGTACGACGAAAGTAAATGCCAGTTCGACCTGGCAGAAGCCGCATCAGAAAAAGAAGTCTATACCGTACGCAAGCAGTTGAAAGAATATGACTACGTCGTGATCGACGGTGCTGCAGCAATCTCGGCAATTTCATCAGCAGCCGTGATGGTCAGTGATTTAGTGCTGATACCCGTGACACCGTCACCTTTAGATTTTGCAGCCTGCGGCGCTATACTTGCCGTTGTTGAGGCGCGTGAAAATTTACAGCCTGTGATCGCGCGTTTTCTGATCACCAAGAAAGTCGCATCCGCTAAGATGCTGGAAGTCTTGAAAGAATCTATTGCTGATACAGGCGTTCCGGCCCTGCGCACAGGGACGACTCAGCGTCAGGTTTATATCCGTACCATGATGGATGGCGGAACAGTCTTCGATACAACGGACGGTAATGCGAAAGGCGAGATTGAAATTATGACCAAAGAAATTACGGAGTTGCTGAAATGAAAATGAAACTTGGCCAGCACAGACAATTAACTACAGCACTAGATGCTGTAGCCAAACCGCCGGCATCGGTAAAGAAATTACAGACCAATATCGATGAAGAGCTGCATCGCCGGTTCAAAACAAGCTGCTTCCTGCAAGATCGCGAGATGAAAGACGTTCTGACAGAGCTGATCAATGCCTGGCTTATCACCAACGAACGTTCCTGATCGTTTATACCGTTTGGATCGGGTCTCATCAGGCCCGTTTCTGTTTCTAAAGCCTGCACAACCTTGTCCCGTCTGGTGTTACCTCTTCCCAATCCTTTCTGCGATAACGTCACCATTCCTTATCAGGATCCCAAGATCAAATAGTGTTTTGTTTTATTTATAAGTTTAGATCTTTCTCTTTAAGAGAGGTTTTTTTCTATGTAAATCAGCAGAATAAAACGTGTCTTGTGGAGGTATTTCCTGCCCGAAGTGGAGATCCTTCCTGTTGGATGTGGATCCTTTTCATGATCAATGTAGAGCTTTTTCCTGTGGATAATTTCCTTACAGATCAGTCCACTGAATATGTGGAGCTTTTTTCTGTGGACAGTTTTCCTGGGAACCCCTGACATAAACATCAGCTTAGATTTAACGCTAACATATTGCCACAACTCATATTTCTGATAGGTGGAGTGATTTCCTGATCCCTTAAGGGGTACACATGTGGAGACATTTCCTGTGACAGCGTCACGTTGTGTCACGTAACAGAGAGGATCATCCTGGTCAGGCATAATCTGCTTTAGAAATCGGTATCCGGGCAGCAGAACAGGGCATATGTGGAAGATTTTCCTGAACTAATCAGCGGTTATGTGGAGACATTTTCTGATCTTCAAAACACTATTCAAACGAACTCTGAAAAAATATAATGTGTACAAACAATTGGTTATGAATTATGTGACATTGTCACTTACCTATATGTGGAAGAATTATCTGATCAAACGTGTGTAAATTCGCGGTAACTGTCCGGTCAGTTAAGCCCCTTACGATGGAATACGTGGAAGTATTTCCTGATCCCGCGCATTGCTATACGTGGAAAGATTTCCTGAGATCGTAACGCCCCCTTATGTGGAGTTATTTCCTGATCGCCAATCGAGCATCCCCAAATGTGGAGACATTTTCTGATCCCCGGGACACATATACGTGGAAAGTTTTCCTGCAGATCCCATTTCAGACAGGAAACGGGTCGGGGTGATGAAATGAGAAGAGGATCACAAAGCCGATTCCGGTCAGTTAACGTGCAATATGAACTTATATGTGGAAGAATTTTCTGATCGGCAGGGAAGATCAGCGCGTATCTCAGATATTCCGTGTTGGAGATCTTCAGCTCGATAAGTGGAGTAATTTCCTGTAAAAAGCGAGCCGATCCAGCATGTTAAAAAAAGGATCCCAAATGCGGAGGAAAATCATATGTGGAAGTTTTTCCTGATCGAAGTTTTAGGGGGTACGCCTAAGTATATGAAAATAAATGAATAAATAACGCTTGTTTTTACTTTACGCCAGTATTTTTTATGTGGAATAATTTACCTACTTTCCACTTATGGATCCTGCTACATGGAACTGAATAAACTCACCGTAGTTCAGGGGAACGATCTTCTTGAAGGCGCCTACAGCGTTACTCTGGATGAAATGCGCTTGCTCAACCTGGCGCTGGCACAAATTGATAGCAGGAAACCTCAACCGGACACGCTATATCGACTTTTCCCTCAGGATTACCAGCGGATCTACGGGGTAAACCCGACCAGCAGCCACCGCCAGTTGCGCGAAGCTGCAGAAAGCCTGATGAAAAAGCCGGTCACCATCTACAAACCGGATACGAAAACTGGAAAGGTCCGGACCGTTCAGCTTTCGTGGTTCTCGCGGCTGGAATACGTCAGCAGTGATGATCACAGCGCCGTTGTACTAAGATTCGGTCAGGACGTCGCACCCTATCTTTATGAATTAAAAGAGTCTTTTACCAAACTCAATTTTGCGAATATCGCAAAACTGGATACGCCGTTCTCCGTGCGGCTGTATGGCTGGTTAATCAAAGCCAAAAACCTCTACGGGCGACGCAGCGGTAAAGCCATTGAAGTGACCCTGGATCTTAACTGGATGCGCGAGAAGGCCGGTTTGGCAGGCAAATACGAAGATTACCGTGACTTCCGACAGAAGCTGCTTGAACCGACGATCAACCGGATCAACGCCAATACCGATATTTCCGTGGTCTGGGAGCCGGTGAAGCAGGGCAGAACCGTTGTTTCGATCAAGTTCGCCTATGTCGATGAGTCAGCGCCAGAAGCCAGTAAACCGCTGCGCCCGCGCTTACCGCGCCGTCCACGCGCTGTGGCAGGCTCTGCGCTGGAAGGCGAGTGGGCACGCCGCTGTATCACCATCTTCGAAGAGTATCGTGAGAAATTAAGCGCTTACGACGTAGAAGAAAAGGCGACGTTGCCGGATCTGCGCAAGCTTTCAGGCTGGTACAAGCTAATCGGCGAGAAAAGCAAACAAAAAGAGATCCTCTCTGAGGTCAGTTCCCGCAGTAAGAAAACCGCAGCCTGACACTCCGGCCGGAAAGCATTGCGAAATGAACGGTGTATCTTCGATGAGATACGCCGTTTTTTTTGTACGGATCTTGAGGATTACGGCGTCCATTACAGTTAACTCACTGATTACTCTACTCCGTATAGTTAGTAAGTACTTACTGGGTGCGGGCAGGAAATCATTCCACATTACCCGTTTTGGCGGCTTTTTCAGCGTACTGCCCAAAAGCTATAAGCCATATTTTTTCGTTGTTAGACAAGGACAAACCCCAACCTTACTCTTCGTCATGTTTTGTAAACCTATTGCACACTTATTGATGAGGGATGTCACTTGGCTACGTTACTCACTTCTGCCTCCGCGCAATCAGTCACCCGCGCGCGCCGCACCGTTTCTTTTAAAATCGCATTGCTGGCCAGCGCCGTAATGTTTTCTTCTTTATCCTTTGCGGACGATGTTCTCAAAGAAGGCATCACGCCGGCCACTGACGCCAGCCAGGTTCCTGCTGCCGCGAAGCTGCGAACAGATACTGTGATCGCCGGGATCTCCGAACCACAGGGCATTTTTAACCCTTATTTCTTCGTGAATGGTTGGGATGAAAACGTCACCAACGTGATCTTCGCCCGCCTGATTGACTGGGACAGCCAGGGTAAACTGGTTCCGGGTCTGGCGGAAAGCTGGACGGTCAGCCCGGACGGTAAAACGTATACCATCAAACTGCGTCCGAACCTCAAATACAGCGACGGTTCTTCGCTGACGGCGGAAGATGTCGCGTTCACGCTGACCGTGCTGTATGACCCGAAATATGATGGCGATACCGATATCACCCTGGCACATATTGCCGGTGGCGATGAATACAAGCAGGGCAAAGCGGACAGCGTCAGTGGTCTGAAAGTTATCGACCCGCTGACCCTTCAGGTGACGACCACGCAACCGGGCGCGACCACGCTGCAGAAAATCGGCGGGCCGGTGCTGTCGAAAGCCTATTACGGCAAAGATTATCAGCGTGGAAATCTCGATACACTGCGTACGCTGCACGGCAAACCGCTGGGTAATGGCCCTTACGTTTACGACAAATACATTCCGGGGCAGGAGATCCGTTTCCACGCCAACACTCACTATTACCGCGGTACGCCTCCGACGCCACGTTTCATTTATCGCGTCACCAACCCGTCGACGAACTTCCAGTTATTCCAGACCGGTGATACCGATTACGACGCCTTTACGTCGCGTCCGGATGATATCGAACAGCTGAAACTGCTGGGTTTTGCGAACATCAACCTTTACGGATCCAGCGATTACAGCAAGATTGAGTTCAATCTTCATCGCCCGGTATTGCAAGACGTAAAAGTTCGTCAGGCGCTGATCTACGGTCTGGATCGCCAGAAACTGATCGACGTGGTGTATCAGGGCTACGGCACCGTGGCTATTGAGCCGATCGCGCCGATCTCCTGGGCGTATAACACCGACGGCGTGAATCCGTACAAATTCGATCCGGCGCAAGCCAATAAGTTATTGGATGAAGCGGGCTGGAAAACCGGTACGGACGGCATTCGTGTGAAAGACGGCAAACGTCTGGAACTGACGCTGCTGGTCAGCAAAAAAGTGCTGAACGACGCGTTGATCCCGATTGCCAAAGAGGATTATCAGAAAATCGGTGTGCTGTTGAAACCACAGGTCGTGGATTTCAACGCGCTGATGTCGCAACGTAAAGCGGGGAATTACGATCTGGCGTCATTCAGCACCAGCACGCTCAACGATCCGCACGACGGCGTCTGGGATTACTACAGCACAGAAGCCAAAGAGCAGGGTTATAACAATCCGGAAGTGGATAAACTGATCAACGAAGGCAATGCGACGCTCGACATCGAAAAACGTAAACCCGTTTATCACGAACTGTACAAAGTTCTGGCGAACGATCCTCCGGTGATCCTGCTTGGCAACCGTAAGATTTTGTCTGCCAGCAGTGCACGCGTGACCGGTTTCAAACCGGATATTTACAACGGCCTCACCGGCAGCCTGCCGGATGTCAAAATCGTCAAATAATCAGAAATCACGTTGCTGCCGGTCTTTACCGGCAGCTTCAATGAGAAAGTCATGAGAAATTTCATTCTGCGTCGTTTGTTTCAAACCATCCCGATGTTGTTCCTCGCTTCGCTGCTCATCTTTATGCTGTTTGCCAAAACACCGGGCGATTTTATCGACGGAAATATTACCCTGACCGCACAGCGTGCCGCTGAACTCAAAGCGTTATACGGCCTCGATCAACCGCTGCTTAGCCGCTATCTGCACTGGCTGGGGAACCTGCTCCAGGGCGATCTGGGATTTTCGCTGCAATATCAGATCCCGGTGAGTCAGTTGCTGAATCAGTACATCTGGAACTCCTTCCTGCTGGCGACCATCGCGATGGTGCTGTACTGGGGTATTGCGCTGGCGGTAGGCATTGTTTCTGCCATGAAACCCTATTCGCTGTTTGATCATGTCGTCAGCGTGGTGATATTCGCGGCGATGTCATTTCCGACGTTTTTCCTTTGCCTGCTGCTGATCAAATGGTTTGCCGTTGATCTCCACTGGTTGCCGGTCGGTGGCATGACTAATACCGGCAGCGACGCTATGGGCTGGGCCTGGGTGATGCAGGTCGCGGCGCACCTGGTGTTACCGGTGGTTGCGCTGGTGATGCTCCAGGCAGGCAGCCTGACGCGCTATTTCCGCGCCAGTATGCTGGATGTTGTACGCATGGATTTCATCCGCACCGCGCGCGCCAAAGGGCTGCGCGAGCGCACTGTCATCCTCAAACATGCACTGCGGAACGCGCTGTTGCCGATTATCACGCTGCTAGGATTCGAACTGCCGGGGCTGTTTTCCGGTGCGCTGATCACCGAAAAAGTCTTTAACTGGCCGGGCGCGGGGCACATTCATATTGATTCGCTGGCAGCGCGTGATTATCCGGTGCTGATGGGATTCACGCTGTTTCTGGCGGTTCTCACCATTCTGGGCAACCTGATTGCCGATGTACTTTATGCGTGGGCTGACCCGCGTATTCGTGTGAGGTCGTGATGTTTGGATCATTATTTTCCACCAACCGCCGGCTTCGCCAAGCGGAAATTCCGGCGATGGCGCAGGTGACACCGTCACCGTGGCAGCAGGCCTGGAAATCGTTGCGCCAAAACCGGTTGGCGATGTTTTGCCTCATCCTTCTGCTGGTCATGGCGGTCTGGTGCATAGTGGGCCCTTACTATTCGCCATGGCGCGATGACGCCACAGATGCGCTGATGATTAATAAAGCGCCAAATGCCGATCACTGGCTGGGCACCGATTTTCTGGGGCGCGACGTCTACACGCGCCTGCTTCTGGCCGGGCGCATTTCACTGATTATCGGTCTGCTCACCATGCTGCTCTCCGTGACGCTCGGCTATCTGATGGGCGCAGTTTCGGGGTATCTGGGCGGAATTGCTGACAAAATCATTATGCGCTTTGCCGATCTGGTGATGACCATTCCGAGCCTGCCGCTGCTGATTGTGATGGGCGCGATGCTCTCGGAACTGGATTTCTCGCCGGATTCGCGCGTCTATATGGTGATCGTGATGCTCAGTTTGCTGGAATGGCCGAAGCTGGCGCGTCTGGTGCGCGGGCAAATTCTGTCCCTGCGCGAGCGTGATTTTATGCTGGCGACGCAGGTGCTTGGGTTATCCGCGCGCCGTCGTCTGTTCGGCCATCTGTTGCCCAATACCGTGCCCATTCTGGTGGTGATGGCGACGATGGCGGTGGCAAACGCCATTCTCAGTGAATCGGCGCTCAGCTATCTCGGGCTGGGCGTGGTGCCGCCGACGCCTTCATGGGGAAATATGATGGACGCGGCCAACAGCCTGATCGACTTCCAGCGTCGTCCGTGGTTATGGATGCCGCCGGGTGTGGCGATCTTTATCACCGTTATTGCGATTAACGTACTGGGCGATGGCCTGCGCGATGCGCTCGATCCTAAGATGAAACGGAGCAAAAAATGACTAAACCGTTGATCCGTTTTCATCAGCTTTCGCTGTCTTTTTCCAGCGATCAGGGGCGCGTGCGTGCGGTGCAGGACGTCACGTTTGACGTTCAGGCCGGGCAAACTGTCGGCATTGTGGGAGAATCTGGTTGCGGAAAAAGCGTCACGGCGATGTCGCTGATGGGATTATTGCCGCCACAGGCCGCGCGTATTGATGGCGGCGAAATCCTGTTTCAGGGGCGTGATTTACTGAAATTGCGCCCGTCGCAAATGGCTGATTTACGCGGCAACCAGCTGGCGATGATTTTTCAGGAACCAATGACTGCGCTGAATCCGGTGCTGACCATCGGTGAACAGCTGGTTGAGCCGCTGATCCGCCATCTCGGGGAATCGCCAAAATCGGCCTGGGAAAAGGCAACGAAGATGATCACAGAGGTCGGGCTGGCGCGTGCAGAAAGCCTGATGACCAGTTATCCGCACCAGCTTTCGGGCGGTATGTTACAGCGCATCATGATTGCGATGGCGCTGAGCTGTAAGCCGCAGCTGCTGATCGCCGATGAGCCCACGACGGCGCTGGACGTCACCGTGCAGGCGCAGATCTTACGGTTGTTACGCGATCAGGCGCGGCAAAATCACATGGCGCTGATGCTGATTACGCATGATCTGGGCGTCATCGCGCAGATGGCCGATCACGTGGTGGTGATGTACGCCGGGAAAATTGTTGAGCAGGGCGCAACGGCGGAGGTGCTGCGTAATCCGCTGCATCCGTACACGCAGGGGCTGATCGCGTCGCGGCCCACGCCGGGTGAGCGCCGTCGGCGGTTGTATTCCATTCCTGGTCAGGTACCAGATCTGGCGGCGCTGCCGCCGTACTGTGCTTTTACCGATCGTTGTGAACGTGCCACCGACCACTGTCGTCAGGGGATCCCGCCGCTGGAAGGGCGGTCGCGGCAGGCGGCCTGTTTTTACAGCGGGCTGAGTCCGACAAATGAAATGACGCAGAAGGAGTTGCAGCCATGAGTGCTGAAAATCTGATGAGTACCGACTACCTGATAGAAGTGGATGGCCTGAAGAAACACTTTCCGATCCGCGACGGCGTATTCGGGCAGGAAACCGGCCAGCTGCGCGCGGTAGATGGCGTCAGTTTTAACATCCGCAAAGGCACTATTTTCGGGCTGGTGGGCGAATCCGGCAGTGGTAAAACCACCGTCGGCAGAACGCTGCTCGGCCTTTACGATAAAACGGCGGGCAGCGTGAAGTTTCGTGGTGAAGACCTGCACCGGCTCAAACCGAAACAGCTAAAAGCGCTGCGACCGAAAATTCAGCTGGTTTTTCAGGATCCCTACAGTTCGCTGAATCCGCGTATTCGTATTGGTGACGCGATCGGCGAAGCGATGTTGGAACATAAACTCTGCTCACGTGCTGAACTGCACGGCAAAGTGCTGGACGTGATGAAAATCTGCGGGCTGTCGCCGCTGCATTACAACCGCTTTCCCCACGAGTTTTCCGGCGGGCAACGCCAGCGTATTGGTATTGCACGGGCGCTGATCCTGCAACCGGAATTCATTATTGCCGATGAGCCGATCTCCGCGCTCGACGTCTCGATTCAGGCGCAGATCATCAATTTGTTCTCGGATTTACGCGACGATCATGGCGTGACGTTTCTGTTTATCTCGCACGATCTGGGTGTGGTGGAACATCTGTGTGACGACGTGGCGGTAATGTATCTGGGGCAACTGGTGGAAACCGCGAGCCGCGATGCTTTATTCCGCCAGCCTTTGCATCCGTACACGCAGGCATTACTGGCCGCCGTGCCAACGCTTGATCCTGACAGCGAGCCGGTGGCAATGGTCAGCGGTGAAATTCCTGATCCGTCAAAACCGCCGTCCGGCTGCCGTTTCCATACCCGCTGCCCGCGCGCGACCGAACGTTGCCGCGCTGAAATCCCGTTACTGCGTGAAGTGGAAAGCGGCCACCGCGTCGCCTGCCATCTGGTGTAATTTCTGGATCTTTCCCGCCGCGGCTGGCCTTAGTCTTCCAGCATGCGGCGGGCTTCACTCTGCATTTTCTGCCCGACGTTTTGCGTCACTTCAATCACCTTTTGCGTCGCGGGTGAAAGGAATGCGCCTTCCCGCCAGGTAATGCCCACACGGCGCGGCATCATCAGCTGATCGTTATCAATCCGGATCAGCCGGGAAATAAACTCTTCCTCGACCAGAATGTTTTCAGAAAGAAAACTGAGCAGGCCACTTTTGGCGATCAGGCCAGGCACTGACGCCAGCGAGCTGATTTCCACTTTAACGTCCGGCAGCGGGCAATGATTTTCATAGAACATCTTGTCCAGCCACTGGCGCATCGACACGGTTTTGGCCGGTAAAATCCAGCCGTAACGGCTCATGTCGCGCAGCGAAACTGGCCTGCCCGCCAGCGGATGATCGCGGGACGCCGCGACGACCACGCGATCCGCGGTGACCGGCACCTGAACCACCGGGCTTTCATAGTTCACCAGCGGCCCGATAATAATGTCGATGACATGACGCTCCATCAGCGTGAACAGGACGTCGTTCATGCCGATCTGGATTTCCAGTTTGACGTTGGGAACTTGCAACTGAAGCGTTTTACAGATTTCCGGCAGTAAAAATTGCGTCGCGGAACCCGACACGCCGACACGTACAATCCCGCCCGCGCCGCTGCTCAGTTCCGTCATGACTTCTGCCATCTCATGATATGAGTTTTGCAGCGCCAGGCCCCGCTGATAAAGAATGCGACCCGCCTCGGTCAGTTCCAGACCCCGGCCGACTCTTTTAAACAATTTAATGCCGAGTTCTTTCTCCAAACGGGTGATGGATTTCGATAGCGCGGGCTGCGTAATATTTAAATTTTGTGACGCAAGTCTCAAATTTATCATCTCCGCAGCGGTGACGAAATAATCTAAGTCCCTGTTATTAATCATACATTCCTAAAATTCATCGATTTGGTAAAAAAATATAGTAGAAGGCATGAGAGGCGCGGTCAATAATCTCGCGATCTTTGCAGGGGCGTGAGCGTCTCCGCAATCTGAACGCCAATGAATTCACCTGTTTTATGTAAAATAAGAAACTAAGCGCACCTATGAAAATTGTTAATTTCACCTTCAGTAAAGAACACACCAAAAGCTTTGGCATCTTCCAGACAGACGGCATTATCGATGTCGGCCGTCACTCGGGTTGCCGGGATATTAACGAATTCATGGCGCATCATCAGCTTGAAGAATTACAGCGTTACGCGCAGCTTCCGGCCGACCTCCAGCTGAGCGACATCAGTTTCCTTCCGGTGATTGACCGCCCGGGCAAAATTTTCGGCGTCGGCATGAACTACGCCGAAAAGCGCAAAGAGTTTAATGAAACCAGCGATGCGCCGACGCTATTTGTTCGCTTCGCGGATTCACAGGTTGGGCATAACGGCACCGTCCTCAAACCGTCGTCGACAAATGAATTCGATTACGAAGGTGAACTAGCGATTGTGATAGGGCGTACAGGACGCAATATTTCCGCAGAGGATGCGCTGAATCATATCGCCGGTTACAGCTGTTATATGGATGGTTCGGTGCGCGACTGGCAGCATAAATGGTATACCGCCGGAAAGAACTGGCCGTCGACCGGGGCGTTTGGTCCGTGGATGGTGACGCCGGATGAAGTGGGTGACCCGCAAAATCTGAGCATTAAAACCTGGCTCAATAACCGGTTGGTGCAGGACGACACAACCGCCAATATGGTTCACACCATTCCGCAAATCATTGCGTATATCAGCACGTTTACGCAGCTTTCGCCGGGCGATGTGATCATGACCGGTTCACCGGGCGGTGTTGGTAAGACCCGCGTCCCGCCGCTGTTTCTCCATGAAGATGACATTATTGAAGTGGAAATTGAGAACATCGGCCGTCTGACCAACCGGATCGAAAATTCGCCGCTGTCTGAAGTCGTACGTTCAAAAACAGCGGCCTGATGATATCAGCGGGTTTGGTTCACCAGAGGCACCGATTTTTCGGTGCCTTTTCCTTTTACGACCATCAGATACGTCAGCGTAAATGACAGCCCCAGCGACAGCGCAACGCCCATCACGATGTAGATGAAATAAGGACCGATGTAGGCGGGCAGGCTGAAAATGCTCGACAGAATATAGCCGTACAAACGCACCCCGAAGAACGCGATAAACGCCGATGCCACAGAGCTGCTGATGGTGGTGGCGATAAACGCCTTTTTATAGCGTGTCAGCACGCCAAACAGCGCCGGTTCGGTAATCCCCAGTAGCCCGGATATCGCCGCCGACAGCACCACGGATTTTTGCTCGCGGTTTTTCACGTGGAAATAAATCGCGAAGGTCGAACCGGCAATCGCCATGTTGGCCATGAACATCATTGGCATCAGCATGTCCCAGCCCTGATCGGTGAAGTTTTGCAACGCAATTGGCGTCATGGCGTGATGCATTCCGGTGAGGATCGCCACCGGGCGGATCGCGCCAACAATGAAACCCGCAAACACCGATGACACTTCAAACAGCCCCTGAATGCCCAGCGCCAGCAGTTTACCGAGGTAAATTCCGGCCGGGCCAATCACCGTCAGTGAAACCAGCGCCGCAATAAATAACGTCAGCGTTGGCGTGAAGACCGTTTTCAGCACGTCCGGCATGATTTTGTCCACCCAGCGGTGGATGTAGCTCAGCGCCAGCACCGAGAAAATCACCGGAATAACGCTGGCCGAATAGTTAAATACCGAAACCGGCAAGATATCCATGAAATACAACGTCGTTGGCGCACCCGCAGTATGGCTGGCGAGTGCTTTTGCGGCATCAATCAGCGTGGGATACATCAGGCAGGCGGCAACTGCGGCGGCCAGATATTCATTGGTTTTGAAAATTCTGGCGGCAGAGACAGCGAGGAAGAACGGCAGGAAATAGAAAACGCCGCTGGCGATCAGATCAATGATCATCACGGTTTCGCTTTTTGCGGAAATCACCTTGAGGGCGATTAAACCGGCCAGCAAACCTTTGATCATCCCCGCTCCCGCAATGGCCGGAACAATCGGACCAAACACACCGGACACCGTGTCCATGAACATCGAGACCAGACTTTTACGCGCATTTGTGGAAACATTTCCTGCTGGTTTTGAGGCCGGATCCAACTGTGAAACTATCGCTTCGTACCAGGTATTCACCTTCGGGCCGACGATGATTTGCACCTGACCGCTCTGGCTTTGCGCACCCAAAACGCCGGGCAGATTTTTTATCTCATCCCACGCCACTTTATTTTCGTCGGCTAAATCAAAACGCAGACGGGTCATGCAATGCCAGACTTTATTAATATTTTCTGCACCGCCGACGCCTTTAATAACAGACTGCATTATTTCTGTATTCACCCTAAACCCCGCGACGGAAATTGTATTTTTATTCTCAGATGGGAAAGGAGTGTAATGAGCGTGATTTTTAAAAACAAACCAATAAAACAGGATCTCGGTCACATAATCCACGTTGCAAGCCTGAGTATACGGGGTTTTGTAATAATTGGTCTGGTTTTTAGCGGTAATTTGCCGGTCTTTTATACCAAAATAAATGCATGAAATTAAGGTTTACAGCCGGGCGTGAAATACGGTGAAATAACGGCAATACACATTCTTACGCTTTATTTTTTTAAAGAAACAGACGGTATTTATTAAGGATTTCCCATGAAACCTGTGCTGATTACTCATATTGAATGCCAGATAACGCGCCCCGATCGCCATAATTTAGTGGTCGTCAAAATTGAAACCGACAGCGGTGTTTTCGGCCTCGGTTGCGCCACATTCCAGCAGCGTCCACTGGCGGTGAAACTGATGGTCGATGAATACCTCAAACCGCTGCTGTTAGGCCGCGATGCAAATCACATCGAAGATTTATGGCAGATGATGATGGTGAACGCGTACTGGCGTAACGGGCCGGTGATCAACAACGCTATTGCGGGCATCGATATGGCGCTGTGGGATATCAAAGGCAAACTGGCGAATATGCCGCTGTATCATTTATTTGGCGGTAAATCGAAAGATGCGGTGACCGCGTACAGCCATGCGGCGGGCGAAACACTGGAAGATCTTTACGGCGAAGTGGATCGTCTTCTAAGCGAAGGTTATCGCCACATCCGTTGCCAGCTGGGCTTTTACGGTGGCAACGTGCGCGATTTCCACTCCACGCGCGAACCCACGGCGGGCGCGTATTACGATCAGGATCAGTACATGGAGAACACGCTCGCCATGTTCAAAGCGCTGCGTAAAAAATATGGCAATCATTTCCACATTCTGCACGACGTTCACGAGCGTCTGTTCCCGCAACAGGCAGTACAGTTTGCCAAAGCGGTGGAACAATATCGTCCGTATTTTATTGAAGATATCTTGCCGCCAGATCAAAACGAATGGCTGGCGCAAATCCGCAGTCAGACCGCCGTGCCGCTGGCCACCGGCGAGCTTTTTAATAATCCGGCGGAATGGAAGGATCTGATCATCAATCGCAGGATCGACTTTATCCGTTGCCACGTTTCGCAAATCGGCGGTATCACGCCCGCGCTGAAACTGGCGCATTTCTGCCAGAGCTTTGGCGTGCGTCTGGCCTGGCATTGCCCACCGGACATGACGCCGATCGGCGCGGCGGTGAATACGCACCTGAATATTCATCTGCATAATTCTGCAATTCAGGAGTTTGTTGCTTATCCGACCAATACGCAGCAGGTTTTCCCCGGCGCACAGGCACCGGTGGACGGATATTTTTATTCGTGTGAAGAAGCCGGGATCGGCGTGGGTTTCAACAGCGAGGTGGCGAATGAATTTCCGGTGGTGTATCGCCCGCATGAATGGACGCAAAGCCGCCTGCCCGACGGCGTGATCCACACGCCTTAAGTCTGGCGAAATGCCAGGTTATCCTGGTTAAACGGGATAACGTAAGTGCATGAGTAATCGATATCAATAATATTGCTGAACGCATAAACCCGGCCGCCCTGCAAAATGCCTCTGTTGGTGATCTGCATGGCGGCGATGCCTTTTTTGCAGCCCAGCAACTGCGCCTGCTCTTTGCTGACGCTGACCGCCTGATAACGGGTGAGGGAATGTGAAATCGCGAAGCCTTTATTCAGAACGTATTGCTGAATGGAATGCTCGATCGTTTTCTGATTCAGATCCGCAAAACCTTCGGCAGGCATCCGTGAATACTCAATCTGTACGTTGCGCTGGCTGATGCGCCGCAGACGGGTAAACGCCCAGATAAAATCATCCGCGGTTAAATCGAAAACCTGCTGTTCTTCGCGGTCAGGCCGCCGTTTGTGCAACTCCAGCATTTTGAAACTGATGTCGGTGAATTTCTTCTCGGTAATCGAGTTGTACACCAGCGGATTACTGCTGACGCCCGCATTGATATAAATCCCCGAGCCTTGCACGATGCGTACCGCGCCGATACTCACCAGTTTTTCCAGCGCCTTGCGCACGGTAAACCGAGACACACCATACTCTTCCGCCAGCTGGCGTTCCGGCGGCAACTTTTCCGGCAGGGATCCACTGTGCTGATAAATCTTACTCAGCAAATCCTGAGCGATAAATTCACTTTTTTTCATCGGCGTCTGGCTTATTTGAGAACGTGAGATCGGGAACGCATTGAAACATGCGACAGGCAGAAAGGGCAAATTACAGCCTGAAGGCTGTATTGGGTTTTTACAGATTATAGGGTGTAGAGGATATTTTAAAATTACCCGGATGGAACCCGGTTGGAAACACTGTTTAAACTGCTCGCCGCGCTGGATTTAGAGCTGCAGATAGTACCAGGAAATAGTGACCCACAGGACAAAACGTCGTGGGGTCAGGAGTGGTAATAACAAAAAAGCCCGCCAGTTTTCACCGGCGGGCTTTGTTTTTCGACAAAATTAAATCGAATTACTTCTGATCAGGTAAGGCGTAGGCAATCACGTAGTCGCCGCGTTCTGCGGACTGACGTGCGCCACCGGCGCTGATGATGATGTACTGTTTACCGGTTTTCGGGGAAACGTAAGTCATCGGGCCGGACTGGCTTCCCACCGGCAGGCGGGATTTCCAGATTTCTTTACCGGTTGCGGTATCGAACGCGCGCAGATAGAAATCCTGCGTACCGGCAAAGAACAGAAGGCCGGATTGCGTTGACAGGCTCGCGCCCAGCGTTGGCATACCGACTTCCATTGGCATACGCATTTTGATGCCCAGCGGACCGGTGTCTTTCACCGTACCGACAGGAACCTGCCAGACGATTTTACCGGTTTTCAGGTTAACCGCAGACATCGTACCGAACGGCGGTTTCTGGCAAGGGATTCCCAGCGGAGACAGGAAACGCTCGCGGACCGCGCCGTATGGCGTACCGTCCATCGGCACCATCCCCATCTCGATACCGCTAGCGCCCGTTGGCACTTTGGCACGCGGAACCATGTAGTTCGCCAGACCAAGACGCATATCATTCACGAACATGATGGCATTATTAGGATCCACCGACACGCTGCCCCAGTTCATGCCGCCCAGAGAACCCGGGAATTGCAGGGAACGATCCAGACCCGGAGGCGTATAAACGCCATCGTGACGCATGCCTTTAAACTCGATGCGACACAGTAACTGGTCCATCGGCGTTGCGCCCCACATGTCAGACTCTTTCAGCGTCTGGTTGCCGATGTTTGGCATACCGACGGAGAAAGGCTGCGTTTTGGAATAGCGTTCGCCAGGGACGTTACCCTGCGGCACTTCGCGATTTTCCACTTTCGCGACCGGCTGGCCGGTTTCGCGGTTCAGCATGAAAATCATGCCTTGTTTGGAGGTCTGCACCAGAACCGGCGTGCTGCCACCTTTATCGTCCGGCAGGTCATACAGCAGTGGCTGAGACGGCAGGTCAAAGTCCCACAGATCGTGATGTGTGGTCTGGAACGTCCAGCGAACTTTACCGGTTGTGGCTTCAACAGCGACCACGGATGAACTGTATTTATCGTCCAGATCAGTACGCGTGCCGCCGAAGAAGTCAGGTGTAGCGTTGCCGGTTGGCATATAAATCAGACCCAGTTTCGGATCATAAGACATCGCTGACCAGACGTTCGGCGTACCGCGCGTGTACGTCTCACCTTCCGGTGGCAGTTTGGTGATGTTCGGATTACCCGGATCCCACGCCCAAACCAGTGCGCCGGTGTGAACGTCAAACGCACGCACCACGCCCGGAGGTTCGCCGGTGGAGAAGTTATCGGCAACACGGCCACCGACCACGACTACATTACCCGCGACCAGCGGGGTTGAGGTCTGCTGGTAGTAGCCTGGTTTCACTTCACCCATGCCGACTTTCAGGTCAACTACGCCGTTGTCACCGAAATCAGCACAAGGCTTGCCGGTGTCGGCGTTGATGGCGATCAGGCGCGCATCGATGGTTGGCAGGAACAGACGACGTTCGCAGGTTCCGCTCACGGTCCCGCCGGTGGCCGCTGGCGCTTGTGGCGCATCAGAAACCGGAGCGGCAGCTTCGGAAGCCGCAGGTGTTACCGGTTCGGCGGCAGGAATGGCCGCCGCTTGAGCTGCCGGAGCCTGTGGCGCCGCGCTGTTCTCGTAATAGCCCAGACCACGGCAACGCTGCCAGTTCGGCGCAGTAGAGTTGGAGTCGTAAGCCCAAAGTTTTTTACCGTCATCCACAGAAAGCGCGATCACTTTGCTGTACGCGGTACACACAAACAGTTTGTCACCGATTTGCAGCGGCGTGTTCTGGTCTTCTGCACCGGAACCGTTGCTCTGCGGGATATCGCCGGTATGCGCAATCCACGCAACCTGCAATTTATCGATGTTGGTTTTGTTAATCTGATCCAATGCAGCAAAACGGTCGCCGGCGGTGGTGTTACCCCAGTTCGCCCAGTTTTTCTGTTCCGCACCTTTATCAACCGGTTTGACCGGAACCTGATCGTTGTCGGCGCTGATGATTGGCGTCGGGACGAACGTGTTACCGAATGCCGCGATCAGGGCAACGGCCAGCACGGCGGCCAGCGAGAAGCTCGGGCCTTTGCGGGCAACCCGACCCGCGCGCGTTTTCAGCAACGGATACGCCAGTGCGACGAGGAAGGCCAGAACACCAAAGGTGAACAGGCGGGAGAACAGTGGCCAGAAGGTTAAACCGGCGTCCCAGATTGCCCAGATAACAGAAAGCACGAAGGCGACGGCGTAGAGCCACGCGCCCGAAGGCTTGCCTTTGAAAATTAAAACGGCGGAAACGACGAGCGCCAGACCCATCAGCAGGAAGTAAATGCTTCCTCCCAATGTGGCCAGATACGCACCGCCGATACCGAGTGTCAGGCCGATAACGGCCATCAGCGCACTCAGCAGCCAGAGGAGCCAGATCCATTTACTCTTAGTTGTTGGCATGATTTATCTCACTGCACTTATGTTGTAGACAAAATTATTGTAGTCAGGATATGTGAAAAGCTGGAAACACGTAATGAACACCCGTTATCAAATGAACCAGATAGGACAATTTCGCGGAAATAGTAATACTTCTCATCGAGGTTGTGAATGTGTAACCAAGAGTTTGAAATTAGGTAAATTATTATAAGTGAGATTAATCTTTGTGCGGCCACTGGTTATCGTATTGATATTTAATAATTAAAAAAATCAACTTATTCAAATAAATTATATATTAACGGATATTTATATTTTTTATGTCTATATGGGCGCACTATTTGCTCACAAACGCTTAACTGAAATAGAGAGTGTGGCTGAGATCCCAAAGAAGTGTGAGTATCTGTGAACCTTCTGGGGCATTTTAATGATGCGGCGGCGAGATGCAGATCACCGCACAGGATAGCAGCTGCACGGATCCGTGGAGGCAGGTAACGTTAATGGCTAAGTTAGTTACAACATACTTTATATGTGGAAAGATCTTCTGTCCGCGTTATCTGTATGTGCCCTGCAAACCGGCGGCATAAGATCCCTGTGTAAGCCGCATCGCAGGCGGGCTCTGGCTTAGTCCAAATGGTCATTAGAAATACCCTAACGGTCGTTATAATAATCTTGACCCGGTGACGGCGATCACGTTTTATTACGATCAAAATACATGTCCGTAAAAATTCACCTCGCTAAGGATCACAATAATGACTGAGTGCTCATCGCTGGACACCCGGCCAGAGACGTCTGCTTTCCGCCGCTGGCTGGCGGTTTCTTCACTGGCCTGTGGCACCTTTGTTCTGGTCAACACTGAATTCCTGCCTATCGGTCTGCTGTCGCCGATTGCACAATCCCTGGGCGTGACGGAAGGCCACGCCGGACTGGCGGTGATGTTGCCGGGATTAATCGCGGCAATTTCTGCGCCGCTGATTATGCTTTTCGCCAAAAAAATGGATCGCCGGAATCTGCTTTTACTGCTCTCGGCGTCAGTGATTCTGGCAAACGGCATCGCGGTGATGGCCGAATCGTTCAACGTGTTGCTGATCGGACGCATTATTCTCGGTATCGGTGTCGGCGGTTTCTGGTCGTTTGCGATTCCGTCCGGGCGCAGACTGGTGGCGGAAGAACAGGGCGCACGCGCCATTTCGCTGATCACCGCCGGTGTGGCCGTCGGAACCGTGGCGGGCGTTCCGGCCGGGGCGTTTATCGGCGATCTGTACGGCTGGCGGATGGCGTTTACCCTCAACTCCGCGCTGGCGCTGGTTTTCTTTGTGCTGCAATGGCTGGCGCTGCCTTCTTTACCGGCGCAGCAGTCCATTGGCCTGCGCGCAATGCTGGGCGTGACGAAAGTGGCGGGGATCCGCTACGCGCTGATCATCGGCGTCTTTATGGCGGGTGGCCATTTCGCTGCTTACACCTATCTCGAACCCTGGCTGCGCTTTAACCTCAAGCTGCCTGCCAGCGATATTTCCTTATTGCTGATGGGATACGGGATCGCAGGGCTGATCGGTACGCTGACCACGGAAATCACCGTGCGCGAATTTGGCGTGAAGAAAGCCTTCATGCTGAACATGTTGCTGCTGAGCCTATCGGTGCTGGCGTTGTCGCTGCTTAACCTGCCGTTCCCGCTGGCCAGTGCGCTGGTGATCCTTTGGGGTCTCGCGTTTGGTGCGCTTCCTGTGTGTCTGAATATATGGACTTATCAGGCATCGCCCGCTTTGTTTGAAACCGGTTCAGCATTACTGGTTTGTGTATTCCAGACCTCGTTGGCGCTGGGCGCGCTGTTCGGCGGGATCCTCGCGGACACCGCCGGTGTCAGCGGTGCGTTTCTGCTCGGCGGCGCGCTGACGCTACTCGCGGGCATCACCATTTTCCTGTCACGCCCGCAGCCTGTTGCACTGCATTCCGCCAAAGAATGATCGTTTGCGATCAGGAAATCTTTCCACGTAAGCGATCCTGACCTCTCAGAAGCCTGCCTCTGGCGGGCTTTATTTGATTTAAGGCAATTTCAGTTCAATTATTGTTCGCACGAACTTCACAGCCCTGCTATTTTTTAATGGGATTTAACCGGAGGGAGTGCGTTATATGAGAGTGTTGAGGAGCGAAAGGGACTATATATCGTGGATGTTTGAGGACTACTTTAAGTTTTCGGATTCCATCGTCTCACCATTAATGAGTGATGAGGAAATTCAGCAGGCTCTGGTTGAATTGCACCCTGATTCTTTCCCCTGCATTGGATATTTAACATCTTCGCCAGGTGGTTGTATTTACAATGTAAATTATATTTCTCCTGATACGGTTTCTGCGTGGGCAACGGAATTGAATGTAAGGTAATATTATTTCACTTATAATGATATACCCTATAAAAACATGGTCTTAAGAATAATCCTAGGCCATGTTTCGTTTTTATCGAAACAGAATTCATGAAGATAAAACAACAAACTCACAACACTCAGGTTACCGTTTTATTGAATTAACGTATATTTTTCCGCCCAAAAAAAACCTTTTTGCATTAGGTTATTTCTTTTTCGTATTTGCTCATGTGAAAACGTTTTGAAACACTGTGTCGGTAAAGCTACGGCTTCAATTTGAACACTTATTTATTCACGGAAAGAGTAGACCTCATGCGCACCGCAATAAAAATTTCACTCCTGGCGTTATCGCTGGTTGGCGCTCTGGCGCTGACTTCTTGTGATCAAAAATCCAAAGATAACCACATCAAAGTGGGTATCAGCGCGGGTATTGATCAGCAAATGTGGGAGACCATCAAGAAAACGGCCAAAGATAAATACAATCTGGACGTCGAAGTGGTGACCTTCAACGATTTCGTGCTGCCTAACTCTGCGCTGAGCAGCGGCGATATTGACGTTAATTCCTTCCAGCACCGCCCGTATCTCGACAAACAAGTGAAAGAGCGTGGCTACAAACTGGTGGAAGTGGGTAAAACCTTTGTTTACCCGATCGCGGCTTATTCCCGCAAAATCAAATCCATCGATCAACTGAGCGACGGCGCACAGGTTGCCGTACCGAACGATCCGACCAACCTTGGTCGCTCGCTGTTACTTTTGCAAAAACAAGGGCTGATTAAACTGCGAGACGGTGTGGGCTTACTGCCAACGTCGCTGGATATCATTGAGAACCCGAAACATCTCAAGATTGTTGAGATTGAAGCCCCGCAGCTGACCCGCGCAATTGACGATGACAAAATTGAGCTGGCGGTGATCAACACCACGTATTCCGGTCAGGTTGGTCTTACGCCGGGCAAAAATGGTCTGTTCGTGGAAGACAAAGATTCGCCTTACGTGAACATTATTGTGGCGCGGGAAGATAACAAAGACAGTCAGTCCGTGAAGGAACTGGTTGAGGCTTATCAGACTGATGCAACAGTTAAAGCGGCGGACGCTATCTATCACGGTGACGCTGTAAAAGGCTGGTAAGGATACGGTTCTTCATAAAGAATCATTGAATCCTGAGATTTAATAATCTCAGGATTTTTGTATTTGCAAAATCAAAAAACGGTTTTCAGCAGACGCCAAAATCACCGTCTAAGTGATACAGATTCACAGAATCGGCGCTTACTTCGATCTCTTTTTTTGCGAAATCATCCGTACGCGCACACCACAACGTTTCGCCTTCCACGCGGAGCACAATCATTTGCGGTCCGCCGGTTTTTGACTGAACCAGATCCTGAGGTTTAAACATGTTTTTCTCTCTGTTTTTGGTGAGGATGAATGAATTCTATGGTTTGCGATAAAACCGCACTGAAGCCGCCTAGCCGGGCGATCCTCGCGAATCACAGCGCTAACGCTATACTTATAGCCAATGTAATACAAACCGGAGGAAAAACATGACCATTCATAAGAAAGGATCGGCGCACTGGGAAGGTGATATTAAACACGGTAAAGGTTACATCTCGTCTGAAAGTGGGGCGCTGAAGGATCAGCCGTACGGATTTAACACCCGTTTTGAAGGCAAAGCTGGAACCAACCCGGAAGAACTGATTGGCGCTGCGCATTCCGCGTGCTTTTCAATGGCGCTATCGCTGATGCTCGGCGAAGCAGGGCACACGCCGGAAAGCATCGATACCGTTGCAGATGTATCACTGGATAAAGTGGACGGCGGATTTGCCATCACTAAGATTGCGCTCGACAGCAAAATCAAACTGCCGGGTATCGATAAAGACAAATTTGACGAAATCATCAAAAAAGCCAAAGCCGGCTGCCCGGTTTCACAGGTGCTGAAAGCGGAAATTACGCTAACTTATCAGCTGGAAAACTGATGTTGGGTTGAAGCCGTCAGCGTTTGAAACGAACAAAGCCACGCGTTTATGCGTGGCTTTTGTGTTGTCAGCCCATGATAAGCTTTTTAAACAACAGCTCCTGGACGTTTTGCCGCTGTGAAAGCAGCACATACACAGAGATCAGTTTTGCCGGTTCGTTATAGGTATAAATGATTCGGTAACCGTTCAAGGTATTACATTGACGATATTTGATAACCCCCAGGGCCGCCAGATCGGGTGATACCGGGCAAGACAAGGGAAAGACCTTCACTTTAGCTTCAAACTCATCCAACACTGCGTTGATGATTTTTAGCGGATCGTTACCCTGTGAGGTCTGGTAACTCGCAATTTCATCGATAGACAGCTTTACGGTCTGCAGGTACTCAATCACTACTTTACTTTTCGTTGCTGACATAAGGGATCCCAGTGTTTAGCGAACCCGACCGGATTAACGGTGTAAGTCTTCTAAAAGCTGTTCTCTCGTGAATGTCCGGCCTTCTGCTTTATCATTTTCTGCCAGTGTCAGCAGTTTCAGCAAAGCGATGGTTTCATCCCTTTTTTGTCGGTCTTCAAAGGATTCAATGACATAAGCCGGTTCACCATTCTGAGTGACCAGTATCGGTTGTGAAAGGTCAAGTACAGCAGCATGCTTCTTCACAAAGCTGATGGTCTGTATTTGCATGTGTATATCTCCGTCGCCAAACGTATTGAGGTCTAAATATAGTCCTTTTACAGACCTCATGCAAAATAACTTTCCTGTTTTCCTTCACACCTCGAAAACTAAATTCTTCGCCGGTTTGACAAAAATCCGCCGCCTGCCATTACTTAATCATTCCCTTAAACCGAATGCTGAGTGTATGCATTCGATTATATGTAGAGGTCATGTTCGCGCCATGCTGACGTTACGCCAGATCCGACATTTTATTGCCGTCGCTGAAACCGGTTCGATTTCTGCGGCTGCGCAGGCTTCTTTTGTTTCGCAATCGTCGTTAACACAGGCGATTCAGCAACTTGAAGTGGAAACAGAAGCGCGGCTGTTTGACCGTCACGCGAAGGGAATGACGCTGACGCATCAGGGGCATCAGTTTTTGCGCCAGTCTTATCTGATCCTCGCAACCGTCGATAACGCCAAACGTAGCCTGCAACTGGGTACCGAAAGTGTGACTGGACAAATCACGTTGGGCGTAACCAGCCTGGTGGCCGGGTATTTCCTGGTGGATTTACTCAAGCAGTTCAACGCGTATTACCCGAACGTCGAGGTGAAAGTCGTCGAGGATGAGCGCCAGTACATCGAACATCTGCTGGTCAGCGGTGAAATTGATATCGGCGTGCTGATCCTCTCAAATCTCGAAGACCGCGATGCGCTCCAGACCGAAGTTCTTACCCATTCCTCTTATCGCCTCTGGTTACCGCCGTTGCATCCGCTGCTGGAGCGCGAAAGCATTTCGCTGGCTGATATCGCGAATGAACCGCTGATCCAGCTCAATGTGGATGAAATGGAAAAGCACGCGCAGCGGCTATGGGCGCGGGCGGGGCTGAAACCGAATATCGCGATGAAAACCGCCTCGACCGAAGCCGTGCGCAGCCTTGTGGCGGCAGGGCTTGGCGTGTCCGTTCAGCCGGACATGGCGTACCGCGCGTGGTCGCTGGAAGGCAATATGATCGAAGCCAGTAAACTGGAGGATTCCATTGAGCCGCTGGATATCGGGCTGGCCTGGCGGCGCGGCAGTGCGCGGCCGGAACTGGTGACGCCGTTTCTCACCATTGCGCGGGAAAACAGCGCCAAGCGACGTCCGGCCTGACGGAGCATTCGTTTTTTCCGAACGCACCCTTCAGTAATTGCTATTTGTTGCCCTCAGAGAAATTACCTAATGTGAATAGACGAATTGTTACTAACAAATAACATTTTTGTTAATTCACGATGATTGTCTTCTCTGTGGGGTAAGCGATGTCGGATGCAGAATTTGTTGCCCGTTTTTCTGAAAAACATGCGATTAACGGCGACCTCCGGACCGGCGAGGGCGCGACGCAAAGTATTTTCAATCCCGCCACCGGTGAAGTCATTGCCGAAATCGCTGAAACCTCGCTTTCTCAGGTTGGTCAGGCCGTCACCGCCGCCAACAATGCTTTTCTGCGCTGGTCACGCACCACGCCAGCCGAACGCGCTACGGTGCTTTTGCGCATTGCCGACGCTATCGAGAAACAGGCGCCGTCACTGGCGCAGCTGGAATCAATTAACTGCGGGAAACCGCTGCATCAGGCGCTGAAAGACGATTTGCCCGCGGCCATCGACGTTTTCCGCTTCTTTGCCGGTGCGGTGCGATGTCAGCAGGGGCAGCTTTCCGGCGAATATCTGCCCGGCCACACGTCGATGGTGCGCCGCGATCCGCTGGGCGTGGTGGCGTCTATCGCGCCGTGGAATTACCCGTTGATGATGTCGGCGTGGAAAATTGCACCGGCGCTGGCTGCGGGAAATACCGTGGTCTTTAAACCTTCCGAACACACGCCGCTGACCATTCTTGCGCTGCTGCCTGCGTTACAGGAAATCCTGCCGCCCGGCGTGCTGAACGTGATAACCGGCAGCGGCGAGGGCGTCGGTAATGCGCTGGTCAGCCATCCGAACGTTCGCCTGATTTCCCTGACCGGCGATATCGTCACCGGCCAGCGCATTCTTCAGGCTGCAGTCAAAACCGTGAAACGCACGCATCTGGAACTGGGCGGTAAGGCGCCGGTGATTGTGTGCAATGACGCCGATATTGACGATGTGGTGGATGCGGTCAGCCAGTGGGGATATTACAACGCGGGGCAGGATTGTACGTCTGCCTGCCGCGTGTATGCGCAGGCCGGGATTTATGAGCGTCTGGTGGAAAAACTGGGTGAGGCGGTCTCGCAGTTATCTTTCGCGCGCAAAAACGACAGTGAAAATTTTATGGGGCCGCTCATCAGCAGCCGCCAGCGGGATCGCGTGTCGAGCTTTGTTGAACGGGCGCTGAGTCAGCCGCATATCGAGCGCATCACTGGCGCGGCGTCGCATTCCGGCCCCGGTTTTTATTACCAGCCGACCTTACTGGCAGGCTGTCTGCAAAGTGACGAAATCGTCCAGCGCGAAGTGTTCGGGCCGGTCGTGAGTGTGACACGGTTCGACACCATTGCGCAGGTCGTCAGCTGGGCAAACGAATCAGAATACGGTCTGGCGTCGTCGGTCTGGACACAAAATATCGACCTGGCAATGCAAATCTCTTCCCACCTGCAATACGGCACCACCTGGATTAACACTCACTTTTCTTTAGTCAGCGAAATGCCCCACGGCGGATTAAAACGCTCCGGGTACGGCAACGATCTTTCCAGTTATTCATTACAGGATTACAGCGTAGTCAGACACATCATGGCGAAGTTCAAACCACAATTCTAAAAACATATTTACGACGACAGGACAGGAGTAACCGATGAAAAAGTTATCTGCTATTTGTTTGGGCCTGCTGAGTTTTTTAAATACCGCTCTGGCCGCGGAAACACCGGCAAATTTGGGTAAAGGCGAAGGCCAGTTAAATATTGTGGCCTGGCCAGGGTATATCGAGCGCGGTGAAAGCGACAAAAATTATGACTGGGTGACCCAGTTTGAAAAGCAAACCAGCTGTAAGGTGAATGTGAAAACCGCAGCGACGTCCGATGAAATGGTCAGCCTGATGGCGAAAGGCGGCTATGACCTGGTGACGGCGTCCGGCGATGCGTCGTTACGCCTGATTTACGGTAAACGCGTCCAGCCCATTAATCCGGCGCTGATCCCCAACTGGAAGAGTATCGACCCGCGTCTGACGCAGGGCGCATGGTTTAACGTGGGCGGGAAAGTGTACGGCACGCCGTATCAGTGGGGGCCAAACCTGCTGATGTATAACACCAAAACTTTCCCGACCGCGCCAGACAGCTGGGCGGTCATTTTCGTGCCGCAAAACCTGCCGGACGGCAAACCGAATCAGGGACGCGTGCAGGCGTATGACGGCCCGATCGCCATCGCGGATGCCGCGTTGTATCTGAAAAGCACCCAGCCGGATCTGAAAATCGACGATCCGTACCAGCTCAATGAAACACAGTATGCCGCCGTGCTGAAACTGCTGCGCGCGCAACATCCGCTGATCCACCGTTACTGGCACGATGCGTCGGTGCAGATGAGTGATTTCAAAAACGAAGGCGTGGTTGCCAGCTCTTCCTGGCCGTATCAGGCCAATGCGCTGAAAGGCGAGAAACAGCCGATTGCCACCGTGTTCCCGAAAGAGGGCGTCACCGGCTGGGCGGATACCACCATGTTAGCCGCCGATTCTGAGCATCCGAACTGTGCGTATCAGTGGATGAACTGGTCGCTTGAACCAAAAGTACAGGGCGACGTTGCCGCCTGGTTTGGCTCCGTGCCTGCGGTTCCGGCCGGATGCAAAGCCAGCCCGCTCCTAGGCGCGGAAGGCTGCGAAACCAACGGCTTCAATAAGTTTGCGTCCATTTCCTTCTGGAAAACCCCGCAGGCTGAAGGCGGTAAATTCGTGCCTTACAGCCGCTGGACACAGGATTACATCGCCATCATGGGTGGCAGATGATCCGCTTTATCCTTTGAGCCGTCTCTGCGTTGGCTGCGTTCGCGAACCCCGGTCACTTACTTCAGTAAGCTCCCGGGGATCACTCAGTTGCCGCCTTGATATAACTCAAATGATTTTGCGTTTGGTTTCGGTGAAAAAATCCAGGAGCACTTTATGCCTGCCGTACAGTTCATCAATGTTTCCCGTTTATTCGGGGAAGTGAAAGCCGTCGATAATGTGTCGATTGATATTCAGGACGGCGAGTTCTTTTCTATGCTCGGGCCGTCGGGCTCGGGGAAAACCACTTGCCTGCGTCTGATCGCCGGTTTTGAAACGCTGACATCAGGATCCATCCGCATTCACGGGCAGGAAGCGGCGCAGCTCGCGCCATATGAGCGTGATGTGAACACCGTTTTTCAGGATTACGCGCTGTTTCCGCACATGACGGTGCTCGATAACGTCGCTTATGGCCTGATGGTCAAAGGCGTGGGGAAAAAGGAGCGAACGCACAAGGCGATGGAAGCGCTGGAACGCGTGGCGCTGGGTTTTACCGCCGCCCGTAAACCGGCATTTTTGTCCGGCGGCCAGCGTCAGCGCGTGGCGCTGGCACGGGCGCTGGTGAATCAGCCGAGCGTGTTGCTGCTCGATGAACCGCTCGGCGCGCTGGATCTCAAACTGCGGGAGCAGATGCAGGGTGAGCTGAAAAAGCTGCAACGCGAACTGGGCATCACCTTTATTTTTGTTACCCACGATCAGAGCGAAGCGCTGTCGATGTCGGATCGCGTCGCGGTGTTCAATAATGGCCGCATCGAACAGGTCGATACGCCGCGCGAGCTGTATCTCAACCCGCGCACCGCCTTTGTTGCACAGTTTGTCGGTACTGCAAACGTGTTGACCTCCGATCTCTCCTTCAGACTCACCGGTCTTTCCGGCAGCCGTTCCATCCGCCCTGAGCATATCCGCCTGACGCCGCAACCGGTGGCCGGAACGGATACGGTGCAGGTCAGCGCCATCCTCAAAGATATTCATTTCCAGGGCGCCGCGACGCGCTACGAACTGGCGCTCGAGGGCGGTGAAAAACTGTTTGTCAGTGAGGCAAATAACCTTTCGGTCGGCGCGAAAAACACCTTCCATCAGGGGCAACCGGTGGTGGCCTGTTGGGACAAAGATGCCATGGTGGCGCTGCTTGAGGGCTAAACGATGGATATCAGCATGACTCCTTACGAGAAGCGATCGCGGCGTGGCCGGGCGCTGGTGACATTCCTGCATCGTCGTCCCGGATTTTATCTGGCACTGCTGCTTGTGCCGCCGCTGTTGTGGTTCGGCGCGGTGTATTTAGGTTCGCTGTTTGCGCTGTTGTGGCAGGGTTTTTATACCTTCGACGACTTCACCATGACGGTGTCCAATACGCTGACGCTGGCCAATCTGCGGGCGCTGTTTGATCCGGTGAATGCCGACATCATTATCCGCACCGTGACGATGGCGCTGCTGGTGTCATTTTTCAGCGCGGTGCTGGCGTTTCCGATTGCGTATTACATGGCGCGTTACATCACCGGCAAGAAAAAAGCGTTCTTTTATATCGCCATTATGATGCCGATGTGGGCGAGCTATATCGTGAAAGCGTATGCGTGGACGCTGCTGCTGTCCAAAGGCGGCGTGCTGCAATGGTTTCTTCAACATCTCGGGCTGGAACCGCTGCTGACGGCGGTGCTGAGCCTGCCGGGGATTGGCGGTAACACGTTATCGACCTCCGGGATTGGCCGATTCTGGGTTTTCGTCTACATCTGGCTGCCGTTTATGATTTTGCCGATTCAGGCCGCGCTGGAGCGCCTGCCGCCGTCGCTGATCCAGGCATCGGAAGATTTAGGCGCTAAGCCGTGGCAGACGCTGCGCTACGTGATTTTCCCGCTGGCGGTGCCGGGGATTGCCGCCGGGTCGATTTTCACTTTCTCGCTGACGCTGGGCGATTACATCATCCCGCAGCTAGTGGGACCGCCGGGGTATTACATCGGCAACATGGTGTATTCACAACAAGGTTCGATCGGCAATATGCCGATGGCCGCCGCGTTTACGCTGGTGCCTATCGTGCTGATCGCGCTTTATCTGTCGATGGTTAAACGATTGGGGGCCTTCGATGCACTCTAAACGCGCACCCTGGTTACTGAAACTCTTCGCGTGGGGCGGGCTGGTTTTCCTGCATTTCCCGCTGCTGATTATCGCCGTCTACGCATTTAACACCGAAGACGCGGCGTTCAGTTTTCCGCCGAAAGGCTTCACGCTGCACTGGTTCGCTGTAGCCGCCGGGCGTCACGACATTCTCGACGCCGTCTGGCTCTCGGTACAAATCGCCTGCTACGCCACGATTATTGCGATGGTGCTGGGTACGCTGGCGGCTGCGGCGCTGTATCGCCGGGATTTCTACGGCAAGAACAGCATCACATTATTGTTCATGCTGCCGATTGCATTGCCGGGGATTATCACCGGGCTGGCGCTGCTCAACGCCTTTCACGCCGCGCAGATCGAACCGGGCATGCTGACGATTGTTATTGGCCACGCCACGTTTTGCATGGTGATTGTTTACAACAACGTGATTGCGCGCTTCCGGCGGATTACGCACAGCCTGATTGAGGCGTCGATGGATCTTGGGGCCGACGGCTTGCAGACCTTCCGCTACATCATTTTGCCTAACCTCAGCACGGCGCTGCTGGCGGGCGGAATGCTGGCATTCGCGCTGTCTTTCGATGAAATCATTGTGACGACATTCACAGCCGGGCACGAACGGACATTGCCTATCTGGCTGCTCAATCAGTTGGGCAGGCCGCGCGAAGTGCCGGTGACAAACGTCGTCGCGCTGAGCCTGATGGTACTGACCATGTTCCCGATTTTAGGGGCGTGGTATCTGACAAGAAACGGGTCTGATGTAGCCGGTGACGGCAAATAATAAGGAAAAATGATGCAAACGAACATGCTGATTAATGGTGAGCTGGTTGCCGGAGAAGGGGCGTCATTGCCGGTTTTCAACCCGCATAACGGACAGGAAATTGTGCGTCTGGCGCAGGCCAGCGAACAGCAGACCCAACAGGCCGTTGATCTGGCGCATCGTGCATTTACGCAGTGGGGACAAACCACGCCGAAAACCCGCGCCGAGCTGCTGCTGGCACTGGCCGTTCGCATTGAAGCCAACGCCGAAGCGCTGGCAAATCTCGAGTCCCTGAACTGCGGGAAACCGTACCATCTGGCGCTGGGCGATGAGATCCCGGCGGTGGCCGATGTGTTTCGCTATTTCGCCGGTGCCAGCCGTTGCCTGAACGGTCTGGCCAGCGGGGAATATCTGGCCGGACATACGTCGATGATCCGCCGCGACCCGCTGGGTGTAGTGGCGTCAATCGCGCCGTGGAACTATCCGCTGATGATGGCGGCGTGGAAAATCGCACCCGCCCTGGCGGCGGGTAATTGCGTGGTGATCAAACCTTCTGAAATCACGCCACTGACGGCGCTGAAACTGGGCGAACTGGCACAAGATATCTTCCCGGCTGGCGTGCTGAACGTGCTGTTTGGCGACGGTCAGACGGTGGGTAACGCGCTGACGCATCACGATAAAGTCCGCATGATTTCCCTGACCGGTTCGGTCGCAACGGGCGAAAAAATTGTTGCGCAGGCCACCAGCGGCATCAAACGTACTCACATGGAACTCGGCGGCAAAGCGCCGGTGATTGTGTTTGATGACGCGGATATCGATCAGGTGGTGGAAGGCGTGCGGACGTTTGGTTTCTACAACGCCGGGCAAGACTGCACCGCCGCCTGCCGTATTTACGCGCAGAAAGGCGTTTATTCCCGGCTGGTCGCGGCACTGGGCGAAGCGGTTTCCACGCTGAAATTAGGCACCGATGAAAACAGCGAAATGGGCCCGCTGGTTTCTGCGGCGCATCTCGCACGTGTCGAAGGTTTTGTGCAGCGCGCAAAACAGGTGCCGCATATTGAGGTCGTGACCGGCGGCGAACGCGTCTCCGGCGAAGGGTATTACTTCCAGCCCACCGTTCTGGCGGGCGCGCGGCAGGAAGATGAAATCGTTCAGCGCGAAGTGTTTGGCCCTGTCGTCAGCGTGACGGAGTTCGATACCGAAGAGCAGGTTCTCGACTGGGCCAACGAGTCAAATTACGGGCTGGCTTCGTCAGTCTGGACGCAAAACATCGGTCGTGCGCACCGCCTCAGCGCCCGCCTGCAATACGGCTGCACCTGGGTGAATACGCACTTCATGCTGGTCAGCGAAATGCCACACGGCGGCCAGAAACAATCCGGCTACGGCAAAGACATGTCGGTGTACGGGCTGGAAGACTACACGGCAATCAGGCACATAATGATAAAACACGAATAATGGGCTCCCATGGTTCGTAGCAGGTATTCAGGCGGGGCGCATCGTTAAAATCATTCGTTATCAGGCTAATAGTCAAAATGGCAATTATTGTTAAATGCCATTAGGAGGAATCTGAGAAGATGAGTTCGCCCCTTCAAGAGCTAAGCCAATGAGAGTGCCGGAGATAAGCGCCGGGTGGGGTAAAAATTAATGAGAAGGCCGCCATCAGGCGGCCTTCTTACGTTTCTGAAGCGGAGTCTACGATGAACTGCTCAGGAATATGATGGCGATAATGAATGAGACGACCGTCAGGGCAGCGACTAAGCAGTTGCCCGGGGTCAGCAACTTGCTGTTGGTTTTGCTTCGGTGATTTCGGAACAATATCCAGATCATCACAATCGCGATGAGTATGAATATTATCCCACCGGTCAGACTGGCAACTGAAGTCATGTATGAGCCCTCATCAGTTAAACTCTAATGATAGTTCATATTATTGAATCCACTCCCGAAGCTGCCGCACGGTCGTTACGCTTCGCCGGACGTTGCGCTCTTTTTGCGGGCAATGTCGATAAACAGAATGCTGGCCGCGAACGAAATTCCGGAGCCGATAATCATGGAAAGCAGATAAGAAGTGACGTAATTATATTCTTTATCTATTAATGTCTGTTGTTCAGAAATTAAATCAATGTTGTCCATGACATAACCCCGGGACAAAAAGAGCCCTGCCCATAGCGCGCCGCAGACTATAAAACAGGTATAACAGACGTACGAGAATTTTTTATCAATATAATCAAGGTAGAATTTGGGATCTGAATAGGCCATTTTGAGAAGACCCAAAAAACAGCCCAGATAAATACCAATCAACCACTTCATTACGTCCCAGTTCATAGATGTCTCTGAATGTTGCCGGTGCGGCAGTAAACGATAGATAGAAGCCATCTCCGGATGCTCCGTTACGCATCGCTCAATAGCCGTAAAAACCCTAACAATATGATTTTACGTTGTTTTTTGTCATAAATAACGCGGCGTATTATCACACACACTTCGACATTCTGGCAAGATTGTTCACGCCGTGGGAAGAGTGAAACAGGTTAATGGCAGTCCTAAATTGCGAACCGTAAACGGAAATAAAAAAGAGCCGGAGATTTCTCTGTCGGCTCTTTTTTGGCAATAAACGTTTTAATGCTTAATTAACGCTTTTTCGCCAGCAGCGTGGCAAAACGCAGTTTGTAACGGTCGCCGTTTTCGTCGCGTTTATGCAGTTCGCCGACGTCTTCGTTGTATTTCACGATTTCCCAGCCTTCGTAATAATTACGCAATTCTTCCGGTTTGAAGGTAAACGGGAAAGGCAACGGACACGGATAATCCGGGCTATCCATGGCTGCGACAATCAAGTTGTAGCCGCCGGGCTTCGTCGCCGCATGCATATCTTCGATGATGTGCGGGATGCTGCCTCGTTCCAGGAACATCATCACCACGGTGGAGAAAATGAAATCGTACTCGCCGCTGAAACGGTGTGAATTGAGATCCGCCTCGCTAATTGCGATGTTTTGCAGTGATTCCTCAGCGATGATTTCATTCACTTTTGCGACGCTCATCGCGTTGTGATCCCAACCGGTGACGTCGAAACCTTTCAGGTTCAGATAAAGCGAGTTACGCCCGCTGCCGCAACCTAAATCCAGGGCTTTGCCCGGCTGGACATACTTTGCGGCGTTGATGATTTCAGAGTGCGTGCGGGTCAGGCCGTATTTTTCGGTGTAATAATCTTCGTGCGCAATGGGCTGAGTCATCCCTGGTTTCCTCTAATAGTGAATCGAATATCCGCTATTATCCTCCAAAATGACTCCCGCACCATTATCCTTAGTGATCAGCTTTATCGCCTAAAAAACTTACACCGCCAGCCAGGCCTTCGCGCTGGCTTTCATTTTTTGTTCCAGTTCACTGCCACGTGTGGCAAAGATGCGGCTCAGCGGGAAACCGCTCTTTTCCAGCAGATAAGCCAGTGCGGCATATTCGCGCGGATACTTCGTCACGATGCTCTGGTCTATTTCCACCTGCCCCAGCGGGAAAGTGAACGTGCCCATATCGTAAACACTCTGGCGGTGGAACAGTTTCCAGACGCCGTCGCGTTTTTCGGCCAGATCGTAAAAACGGTTATGGCATTCACAGCCCAGATTAAGGATTACGTTTTCGCCCATGATCATCGCGTTGGTTTCCAGAATCGCTTTGTTTCCGCTGGCATTAAACGTGACGACGGGTTGTGCGATGAGGTGTTTGGTGCGCAAATCCGACGCGCCCATACGCATTGAGCCATCGACAAAATCGCTCGCCAGCCCTTCAAACCAGGTGATTTCAATCGTGCCGTCCGGGTGGAATAAATTGCGCAACCCGTCCCAGTTACCCAAGTCGCGGTACATCCAGCCATTCATCAGGTCATTAATTTGCTGACGGTCTACAAGTTGACTTTGCATTTCGGTGACTCCTGTAGGTTGACGGTGTTCAGTTGGTCGTGAGAAGCGTTAAACTCAAATATATAGATTTGACTGAACAATCATTTTTAATGATTGATGGAGCGGTTATGGATTTGCGTCATCTGAGGTATTTTTTGGCCGTCGCCGAAGAACGGCATTTTGGCCGTGCGGCTGGACGGCTTAACATCGTTCAGCCCGCGTTAAGTATGCAAATCAAAGCGCTGGAAGCCGAACTGGGCGGTGCATTATTTATCCGCACCAGCCGTCACGTAGAACTCACGGAAGCCGGGATTCTGCTGCGGGCCGAAGCACAGCGCACGCTGGATCAGGTGAATATTCCCGGTCTGCATTACCGCCGTTTTGATGCGCCGGAGATGATGGCGAATCTGGTGATCATCAGCCGCGTCGCAGAACCGGGTCATGCGGTTACAGCTTATCTTGAGATGGCGCTCCCGGCGGTGTGACAGATTCTGCCGCCGGTATGGCGTTAATTTCCGCGCCTTCCGGTCTGGTGGTTTGTCTGCCGGAAAATATAACTGCCGACGCCGTGAACCGGATCGCCCTGAAAACCGACTTTCTGCATACCGATTTTTTCCAGAACGCGCTGTGACGCCTGATGATTTTCACGCACAGTCGCAGAGATTTGGGTAATGCCAAAGTGCTCAAAGCCGGTGTTCAGCGCCGCGCTGGCAAATTCGGTCGCCAGCCCTTTTCCCCACACGGACGTGGCGAACCGGTAGCCGAGAAACACCCGGTGATTTTCGTAGCCTTCACGAATGCTCAGCCCGCCAAACCCGATAATGTTGTCCGGCTGCGTATTCAGCGCGACAGCCCAGTGCCCGAAACCGTAATCGGGCCATTCGCGCAGCCAGCCGTTCATTTTTTCACGGGCAAATTCAAGATCAGGATAGGGGCCGCGCGGGTTGAACAGATTTGTCTGCGGGTCGCCATAGATCGCGAAAAGGGAATGGACATCATTGGCCTCAACCGGCCGGAGCAATAACCGCGATGTTTGGATGAGCATAGTGAACGTTTTCCTCCCGTTAGCTGAAATCAATCTTAGCCTGAGCGGAGAACTCTGCCACTGTTTGTAAGGAATAAGTGACCTTATTATTATCTCCCAACAACAAGGTCATGGTAATACGCGGGTTACAGATGTGAGGGGAAATTAGTTACCGACTACAACGTGGTCGACATCGATTTCGACACGGCCACCATCTTTATCCACATCACCGATAATATGCACGGTTTTGCCGATTAATCTGCGTTCATCGTCGTCGTCATCATCGTCCACGTCGATGCGGATTTTGCCCGTACTGTCCTGGAACCAGTAGCGGTCGTCGTCTCCGGCGTAGCTGATGATTTTTCCTGTCAGCATCACCCGTGCGTCGTCGCGCAGTGTTTTGGCTTGCGCCACGGTGACTTCACGGGTGTGTGAATGATTCGCGAAGGCGATCATTGGGAATAACAAAATAAGTAATGCACTTTTTTTAACCATTAAGGATCCATCCTTCCCTGCGGGAATGCTATTCCGAACCGATATGACAACGAGCAAAAGCAACCGGTTTACGGCGGAAGCGGATTCTAATCCTGAACAGAATGTAAGTTAATCCTGCGAGGCAATTATCAGAGATTTCTTTCACTTATTCTGGATTTATCTGACACTTCAGGAAATCAATAAACCGCCGTACTTTCTCGGGAACGTGGCGGGTGTTGGGGTAGAGCGCAAAAATTCCCTGCGGCGGAAAACGATGATCGGGAAGCAAATGGCGCAGGCGGCCCGCGTCGATTTCCAGCTGAACCAGCCAGTCCGGCAGCAATGCGACTCCGGTGCCGTGCAGGGTGAACGCCAGCAGCGATGAGGCATTATCGGCAGTTATGACCGGCGGTGTGGTTACGCGAAACAGCGTTTGTTTTCCCTGCGGTGACGTCACGGGCCAGCTCACCGGCCACGGCAGACGGCTGTGGGCAATCCACTTTACTTGTGCCAGCTGTTGCAGATTACCGATGTCGCCGTGCCTGCGTAAAAACGCCGGAGACGCCACCGGCAGTATGCCAAAACTGCCCAGCGTGGCGGCGTGATGGCTGGAATCTGCCAGCTGACCGAGGCGGATCGCCAGATCGAACCGGCCTGAAATCAGGTCATCATGATGCGATGAGGCGACATGCTGAATGCGCAATTGCGGGTGCAACGCCGCAAACGCGGCCAGCGCCGGAACCACCACGCGCGCGCCGTATTCCGGTGTACTGGTGATGCGTAACTGACCGCTCAGCCCGCCGTGATCACGCCGTACATCGTCAAGCACCGATTCTGCATCCTGCAATAAAATCCGGCAACGTTCGTAAAAGCGTTCGCCGGAATCAGTCAGCGCCAGACGCCGCGTGCTGCGGGTCAGCAGCGCGACGCCGGTTTCATTTTCCAGCTGTTTAACGTTGAAACTGACCACCGCCTTGGTCAGCCCGAGGGTTGCGGCCGCGCCGGTAAAACTCCCCGCCGTCACCACCGCCACGAAAATCTCCAGACGTTGTAAATTCAGCATTCCGAAGCCTTTATTGTCAAAAATATTTTGACAGTGTAGCGGCAACCCGCCCGTATATCATCCACCCTTTCTCCGTTACATTGCCCGCCATTCAGGGTGAAGGAGAGAATCAAATGCAGTACCGCACGCGTGTGGCCATTGTGTATCTGCTGGGATTTTTTGTTGATTTGATCAACATGTTTATCGCCAACGTGGCGTATCCCGGCATCGCCCGGCATTTTGACGCACCGGTCAGTGCGCTGGCCTGGGTCAGTTCCGGGTATATTCTCGGGCTGACGCTGGTGATCCCGCCCAGCCGCTGGTTGGCTTCACGGCTGGGTGCGCGTCGCGTATTCACCGTGTCGCTGGCGATTTTTATGTTGGCGTCGGTTGGCGCTGCGGGCGCGGAAAGCCTGACGTCGCTGACTGTCTGGCGGATTGTGCAGGGACTCGGCGGCGGCCTGCTGATCCCCGTCGGGCAAACACTGGCGTACGCACTTTATCGCAGCCACGAACGGGCGCGGCTTTCAGCGGTGATCATGCTGGTTGGCCTGCTGGCACCGGCGTTATCGCCCTTGGCGGGTGGCATCATCGTGGATCATCTGAACTGGCGCTGGGTTTTTGTCGCCAGTTTACCGCTGGCGCTGCTCGCGTGGATCCTTGCATTGTGCTGGCTGCGCGAGATTCCGGCTGAACCTGCGGTGCGTTTTGACCTGCGCGGTTTTTTACTGGCCAGTCTCGGGCTGACGCTAATTTTATCCGGCCTGACCCGTCTGGGGGAGCCCAGCGAAATGACCGCGGGAAGCGCGTTATTGCTGGCGGGTGTGGCGTGTCTTTATGCTTTCGTTCGTGATGCGCGCAGGCGACATAATCCGCTGCTGGATCTGCGGCTGATCAGGGAGCCGCTGCTGCGCACCGCGATGATAATTTACCAGTGTATCCCCGGCATTTTTACCGGCGTGAGCCTGATTGCGATGCTGTATTTGCAGGATGAAATGCAGTTTTCCGCCGCGCAGGCGGGCGGACTGATGGTGCCGTGGTCGGTGGCGTCGTTTGCGGCTATCGGGTTAACCGGCAAAGTGTTTAACCGCACCGGCCCGCGCGCGTTGTTTATCCCCGGATGTCTGGTTCAGGGGTGCGGAATTGTGCTGCTGGCGTGCATGACCGTTTATCCGGCGTGGCTGGCGGTGGCGGCGTTCACGCTGATGGGGTTCGGCAGCAGTTTGTGCAGCAGCACGGCGCAGAGCTGCGCGTTTTTACACATCGCCGCGCCGCAGCTTGCTGACGCCAGCGCGTTGTGGAACATCAACCGCCAGCTGAGTTTTTGCCTTGGCGTGACGGTCATCAGCGTCCTGCTCAATCTGTTACAGGCGCATCTGCAGCCGCAATGTGCCTACGAAGTGAGCTTCTGGCTGGCGGCGGCGAGCGTGCTGCTTCCGGTCATATTTTGTCTGAGATTACCGCGCGGGGCGGTGGTGCAGGAATGAAAACAACAGGAGAAAAAATGAACCGTTTTGTGAAAGAGGTGTTTGATGCACATGAACTTATCCGGATGTGGCTGGGCGATGAAAATTCTCCGCAGACAATTTGTGATGAATTGCTGGCGCGGTTTAGCGCAGATTATTCGATGGTGACGCTGACCGGCCACCGGCTGGATTATGCGGCGTTACGCGCATTTTTCACGGCGCAGCACGGGGCGAAATCCGGGCTGGAGATTCAGGTTGAGCAGCCAGAGTTAATTGCGGAAAGTGAAATGTCCGCCGTAGTGACGTATCAGGAGCGCCAGCAATTGCCGGGGCAGGCGGCGACGCTGCGTTATTCAACGGTGGTATTCAGCGTGGACGCGCAGGGCAAAATCCTGTGGCGGCATCTGCATGAAACAGCGGCGGGCTGATTTCAATGGCCGACCAGCAAAACATCCGGGATTTCATCTTCATATTATTGTGAGTCGCCGTCTGTTAACCACAGTGATAAGCGATACGGGAAGTTTTTATTATCCCCCGTATCGCTTATTAGTTTTTCATTTCACTAGCCGGGTTCACCAAAACCTTCAGCGAAAGCGATTTTCAATTCATTCATAAATGCCAGCTCATCCTGGCCATCACAAATTAAATCAATCATTGTATTTCCCTTCACGCCCGCACCCAGAATACTCATCATTCCTTTAACAGGTATTTCTTTATCATTGCTCACCAGGATCAGTGATGACTGGTATTTCTTGACGATTTTTGTCAGGGTGGCCGCCGGGCGAGCATGTAAACCTGTGCTGTTAATAACACGCACTTTTTGTCTGATCATCTCTGCTCCTTAGGATACTTTTCGCAACGCCGGATGGTGTTTATTCATCATCTGGATTTTGGAATAAACATCATTTTCAACAGCCTGTTTCGCTTTGGCCATTACGCCAGCCAGATTGGCTTCATTATTATTATTTTCCCAAGCTTTGCCGACAGAAGTTATAAATGCCTTTCGCAAGTCACTCGCAATATTAACCTTAGAAACTTTATAATTAATAAAGCTTCTCAGAATATCTGCATCAATACCTGAGCCACCATGAATAACCAGAGGAACCGGACTTAAAGCTGCGATATGTTGCAACAGCGGGATATCAATTCGTGGAACATCGTCCAGTCCATGTACATTTCCAATCGAGACGGCCAGCATATCGCAGCCTGTTTCCTCAACGAAACGCAGAACTTTCTCCGGTTCAGTTTTGCAATCAGCCTCGCTGACATGGTCATCTTCTTTGCCAAGAATAGCCCCCAGCTCCGCTTCAACCGGGACACCAAATAATTTACAGAAATCGACGGCTTCACGGGTAAACGCAATATTTTCTTCAAAAGGCAGCGCCGCACCATCAATCATTACCGAGGTAAAGCCTGCTCTGACAGCTTGTTTAACATCTTCAAACGTTTTTCCGTGATCCAGATGCAGACTAACAGGGACATCCATTTTATCTGCATGTCGCTTAACGATTTCATAAATATAGTCATAACCCGAAAGCTGAGCATTAGTTGGTGCTATTTGAATGAAATTAGGCAATCCAGAACGCTCTATCGCATTAAGAATTGAAATTGTCGTTTCCAGATTTGTCGTATTAAATGCACCAGCCAAGACACGCTTTTCCTGGATATAATCGAGTAAGATCCTACCATTAACTAAAGGCATATTAACTCCTAATGTTTTTTAGAAATAAGGATTAATTAATTAGCGAACGACTTCGTTTTCACAGGGATTTTCAGTATTTACTCCCTCATGCTGTAATTTAAATCGATAAAAAGACAACCATTGCCGCTGAAATATTTTTAACTTAGCCGAACGATTCGGATCAGGAACATAGCGCGCGGTTAGTGTTATTGGCGGAAGTGCCACCTCGGGACACGCTATTAATAAAGCCCCGACGGAGACGGCTTCATCAAAAGCGATGGCCTCGACAGGGCACTGCAAAACGTCAGCTTTCAATTGCAACCAGTAAGGGTTTTTCACTGCCGGGCCAATAACCTTAACGGGTTTACCCACGGGTAGGTTAAAGCACTCGTAACACTGTGCGAATTCCATTACCAGACCGATAAACACGCTTTCAAGGAGAGTTTCCGGCGGCAATGAATCTGTCAGGCCATACATCAGGCCTCGCGCATGACGATTTTTATTTGGCGAACCAGATCCCCGTAAATGGGGAATAAACACGGGGACCTGATCGGCAGACCAGGAAGGCCGAAGGTAGTCATCCCTTGCCTTTTCCAGGGCACTGCACATTTCCTCATCGGTTAAACGAAACGTTTTTTGTACCCATTCGAACGCATAGCCACCGACCGGGAGGGAAGCAAAAAGCGTAAAGGATCCGTCTGCCGAATAACAACCATTAGCCAACTTATCCCTTCTCGCATGTGAATGAAGAGTCGGTTGAGTATTCAGCAAAAGAATACCCTCTGTCGTCCCTGTTGAGTTCAGAATATCACCGGGCTGCATCTGCAATGCACGCGCCCCCACCATGTGATCGTGACCCGCGAGTGTGACTTTTACCTCATGAGAAATCCCCAGATCATTTCTGAGCGCTGGCGTAACCCATCCGGCCACTTGATCTGGCGTAATCAACGGAGCGAGGACATCGAAAGGGACGCCGAGTATCGCCGCCGCTTTGCGCGACCAGCTTCGGCGGGTAACGTCCAGACATAATGTTCTGCTGGCCAGAGAGATTTCCGTTTTTCTCTCACCCGTCAGCCGTAATAACAAGACTTCCGGGGCATGTAACCAGCAGATGTCTTTGCGTTCATGCAGTGAACAGTGGTCAAGTAACCAGCGCATTTTGAACGCCGAGTAGTTGCTGTGAGGCGGCAGGCCCGTTATTGCGTACAATTCTCTGGTTTCAGTTTCGCTCAGCGAGGCGAGATAGGATTCGCCTCGCCGGTCATACCAGGCCAGCATCGGCGTCAGGATGGTTCCGTTTTTATCCACAAACACACCTGACTCACCAAAACTCGCAATGCTGATCTGGGTCACCGGAAACGGCGAACAAGTGACGAGTCCAGCCATTATCCGTCGCAATGCTTGCCACAACTCTTCGATATCGAAATCTACCTCTCCGGGTTGCAATTCCTTCTTGGGGGTTGGAAATTTGCGGACTTCCAGCACTGTTGCGTCATGACAGGAATAGCAGCTGACTTTGCAGTTGGTTGTGCCAATATCGATGACAAGCGCTGCGTGATAATCAGGCATAAACCGTTCCTTTTGTCAGACGAAAGACACCATAGATAAGCAGTGCAATCACCGGGACCAGACCGAGCGCAATGATATTTCCGTTGAAGATCTCAAGCAGCCAGAAGCGGAAAGGGTTACCCCCGTCAAGAAAACTTGAGACCTGCCCGCTCGATCCTTCTGCCATCTTGAAATTAACGTCTTTTGCCATGCCCGTAATAAATGGCGCAATTTTGGTCGCAATCCACAAATCGGCAACGATGACCGGAATGGCAGTAATCACCGCTCGGAAAATATTGCCACGACACGCCAGTACAATCATTGAAGCCATTACAGCCAGGTTTGCGAGATCACCCAACGGCAGAACTTTATTGCCAGGAAGAAGAAAAGCAATGAAGACAGAGATTGGCGTTAAGATCAGGGCGGTCGAAATAATCGCCGGATTCCCTACTGCTACCGCAATATCCAGCCCGATAAACAGATCGTCACGGCCCGGATATCGGGCATTCAGATATTTCTTGATGGCTTCAGACAGAGGCAGCAAGCCTTCCATCAGAATGCGTACCATACGGGGAAGAATGAACATGACACCGCCGATACTGATGCCCAAAAGCAGGACATGCTTAAAGTCATATCCGGCAATAATACCCAGCAGGAGACCCAGGATTGTCCCAACCATCATGGGTTCACCAAAGATGCCCAACTTTTTCTGCACATTCTCAGGATCAATGTGAATGCGGTTAAGCCCGGGGATCTTGTCAATGATTTTGTCAAACAACAGCCCCACGGGAAAGAAGACAACGGACGACAGAGTCGGAAGAGAAATACCTTCCAGACCAAAGTACTTCGCCACTAAGGGTGCTGACCAGTCTGCCAGTTTAAGGACCACGATTGCTGCAACACCAGCAGCAGATAGCCCAAGAACAAAACTCCCTGTGCTGTAGTAAACCAGCGTTCCTGCTAAAGCAAAGTGCCAGTAATTCCACATGTCCACATCGACAGTCCGGGTTTTGTTGAGTGCCAACATGGCGACGTTAATCAGCATTGTCAGTGGAATGACAAAGGGAGCGATTGGAGATCCCCAGGTAATTGCAGCTAATGGCGGCCACCCCAAATCGACAACAGGAAGACTGATACCCGTTCGTTCAACCATTGCCTGTGCCGCCGGGCCTACGTTGCTGGTAAGAATGTCAAAGATGGCATAAATTCCGACAAAGCCTATTCCGACAATTAACGAAGACCGAAGTGCTTTTGCAGGTTTGACTTTGAAAAATAAGGCAAGAAAAAATAGAACCAGTGGTAATAACACTGTTGGACCAAAACCTAATACATATTGCACAACGGTATAGAGGGTATGCGCTATATCATTCATATTTTACCTCTTCTTCAGACATAACCAGACTTCGCGTTAGCGCCTGGGAATATCTATGTGGATTATTATTTATAAAATCAGTTCTGGTCTTTGAGAATAGAAACAATTCTTTCAAGCACTTTATCTTCGCCCACACCGGTAATTATCGGCAAACCATTAACGACAGGAATATCCAGTTCATAAGGCACCTTAGTTGTCGAAACAATCAGTGTGGCCCCGTCAGTATTATTCGGTAGCGAAGCGACATTTGTCTGAGAATAATTAACGCTAAGTCCATTTTCTTTACAATACTCCATGACTTTTTCCGCTACTGCCGTGGAGGTTGCAATACCTGTTGCACAAACGAACAGTATCATTTGACTCATAATTCACCTCTGTCAGATAATTTTTTGTAAATAGACTGAAAGATATCCTCAGCATTCATGACAAGTAGTTCCTGCATAAAATTCCCGTCCTGTATGATATCCATAACCCAACCAAGAACATTGAGCTGTTTATTGCTCTCACTTAAAGCAAGCAAGAACACCACCCGGACAGGGACAGGATCCGTCTCTCCGCCCATGTCTTCGAAACTGACGGGTTCAGCCAGTATTCCGATACTGATTGCGTTCTGACGAACATGTTTATGGTCAGTATGTGGAATGGCCACCCCGACAGGTTCCACCGGCAAACCTGTCGGAAAATCTCGTTCTCGTGCAATGACGTGTTCTGTAAAATCAGGAACGACCATCCCATCATTAATTAATGGCCTGGCAAGAGCACTGATAATGTCATTTTGACTCACCTCTCTTGTAAGGTGTTGAACATAATGACGGTGAAAATTAATACCCTGCATAATTTCCCCTTTTCTAGTTTGCTTCCCGGCGCTGCAAAATAGTGCCAAGATAATATTTATTGCCTTTTAACCAGACATTACCGAATTCAACGGGCAATTCTCTTGAGAAAAAGACCAGTTGTTCCAGATGAAGAACAGGTGCATCATCACCAATATCAAGATAATGCCCCCTCTCATTGCCAATAAGCCTGGCGGCATAGCGACTTTCAGAAAAACTTATTTTCTTATCAGACAATCTTTCAATTGTTGGAAATAAATTTTCTTTTGTGAAATTAATATCAATAATTCCGGGGCAAAGCTCAATATTAATACGGTTCTCAATCAGCATGACTTTTTCATCGCCGATTGATCGAAGGCGTTCAAGAAATAAGATATCCTGCCCTGGTTTGATACGCAGTTTTTCTGCCACAAAGCGGTTAGCGGGCTCCAGCCGGGAAGTGATGACGCTGGTAGTAAAGTTTATCTTCTGGCTTGCCAGAGCTTCCGCAAAAGAGAGCAATCCTTCACCTAACGGATATGCGACATTTTCCTTCTTCACGAAGGTTCCTTTGCCCTGAACCTGAACCAAAACGCCTTCGCGGACTAACTGATTAACAGCTTTCTTAACGGTTCCCCGGCTGACCTCCAGCATATCCATGATCTGGTACTCAGAGGGGATCCGGTCATCTTCGACCAGTTCACCGCTATAAATGCTTTCTCTAATCCACTCCACAACTTGCTGGTACAACGGCGTTTGTGAATTTTTACTCAACATTTTCATGGCGCGCACCTGAACGTTTAGAGTTGTCTATAGACAATCATGTACAACCTGGAGTTTATGATAGAGAATTTTTAGGAATGGGGGATGGGAGGGAGTCACAGTTTTGGTGTTCAAAACCAGATCACTTTTCCGTGATGTAAATCACAAACTTCAGACACAAAAAACGGCCTTCCCGCAGGAAAGCCGTTTTGATTTGAAACGCGATATCTGGCGGGCAACGAAATTAGTGGGTCAGCGTTTTTCTGACTTCACTGACGTCTTTCGCTGTTACCGCGGGTGCGTTGTTGCTCCAGCCCTGACGGATAAAGGTCGACAACTGCGCCGCTTCTTCATCGGTCAGACGGCCCGCAAAGCCCGGCATCACCAGTGTTGACGGTGCGCGTGCAGTTGACGGTTGCTGGGCACCGGCGAGGATCGTGTGGATCAGGCCAGTCGGATCTTTAGCATTCACAATCGTTGCCTGATCCAGCTGCGGGAACACGCCCGGTGCGCCTTTGCCGGTCACAAAGTGGCAGGCACCGCAGTTATCCAGATACAAACGCTCGCCTTCACTGAGGTTTTTCGCCGCTGTTAGTCTGGCTTCGGTCGCGCTGGTTTTCTGCGTTTCCGGTGCCGGAACCGGCGGATTGCCGCCCAGGAACTTGATGTACGCGGCAATGGCTTTCAGATCTTCATCGGTCATGTGCGCGGTGCTGTTCTCCACCACTGACGTCATTTCACCGCCAACGGCCGCTTTGTCGTTGCGCCCTTTGCCCAGATAATCAACGATTTCCTGCTGATCCCAGTGCGCCACGCCGCGCAGCGACGGAACGTCCCAGTTATTCAGACTGCCGCCCGCGAGGAAATCGGAGTCACTGCTGTCCAGCGCCTTCTCATTCATCCCCAGACCGCGCGGCGTGTGGCAACTGCCGCAGTGTCCGAGGCTTTCGACCAGATACGCGCCACGGTTCACTTCAGCGGACGCGGCGCCAATCGGCTGGAACGGTTTATCCGACGCGAATGCCCAGTTCCAGAAACGCATGCCCCAGCGCTGGCTGAACGGGAAACTCAGGTCTGTTTCCGGCGGCTGTTCAGCACTCGGTTTCACGCCCTGCATGAAGTAGACGTAAAGCGCGTGCATATCTTCATCGTTGATTTTGGCGTAATCCGGATACGGCATCGCCGGGTACAAACGGGTGCCATCCGGCAGCACGCCTTTACGCACGGCGTCCGAGAATTGCGATTCCGTATAAACGCCGATCCCGTGTTCTTTATCCGGCGTAATATTCGTCGAATAAATGGTCCCCAGATTTGAATTAATCGCCAGGCCGCCGGAAAACTCCGGTTTACCCGCCACCGTATGGCACGCACCGCAGTCACCCAGACGCGCGACGTACTCGCCCTGTTTGATGAGCTGCGCGTTATTAGCATCATCCGCCGCCTGCGCATTTGCCATCAGCCCGGTGCCCAGCAGCAGGGCGTTCGCGATAAATAAACTTTTAAGTTTCATCCTGTTCATCTCCGCTTATGCCTGTACCAGTGGACCAGGATTTTTCAGATACTGATCTTTAATCGCCTGCGCGGCCATCAGCGTGATGGCGCCGATGGTATCCGTCGGGTTCGCCTGGAAGTTCTGCGGGAACGCATTGCCGCCCGGCACAAAGACGTTATGCACATCCCAGCTTTGCAGGAATTTGTTCAGCGCGGAGGTTTTCGGGTTATCGCCCATGACCGCGCCGCCGACGTTGTGCGTCGAAACGTATTTGGTCAGGTCAAAGTGTGCGTCCATCGGCAGGAAGCTTTCGCTGTAGCTGTCCGGGTTCAGCTCTTTGGTGATATTGCCCACGATCCCTTTCAGATATTGCTGAAGTTTGAGTTCGTTCTGTTTCCAGTCGAAGGTCATACGCAGCAGCGGATAGCCGTATTCATCTTTGTAGTTCGGATCGAGATCCAGATAAATATCGCGATAAGACTGGCAGGTGGTGGTGATGCTGATTTTCATCGAATGGCCGTACCACTCTTCCATACCTTCTTTCCAGCCCGTGCCCCACGCCGGCGTGCCTTTTGGCAGAGACGTACTGATTGGCGTGCCGGTGGCCTGAGAACTGTGGATTTTCGCGCCGCCGATAAAGCCCAGAGCAGGGCCGTCGAAGTTGCCCGGAGAGATGTCGTTGATCATCTGGCCGGTGGCGCCCGCGGTGGCGAACGGGTTGAAGTTTTTGTCTTTGAAGAACAGCGTGGAGCCGCCGTTGCTCAGGAACGCGTAGTTACGGCCAATCACGCCTTCTTCGGTGATCGGGTTGTAGGGTTTGCCGATCCCGGAAAGCAGCATCAGGCGGACGTTACAGAACTGGAAGCTGCTCAGCACCACAATTTTCGCAGGCTGGAAGCATTCGTTGCCCTGCGCATCCCTGTAGATCACGCCTTTGGCGGTTTTCTTGTCGTCATGCAATTCGACTTTCAGCACGTTGGCGTGGACTTCGTAAGAGAAGTTGTTCATGCGTTTCAGTGCGTCCATGACGGCCGTCTGCGGCGAAGCTTTTGAGTAGTTCAGGCACGGATATTTACTGCAATAGCCGCAGTAGTTACACGGTGCGATCTGGTTGCCGTACGGGTTGGTCCAGGCGCGGGACACACAGGCAGACGGGTTCGGGAACGGGTGATAACCCATTTTTTTTGCCACTTCGGCAAACATGCTGCTGTTGAGCGTATCTTCCAGCGCAGGCAATGGATACGGCTCTGAGCGTGGCCCTTCGAACGGGTCGCCGCCTTCCATAATCTGGCCGCGCAGGTTGCCGGTTTTGCCCGACTGCCCGCAAATGTGCTCAAATTTGGTGTAATACGGCTCGATTTCATCCCAGGTGAACGGGAAATCCATGATCCGCATGTCTTCCTGCAGAATGCCCGGTTTATACGCCTCATCGGCATACGTTTTGAGCTTTAAATCGGTCGGTGTAGGGCGGATAAGAACGGCCGTCCAGTGCAGACCGGAACCGCCAACGCCCGTACCCGGCGCAAATGCGCCCCATTTACGGGTTGGCAGCGCGGTTTCGCTCATGTTGTAACGCACGGTCACCGCCGCTTCGGCAGGCGTCGCCATCACTTTGTTACGTACGGCGTAGGCGTATTCATCCGCCGGTTTCGGGTAAGCGAATTCTTCATACCCGCGGTCACCGCCGCGTTCAAGTGCGCGCACGGTCAGACCGGCCATTGCCAGCTCGATACTCATCAGCGAGCCCGCCCAGCCGAGGCCGACGACGACGACGTCGACTTCTGGTTTAATTACTTGTGCCATCTTTAATCCTGTCAGTCATCAGAAAACGGAAATAGCGTCCGGCGCTCAGGCGCGGGCACCTTGCAGGCTCACCGGCCCCAGCGGATAAGGGACGTTGTGTTGTTTCACCCACTCCGTAAAGCTGGCGCGTGCTCCGGGGAATCCGATGGCAATCCACGCTTTCATGCCTTTGTTGCCGCCATAAATCGGATCTGCCAGATAGCCATGTTTGGTATCGGAAAGCAGTTCCCCGAAGAATTGCGACGCGACCAGGTTCTCTTCGCCCATATCGGCAAAACGGATGCCGTTTTTCTGGAGCTGCGTCAGGGCGTTGTCTTTGTCCTGATCGGAGAGCGCGTGGAAGTCTTTCTGATGATTTTGCTGACACCAGCTGTTCGCCAGGCGAATACCGGTTTTGTAGATTTGCTGAGGACGGAAGGGGATCTGATACCCCATGGTCGCGGGCGCGTGAACGTTAAACGGCCCCTGCATATAGATCTCTTCGCCGAAATCGCCATGCATTTGCTGATCGATAAAAATCGGCACGTTGGTTTCGAGCGCGCCGGGCGCTTTCCCTTTGCCTCCTGCGGGGATCAGACGGTCAGCGGCGGCCATAATAAACTGCCACTCATCCGCGCTGAAAAACACGGGTTTATAATCGAGTAAATCCGGGGCGGCCATTTCAGCAGCCTGCGCCGCGGACAACCCTTTCATCATGATGGTGCCGACGGGCAACGCCATCAGCGACCCAAGTAAAAACTTGCGACGGGTAGTTTTCTTTTGAAGGAGCATAGAATGACGACTCTCACATGCCTGATGTTAAGTTTGGGTTAATTGTTATTATTTTGGGGTACAAATTTATAATATCACCGCTACATTTAAAATAAATGACTAATTTCCACAATGAATGTGAGGAGGAGATATTTCTTATGTTTCCATATATCAATTGTGAGTTTAAATTTTTTATAAAACAGTGAGTTGTGATTATTTGGTTTGGATGTGTAGTTGCGGGTATTTAGCATTTCTTATCAAAGAATAACGCCGGGTAATTCCGGTTAAATTTAGGTCAATATAATTCCGGAAGGAAAGTTAATGTTATTTGTTGAGAGTAATGTTAGCTAACATTTATAACATTTGGGAAATGGAATAAAGTTAACGTTTATATTTAAGGTCAATACCAAGACCTTGGGTTCGCCGCCGCTTCTCACTACTTACCCGACGCCGTTTTGAAAGCGGCCAGAAACTATGTAATTCGAAAGATTGATGCCGGTGTTTTTCCTCCTTCCCCCTTCGCAGGGGGAGGAGCAAAGCAAAACGGTTTTGACCTTTAAGCCCTTTTGGGCGGCGAGCCCAAAAATTAAGCGGATTCCCTGATCACCAACCTGTACCCTGTATCCACAATCGGTTCTTCAACCTTAATTCCTTCAATTCTGTCCGCCAGCATACTGGCCGCTTTGATCCCCAGCTCCCACTTATCTACGCTGACAGTCGTGATCGAAGGCCGGTTATGGGCCGCAAAATTTAAATCCGCAAAACCAATCACGGAAAAATCGTCGGGCACGCGCAGGCCTTGCGCTTCCGCCTCCATGATCACCCCTTGCGCCAGCGTGTCGGAACTGCAAATGATCGCATCGAAACGCTCACCGCCGGAAATCATCTCTTTCAGCGCTATGCGTCCGACTTCCATATTGGCAGGCAGCGACACCATCATTTCACGGATTTCCGTGCCGGGTTGTGTGCGTAATATGGAGATTGCGCCATTCTTGCGCACCACGGCACGGCGGTCCGAAGCACAGATAAAACCAAAACGTGTGAAGCCTTTCTCACGGAAGTATTCGCCAATCGCATTGCCGACTTTTTCATGGGAAAACCCTATCAGCATATCAATCGGCGTCGGGGTTAAATCCCAGATTTCCACGACAGGAATATTGGCGTTGAGGATAATTCTTTTCAGATCTGACGAATGATGAATACCGGTCAAAACGATGCCGTCCGGACGGCGTGAGAGCAGGGTGGCGACAATCTCTGTTTCTGCGTCCGGCTCGTAACCGACAATACACAGCAACATATGGTAGCCGCGTGCTCCCAGTTCATCGCTGATCGCCTGAACGGTATCGACAAACATATTGTTGTTAATCTGCGGCACAACCACAGCGATCAGCTTCGTGCGGCTGGTCGCCAGCCCGCCTGCCAGCATATTGGGGATATACCCGGTCACGTTCACGGCTTCCATGACTCTGGCGATGGTTGCTGGGCGCACAACCTTGGGATTATTCAGCGCCCGGCTGACCGTCATCGGTGAAAGACCGGCTTCTCTGGCGACATCTTCAAGCGTGGCCGTACGGGAACGACCTGTGTGATTCTTTATTATAGTATTCAATGTATTGCTCACTGGTTTGCAAGTTCAAACTACGAATGTTTGCGCAATCATTAGGAGTTTCTCACAAGAAAATGAGGGACGATAGACCCAAAGTGTTAAAACGCTGTTATCAGACAGATATCAATTTTAGAAGGAAAATTCTTACCCTTTCATCTGCTCCTCAGCAGCCTGTCGCAGTGACCCTGTAAACGGGGATCTTAATTATTTCCGCGAATTATTTGCCCAAAACGTGAAGGGAGTCATGGGCGATGGTCAAGGAGAGACAATTTCTATAAGTTCAGAATTATCCCTGCCGGAAGTGATGCCGTATACTTCTCTCAAGCAGAAACAATTAACTATCTTCCTTTATCTGCTGAAACTGAGTAATGACAGATAAAGAAGGATCCGTTGTCAGACCTGCACTCTATACGGAATACGAGGGTTTTCATTATGGAAAAGAAAGTCATTTATTTGTTTTGTTCCGCCGGAATGTCCACTTCTCTGCTGGTTTCTAAAATGAAGGTTCAGGCTGAGAAATACGAAGTGCCTGTCATTATTGAAGCATTTCCTGAAACGCTGGCCGCCGAAAAAGGCCACGCAGCAGATGTGATCCTTCTCGGGCCACAAATTGGTTATATGCTGGAAGAAATTAAGAAGGTATTACCGGGCAAGCCGGTTGAAGTGATTGATTCTGCCCTCTACGGGAAAATTGATGGATTGGGTGTATTGAAAGCAGCGGTTGCTGCGATCAAAAAAGCAGCAGCACAGTAAGTTTCAATTTTTTGCGTCAATTTTAAATTAGCAGTGATTAGCATTTTTAAGTCAAAGAGAACTCCAGTCAAAGAGCGAATTTCATACCTTGCCGCCGGAAGGCGGCTTTAAAGGAAAATGCCAATGAGCAAAGCCATTGATTCACTTGAAAAGATACTTCTCCCGTTTGCGGTAAAAATAGGTAAGCAGCCCCACATTAATGCCATCAAAAATGGCTTCATCAAATTAATGCCGCTGACACTGGCTGGCGCTATGTTCGTTTTAATTAATAACGTATTCCTGAACTTCGGTGCCGGTTCCTTCTTTTATTCCTTAGGTGTTCGTTTAGATCCGTCAACCATAGAAACACTGGCGGGATTAAAAACCATCGGGATTAACGTTTATAACGGTACGCTCGGAATAATGTCGCTGATGGCGCCGTTCTTTATCGGGATGGCGTTAGCCGAAGAGCGAAAAGTCGATTCGCTTTCTGCGGGTTTATTAGCCGTCGCCGCATTTATGACAGTCACACCTTATAGCGTAGGTGAAGCCTATGCCGTTGGCGCAAACTGGTTAGGCGGCGCGAATATTATTTCGGGGATGGTGATCGGGCTGGTCGTTGCCGAAATGTTTACGTTTGTTATTCGCCGGAACTGGGTGATTACATTACCGGCCAGCGTACCAACGTCTGTTTCACGTTCATTTTCTGCGTTAATTCCAGGCTTTATTATTCTGTTTATATTCGGGGTGATTTCCTGGTTGCTCGGATTGTATGGCCACAACTTCCACCAGATTATTATGGATTCCATTTCCAAGCCTCTGGCGTCAATGGGAAGCGTAGTAGGCTGGGCGTATGTTATTTTCAACTCACTGCTGTGGTTCTTTGGTGTGCATGGTTCTCTGGCGCTGACCGCGCTCGACAACGGCATCATGACCCCGTGGGCATTGGAAAACATCGCGCTGTACACCGAATACGGTTCCGTGAGTGCGGCGATTGAAGCGGGTAAGACCTTCCACTTCTGGGCCAAACCGATGCTCGATTCCTACATTCTGTTGGGCGGTTCCGGGGCTACATTGGGTCTGATTATCGCCATCTTTATTGCATCACGCCGTGCAGATCACCGTCAGGTGGCGAAGCTGGCACTGCCGTCAGGCATCTTCCAGATTAACGAACCGATTCTGTTTGGTCTGCCGATTATCATGAACCCGGTGATGTTCATCCCGTTCGTGCTGGTGCAGCCGATTCTGGCCGCTATCACGCTGGCGGCCTACAGTATGGGCATCATTCCGCCGGTCACCAACCTTGCACCGTGGACCATGCCGACCGGTTTGGGTGCGTTTTTCAACAGTAACGGCAGCATTGCAGCTCTGCTGGTCGCCTTGTTCAACCTCGGTGTCGCCACGCTGGTTTACATGCCTTTCGTGATTCTGTCTAACAAGGCACAGGCGATCATTGAAGAAGAAGAAAGCGAAGAAGACATTGCGGCGGCCCTAAAATTCTAATCTGACCTGAAAGCGGGACGATATATGTCCCGCCACTCAGCGGACTTTCAAGGAGAGATAAAGATGTTTGATTTAGACAGCATTGTTGAGAATGAAACCGAATTGCAGGATCTGGAAGAAGTGGTGATGGGGTTGATCATTAACTCCGGACAGGCGCGCAGCCTGGCGTACGCGGCACTGAAAAAAGCCAAAGAGGGCGATTTTGAGCAAGCGCGCGCGGTGATGGCGCAGTCAAAAATGGCGCTGAACGAGGCGCATCTGGTGCAGACCAAACTGATTGAAGGCGATCAGGGTGAAGGGAAAACCAAAGTCAGCCTGGTGCTGGTACACGCGCAGGATCATCTGATGACATCGATGCTGGCCCGCGAACTGATCGCAGAACTCATTGAGCTTCATGAGAAAATAAAATAACGTAGGGATCCAGGATGCAGCCACAGGTATTGAGCATGGAAATCAAGACAGCGCGCGAAAATCAACTCTTCGACGGTCAAAATTTCCACATGTTCATCTACAACAAAGTAGAGAGTATTTCCGGGCTGCATGAACATGATTACTACGAATTTACCGTGGTGCTGACGGGGCGGTATTACCAGAACGTCAACGGGAAAAGGGTATTGCTGGAGCGCGGAGATTTCGTTTTTATTCCTCTGGGTTCAAATCATCAAAGCTTTTATGAATTTGGTGCGACAAGAATACTGAATGTCGGCATCAGTAAAGCTTTTTTTGAACAACATTATCTGGCCCTGTTACCGGCACAGTTTATTGCGTCGCAGGTTTATAAGATAAACCACGAATTTCTGAATTATATTGAGTCCGTCACGGCGTCCCTTAATTTTCGTAACGGCGAGTTCAACGAATTTCTTGAGATGGTGACGTTTTATATCGTTAACCGTCTGCGCCATCATCGTGAGTCGGAAGTGACAGCGGATATTCCGGGCTGGCTGACGATGGCGGTTGAGAAAATGCATGATAAATCGCGCTTCGGGGACAAAGCTCTAACCAATATGGTGCAGTTATCCGGTAAGTCGCAGGAATATCTGACCCGCGCCACGCAGCGTCATTACGGCAAAACGCCGATGCAAATCATCAATGAAATTCGTATTGATTTTGCGAAGAAGCAGCTGGAAATTACGAACTACTCCGTCACCGATATTGCATTTGAGTCCGGTTACAGCAGCCCGAGTATGTTTATTAAGAATTTCAAAAAGCTGACTTCATTTACGCCGAATCATTACAGGAAGAAATTGTTCAGCATTAACTAAATGTCCATAGATTAAAGATGGATCATTTATATTAATCGGTTTTGTAATTTACAGTGCATTCTTATTGCACGGGAGATCCTATGCGTAAAAAACTGAAAGTGGTCACCATCGGTGGCGGAAGCAGTTATACCCCTGAATTACTTGAAGGCTTTATTAAGCGTTACAATGAATTACCGATTACCGAATTATGGCTGGTCGATGTAGAAGGCGGAAAAGCCAAACAGGATATTATTTACGATCTCTGCGTGCGTATGGTTGAGCGCGCGGGTGTGTCAATTGAAATACACAAAACGCTGGATCGCCGTGAGGCGCTGGCTGGGGCTGATTTCGTCACCACGCAGTTGCGCGTCGGGCAATTAAAGGCGCGTGAGCTGGATGAACGCATTCCGCTGAGCCACGGCTATCTGGGCCAGGAAACCAACGGCGCGGGCGGATTATTCAAAGGATTACGCACAATTCCGGTGATTTTTGACATTATCAAAGATGTCGAAGAAATCTGTCCGGACGCCTGGGTCATCAACTTTACCAACCCGGCGGGCATGGTGACAGAAGCGGTATTCCGTCACACCCAATTCAAAAAATTCATCGGCGTCTGTAACATTCCTGTTGGCATGAAAATGTTTATTCAGGATGTGCTGAAACTGTCAGCAGAAGACGATTTGTCGATCGACCTCTTTGGCCTGAACCACATGGTGTTCATCAAAGATGTGCTGGTTAACGGCGAATCCCGCTTTGCAGAACTGCTTGACGGCGTGGCGTCCGGGACACTGACCGCCGGTTCGGTGAAAAACATCTTTGATTTGCCGTTCAGCGAAGGGCTGATCCGCTCGCTGAACCTGCTGCCATGCTCGTATCTGCTGTATTACTTCAAACAGAAAGAGATGCTGGCGATTGAAATGGGTGAATTCTACAAGGGCGGAGCGCGCGCGACCGTAGTGCAGAAAGTCGAGAAACAACTCTTCGATCTGTACAAAAACCCGGAACTGAACGTCAAACCGAAAGAGCTGGAACTGCGTGGCGGCGCGTATTATTCCGATGCGGCCTGCGAAGTGATCAGCGCGATTTACAACGACAAACAGACCGAGCAGTACGTCAACTTCCCGCACAACGGCCATATTGATAATATTCCGGCTGACTGGGCAGTGGAAATGACCTGCACGATTGGACGCGACGGCGCGAAACCGCATCCGCGTGTCACGCACTTTGACGATAAGGTGCTCGGCCTGATTTACACCATTAAAGGCTTTGAAATCGCGGCCAGTGAGGCGGCGCTGAGCGGAAAACTCAATGACGTCCTGCTGGCGCTGAACCTCAGCCCGCTGATTCATTCCGATAAAGATGCCGAAATACTGGCGCGCGAAATGTTGCTCGCCCATGAAGCGCTGCTGCCAAACTTTGCTGACACCATTGCAGCGCTGAAATAATCCGCCGCCCTCCCGTAAAAAGGAGGGCGTGTTAGAAAGGGACGCTTATGGATAAGTTACTGATTGTGAACGCCGACGATTTCGGGCTGTGCAAAGCGCAGAACTACGGGATTATCGACGCGTTCAACAATGGCGTCGTGACGTCCACCACGGCGATGATGAATATGCCCACCATCGGGCACGCTTCGGCGCTGAGTGCGGCAAATCCGGGGCTGGCCGTCGGGATGCATTTTGTCCTGACGTTGGGAAAACCGCTTTCGCCGATGCCAGGTCTGGTGCGCGAAAACGGTGAACTGGGAAAATGGATCTGGGAAATGGCGGAGCAGGGCACGCTGCCGCTTGATGAGATTAAACATGAGCTGAAAGCCCAGTTTGCGAGGTTTACAGAACTGTTTGGCCGTCTTCCCACGCATATCGACAGTCATCACCACGTGCATCTGCTTGCGCCAATATTTCCGATTGTGGAAGCCTTTGCGAAAGAACAAGGCGTGGCGTTACGCATCGACCGCGATGAAATCAGGAAAGGCGAAATTGTTCTGCGCGGCGCGAAAAGCACGCAAGGTTTCGACAGCACGTTTTACGGCGAAGCGATTTCAGAAGCGTTATTCCTGAATGCACTGGATCAGGCTACCGCGCGCGGTGACGAGTCCGTGGAAATCATGTGCCATCCTTCGTTTATCGATAACACAATCCTGGCGAGCAAATATTGCTATCCAAGACTGGCAGAGCTGGACGTGCTGACGTCTGCATCGCTGAAAAACGCAATTGCAGAACGCGGGTTCAGGCTGGGGACGTTTAGGGATTTATAGTTTTTTGTAGCAAACCCTTCAATGTTAATGATTTAACGGCTCCCTGATGTTTGCCGGAAACGCCAGGATTGGGGACCGTTCAACTCTTCATCTCATACACATCCGTTATTTCATCCTGGTCAACATGATCTCAGCGTGCATGCTGCATTACACAGAGTACTCGGTGGGAGGGACGCCTAAAACGCTTTTGAATGAATAGCTGAATGCAGCTGTACTCGAGTATCCCATTTCGAGTGCTATTGTCGTGACGCTTTTATTTTGTTTCAGCATGATAACAGACTCAAATATCCGCATTTTTTGTTTCCAGAGACTAAACGATAATCCTGTTTCCTTTTTAAATTTTCTTGAAAAGTTTCGTGTAGACATGCCCACTTTGGCTGACCAGATTTCAATAAAATGCTCAGCGCCGGGGGATTCCAATATTGTACGGCACATTTCGTTTAACGCCGGACTTTGCGGCCAGGGAAGGACAAAATCTACTTGCGGTAAATTAAAAATAATATCCAGCAAAACACTGACCAGTTTCCCATCTTTCCCATGCTCATCGTACAACTCCGGAATTGTTTCGGATGCATAATGTATGAGTTCTTTTGCAACGTCACTGATGGTCACGGCTTTACACATGGTGATCGTTTCGTCTACGACATCCGTTTCGATATCCAAACTTTCCAGGAATACATCATCCATTGCCCAGACGGTATGCTCCATATAAGCAGGGATCCAGATTCCATAATGAGAAGGGACAATCCAGCAATTATCGGCAGTCTCAAGGCGCATACTTCCATTTCGGGCACAATGAAATTGTGCAAATCCATGAGTGTGCGGTAATACGCCCGTATTGGATTTAATTAAATAAGAGCGGAAATGAACAGGACGGCGCTCCTTGGGCATGGGATAGTCCTGCGATGAAACCCAATTTCTTTTAGCCGAGGCTTTCATTGCCGATTCCCCGAGAACATCTTGCTTAGACTTCTTATCGATAAAGATTGTCCTGTCATGATAATACATTTACAACATTTATAGATAATAATAATTCCCATGAATTGTTGTGTGTGATGAAGTTGTTGCTCGCAGGATATTATGCAAATCATTGATTAAACGGGTAAATTTTGAAATATTTTTCTTCCGTTACTCAGCATGTACGGTGTGACCCATGGTCACTTTTGGGAAAGAACCTTCTGCACAAAGCCGATATTCAGATAGAGGGAACGCGTCCCTGGGATATCAGAATACGCCATCCCGGGTTCTTCAAACGCATTATGCTACAGGGACTTTTGGGACTGGGTGAAAGCTATATGGATGGGTGGTGGGAATGTGATCGTCTGGATATATTTATCTATAAATTTCTCGCTCATAAATTAGATGAAGCAGTGCCTGGAAATTTCAGAGATATCCTGCTGGTTTTAAGTGAAAATATATTCAATCGAAAATCAGATGATTGCCACGGCAGTGTTTTCGTAAATGAATACGATATTGGTTACGATGTTTTCACTCATATGCTCGATCCTTATATGCAATATTCCTGTGGATACTGGAGGAAGGGTGCGACGCTGGCTGAAGCTCAGGAGGCTAAATTGAAAATGATTTGTGAAAAACTTCAATTAGCGCCGGGTATGCGTGTATTAGATATTGGTTGTGGTTGGGGGGGAACTGCTGAGTATAGTGCACGTCATTACGATGTCTATGTCGAAGGCACCACTAATTCGACCGAAGAGCAGAAAATTGCACAGTCGCGGTGTCAGGGACTTGATATAACGATAATGCTCGAAGACTATCAGGATCTGCTTGACGATAAATTTGACCGAATTATCGCGCTCGGTGCGCTTGAGTATCTGGAGCTAAAAAATTATCAAAATTTTTTTAAAGCGCTTGCGCGTTGTTTGAAACCTGATGGTCTTTTCCTTTTACACAGTACAGGTAGCACAGAGTTGGTTAGTCATGTCGGCCCCTGGTTAAATAAGTATATTTTTCCAAAAGGGTGCCTGCCGTCGGGGCAGCAATTAGTCCAGTCAATCGAACCTTATTTTAGAATTGAAGATTGGGATAACTTAGGTACGGATTATGATAAAACATTGATGAGTTGGTTTGAGAAAATAAACGAGTCCTGGCCTTCGTTGTCAATGAATTACTCTCCGGGGTTTAGGCATATGCTGGAATATTATTTATGTTCCAGTGCGGGTTTTTTTCGTGCGGGAAAAATTCAACTCAGGCAGTTACTGCTTTGCCTGGGAGGGGAAGGACAGATTATTTAAAACCCGAACTTTCTTCAATAAATTTTTTAATTATCTGCATGCAGTAATGCCATTTTATTAAATCAGAGAAATTATGAAACATACTTTATTACTGTCTTCTGTCATCATTGCAGTACTGTCTGTGTCCAGTTGTTCAAGCTATAAGTCACTCGAATTGAGTCAACAAAAAGTCCATACTTCTTCTGCATCATCTGATTATACCTATTATAAAATTGATCCACCTTTGTACGGAGGTGATATCGTGCAATATTCATTGCGTAACGGAAATAACGGTACACTTACTGTGAAAAGAACAACACCACAAACATTAATCAGTGATGATGGACTCCTAATTAATTTGTCGGATCTCGTCTCACTTAAGCGTAAAGAAATATCCAAAGGAAAAACAGCTGCCGCTGTCGGTACCGGTGTTGTTACCACCGTGGTGGTTGTGACGGCTGTCGTGGGTTTAGCGTTTGGGGCTGGCATGGTTGCGATGTTATCCGCAAGCTAAGGTATTAATGGGAATCAATTGTTGCAATTTGAGGCGCAGTGAGATGAAAGTGGAGTTGAATAAGAGTACGCCGGAAAGAATTTTACATGCAGTTCTTTTCGAAGTACTTGGGAATGTTGTTATAGCCATTTTCCTCGCCTACAGTCTTAAGGTTTCTTTGATACAGTCCGGGATGTTATCATTCATTTCCGCTCTGACTGCAACGGTCTGGAATTACGTATTCAATAAGATTTTTGATGGGATTCAGAAGCGGTTTTTATTTGAGAGAAACTTTCCAATCAGAGTTTTGCATGCCGTTATCTTTGAAGCGGTACTTGTTCTTTCCCTCACTCCTGTCGCGATATTTTTACTTGAGTTAACGGTCACTGAGGCATTTTGGGTTGAAATAGGTTTAATATTTATTTTCTTACCTTATACGTTAATCTTTAACTGGATCTATGACTATATACGTTGGAGGTTATTGGCGAATGAGTAGATTAATGATTTTAACTGAAATGATAAGGTTGCAAATATGAATGGTGTGGATTTGTTAAAGTTCAAGGCTAGTTCTCTGGAAAGTAAGGGGCTATTACGAAGAGCAATATCAATCTGGCAGGATATTTCAATTAACCCAAAGTTAAGTAAACACGATAGAGAGCAGGCATTGCATAGCTTGAATCGTCTTACGTGCGCTATTCAACAAAAAGTAGACATTCAGAGGGAGAAACTGAAGTCACATCCAGACAGATATAAAAATGTCGAGTCAGACAAAGAAAAGATTATGCATCTTTATCGGCAGGGATTAACAACAAGGGAAATACAACAGATAACACAGCGATCCAGGGATTTTATTTATAATTGCAAGAAGAAATCATGATTTTATAGGGGTTTTATTCAAAAGGCACGCTAATGAAAAAAAATATGATCGTACCTAAGGACTATAACGAATGGAAGAGAATCTGCCGTGAGCTTCTTGATGACGCGGGGATCGGAATTGATGGAGGTGAGAAGTATGATATTCATGTCAAAAATCCAAAATTCTATAAGCGTGTTTTAAAAAGAGGATCGCTTGCATTGGGTGAAAGTTACATGGACGGTTGGTGGGATTGTGACCGGCTTGATGTCTTTTTTACTAGAATAATCAATGCCGATTTACAATCTCGCGTACCGGATAATTTGAAAGATATGATCAGAGTGGCCGGGGCCAGATTCATTAATTTTCAATCCAAAAAAGGAGCTCTGAAAGTCGGTAAAGAACACTACGATCTTGGTAATGACCTTTTTTGTCTGATGCTTGATCCCTGGATGCAATACTCTTGTGGTTACTGGAAGAACGCAGATAATTTATATCAGGCACAGCAAAGTAAACTTAAATTGATTTGTGAGAAGTTGAAGTTAGAAAAAGGAATGAGCCTGCTGGATATTGGCTGCGGCTGGGGAGGGCTTGCGGCATACGCTGCTGAACATTATGGTGCGAAAGTCACAGGGATTACGATATCAGCTGAACAACAAAAAATGGCGCAAGTGCGCTGCGCCAGTTTTGATGTCGAAATTCTGCTTCAGGATTACAGGGAACTTGACAGGAAATTTGACCGAATCGTTTCTGTCGGAATGTTTGAGCATGTAGGGCCTAAAAATTATGCGACTTACTTCGATGTGGTGGATAAAAATCTAAAACCAGAAGGAATTTTCTTATTGCACACGATTGGTGCTAACAAAACAGAGGTCAACGTCGATCCCTGGATTAATAAGTATATTTTCCCTAACGGATGCCTGCCTTCTCTTGCGCATATCGCCTCGGCCAGTGAGCGATATTTTGTTATTGAAGATGTGCATAATTTTGGTCCTGATTATGACAAAACGCTTATGGCATGGAATGAACGATTTCTAGCCTCCTGGATGCATATCGAAGAAAATTATTCAGAAAGGTTTAAAAGGATGTTTACCTATTATTTAAATTCATGTGCAGGCGCTTTCAGGTCTCGCGATATCCAGCTCTGGCAGATCGTCTTTACAAGAGGGTTAGAAGGCGGTTTGATCGTCCCCCGCTAATAATGCAAAAATTCTGGGTTGAAACCGACAGCTTGCCAGACGGCGGCATGCGGTATCAGAGCTGCCGATCAACCCAGTGTCAAATGTTAACGGTCAGCCCGATCTGCGCAATTACAGGCCATTTTCTGTTTCAATAAAAAACCGGTCAGGAAAACAGGCGACTGAGCCAGGAACGTTTCTCGTTCTGTAATGGCAGCGTGACGGGCAATGTTGTAATTTCCCCCAGCCCTTCGCCTATGGCCAGCCCAATATTTTCCAGCGCGGAAAGGGCATCTGAACCACAGGCGCTGAAACGCAGCCGGTGTCCGTTTTTTGCACCCAGCGAAACTACCCGCATCAGGTTCTTAGCATCGACAATGCCCGATTGTGTATCAAGGTTCTGAACCCTGATATTGCATAAAAACTTTTTCGCTGTTTTTACCAGCAGTGCAGCAGGGCGGGCATGCAGGCCATGAGGATTACGAATGACAAATGTCGCCACTTCTGCGTGGACGTTTTCTCCCTCCGGAATATCCTCCCGTGTGTCCCGGCCGTTGAACAGAGCGAGAATATCTGAGGGCGTCTGCGCGTTTACAATTCGTTCCGGTACGCTTTCATCGCTTAAAACATGCGTCAGTTGCCTTAATATATCGAGATGCTCGTTGGTTCGCGCTGCAATACCGAAAACGACGTAAGCAATATTGTCATCGCCCCAGGCGATACCCTGACGAAACACAACCACGCTTACGCCGGTGTGCAAAACGGTATCTCGTGTTTCGGTTGTTCCGTGCGGGATCGCAATACCATTGCCCAAAAACGTGGATATCTGGTCTTCCCGCGCCCGCATGCCTTCCAGATAACCGGCTGTCACGTAACCCGCCTCTGTCAGTCTTGCGGCGATAAAAATGAGTGCCGAATCTTTGTCGAGCAGTTCGTCACAAAAGATGATGTCCTTTTCACAAAGTTGCATGTTGATCTCCTTGAGTAACGTTAACAGGGGTGGAAAGCGTGGATTGTGTGCGTTTTTGCCACAGACGCCAACATCCCATCATGACTGCACCACATGCCGAACCGGCAAGAATACACAGCACCCAGGCCAGTGGTTTGCTGACCAGCGGCAGGATCAGGAATCCGCCATGCGGCGCCGGAACCTGAATATGCAGGCTGTAACTGAGCACGGCGGAAATGGACGATGCAATCATCATCATCGGGATCACCCGCAGCGGATCCTTGGCGGCAAAAGGTATTGCACCTTCCGTAATATGGGTGCAGCCGAGAATATAGTTCACCATGCCCGCAGCACGTTCTTCTTCACTGAAGCCTTTGGGAAAAAACGTGGTCGCCAGCGCAATGACCAGCGGTGGCGTTATGCAGGCGGCTGACACGCCAGCCATAAAGAAGTAATTACCCTGGCCGAGCAGTACAGTGCCAGTGACATAAGCGGCTTTGTTGACCGGTCCACCGAAATCGAATGAGCACATGGCGCCGACCACAATCCCAAGCAGCACCGGATTGGCTTCCTGCAACGACGCAAGCCAATTCATCATGCCATTATTCACCGCGGCCACTGGCCGGCCCAGCAATACCATTAATACGCCAATCACCAGCACGCCCGTCAGCGGCATAATAAAAATCGATTTCAGCCCTTCATACTGACGGGGTAATCCGGCCAGCAGCGCTTTCACCCACAACATCAGATATCCGGCGGCAAAACCGGCGATGATTCCGCCGAGGAACCCCGCACCCGTAACGTTCGCAAGCAATCCGCCGACGAACCCAGCCACCAGTCCCGGTTTGCCTGAAATCGACCAGGCGATATACGCCGTGAATACCGGCACCATGATGGAGAAGGCTTGCTGACCTATTTTCATTAACATGGCCGCGATGGGGTTATATTGCGCGGATGTCGGATCCGCGGAATAAATGCCCCACAAAAAAGACAGGGCTATCAGGATCCCGCCAGCAACGACAAACGGCAGCATGTTCGAAACCCCGCTCATCAGATGTTTATAAATCTGCCGCCCGGCGGATTCTTTTTCCTGCTTCTCTGTACCAGACGTGGAAATCCCTTTACGCACAGGTACGCTGCCACTGAGCACTTTATTGATCAGGTCAGAAGGATGGTGGATCGCTTCTTTAACCGGAACTTCAATCACCGGATATCCGTTAAACCGGTCGGCATCAACATCTTTATCTGCTGCAATGATGACACCGGCGATGTTAATTAAATCCTCCTGAACAATCGGATTCTCCACACCAGAAGCACCGTTAGTTTCTACTTTTATTTCAACGCCAAGTTTACCGGCGGCGTGTTTGAGTGCTTCTTCAGCCATAAACGTATGCGCTATACCGGTAGGGCATCCGGTCACCGCGATTATTTTTTTCATGGGCAGACCTCTGGGTTCGGTAGTTATAATTTTTCAACCTGAACCTGCGATAACAGGTTCTTAATGGCGGCAAGTTTGCCAAGACCAGCAGACGCCGCGACGTCCGCACCGGTAGCACTGGCGAGCCTCAGCGCGTGTCCGATATCAACAGATTGCAACCACACGCTGAGAAAGGCGGCCAGCGCGGCATCTCCGGCGCAGGCAGAACTCACGAGTTCAATGTGTGGAGCGGAACAAAACCAGCAATCCAGGCCATCGGAGAAATACAGCCCGCGTTCGCCAAGCGTCAGTAAAATATTCCTGGCACCCAGCCTGTGCATTTCACACAGGGCTATTTTGACGTCGTCGTGGCCGGTGACTTTGAAACCAAAGATGGCCGCCACTTCGTCGTCATTGGGTTTGATTAAAAGCGGATGGAATTCCAGTAATTGGCGCAATGAGGGATGACTGATATCCAGGATCACCGGAATCCCTTTCGTTTTGCAAATTTCGAGGATCTCTGCATAAAAATGGCTTTCAATGCCGGGTGGCAAGCTCCCGCTGATCACCAGATGATCCGCTTTTGTTAACTGCGTCAAATGTTGAAGAATTTGTCTCTGGCAGTTGTTGCTTATGAATGTCCCCGGGTTGACGAGCTTGTATTCCTGCGCACCGTCGTTAATGAAAATATTGATCCGCGTGGGTTCTTCGACCCAGACGGGCGTAACGCTGAGTTTTCTTTTGCGCAGCTCATCGACTATATAGTGGCCGGTAAAACCACCGAAAATACCGAGAACGTGCGCGGGTTGTGCAAAATGCTGGAGTACCAGCGCCACATTCACGCCTTTGCCATTCGGGCAGTATTGTGTGCTGTGTGTGCGGTTTACCGCACACGGAACGATGGGACCGCTGGAAATATTCATATCAACAGCGGTATTGAGGGTCAGTGTGTAGATCACCGTGTGCTCCTTACAGTTGCCCTTCGCAGCCGCAAACGTGTATTACCTTACGCACGACGGCGGCCATTGCTTCCTTCGCCGGTTGCATGTAATGGCGGGGATCATTCGCCTGCGGGTGATCGCCGAAGTAACCTTTTAGCGCGTCCGAGAAGGCAATTTTCAGCTCAGTAGCGACGTTCACTTTGCAAACGCCCAGGCTGATGGCCTGGCGGATATCTTTTTCCAGCAGTCCAGAAGCTCCGTGCAAAACAAGCGGAATATCGACCTGTGCGCGTATCTCTGCGAGACGTTTGAAATCCAGTTTGGGTTCTGCGGTGTAAAGACCGTGCGCGGTCCCGATGGCGACAGCCAGGGAATCAATACCCGTAAGAGCAACAAATTCTCTCGCCTGCGCCGGTTGGGTATAAAGGGCGTCGCGGGCATCCACGATCAGATCATCTTCCACACCACCAAGACGACCTAATTCGGCTTCCACACTGGCGTCATACCGGTGACAGAAATCCACAACCTGCCTGACCAGTACGACATTTTCTTCAAATGGCAGGTGCGAGCCGTCGATCATGACAGATCGAACGCCTGCGTGGACTTTGGATTCGATATCAGTCAGCTTTTCGTGATGATCGAGATGAACGGCCAGCGGCAGGTTATAGATTCGAGCCAGATCCCCGGCAATCGCCACAATGTTGCCCGTTCCGGCATAGCTGAAGGTTCCTGGCGTGCCGGCAACAATCACCGGTGAACGCATTTCGGCAGCGGTTTCCACCACGACCTGCAACGTTTCGAGGTTGTGAATATTAAACGCAGGCACGGCATAACCCTTCAGTTGTGCTTTTTGCAGCATATTTTTACTGGAAATGATAAACATCGCGGACTCCCCATTAAGTTTACTTTCAATATTTAAGTTTTGTATCGGATTTGGCTTTCATTATGAAAGCAATGTAGCCTCCATTTTGCTCAGCGATTGTGATCTGCACTGCATAAAACAGATCTAAATTTAATAACGAAAGTAATTTCGTATAAATTACTTATGTTTTGTAAGTTGGTGGGCCGGCAAAGTGAGGGCTAACACGCTGAAATGAATGACCTACCGAAGAACAACCTACTCGCTGGCAGGCCCGTTAAATTGACTTCTCAGGGAGGAAGTTTAAAAATGAAAGTTAAAGCGCGGGAAATTCCTGCATGACAGTCAAAAGGTTATTTTTGTGGCCAAACCTTCTACCAGCCTGCTGAAAAGGCGTCTGGATATCGCAGAGATTGTCCGGAAAAACGGCGAAATAAAAGTGGACGATCTGGCTGAAAAGCTGGGCGTTTCTGGTGTGACAATTCGCAATGATCTCAACTATCTCGAAAACCAGGGGTACCTGAAACGGTCGTTCGGCGGGGCAATCTACACGGCGCAACAAGTCGGGAATGCAATCAGTCCGGCAGCATCATTTTTTCAGCCAGTCGATACCGCCATCGAGCTGGAACTTGCGAAACAACTGGCCAGACTGGTCAGCGACGGTGAACGGATATTTCTGGGTAGCGACAGCGTCTTGCGCAAAACGATCCCATTTTTGGGGGATTTTGCCGAACTCAGTCTTGTGGTGAACGATCTGATGCATCTCGCGCCTGCGCGGGATTTTATCAATGGCGAAGTTGTATTGTTGGGCGGTGTGTTGGGGACGGACGGGCAAACTGTCGAAGGCGAGCTGACCCTGCGCGGACTCGGGGAATTCCGTCCATCACGCTGTTTGCTGCGGGTAGATCACATCAGTGAAGACGGCACGCTGAATGTCGTTAACAAGGATTCGGCTCAGTTACTGCGTGAGGCAATGCGGGTAAGTGAACGTTGTGTCGTAGTGGCTGCCCGACGCCCTGCTTACGGTGAGCCGCATTTTGCTGTCGGTAAGCTTAAGGATGTTTATGCTGTCGTAACACCACAAATTGTCGCTGCAGAATATCACGCCCGATTTCTGAGCGTGGGTCTGTCAAATAGCTACACAAACAATGAATGTCTGACCTGGATAAACCCGCTTCTCCATCCTGCAAGGTGAAGGATCAACACATGAACGTGACCATTTGTACCATCGGGGAACTGCTCGTTGAGTTTCTGGCAAAGAAAGAGAACCAGGGATTTTCCGCTCCGGGTGAATTCTGGGGGCCGTATCCCAGTGGAGCACCGGCAATATTTGCCGATCAGGTCGCGAAATTGGGTTTTGGTTCACTGCTGTTCAGTTGTGTAGGAAGTGATGCATTTGGCGAGATGAATATTGCACGATTAGCGCGGGACGGGGTGAATGTTCAGGGGATTTCTGTGCTGCAAAAAGCCACCACCGGCAGCGCATTTGTCAGTTACCGCAGTCAGGCTCAGCGAGATTTCATCTTTAATATGCCCAACAGCGCCTGTGGTTTACTGAGCGCCGATCATATCGACGAATCGCTTCTGCGACGGTGCAAACATTTTCATATTATGGGCTCATCGCTGTTTTCATTCAGATTGATCGACGCAATGCGTAAAGCGATAGAGATCGTGAAAAGTCAGGGCGGCACGGTGTCATTTGATCCTAACATCCGCAAAGAAATGCTGAATATTCCGGAGATGTCTCAGGCATTTGAATACATTCTGGATTACACCGATTTCTTCCTGCCGAGCGATGGCGAACTGGAATATTTTGGGCAGAACAAGACAGGCAATGAACAGAAGATTGTCGATGGCCTGTTATCACGCGGAATCAGTCACGTCGTAATAAAGCGAGGTCAGCGCGGTGCCAGTTATTATGGTAAGAATACGCAGCATCATGTTGCGGGTTATCCGGTCAAGGTGGTTGATCCTACCGGTGCCGGAGATTGTTTTGGTGCTACTTTCGTCAGCCTGTTTTTGGCGGGATATCCGGTGAATGAGATTCTTGCGTATGCTAATGCGAGCGGGTCGTTGGCGATTTCTCAGCGCGGTCCGATGGAGGGCACCTCGACGCTGGCTGAAATCAAAACCTTTATGCAACAACAGAACAAAGTGAATCTGGCGGCGAATTAACATTAGACAGAGGCAAAAAGGCCCGCATCGCAGGCCTTTCACACATCATTCAAACGGCACGAGTAAGAAAAACACGAACATCCCATCAGGCGTTTGTATTTCTGCCACAAATCTGATCTAAAGCCGTCCTTCCTGTTTAATCCATTGCATAAAATCATCGATAAACACCCGCGTTTTAAGCGGCAGGAGTTTGTTGGGCAGGGTGATTGCGTAGGTGTTGCGCGGGAGCGGGTTTTCCACGCGCCAGTCAGGTAAAACGCGGCGCAATTTGCCGCTGGCGATATACCGGTTGGCGATAAACGTGGGGATCAGCGCAATGCCGACGCCTTGCAGAATGGCGTCGATCATGGCGTCACTGTTATTGATCATCAGCCGTGGAACCAGCGTCACACTTTCCATGATTTCATTTTGCCAGAAGCGCCATGCGCCGCGAAATTGCCGCTCATCAGGGAAAAAAATGTTGTGTTTGATGAGTCCGGCGGGGAAATCCGGCAGCACTTCGTCGTAATCTGCGGAACACACTAATACGTAATCGATCGGCATCAGTGCGCGGGCCACCATGTTTTCCGGCGGGCTTTCGGTGACACGCAGTGCCAGGTCGTAAGCGTCTTGCGCCAGATTACTGACCCGGTCGGACAATGTCAGCTCGACATTGATCTCAGGGTAACGGCGTAAAAAAGCGGGCAGGAATGGGGTAAGGAGGATTTTCCCCAGCGTGTTCGGTGCGGTAATTCGTAAAACACCCTGAGGGGTATCACTGAAACTGTCTGCCTGTGAGAAGAGTGCCTGCGTGGCAGATAACACGGCCTGCGCCTGCCGGTAAATCTCCAGCCCGACCTCGGTCGTCGTGACCGACCGCGTGGAGCGGGTAAATAACACCACATTGAGGCGTTTCTCCAGCCTGTCGATCATCCTGCTTACCGAAGATGGAGCCATCGAGGTCTCACGTCCTGCCGAAGAAAAGCTTCCTTTTTCAACTACCTGAATAAAAACGGACAAACTGGGAAGCAGTTCTGCTAACTCACTTGTGTTCTTCACGCATAGCTCTTTTGTTTCTGGGATATCTAGCCAAATTAGCATCAAGCCGTATGATGTTCAACAGAGGGTTCATCTGGTGCAAATCGACCATAATAGTCAATTTATTTAATGGGTTAGCTATGCCAAACCAAACGGTAATTGAAATGATCCGCCAGCGTGATGTGCTAAATGTTGGCGTTAGTCTGGGTTTTAGAGGGTTGTCGTTTCGTAACGCAATAAAGAATTGCTGGGAAGGGTTCGACATTGATTTAGCCCGGGCAGTGGCGGTCGCGGTGTTTGGCGATGCAGGAAAAATCCATTACATGCCGTTGCAGTCTGGTGACCGTTTCCGGGCGCTGCGTGATGGTGTGATTGATCTGGGTTCGTTCAATTCCAGTATTACCTTCCAGCGTGAGGCGGAATCAGAGGTCACTTTTGTTCACCCTATGCTGTTTGACGGTGAAGTGCTGATGACACCGGCCAGTAATTTGCTTGAACCGGTTGAACAGGCAAGTTATACCCGCAAGCGCCGGATAGCGGCCATGCGCGGTTCTACAACTGAAGAAAATCTGAAGCGTTATTTTGGAAATTTAAACCTGTCCTGCGAAATCAGTCTGTTTGATTCGCCGTCTCAGGCACGCCAGGCTTATCAACACGGTGAATGCAATATCTACTGTCTCGACTCCTATCTGCTGGCCGGTGAACGTGCTCAGCTGAAGGATAAAGACGCGCACATTATCTTGCAGGATCGTATCTCACTGGAAACCATGTCACCGGCTGTTGCCTCGCATGATCCGCAGTGGCTGAAAGCGGTAACCTGGATCATGCGTGCGCTGATAGAAGCGGAAAACCTGCAGGTCAGCAGCAAAAATATTCATGAAATGAGCCAGGAGGCGACGGGTTATCTTAAGACCTTCCTGTATCCGTCAGAGCAGAATTGCAAAAATTTGGGTCTGCGTCCTGAATTTATTCGCGAGATTATTCATCAGGTAGGCAACTACGGTGAAATATTCCAGCGCAATCTGGGGAAATACTCAGAACTGAATCAGGCGCGACGGGATAATAATTTATGGTCTCAGGGTGGAATGCTGTATTCGCCTTTATTCATATGAGACCTGATTTTATCCGGGCAATAATTTAATTTGGTCATATTCTTACTACACACATCTAAATATCCTTGGGCAGGAACATCATGAGTGAACTATTGGCTGAAAAACAGCAGGAAATGATATTGTCTGGTTCTGTGAAGAAAAACTTCGGTTATTTAGAAACCCGCCCTGATAATATCGACTTCAGTGTTATCAAAAATATTATTCTGCATGGACATCATCAGGGTAATGTTTTGTATATTATCCGTGATTTTGCTAATAAACAGATTTGCCAGGATGTAGCTGAAAAATTCGATCAGATGGTGAATAACAACGGCGGTGGGAACCGGGCAGATGACGGTTTTGTCCTGACCAACCAGATTGGCGCCACGCAGTTCTCACGTAATGGCGAACAATATATGGCGGAAGTGAATCGGGTGAATGGCAGCGTCGCTGAACTGATGGCAGTGACGGACACTTATGCCACAGAATCTCTGTTCCTCAACCGCACGCTGGAAGAAATTTTCCTTAACGAAGGTATTCATTTTGGCCCGGCGCGCTATAAAAATACTTACGCTTGTTTTGCTACTTTCCGCCGTTGGCTGGATAACGGGGTCATGTCTCTGATGCCGCATGAAGACCGCGCCCAGCTTAAGTTTGCGCTTCAGGATAATTTCGAAATTGCCGATGCAATGACGGTGACGGCTTTCAATGTCTGTCTGGAAGCGGCGCAGGGCGGCGGCGAACTGAAAATGTGGAATCTCGATCCGGACGAAATTTGCCGCGCCCGCTTTGGTGTGATGGACACAGGTTATCCGTATCCGCCACATTTGCTCCAGGGCGTGGAGTCGTTATCCGTCCAACTGAACGCCGGTGACATTTACTTTATGAATGCCTGTCATTTGCACGGCGTGAGCAGTGTGAGTCAGGGAAGTCGTCTGACGGCCGGGCGCTTTATCGGCAGGCTCAATAATAGCAAAGTGGTGTATTGGACATAATCGGAATGAATTCACAACGGCGATATATTCTCTCTGAATTCTGAATTAATAATGAGTCTGATATGAAATATGCTAATCATCTTACCGCCGGAGGATATGCTTTTATTCCCGGCAGTTATTATCAGGAATTGCCTGATACCCATTACGGAAATAAAGATATTTTTCTTTCGGATCTGGAAAAGTTAAAACTGGCGTACGAAAGTCTGACGCTGGATCCTTATTCTCCGGGCAACCGCTGGCGCGGCTATGCGCAATGCCGTCGGGACGCAGAGGGGAAACTGTTTTTTGGTCATTTCACAGCCTATAAGCAAACTAAAAAATACAATCCGGATACCGGAGGTATTATTCGACAATATCCTTTGTTGCCGGAAAATATTACCGCGAACCGTCTGATGCAGGCAATTTTGCAAGACGATATCGCTTTTGTGGAAGCCTATGAACGTATCGGGCCGCTGGAAGAACTGACTGTCGGCATTCATCTGTTTCGCTACGAAGCTCAGTGCGACGCTCCCGCCTACAGCTCGCCCGTGTGGCTGCATAAAGATGATGAAGACCTGGTGTTCGTTCATCTCATCCATGCTTCCGCCAACATGCTGGGCGGCGACAATCTGATTGCGCCGAACCCTAAAAACATTGAGCGGGTGTTGCGCCTTGAGAACCTGTTCGACACGCTGGTGGTGAATCACGACAAATATCACGCCGTGACGCCGGTCGGTTGCCGTGAACCCGGAGAGACTGCCGTGCGCGACATCATCCTGGTCACGTTCCAGCGTACTGAAGGAGAGGCGGCATGAGCCTGAACCATAAAGCTTTTATCACTGGCGCATCCAGTGGGATCGGCAGGTCGATGGTGGCGGCCTATCTGGCAGCCGGTTATGTGGTCGAGGGCATTGACTGTGCCCCGTCTGTTTTCACCGATGAACCTGACTACTTTCACCATCAGTTGGATATTACTGACTCCGTGCGACTTGATGCCGTCTTTGAATCGGCAGAGTACGCCAGCAGTAACAACGTCTTAATCAACTGTGCCGGTACCCGTGAAATCTGCCGTATTGATGAGTTATCGCTGTCGCTGTGGGAAAAAGTTTTTGCCGTCAACGTGACCGCCAGTTTCGTTGCCGGGCGTGCCTTTTGCCAGCAACTGGTTCGTCATAACTTGCCGGGCAATGCCGTGAATATCGCCTCGGTATCCGGGCTGATGGGTGAACCGGATCGCACCGCCTATGTCTCGTCAAAACACGCGGTGATCGGCCTGACGAAGCAACTGGCGCTGGAATACGGCAAACACCAGATCCGGGTGAATGCGATTGCGCCAGGTGTGATCCGCACGCCGCTGACCGAACCTTATTACGACAATCCGGCACAGATGGAGAAGATCCAACGCGGTCAGTACCTGCCTGTGCTGGGCGAAACTCAGGATGTCGCGCACGCGGCGATGTATCTCACCTCGCCAGAAGCGCGATTTGTCACCGGCTCAACATTGGTTATCGATGGCGGCTGGACGATTGGTAAAGAACTTTAATCCGATGGCCAGTGTAACGGCCACTAAAGACTTGCAGGAGTTTTAACATGAACAACACCTATATTCTGATCCTTGGCGGTGAATTTGCTTTACGTGAACGTGTTCTGGCCGGTGCCCTGCGGGCTTCAGGCGGTATGCGGGTACTCACCATGGCGAAAAATCGCACCACACCGACAATCAAATTTTTCGACGGTTTTTTGCCGGGCGACGTGGCGGATGCTGAGGCTGTTCTGCGTGCCGTTCAGGCTCATGAAAGCGAAACCGGTGAAACCCCTGCGGCGGTTATCCCGATGAACGACTTCACCGTGCGTGCCGCCAGCCTGCTGACGGAGCATTACCAGCTCTACGGGAATGACAGCCAGACTATCACCCACTGCCGCGACAAATTTGTCATGAAGCAGATCTTGCAAGCTGCTGGCCTGCCGGTGCCTCGCTTCGCGGCGTTTCGTACCTTAAATGAACTCAAAAAACTGATCGCTGAAATTGGTTTGCCGGTGGTGATTAAGCCTCGTGAAATGGCGGGCAGCCTGGGCGTATTAAAAATCAGCCGTGAAGATGAAATCGAAGAAGTATTCGGTAAATGTGTGACCGATGTGATTTCACTGAACGGGGAATCATTTGCGCCGGAAGACCTCTTCCAGGTCGAGGAATATGTCCCGGCCTGGCAGGAAGTCAGCGTCGAGGTGATCAATCAGGGCGACTATCACCGGGCAATGGCCGTGACCGACAAATACCTGGGCGAAGAGCCAAATTTCGTCGAAGTGGGCCACAGCATGCCGTCGCTGCACAGTAACAATAAGCAGTTGCGCGACATCGCCGAGCGTGCCTGTCATGCGCTGGGGATCCGCTACGGAGTGGCGCACTTTGAAGCGCGTATTACCCCGACGAATGAAATCAAAATCATTGAAGTGGGGGCGCGCACCGGTGGCGACACCATCATGGATCTGGTCGAAAGAACTTACGGCATCAATCCTTATGAACTGCATGTGCTCAGCCATCTGAACAAACTAAAACCCCTGCCGGACACCCTGAAGCCCCGCGGTCTGAGCGCCGTTGCTTTTATTAAAGCTGACGAAGGCGTGATTGAGAAAGTCACTTTGCCCGCCAGCCTGCCGGATCACGTAGTGAATATGCAGGTCACGGCGAAACCGTTGGATACGTCGAAAAAGCTGGTTTCATGGAAAACACGCGAAGGTTCGGTGGAGTATTTCTGGCCACAACGTGCCGCAGAACCGGGTTTTGATGAGCATTTAACGATTGCCGATCAGTACGCGCGTTCGCTGTTTACACTTCGTCAGGCCTGATATTAACCGGGCCACCTTGCCGGTGCCGGTGGCCCCTGAACTCTTTTAAGGATAGTGATGATATGAACAGTGATCGTTTTGGATTAAAACGCTTCGTCTTTTCCCGCTTTGCCGGGTCACTGTGCGATCAGTTCCTGCTGTTTGCCGTTCCGTTGGCGATTCTCAAAGCCACCGGATCTTTGACCTTTTCTTCGCTGGCCTTCGTCATCGAATGGCTGCCGCGCATTCTGTTTTTCCCGCTATCTGGTTTTCTGGCAGACCGAATCAAACCGCGCTTTATCTTCTTCAACGTAGAAGCAGGGCGTTCGGTACTGATGGTGGTGGCCTTCCTGACCCTGACTTTTCATCCCAGCGCCACGTTCCCGGTGCTGGCCGTCATGATGGCACTGCTGTCAGTCGCCTATGTGCTGAACTTTGTCGCCACTGAGGCGCTGTTGCCGCGCCATATTCCGGCCAGTACGCTGCCAAAAGCACATTCCATGCTGCAAGGTGTCGATCAGATCACGCAGGTGCTCGGCCCGGCACTGGCGGTGGCCATTTCGGTGTATGGCGGCGTCGGGGCAATTTTAGCCTGTGCAGCCGTGCTGTTTGCCATCTCGGCCATCAACTATTTGTTCCTCGAAACCCACGATCTGGTGGTTGCGGAGAAGATGAGCTTCCGCTCAATTGTTGAATCGAACCTGACGGCGATTCAGGTGCTGAAGCAGAATAAAATCCTGCTGCATCTGTGTGCGCTGACCTGGGTGGTGAATCTGGTCTACGGGGCGGCGCTGGTAGTGAGTGCGGCGGTGATCCTGAAAGAATTCCACCTGCCGGAAAGTTTTTTTGGTGTACTACAAACGTCCGCCGCGCTGGTCACTATTGTGACGTTTATCTTTGTGCCGCGCATTGCCAAACGCTTTGGTCTCTCAACGCTGGGAACATTGTCATTTTGCGGGATGATTTTGTCTGGCGCGCTGATGTCTTTGTCACTCGATTTCGCGATGTATCTGGTGGGTTATGCGGTACTGATGGCCTTCGACGGTGCATTCAGTGTTTACCTGCGCACCTTACGCAGCCAGATTATTCCACAAGAGCACCTGGGGAAAACGATGGGGCTGATTGGTCTGATGAATATGTGTTCTGTGCCGGTCAGTGGTCTGGCAGTGACGGCGCTGGCGGGCAGCTTCATGCCGCTGCAAATCATCGCCATTATTCTGGCTTTCGCGCTGGCATTAGGACTGGTGCTGATCGTCGTCGGTCGCCGCGCTTTTGGCTATCACAGCTGGTTACCGCCGGTGATTGCGCAGCCGCAGGTTTAAAACGAAATCACCCCTTACCCGTAAGGGGAAGGGGTGTATTTGCTAAAACAACACCCTCAGAAAGAGAAGCACGAACATCCCAGTGCACCCCAGAAGGCGTTGTCGTCTGAGACCGGGACATCGGATCTGCGGGCGATATCGTGGCTGTGTTTATGCACGCCGCAAGGGCCGACGCACTGGTGAGCCTGACGAACGAGCCCGACGCGTGCGGCACCTTGCGGGGGAGCGGAGCGGTAATGCCCTGGCACGGTGGTGACCGGCGACCAGTCCGGCAGAACCGGGATCGCGGGTGGTGAAAGCGGAGAGAATCCACCTGCGGCGTACACCACTTTCCCGTCTACCACCGTCATCACTGATTCAATGCCTTTTATGCGTTCTTCCTGCACGCTGAAGAAATCTTCTGAAAGCACGGCCAGATCCGCCAGTTGCCCGGCTTTGATTTGGCCTTTCTTGCCCTGTTCGCTGGAGAACCACGAGCTGCCCTGCGTCCAAAGCATCAGCGCGGTTTCGCGATCGATTCTGGCGTCGTCATCGTACATCGCCATTCCACCGACCGTGCGGCCGGAAACCAGCCAGTACAGCGCGGTCCATGGGTTGTAGCTTGCGACGCGGGTGGCATCGGTGCCCAGCCCGACCGGTAAACCGGCGGACAACATTTTCGCCACCGGTGGCGTGTGTTTAGTGGCTTCAAGTCCGTAGCGTTCAGCGAAATATTCCCCCTGGAATGCCATGCGGTGCTGTACCGCAATCCCGCCACCCAGCGCTTTGACGCGCTCAATATTCCGCTCGGTGATGGTTTCCGCATGATCGAAGAACCAGTGCAGGCCGTTGAACGGAATATCGCTGTTCACTTTTTCAAACACATCCAACATGCGGCTGATGGATTCGTCATACGTGGCGTGCAGGCGGAACGGCCAGCGGTGTTCGACCAAATGACGCACCACGCGCTCGAGTTCCACTTCCGTACCCGGCGGTAAATCCGGGCGCGGTTGCAGGAAATCTTCAAAATCCGCTGCCGAGAACACTAACATTTCGCCTGCGCCGTTATGACGGTAGAAATCTGTGCCCTGACCGGGTTTCAGCATGTCGGTCCACAGTTTGAAATCATCCAGCTCATGCTGGGGGCGCTGAGTAAACAGGTTGTAAGCGATACGCACGGTCAGCTGATTATTCTGATGAAGTTCATCAATGATCTGATAATCCTCAGGATAGTTCTGGAAGCCGCCGCCCGCATCGATGGCGCTGGTCAGCCCGAGACGGTTCAGTTCGCGCATAAACTGGCGTGTGGAATTCACCTGCTGTTCCAGCGGCAGTTTTGGCCCTTTTGCCAGCGTCGAGTACAAAATCATCGCGTTGGGTTTGGCAATCAGCATGCCCGTCGGGTTGCCGTTGCTGTCACGCTGAATTTCGCCGCCCGGCGGGTTTGGCGTGTCTTTGGTGTAGCCGACTACTTTCAGCGCGGCGCGGTTGAGCAGAGCGCGGTCATAGAGATGCAGAATGAAAACCGGCGTATCCGGCGCAGCCTGATTGATTTCATCCAGCGTGGGCATGCGGCGTTCGGCGAACTGAAATTCAGTCCAGCCGCCCACGACGCGAACCCACTGCGGGCCTGGCGTGCGCATGGCCTGATCTTTGAGCATCCGCAGCGCATCGGCCAGAGAAGGTACGCCTTCCCAGCGTAATTCCAGATTGTAATTCAGACCGCCGCGGATCAGGTGAAGGTGCGAGTCGTTAAGACCAGGAACCGCTGTGTGACCTTGCAAATCAACCACCTGCGTGCCCGCATCGGCGAACTGCATCACTTCATTTTCTGTGCCGACGGCAAGGAATTTACCGTCTTTGATCGCCACAGCGTTCGCCAGCGGTTTTTCGCGGTCAACGGTATGGAATTTACCGTTGGTTAAGATCAGGGAAGCAAAACGAGTCATTGGAAAAGCTCCTGTCATTGCGCGGTTGTGCGCGTCAGCCATGAATGGAAAACTCGGGTAATAATCGGCATCCAGAGGAATACCACCAGCGCAACGACGGACGCGTCATTGAGTAAATGGCCGCCCTCCGTGCCTTTGAGCTGCGGTAAAATGAGACCCCAAAACCAGGGAACGATGTGCGTTGAAGGGTAAATCACCAGCAGGGTCAGCAGATATTGCTTCCAGCGTGCCGGAGGACGAACCGTGGCGCTGGGCGGGGTGAACCAGAATTCAGCACCGGGGCGCACTTCCGTACTGTCGCTTTGTAAAAGCAGCGGGCTGACTTCATCCACCAGCTGCTTGCGCAGATCTGATTTGTGCCAGGCGTTGAGATTTTCCAGCGTGTCGAAGCGGACCAGAATGGTGTAGGCATCGCCGCTGCGGCTCGGACGGATAACGTTGACGCCCAGATGGCCCGGAAAGGTACTCGCCTGCGGCATGATTTTATTCAGCCAGGTTTCGTACTCTGCTTCACGGACAGGCGCAACTTTGTGCGTAATGACAAGCGTGACGTGCTGTTTGTGGGTCTGAGACTGGGACATTAACCACCTCACCTGTTGAAAATAAAATCATTTATCGAATCAATGAAATGATATTAGTTGGCGAGTGGAATCAATGATAGGTGAGAATTTTGGCCTTCTTGTTAAGTTTTTTTGTTACTCATTTTCCCCGACCACGCGCAGGCTGCGCTGCTTCATGACGCGGTGCAAATTCGATTCCAGCCAGTTCGCCAGCCCGGAAACCTGATCCTTCACCTCAATACCCAGCGGGGTCAGACTATACTCAACGTGCGGCGGCACGACCGGGAACGAACGGCGGTCAACAAAGCCATCTTCTTCTAACGACTGTAATGTTTGCGCCAGCATTTTCTCACTGACGCCCCCGACTTTGCGGCGCAGTTCGCTGAAGCGCAGCGTTTCATCGCTCAGGGCGAGCAAAATCAGTAAACCCCAGCGGCTGGTAATGTGCCGGAGGATTTCGCGGGAAGGGCAATTCGGGTCGAGCACTTCGCCCCGGCGGATCTGTTCTGTGAGAGGCAAACGCTCTGCCGGTATGTCGGAAGGAATTATTTTCATACTAACCTTTTGGTGCGTACTTACGAAAAGTTAGTATATCGCATAGGATGTTTTCAGAGCCAGCGTCTTTCGGGCCTCATGTTGAATAAAACACTTTTTGGAGAAACAAAATGATTGCAATTACCGGTGCTACCGGCCAGTTGGGCCGCCTCGTTATTGCCGCACTTTTGAAGAAAGTGCCAGCTAATCAGATTATTGCTGCTGTGCGCAGCCCGGAAAAAGCCAAAGATCTGGCTGATTTAGGTGTTGAAGTACGTCAGGCCGATTACAGCCAGCCTGCAACACTCGATTCCGCGTTTAACGGCGTTGAGAAACTGCTGCTGATTTCTTCCAGCGAAGTCGGTCAGCGAGAAGCACAACACAACGCGGTGATTGCCGCTGCGAAACGCGCAGGCGTTAAATTGCTGGCATACACCAGCCTGCTGCACGCGGACAAAAGCCCGCTGGGCCTGGGCGTGGAACACCGCGCGACGGAAAAAGCACTGAGCGAATCCGGCGTGCCTCACGTTCTGCTGCGCAACGGCTGGTATACGGAAAACTACGCGGCAAGCGTAGCGCCTGCACTGGCACACAATGCGTTTATCGGTGCCGTCGGCGAAGGGCGTATTGCTTCTGCCGCACGTCAGGATTATGCCGAAGCGGCCGCCGCAGTGCTGACCCTTGATAATCAGGCGGGTAAAGTTTACGAATTAGCCGGTGATGAGGCGTATACGCTGGCTGAATTCTCCGCAGAAATCGCGAAGCAGTCCGGTAAAAAAGTGGATTACGTCAATCTGCCGGAAGCGGAATTTGCAAAAGCACTGATCGGTGCCGGTTTGCCGGACTGGCTGGCGAATATGCTGGCAGATTCTGATACTGGCGCGGCGAAAGGCGGTCTGTTTGATGATTCCCATACATTGAGCAAACTGATTGGTCGCCCAACGACACCGGCAAAAGACGTGATTGCCGGGACGCTGAAATCACTCTGATTTATTAAATGTTGTTCACTATGTATTACTCAGCGGCCTGCAATTTTGCGGGCCGTTTTTATTTCTTCCTGATCCCGCCGTCTGTTAAGCGAATCCCCATCTGGTATTATCAGAAGGTCCGCATAAATACTCAGGTGAACCTATGACAGAAAATGAATTCAGACTACTGCTCGTCGATAATGGTTTTGACGAACCGGTGCTGGTCGAGCGGGAACCGCTTATCCGTCTTGAAAAACACGCTCACCCGTTCGAAGCCATGGCTTTTATCCTCAGCGGAGAAATCACTATCACCACCCAAAACGGGATCAGAACCTATTGCACCGGAGAGATTTTTCATCTTCAGCCCAATGAAATGCACGAGGAAGAGTTCGGCGATCAGGGCGTCCGCTACCTTTCGGGACGTAAAAGCCTGCAGTAAATTGCAGATAAAAGAATGCCCGTCAGGGGAAACGGGCATTGGAATGAGTTACAAGGGGAAAACCTTAAATCGTCTGTAGCAGGCTACAGATGAGCTCTATAATAATCATTTAATGTGAAGGTTGTGTGTAGGATGAATCTGTTTTCTGCTAAATGTGGCAACACATTTTCAACGTTCCCTCGCTATACAACCGATTAATTTCGCGGCAGAATACGCGCCCTTTTTGGCGAGAAAAACAGCGAGCGGAGAATTCTTCAGTGAAAATCAATGTCATTGGCACCAGCGGAAGCGGGAAATCAACACTGGCGCGCGGGATTTCTCAGAAGCTGAATATTCCGTATATCGAACTGGACGCATTGTTCTGGCGGCCGGACTGGCAGGGCACGCCGGATGAGGAGTTTTTCGTCCGCCTCGGCGAAAGGCTTTCCGCCAGTGAAGGCTGGGTGCTGGACGGCAATTATAAACGCACGCAGCCCGTGAAATGGCGGGAAATCGATCTGATTATCTGGGTGGATTACTCGTTCGGGCGGACGCTGTTTCAGGCGGTGAAACGTGCCGCTACACGCGCATGGCATCAGCAGGAACTTTGGCCAGGAACGGGAAATCGTGAGACGTTTCGCAAAAGCTTTTTCAGCCGGGATTCTATTATTTTGTGGACGCTGAAAACCTTCGCCAAAAACCGCCGCCAGTATCAGGCATTGCTAGAGGATCCTGACTGGCAGCATGTTCGTTTTGTGCGCTTACGTTCACCCCAGCAGACTCAGGTTTTTCTCCGTAATCTGACCCAGTTGTAACACCATCCACGGGCTGAATGCCCAAGGTGTTGCACGTACGCTGTTCAGCAAATCTTCCGGTTTTACCCACTGATAATCCATGACTTCCGTGTCGCGTGGCTCGGGAGTCTTACGGCAAAATGCGGAAAAAATCGGGCAGAATTCGTTCTCGACAATCCCGGAAGCATCCGTCGCGATGTACTGGAATTCCCCGATCAGCGAGGTGATTTTTTCAACCGATAAACCCAGTTCATACTGGCATCGACGGTAAACGGCTGCCTGCAATGATTCGCCGGGAAGCGGGTGCCCGCAGGCGGAGTTCGTCCAGACACCGGGCCACGCGATTTTGTTCAGGGAGCGGCGCGTGATCAGTAACTCACCGCGATCGTTGTGAATGTAGCAGGAAAAAGCCAGATGCAATGGCGTCTGAGCGTTGTGCACCAGCGCTTTATCCATGGTACCGGCCGGTTGATTTTTAACATCAAGCAACACGACTTCTTCAATCATAAAACTCTCCGTTACTCCTCCATCATCGTTTTCAACAGGCGAACCAAATGCTGTTGATCATCAGGAGAAAGTCTTGCCAAAAACTCGGTGTCTACCTGCTGGCCGAGCGGCTGGGTTTTGGCCAGAACCGCTTTTCCTTCCCCGGTCAGGGTAATAAAACGCCGGCGTTTATCTGCCGGATCCGCCTCACGGATTAACAAACCGCGTGACTCAAGTCGTGAAAGCATTTCCGCCAGCGTGGCCTTACTGCTGATGGCAACGTCGGTCAGCTGCACCTGTTCAATGCCCGGGTTTTCAGCAATTGAGCGCAATACCGCGTACTGAGGTTTGGTCAGATCCGGAATGCATTGCTGCCATCTCGCGGTGTGTTGCTGGAATACCTTACGCATTAAGTGAAAGGCTTCCTGTCTCAATTGTGTGCTCATCATCGTTCCCGGCTTTCTTATGGTTTCATCCTATCTTAGCAATCTATGGATCTCGAATGCGACAGACCATTGCGGGGATTTGAAAATGAGTATAAGGTAAAAATAGTTCGTATACGAACAATATATTCAAAAAGGCTAACGTGAGTGAGGGTGGCATGAGACTGATTGTGGGAATGACCGGTGCGACGGGCGCACCTTTGGGCGTCACGCTGCTGAAAGCACTGCGGGAAATCGACGGAGTAGAAACGCACCTGGTGATGTCGAAATGGGCGAAAGCCACCATTGAGCTGGAAACGCCTTATACCGCACGGGACGTCGCTGAAATGGCTGATTTCACGCACAATTCTGCCGATCAGGCTGCCACGATTTCCTCCGGTTCATTCAAAACCGACGGCATGATTATTATTCCGTGCAGCATGAAAACGCTTGCCGGGATCCGCGCCGGTTATGCTGAAGGGTTGGTCGGCCGTGCAGCGGATGTCGTACTGAAAGAAAACCGCAAGCTGGTGTTGGTTCCGCGTGAAACACCGCTCAGCACCATTCACCTCGAAAACCTGCTCGCGCTGTCGCAAATGGGCGCGGCGATCGTGCCGCCGATGCCAGCCTATTATAACCATCCCGAGACAATTCAGGATGTTACCGACCATATCGTGACCCGCGTACTCGACCAGTTTGGCCTTGAATATCACCGTGCAAAACGCTGGGCCGGGTTATCGCCAAAAAGTGACATCGTCACGTTATAGCATTCAATTTCTAAATTCTAAACACGTAGTAATCCTTCAACCGAAACAGGAGAGTCGAGATGGCTTTTGATGATCTGCGCAGCTTTATGAGCGCACTGGATGAAAACGGACAACTGCTGAAAATCACCGAACAGGTGAAAGCAGAGCCCGATCTGGCCGCGGCGGCTAACGCCACCGGTCGTATCGGCGAAGGCGCACCCGCCCTGTATTTTGACAATGTGGAAGGGTTTACCGACGCCCGTATCGCTCTGAATACGCTCGGTTCCTGGCAAAACCATGCGATTGCGATGGGGCTGCCGCCCACTACATCGACCAACGAACAGATTGCCGAATACATCCGCCGCTGGGATACCTTCCCGGTGAAACCGGAGCGCCGCGATAATCCGCCGTGGGCGCAAAATACCGTCGATGGCGAAGACATTAACCTGTTCGACATCCTGCCGCTTTTCCGCCTGAATGACGGCGACGGCGGTTTCTATCTCGACAAAGCCTGCGTCGTTTCCCGCGACCCGACTGACCCGGACAGTTTTGACAAACAAAACGTCGGTATTTACCGGATGGAAGTGAAGGGCAAACGCAAGCTCGGGCTACAGCCGGTGCCGATGCACGACATCGCGCTGCATCTGCATAAAGCCGAAGAGCGCGGCGAAGATTTACCGATTGTTATCACGCTGGGCAACGACCCGATCATCACGCTGATGGGCGCAACGCCGCTAAAATACGACCAGTCAGAGTATGAAATGGCCGGTGCGCTGCGTCAGGCACCGTATCCGATCGCTACCGCGCCGCTGACCGGTTTTGACGTGCCGTGGGGTTCAGAGGTGATCCTCGAAGGCGTTATCGAAGGCCGCAAACGTGAAATCGAAGGGCCGTTCGGGGAATTCACCGGGCACTATTCCGGTGGCCGCAACATGACCGTTGTGCGCATTGATAAAGTGTCGTACCGAACCAAACCGGTATTCGAATCCTTGTATCTCGGGATGCCGTGGACAGAAATCGATTACCTGATGGGTCCGGCGACCTGCGTGCCGCTGTATCAGCAACTCAAAGCCGAATTCCCGGAAGTTCAGGCCGTTAACGCCATGTACACGCACGGGCTGCTGGCGATTATCTCTACCAAAAAACGCTATGGCGGCTTTGCGCGCGCGGTCGGTTTACGCGCCATGACCACGCCGCACGGGCTGGGCTACGTGAAAATGGTGATTATGGTGGATGAGGACGTCGATCCGTTCAACCTGCCGCAGGTGATGTGGGCCCTTTCCGCGAAAGTAAATCCAGCGGGCGATCTGGTTCAGTTGCCGAACATGTCTGTACTGGAGCTGGATCCGGGGTCTTCTCCGGCGGGGATCACCGACAAGCTGATCATCGATGCCACCACGCCGGTCGCGCCGGATAACCGTGGGCATTACAGCCAGCCGGTACGTGATTTACCGGAAACCAAAGACTGGGTTGTGAAGCTGAATTCTCTGCTGGCGGGCCGTCAGGCCTGAGCATTAACTGACTGAGTGAAGGAGTGATTATGATTTGTCCACGTTGTGCCGGCGAGCATATCGAGCTGATGGCGGTATCGCCGGTGAAAGGGGTCTGGACGGTACATCAGTGCCAGCATTGTTTATACACCTGGCGGTCAACGGAGCCGTTGCGGCGCACCAGCCGGGAGCATTATCCGGAGGCGTTCCGGATGACGCAGGCGGATATAGATAATGCACCGATGGTGCCGTCGGTGCCGCCGCTTTTAGGGGAATAGTATTGGGTTGCCACCCAAAACTTCAAGAACTTGGGCTTGCCGCCCAAACTGGCCCAAAGGGCGCGTTAACGCTCGCGCCCTCTGTACACCCGCGCTTTTTAACGGCGCGCTGCCGCTCGCTGGCTATGTTCCAGAAATTCCGGTTAGTGCCGCAAAATCCCGCCGCTGCGCGGTACCCTTCGTTCGGGTTACAAACCTCGCAAAAACACGCTCGGTTTTCCACCACTCCTGCGGCGTGATTTTTGAAAGCGGCCAAAGGCTATGTCGTTCGGAAGATTCATGCAGGTTGATTTTGAATTGACTCCTTCCCCTCTCACGAGAAGAAGGGCGGGATGGGGTGTTGGTTGTAGCGACTCAATTGTCTGCCCCTTTTGCAAGAGAAGGAGCAAACCAATCCACTGTTATATTGGGGAACAGCCCCCGGCCACTGAGCGATCACCGCAATTGAAAAACCGAAACTTACACCAAGCTGGCGCTTCAAGCTGTTTGGGGGCAACCCAAGGTTTTGCCCTCAAGATCTCGATTTTTGACGCCGCTGTTACACGGCTATTTGAAGTATTTCGCTACATTAACGCGATTTATAGATTTTAAATAAAATTATACCGATATAAATAGATTTTTATTCCGGACTGACGTTCTCAATTCGCCACGCAAACGAACTGTGGCGCGTACGGGCTGCTGATCACATAAGCGCTGTCACGGATATTTCTCACTCCGATATTTATCGATCTGCTGTCACCGCTGTTTTCAAGCCACAGCTGATTGAAGTCGGCATCCGGCGTGGTGTCCAGCGGTGACGGTGTCACTTTTTCAATGGTGAAGTGATAGGTTTTACTGTCGACCCTGACGCCGTGAGTCAGATAGACCGTGCGCTCCAGATAGGTATTTTTCGACGGGGATTTCACATTGCCTTCGTACTGCACAATACCTTTATCCTTCCCGTAAAACTGAAGGTTTTCATTGAGTGAAAAAATTAATTCTCCTCGTTCGAGATCCATACTCCATCTGGCAAAGCCTTTACAGTTAAGCGAAGGCACAGAATTACGCGGGAAGAGTAACGCCAAAATTAAGGCGATGATGACTACAGCCAGCAGTAATAGAGAAAAACGCAGAGGTTTCAGGTATCTCATGGTTTGATCCATTTATAATGATAAAAATTATCACAGGAGATAATTTCTCTGTTCTTCCCCAGGACGCATAGAGACAGTAATGTTCGGCGGGTGTCCAGATTGGACACTGTCACCTCTCGGTTATAAATAATCACATTGTCTTTGTGACATTGAAGGCCATTTTTCTTCATAATATTAGCTACTTCCTGCATAGCATCCTTTTGACGCCGTTCAGAAATGTCCTTTAGAAAAATCACTTCACAACCGCTTTCCTTGTGAGTAACCACTGTTTTCTCATCATGTTCATCCTGATATTCCCAAAGCCAGAAAGCAGCAGCGCACAATACGATCAGCGCCCCCAAAATGACCGGCAGGATTTTCTTTTTTGGCGCAGCCGTGACAACCGGCGTTTCAGGAGCCTGGGGCTGAGAAGGCGGAAGTGGCGTCGGGGGCACCGGCGCGCTTTCTTGCTGCGTTGTCTCCGCTACCGGCATCACGCTGATGCTGGTATTCAGCCTGAAGCCGACTTTTGGCAGCGTCACAATCAGCTCATGGCAGTCGAGCATCGCCAGATTGCGGCGCAGGATGCTGACGTACTGGTTAAGATTATTGCCTGATGCCTGCAAACCGTGGCGATCCCACACGGTTTCCAGTAAGTAATCACGGGTCAGGTCACGCCCGTCCGACAACAGAAACTCTTCCAGAAGGCGCGACGCCGGCAGAGTGAGTTTTATAATATCTTTGCTGGCGGGATAAAAGAGCGACCCGTCGTCTGAGTTGAATTCTATTTTATTATCAATAAGATATTTCATCTGACCCTGTTAGATATCCATGAAGTCGTTCAAGTGGTCTTCTGAGAAAAGGTGTCTCAGATTAAGAGTATACAAATTAAAATCTTATATTCGTACTTCGGGAAAATATCGTTAAATTTTCTCTCCTTCTTGCTGTTGTCCATTATTTATGTGTGGGTAATTTTGTTGCCGTAGATAATTAATTATCCGGTAAATTCTGCTGAATGAAAAATAAAAACCTATATATTCCCCCATCGGGTAATTAAATTGTCTGCTTAATTAAAATACGGTTTCCTGTGCTGCCTGATCACAACGTATCGGAGGGAGCAGGGCCACGCGCATTTTCTCCCGTCTGCACGGGAGGTTTTAATGAACGTCAATTTTACTGATTTTCTCACTGCTTTTTCCTCGGCGCTGGATTTACTGAAACCGGAAACTCCTCATCAAAGCGCCCGCCGGGCTTACATTACACACAACATCGCCCGGCATCGCGGCCTCAGCAAGTCTGCTCAGCGCCGTTTGTTTATTGCCGCCTTGCTGTGGGATATCGGTAACGGCGCGCATTCTCCGGCGCATTGCGCACAACGGCTGAGGAATATTCCTCTGCTGGCCGGATGTGCCGGAGTGGTTTGCGGCGCAGGTATTCACAATGCGGAACATAGCCTGCTGCAACTGGCAGACGACCTCGCCGCCCTCAGCGTGCAGGAATTTCCTCGCGGGCATTATCCCGGAAAAGCCATGCAAACCCTGTGCGACTCCATCGGATGTAAATACGCGCTGGATGACGTCATTGCCCTGCGTGATCTCGGTTTACAGCAGGAATTCTGGAAGCAGCTCGCTTCTTCTGCTCTCAGCACTGAAATTCGCCTGCTCGCCCCTTTACCCGCACGCACTCTGACGGACACAGAGTTACTCCAGATTGCCAGCCTGCTGGCGCGCGTGATTGATACGCATTGTTGCTCGGCTATTGGTCATTCTTTCAAAGTTGCCGAACTGAGCGCTCAGCTGGGCGGTTTATATGGTTTCTCTCAGACGGGTATAGAAAAAATCCATATCGCCGGTCTGCTGCACGACCTCGGAAAACTGGCGGTTCCGGCGGCGGTGCTGACGCAAAAAACGCCGCTAAATGAAATGCACAGAAAACAGCTTTTCTGCCATCCGCTGCATACCTGGGATGTTTTATCCGCTGTGCCCGGGTTGTGCGATGTCGCACAGAGCGCCAGTTTTCACCATGAACGGCTTGACGGCAAAGGCTATCCTTTCTACCTGAAAAGCACGCAGCTGGATTTGGGCTCACGCATTGTTTCCGTCGCGGATAATTATGCCGCTCTGACGGAAGAGCGCTGTTACAAGGCCGCATACTCACCGGAAAAAAGCTTTGCGATCATGGAAGAAAACGCCCGCGGTGGAGGGCTGGATGCGGCCGTCGTAGGCGCGCTGAAGTCCGCCCTCAGCGTTAGCCCGGACATACTCAGCGCATCGTCAGTACAGCCGTAATACTTACATTGAATTTCCCGGTCTGCACCGGTTCGCCGGGAACCCGGCTCAGTTCCGCCACGTAACCCGTCTCATGAAATGCCGCGTCCGCATCGGTACTGGCGGCGCTGAAATCAACATATTTCCCCTGTTCCGCCCTTACGCTCAGCCCGATGCCCGGCAGACTGGTTTCGATGTGTTGCGCGTCAACCCGCTTGCCGTTGTAGACAAAATGAATGTCCATGTTGTCGTAATCTTCCGGCGTGTTACAGCGCACGGGCAGATGGAAACGGACGCTGGAAAGCACCGGAGAGGTGCCGAGCGTGGCGTCGGGGAATGTGACGTGCAGCGAATTACGGGTGATGCTGCACTGGCTAACGTTAAGCCGCAGCGCATTCAGCCCCAGCGACATTAGCGGCGCTCCTGCCTGATTGAGGGTAAACAGGGCGGCTAAATTGTATTCACCGGCCTGAACCCGACCGGTTTTATACAGGTGGATCGCGAAATTTTTCATCGACGCCGGAACGGATGACCCCGTCAGCGCCGCGCCGTTGTGCAGACACAGGCTGCCGTCCTGCTGGCAAAAACTAAAACCAATTCCCGGAATATCCGTCTGATAAATGCCCCGGCCTTCATCCCAGACCGGGTGCGGGATCATCACATTGAGGTCTGCGTCGGGCAACACCGCATGGCTTAACGTGCTGGCAGGAAAGGTGCCAAGCAGCGTGCCGCTGGGTTGGATCTGTTTTACCGCGACGGTCCCGGCTTTAAGTAACAGGATTTTGTTTTCGCTGGCCTGTGTCTGAGATAACAGAACCGGGGCAAGCAAAGGCAATAACAGCCAGGTATTGCGGCGCGCTATGAACATGATAATTTCCACAAAGTTGATGTGTCGGAGGAAGCGCCGGAGGTTGCCGGGCGGGGAATATGACACAGCAGCTGGCCGTTGAGGGTGACAGCCAGCGGCCAGCGGGCTTTACTGAAATCCGCCAGCAAAATGCCTGCTGCGCCACCGGTGCCCAGTTCAGAATGACCGGCATCCTGAACGCTGACGCCGAATGGCAGCGGCTGCTGTTTTTTATCGAGTATTTTGGCAAAACGCCGATCGTGGCGGCGTGCGTTGAATTCGGCTTCGATGATTGCGCCATGGGTCGGGACCACCCTTTTTACGGTCGATGACGCATCGATATGTCTGTCGAGGGATTCAGGATCCAGCTCCACATCGTTCGCCCGGTAAGGCACGGCGTAAGGGATCACCGCATTGCCCCAGTGGTCGGTAGCGATATTTTCGCTGTTTTCAATTTTCAACCCTGATGTCTGCGGGGTGTGAACCAGCACCACCGTGTCGCCCAGCGGCTGGCTGAACGTGATGCCATGATGATGCACCAGCATGCCGCCTTCCAGGCCGAGAATGGTTTGCTGATAACCCCGCCCCTGTGAAATTCCGGCGCTGACAATGCCCGCCGGACCGCTGTAATCACCGGAAATCTGCGCCGTCTTATGGCTTCCCTGACCGGAGAGACTGACGTCGTAACCCAGCTGATTATCCTCAAGAAAAGAACCGTTCACCGAGGCCGTCTGCTGCGTACCGCCCCGGGAATCTGTCAGGGCGTTGTAACCGACGTGGTGTTTTTGGGATTCGCCCAGCGGGATGACGACGTTGAACGTCAGGCTGTTATCCGTAACGCCCTGAAGGCTTCGCTGATGGGTGTAGTAAACCTGAAATTGTGATTGCCAGCGGTTGACGCTCAGCCCGAGACGCGAACTGCGCTGTCGGCTGCCGTCCCGGCGCTGGTCTTCGGTATAACGCAGCATCACGGTCATTGTGCCGATGCTCTGATCGAGTTGAACGTTGTACTGATCACGGAAGCGGATGCCTGCCGGGCTCAGTTCGGCGGCGCTGATCGCTTCGTCGATTTCCTGATAATTCTGGCTGTATTTGTGCTTCCAGCTCAGGCTCAGGGTGCTTTGGGTTTCGTCGACTGTACGCACAAACAGCGTTTCCAGCTGTTTCCCTTGCCGCATTTTTGGATTGCTTCCGGTTTGGGACTGACTGCGTTTAAGCAATAACGACAGCCCGCCAATCACCGGGATATTCGCACCCAGCCCGCCGCCGCTGTTCTGATAACGAAAGTTGCCCTTCGTCGCCATCTGCTGACCGCCAAGCAGGGTGAAGGTATTGCTTAATCCGTAAAAGGTGCTGGCCTGATAAATTTTTGGCGTAAGTATCGGGCCTGCCGTCGTGTTGTTGCGATAGCGTCCGGCGGAAATTTCATAGTTAAAAGTGCCCGGCGAAAGCAGGGCGGCAATGGCATTGAACGACTGAGTAAAATGCCAGGTACTGCCATCGCTTTCCATCACGGTGATATCAAGATCGCCGGAGCTGCTTGCGCTGTGTAAATCCTTAATCAGAAACGGGCCGGGCGTAACGCGGCGCTGGTCAATCACAAAACCGTTCTGGCGGATAACCACGGTGGCGTTGCTGCGCGCCGTTCCGCTGATGTCGGGCATGTAAAAACGCTGATTATCCGGGCGCATTTCATCGCTGGAAAAGAGCGTCATGCCGCGCAGTGAAACGGACGAAAAGATTTTGCCATTTGTGAAGAAATCGCCGCCGCGAAATGTACTTTTCAGTGCTGCGATGTCGCGGGTGGTATAGCTTGCGCTGCTCTGATAATGGCTGCCCGCCTCGCTGCTGTAGTTAAAATAGCCGTCGTTGCGCAGCCGCCAGTTTCCCAGATTGATGCCGCTGCTGAGCGTCGAACTGACGGTGTCATTTTGCTGGCTCTGGCTGCCGGTGTTGCGTTGAAGATTCAGGTTGTAGTTGAGCCGCGCGGCATTAAGCCCGGCTGCCCAGTTTTCTTCCGGCGCGATATCCCCTGAATTGGCGGAAAACCGGGCCTGCGGAACGGTCAGGGAGAGTTGCTCGCTTCCGGCGTCATAATTAACCTGGGCGTCATCCACAAAAGTAGCCAGCGGGTGCGGCCCTTCAGGGGAATGGTCAGGCGTAACGCCCCATGCGCTGAGTTGTGCGGCGGTAAACACGGGCTGAACGGAACCGTCCACCAGCTGAAAAGGCTGCGTGACCTGGCCGGTTTCCTGAGTATTGATCAGCAGATCGACCGGATAATTTCCTGCAATCATTTCACCGCCTTTTTCCAGCACTGATGTATCCACGCCCTGCAAATTGCCCACTTTTTCCATTAAAGACATATCGAAGTCTTCACTGCGCACAACGCCCGGATAACACATCGGGAGCAGAAAAAGGGTAAGAAAATGCGGGGGGATTCTCATGATGGGTGCCGGGAACCGGGCCGTAAAGACCGGTAACATCTGACGCCCGTGAGGTGAAGGACGCCAGATGTTATTTCCCTATGCGTTACTTATATGTGAACGCAAAAGTTGCATTGGACGTCAGAGCACCGGCGCTGACTGTGGCGTCCTGTTTCGCGTATTCCACGACAAAGTTGATGCTTTCGGTACCCTGATTCAGGCGATCGATGTAATCGGAAGATGGCACAACGCCGCCATTCACCTGGAGAGGTGTTGCCAGATCCTGCTCACTGAAAAGCTCGAAGCCTACGCCTTTTGCTCTGTCGGCATCGGTGCTGGCGTTGGTCAGGATATTCGGCGTTGAGCCGTCGGTATGACCATCAATGGTCAGGGTCAAATCATCCGCACTGGCTTTTTCAGCGCAGTTCACAGAAAGGTGAAAACGTTGCTGATTTTCCGCGGTGGCCTGGCCGGTGGTGAGCGCGGCAACTTTCGCCTGGTTGATTTCCGTCAGGTTCACGGAATGATCGGTATCACTGTCATTAATGGTGCAGGTCGGGGCTTTCACCGAACCATTGAACTGAATTTCAACCGAAGAAGCGGCGTCATCAGCGTGAACCATACCGGCGACTGGTAATAAAGATAATGCTAAAGCACCTGCTAATACATTTTTATTAAACGTCATTTTATTGCCTATATAAATTTAAAGCGTGGAGACTCACTTCCTTCAGCGGGGGGGTAAATCGCTGTGGGAAATTTTATTAAAATACATACTAGAGAGAGATATTTTGTATTTTTGATACGCCGCCAAAATCATTGATAATATTGTAATGCACCTGATGGACTACGGCGCTGGCGGGAACGGAAATTGTCAGAGTAGAAAACGGTTCAACCATATTGGCGGTAAGTCTGTTTTTATCGTTACTGACCGGGCCGCCCCATAGTTTATCGAAGGTAATATGGTAGGGCGTCGGGTTGGTGACGATCAGTTTTCCCGGTTCTGCGCGCCAGGTCATTTGGGTAAAACTGTCATGAAGTTCCGGGTCTATCCCTTTCGGACGGTAGAAAATTTTGATGCGGGTTTTGAAGGCGACAACCAACTGTGGCCCGCTTTCTTTGGCTTTTTGCGGAATTTCCTTCACATTCAGCCACATCATCGTTTCACGATCTGAAGGAAGATTGCTGGCGTCGATTTTTTCAATGCGCAACGTGCTGGCATTATTTCCGCTAATTTTGGACAGCGGCGGATACACGGTAAAACGACCTTCTTCCTGACCTTGATCGTTTTCAATCCAGGCCTGTGCCAGGAAATTAATTCGCGTCGGGTTATCGACTTTTACAGATTCCTGTGTTTTAGATTCAGGATATACCACCCGGGTTTCATTAAGAATAAGCGAAGCATGACAAAAGAAAGGAGATAAATAAGTCACCAGAAATAAGGTTAACGTCGTGACTATTTTGATGTTCATGTTTTTACCGGTATTAATGTATTAGGATAATTCGCAGGGGATTATTATAGGTGGCTGGTATCAACGCTTCTTCAACGGGTTTCTGCTGCTTACTTTAGATGTAAACCAATTGATACCAGAATATTCAAATTCGTCAGTTATCACAAAATGGTTAACTTTTCGGGAGGATTCGGTAAGACATCCGCCGGTAATCTGATGTCATCGACAGCAAACGCAACCGCAACCGCAACGGTGATGATGATGAACAGACGTAATTTTCTCTTAGGCAGCACCGCCGCTTCGGCGATTGCCGTAATGGGGCTCTTCCCCGGCGTGTTTACCCGCAGAGCCGAAGCGCAGGCCAAATCTGAAAAGTTTGAAATTGAACTGACCGATGCTCAATGGCATCAACGGCTTAGTGAAGCACAGTATTACGTTTTGCGCGAAGCCGGTACGGAGCGTCCTTATTCCAGCCCGCTCAATAATGAGCATCGCGAAGGGCAGTTTGCCTGTGCGGGTTGCGCCCTGCCTTTATTCTCTTCGGCGACCAAATTCGACAGCCACACCGGCTGGCCGAGTTTCTGGAAACCGCTGCCAGACGCGGCGCTGACCAGCCGGGATACGACATTGGGCATGGTTCGCGACGAAGTGCATTGCCGCCGCTGCGGCGGCCATCTCGGCCACGTTTTCGACGACGGCCCGCAGCCCACCGGTCTGCGTTATTGCATGAACGGGCTGGCGATGACGTTCAGTCCAAAAGTTTAATTCCCGCGAGGCTGCTATGAAAACATCCGAGAAAAGAGTGAAGTCTTTACGCAATATCAGCGTGATCGCCGGTCTGGTAATGGCGTCTGCCTTTGTCTTTCAGAATAATGCCTGGTCGTGGGGCGGCGCGGAAACGGCAGTGGTGATCCCCGCACCCGCACATGATGAACCGGCGGGCACATCACACAGTGAGACTGCCGTATTTGCCGGTGGCTGCTTCTGGGGAATTCAGGGCGTGTTCCAGCATGTGAAAGGCGTGACCAGCGCGGTGTCCGGATACGCCGGCGGCGACGCGCAAACCGCCAGCTACGAACAGGTCAGCGGCGGCGATACCGGCCATGCCGAATCGGTCAAAGTGACGTTTGACCCGACGCAAATCACCTACGGCGAACTGCTGCACATCTTCTTCTCTGTGGGGCATAATCCGACCGAGCTGAACCGGCAGGGGCCGGACACTGGCAGCCAGTACCGCTCGGCAGTGTTCCCGATGAACGCGGCGCAGGCGGAAGTGGCGAAAGCGTACATTGCGCAACTGAGCGCCAGCAAAATTTACAGCGATCCGCTGGTGACGAAGGTGGAAAGCAATGCGCACTTCTATCCGGCGGAGGCTTATCACCAGAACTTCCTGAATGATAATCCGGACTATCCGTACATTGTGGTGAACGATCTGCCGAAGATTAAAGATTTAGAGAAAGTCTTCCCGGCGGATTACCGGGAGAAACCGGTTCTGGTGATAAAGTAGAGCTTAGCGCTCTGGCTTTAAAGTCAAACCCTTGGGCTCGCCGCCCAAACTGCTCTCAAACGGCAGCTTGGCGTAAATTTCGGTTTTTCACTTGCAGTGATCGCTCAGCGGCTCGCGCCGAAACCGACCAAAGAGGCCCAGGACGGGGCCTCTTTGGAATCTCCGCGTCTTTTTACAACCCGCGCTATCGCTCGCTGGCTATGTTTCAGGTACCGCAGTTATTGCCGCGAAAACTTGCCGCTGCGCGGTACCTTCATTTCGGTCTTCGAGCCTTTCGGTCTCGAAACACTCATTCAGCAAGCTTTCTGAAAGCGGCTGGAGGCTTCTTCAATTCAAAATCAGCCTGCATAAATCTTCCGAATTACATAGTCCTTGGCCGCTTTCAAAATCACGCGGCTGGAGTCTTTTTCAATTCAAAATCAGCCTGTATAAATTTTCCGAATTACATAGCCTTTGGCCGCTTTCAAAACGACGTCGAGTGAGTGGTGAGAAACAGCGAGAGTCTTTTTTCGAGCAGGTTCGAACCCGAGGCGAGAGAACCGCGCAGCGGCGGCGTTTGCGGCAATAGCCGGAGTTGCTGAAACATACTTTACAAGCGGCAGCGCGCAGTTTAAAAAGCGCGGGTGTCCAGAGGGCGCGCGCGTTAACGCGCCCTTTGGGCCAGTTTGGGCGGCGAGCCCAAGGTCTTGACCTTGAGCGATCACCGAAACTTACACCAGACCGCATTTAAAGGCAGCCCTTTGCAGTTGCCTCCTGCAAATCCAAAAACTCCGTCACACACTCCATACACGCTCCCCGTTCTTCCACATGCGGCATGTGGCTTGAATTCTCAAAAATTACCCACCGGACGTCTTTGATCCCGTCGGCGAACGGTTGAACCACTTCAGGCGCAGCTTCATCGTAACGGCCAGAAATCAGCAATACGGGGACGTTAATCGCGTGCAAACGGTCGATAATCGTCCATTCTTTCATGCTGCCGATGACGTGAAATTCGGTCGGGCCGTTCATTGCGTGATAAACCGTCGGATCGGCGTCCATCGCGGAGAAGGTGCGTTTTACCTCTTCCGGCCACGGGTCGAGACGGCAAACGTGGTGCGCGTAGAAAACCTGCGAAGCGGCTTTGTATTCTTCGCTGTCAATCGTTCCCGTCTGTTCGTGGGCGAGCAGAGTTTCCTGCACACCGGCAGGAAGTTCGCTGCGCAGGCGGGCAGCGGCTTGCAGCCAGAGTTCCATCGAGGCCGGGGAGTTGGCGATGATCAGCGCCTTCAGGCCGGGGGGCTGCGTCACGGCGTGTTCTGCACCTAGCATTCCCCCCCAGGATTGCCCGAGCAGCGTATAGTTTTCTTCGATGCCGAGATGGCGCAGGAGATTGTCCAGCTCTGCCAGAAACAGCGGTGGTTGCCAGAAACCGGCCGGTTTATCGGGAAGATGCGTCGAACGGCCATTGCCGATCTGATCGTAATGAATGACCGCACGACCCGTTTTGGCGATGTCGCGAAAGGCGTCGACGTAATCGTGCGTGCAGCCCGGTCCGCCGTGGGCTATCACCAGCGGAGCCATGCCGCTGCTGAGATCGCCGCTGATGCGGTACCAGGTCTGGTATTCCTGAAACGGCGCGTAGCCTTCAGTGATCTTGACCATTTTGTTTCCCCTGTCGGTGAATAATCTTCTCAGGGTAAACATCGGGGCGGTGCTGAACAGCTAGTAAAAAAGATAGGAAATCGGGCGGTCAGCTGTCCAGCAGGCGGTAATGCAGCGCGCGAACCACCGCCTGGACGCGGTTGCTGGCCCCCAGTTTCCGACCGGCAGTGTTGAGGTGCAGCGTGACGGTGCCCACCGAGCGGTTGAGTTTGCGGGCGATTTCCTTGGCCGTCAGCCCTTCCGCCGCCCACGCCAGACATTCGCGCTCGCGCTTGCTCAGCCGCACATGTTTGCAGGTCAGCACGCTGGCGTCGAACAGCGGAAAGACGCACTCCTGAAACGTCAGCGCCAGCAGGCTCAGCTCCGCCAGCACATCGTGAATATCCAGTTCATGCCCCGCGCCGGTGTGTATGCCGGTCACGGTGACAAACCCGCCGTTAGGCAAATGCAGGGGGACGGTCGCGCCGCACGGCATATTGTTATCACACATGTAATGCGTGACCGGTTTGTTGAGATCGCTCAGGCGATTTTGCAGAGACGTATTGTCCGGTCGCTGATAGGACCACACAAACGGCGCGCAGCTTTCCAGCGCGTAATGCTGCACCGGATCGACCTGATAATAGCCACTTTCCAGCCACAATTTCTGCATGTCGCCCGGCACGTTACACATACGCAGCAAAGAGGGTGTGATCAGATCGCCTTCCAGCGAGCGCGGCACCGGCGTGTAATCGTAGATCAGGGCATCGAACCCCAGACGCGATGTCTGCGCAAAGAGCTGGTTAAACGCGCCGTCCACGGTGGTTTCCCGTAAGGGGGCTGCACTTTCTTTCACCGCGAGTTTCATGAATTCATCTCCGCAAGTTGCTCTTTCCGCCATGAATGTGCTGATCGGGCACCGATTTTGCTGCTGACCGGTTGTTAAGAAAAAGTTATGCAATCGCAGTGCCAAATCGCCGACGGGACAAACCTAGTATTTTTGCTAACTACCGGTGAGGTTTTGCTGAGGCTAACGTAGAGCCACAGGGGAAATGACGCCTGCTCTGCACCAAAAACAGTCATTAAGAGGATTGCCATGCACCGTTACCGATTTTTGCTCTGGCGCCCGCTGCAACTGCTGCCGGTTTTGCTGGGGATCAGCATTCTGACGTTTGTCATGGTGCGCGCCATTCCCGGCGATCCGGCGAGGATCCTGCTGGGCGTACGCAGCACGCCGGAAGCCATCGCCCGCATTCGTGCGCAGTACGGACTGGATCTGCCAGTCTGGCAGCAATATCTCTACTTCTTGCGCAACCTGTTGCACGGCGAAATGGGTAAGTCGCTGATTTACCGCGTGGATACGCTGAAACTGATCATGTCGCGCATCGAACCAACGTTGTATCTGGTGCTGGGCAGCGTGCTGCTGGCGATGCTGTTTACCGTGCCACTGGCGGCAACGGCGGCGCGAAACCGCGGGCGGCTGGCGGATCAGATGATCCGTCTGCTTTCTACCGTCGGCCTCGGATTACCGGCGTTCTGGCTGGCGATCATGATGATTTTGCTGTTCAGCCTGTCGCTCGGCTGGTTTCCGGTGTCGGGCTACGGCAGTGATTTCGGCGAGCGTTTACATCATCTGTTTTTGCCTTGTCTGACCGTGGCGCTGGCGTTGTCGGCGGTGCTGACCCGCAACCTGCGCGCCAGTTTATTGATGGAATTGCAGAACGATTACGTCACCGCGGCCAGGGCGCGCGGGCAGAACGAGAACCGGATTTTCTGGCGGCACGTCATGCCCAATTCACTGGTGCCGACGGTCAATCTGCTGGCGGTAAATATCGGCTGGCTGATTGGCAGCACGGTGGTGATTGAAAGCGTTTTTGCCATTCCGGGCATGGGACAGTTGCTGGTGAAAGCCATTATCAGCCGCGATTACATGGTGGTGCAGGGCGTGGTTTTGGTGTTTGCGCTGGCGACGGTGGCCGTCAATCTGGTGGCTGATTTGCTGACGGTGGCGTTAGATCCGAGGGTGAAGCTATGAGCATGACCGAAAAAATAGCCACGCAGCGGTTGAGCCGTTTTCATCTGCGCGGGTTGCCGCATCAGCAGGCGCTGAGGCTGGGTATTCTGATGCTGAGCGCGTGGGTGCTGATTGCGCTGTTTTCCCCGTGGATTGCCCCGTTCGATCCGATTGCGCAGGACGCTGCCGTCACGCTGTCGCCGCCGACTTTTGCGCATCCGTTTGGCACTGATAATTTTGGCCGCGACATTCTTTCACGCGTGATGTGGGGGGCGCGGATTGATCTGCAAATCTGCATTATTGGCGTCATTTTCCCGTTCACCTTTGGCACGCTTATCGGTGCGTTTTCTGGCTACCTCGGCGGCGCAGTGGATACGTTCTTCATGCGTGTCATCGATGTGGTGCTGGCGTTTCCATTTCTGGTGCTGATGCTCTCGATCATCGCCATTCTCGGGCCGGGGTTGAGCAGTTTTTATATCGCGATGGCGATGGTCGGCTGGGTATCTTACGCCCGGCTGGTCCGCTCACAGGTGCTGACGCTTAAACACCGCGATTTTATTCTGGCCGCACGCAGCCTGGGTTACAGCCATCCGCGCATTTTGCTTTTGCATCTTTTACCCAACGCGCTGACCAGTTCGCTGGTGTTCTCAATGTCCGATTGCGTGCTGGTGTTGCTCAGTGGTGCATCGGTGAGTTATCTCGGCTTAGGCGTTCAGCCGCCGCTGGCCGAATGGGGCGTGATGGTCGCGGAAGGGCAAAGTTTTATCACCACCGCCTGGTGGATAACCACGTTCCCGGGCTTAGCGATTGTCGTGCTGGCGATGAGTTTCAGCCTGCTGGCCGACGGTTTAGGCGACAAACTGGGGGAACGCCCATGACGCTGTTGCAAGTTCGCGGTTTAACCATTGAAGACCGGCAGGGCGTGGCGCTGGTGGATAAGCTTTCTCTCACGCTCAGTGCCGGTGAAATCCTCGGGCTGGTGGGCGAAAGCGGGTCGGGCAAAACGCTGAGCTGCCGCGCCATGATGCGCCTGTTGCCGGGCGAAGGCTTGGATATCCGCGCCGGAGAAATCCGCCTGAATGACACCGATTTACTGACGCTGAACGATAAACGCATGACGGCCATTCGCGGGCGGGAAATTGGCATGATTTTCCAGAACCCTGCCAGCCATCTGAACCCGGTGATGACCATCGGGCAGCAGATTGCAGAAAGCCGCCGCCTGCATTTTGGGGCGAGCCGCCGCGAGGCACAGCATCAGGCCGTCGAATGGCTGCGGCAGGTGGGCATTCCCGATCCGCAGCGGCGCGTGGACAACTATCCCCATGAGTTTTCCGGTGGTATGCGTCAGCGCGCAATGATCGCCGTGGCGCTGGCCTGCGAGCCCAAAATTCTGATTGCCGATGAACCGACTACGGCGCTGGACGTCACAGTGCAGATGCAGATTTTACGGCTGCTTTGCGATCTGCGCGACCGGCTGGGTATCGCCATTATTCTCATTACTCACGATCTCGGCGTGGTAGCGCAAACCTGCGACCGTATCGCGGTGATGTACGGCGGGCGCTTGTGTGAAACCGGCGAAAAACGGCAGGTACTGGCGCAGGCGCTGCATCCTTATACCCGTGGCCTGATTTACTGTCAGCCCGCCAGCGAAGGCGGGGCGGGGCGGCTGATCACGTTGCCCGGCCAGCCACCGGTTGCGGCGCGATTCCCGACCGGCTGCCGTTTTCATCCGCGTTGTTCACACGCCACGGCGCAGTGCCATGAGCTTCAGCCCGCGATGCAGACCGCTGCGTTTGCCCGCAGCCACGTCGCCGCCTGCCATCACCCTTTGCGGGTCCTCAGTCCGGTGATATCCGGGAGGGAAAATGAATCCACTTTCTGACCGGACGGCTGCGCCGGATGCGCGGCCTTACCCGCTGCTGGAAGCCGAAGATTTATCGGTGACGTTTCCGGTATCCGGCGGGCTGGGGCGTAAAAAGCGCGTGGTGCAGGCGGTGAACGGTGTGTCGATGTACATCAATGCCGGAGAAACCCTGGGGCTGGTGGGCGAATCGGGCAGTGGAAAAAGCACGCTGGGGCGCGCGATATTGCAGCTGGAAAACGTCAGTGCAGGGCGTGTGCGCTTTAACGGGCAGCTGATCACCGGCGGTGTGAAACCGGATATTGTCCGGCTTCGTCAGCAAACGGCAATGATTTTTCAAGATCCGTTTTCCTCGCTGAATCCGCGGCAGACGCTGGGCGAGAGCATTGGTGAAGTGCTGCGTGTACACCAGAAAGTCGCGAAAGCGGCGATCCCCGAACGGATTAACGAGTTGCTGACGCTGGTCGGCCTGAGCGCGGAACATGCTTCACGACGGCCGCAGGCGCTGAGCGGCGGGCAGTGTCAGCGCGCCGGAATTGCCCGCGCGCTGGCGATTGAGCCACGGCTGATTGTCGCCGATGAATGTGTCGCCGCGCTCGACGTGTCGATTCAGGCGCAAATTATCAATTTGTTGATGGATCTGCGCGAGAGCATGGGGCTGGCAATCTTGTTTATCGCGCACGATCTGGCGATTGTGCGGCGTCTCTGCGACCGCGTGGCGGTGATGTATCTGGGGCGGATTGTTGAAAGCGGCCCGACGCAGACGGTCTTTACCAGGCCGCGCCATCCTTACACTGCCGCGCTGGTGGCGGCAATTCCTGAAATTGACCCCGACCGCCCGCTGCCGGAGAACCCGTTACAGGGCGAACCACCAAGCCCGGTTTCACTGCCTGCGGGCTGCGCTTTTCATCCACGCTGTGCCCGTGCGCTTCCTGCGTGCAGGCAGGGCGCGGCACCCGAAACCCGGCATATTGCCGACCATACTTTCGCCTGTGTGCTTGATGCGCCCGGTAGCGAAAGGATTTTTCCGATGACTGAAGGAATGTGACATGAAGCAAAAGCATTTTAACGTTGTGGCCGCCGGGGTGCTGCTGGCGTTGAGCCTGGTCAGCGAAATGGCGCAGGCGGCCGGGGTTCTGACCATCGGACGTCGTGAGGACAGCACGACGTTTGACCCGATCAAATCGGCGCAAAACGCCGATAACTGGGTGTTCTCGAACGTGTTTGATCCGCTGGTGCGCGTGGACAATACTGGGACCAAACTGCTGCCGGGACTGGCGGAAAGCTGGACGATTTCGTCGGACGGCAAAACGTATACGCTGAAATTGCGCGAGGCAAAATTTTCAGACGGCACGCCGGTCACGGCTGCGGATGCGGTCTTCAGCCTGACGCGTATCCGCGATGACGCCGGTTCACTGTGGAAAGATTCGTACAGCATTATTGATACGCTGAAAGCGGGCGATGCGCACACGCTGGTCATCACGCTGAAAACGCCGTCGGCGGCGTTTCTTTCCCAGTTGGCGCTGCCCAATGCGTCGGTGATTTCACAGGCGGCGCTGACCAAACAGGGCGCGGATGATTTTGCCGAACATCCGGTGGGGTCGGGCGCATTCAGCGTGAAAGAGTGGACGCGTGGCGAGAAAGTCGAGCTGGTGAAAAACCCGTATTACTGGGATGCCGCGAAGGTAAAGCTTGATGGCGTCGAGTGGCTGACGCTGCCGGACGACAATACCCGCATGCTCAAAGTGCAGGCGGGCGAAATCGATGCGGCGCTGTCGATACCGTTCTCACGCATTTCCTCGTTGCAGAAAGACCCGAAACTGGCCGTCGAACTGGACACTTCTACGCGAGAAGACCACTTGCTGATTAACCATTCACACGGCGATCTGGGCAAAGTAGAAGTGCGTCAGGCGCTGGATTTCGCCATCGACAAAAAGTCGATTATCGACACCGTGACGTTCGGCTACGGCAAAATCGCCAATTCCTATATTCCTGACGGCGCGTTGTATCACTATGCCGGTAACTTACAACGTCCTTATGATCCCGAGAAAGCCAAACAGTTGCTGGCGGCGGCAGGCGTGAAAAACCTGACGCTGAAATATCTGGTGAACGCTGGGGATGAAGTGGACGAGCAAATCGCTGTTCTGCTGCAACAACAGCTGGCAAAAGCGGACATTACGGCCAGTCTGCAAAAAGTGGATCCGAGCCAGAGCTGGGACATGTTAGTCGCGGGTGATTACGACATTTCGGTGATGTACTGGACGAATGACATCCTCGATCCCGATCAGAAAACCACGTTTGTGCTGGGACATGATTCCAACAACAACTACATGACGCGTTATCACAACGATAAAGTGAAAGCGCTGGTGGCCGCCGCCCGTGTGGAAATGGATCCGGCAAAACGCCAGCAGATGTATATCGATTTACAGAAAATGGCTAAAGCGGACGTGAACTGGATAGATTTGTATTACAGCCCGTACCGCAACGTGACACGTAAAAATATCAAAGATTTCCATCAGAACCCGCTGGGCCGTTTCACGCTGGAAGACACTGTTAAAGAGTAATTTCGCCACACCGGGGAAATAATAAGAAAGCTGAGATAAAAGTCTGTTTACCCCTTTTGCCCACCTTCCGGTGGGCTTTTTCTTGCCGCTGAGTTCTGCGTTTCTGCCCGCCGGAGTGTCAACCGATCCTCAACCATTACGCTGGCTTCGCTTGATTTTGAGCGCCCGCTCAAGTACCTTTCGCGCTTGAGCAAGTGCTCAAAAACTTTCTGAGGCTGTATATGTTCGTCCAAAACCGCTGGCTGATCCTCGCGATTGTCACCAGTACCCTTTTCCTGATCATCATTGATATGACGGTGCTTTACACGGCGCTGCCGCGTCTGACGCTGGCGCTGGGGGCGTCGTCATCCGAAAAATTATGGATCGTGAATGCGTATCCGCTGGTCGTCGCCGGGCTGCTTCCCGGTGCGGGTATGCTGAGTGACCGTCTCGGGCATAAAAATCTGTTTATGAGCGGCCTGCCGGTGTTTGCGCTGGCGTCGCTGTGCGCGGCTTTTGCGCCGTCCGCAGAATGGCTGATCGCATCCCGCGTGTTTCTGGCGATTGGCGCGGCCATGATGATGCCTGCAACGCTGGCGATTGTGCGCCATGTGTTTACCAATGAGCGCGAACGCGCGCTGGCGATTGGTATCTGGTCGGCGGTGGCGTCAGGCGCGGCGGCGCTCGGGCCGGTGATTGGCGGCGTGTTGCTGGAGTATTTCTGGTGGGGCTCTGTATTCCTGATCAACGTGCCAATTGTGCTGGCCGTGTTCCCTTGTGCGCTTGCGCTGATCCCACGCGGCAAAGGCAACCCGGAACGACCGTGTGATTTCACCGGTTCTGCGATGGTGATGCTCGGGCTGGTCGGCGTGATTTATGCGCTGAAAGAGCTGAGCAACATGAACTCGTCATGGGCGGGCGTGTTGTTCCCGGCCTTTGCAGGCGTACTGTTTCTGGGGCTGTTCGCCAGAAGGCAAAAACGCGCCGTGCAGCCGATGATCGATTTTTCGCTGTTCCGCAACCGCGCTTTTGCCTGCGGCGTGGGCGTGGCGATCACCTCGATGATTGCGCTGATCGGCATCGAACTGGTACTGAGCCAGCGGTTGCAACTTGTGCTCGGGCTGACGCCATTTATGGCCGCGATGTTTATTTTACCTATTCCGGTAGCCTCCGCGCTGGCATCGCCGCTTGCCGGAATGCTGATGCCAAAATACGGCGTCCGTAAAATTATGCTCGGCGGTTTCGCGCTTTCCGCCGCGGGAATTGTCAGCCACGCGCTGCTGTTTGAAGGCGGCACCGCGATGCAACTTGTCAGCCTGTTTATTTTAGGTTTCGGCCTTGGTGGCGCGGTGACAGCGGCCTCGACCTCCATCATGCTGAACGCCCCGGAAGAAAAAGCCGGGATGGTCGCGGCAATTGAAGACGTGTCATGGGAAATGGGCGGCGTGCTGGGTGTGACGTTGCTGGGCGGCCTGATGACGGCGGTTTACAGCCGCAGCCTTATGCTGCCGGACGGTATTGTGACCGGCGACGGCGCGTATGACAGCCTCGATGAAGCGCTGAATATCGCCAGCCATCTCAGCCCGGAGCATGCGACGTTAATCAGCGAACTGGCGCGTACGGCGTTTGATCAGGCGTTTCTGGCAGTCCTGATTTCTGCCGCCACGCTGGTGATTGCCACCGTGGTGGTGCTGAAGATTGTCCTGCGGAAGCCGGTGGGCGTGCGCCAGTCTTCCTGATAAACTGCGGCCTGAGCGGTTGCTCAATGCCAGCACAGGATTGATGATGAAAGAAAATCGGGAAGCGTTGAGGGCGAAAATCCTCGACGGCGCAATCAGCCTCTTTATCGAAAAGGGGATTGAGAAAGTGACGACGCGCGAACTGACGGAATACGTCGGGATCTCGCGCAGTCATATTTACCACTACTTTCCCGACTGGCAGACGCTGTGTATTGAAGCGCTGACGGAAGTAATGCTGGCGGAGCTCAAGGAGTTCACCGCAGAAATCGTGGCGCTGCCGCCGCAGGAAAAACTCCACACGCTGGTAAACAGTTATCTGCCGGACACGCAGGGTGACATCTGGCGGCTTTACGGTTCGCTGTGGCAACTGGCGGCGCACAACGAGGCTTACGCCGAACTGGCGCAACTGATGGTGAGGAAATGGCTGGATTTGCTGGCTGAAATCATCAGCGCGGGCACTGAAGCGGGGATATTTCGATCCACCAACGCCGCACGCGTCACCCGCCAGCTTTCCGCAATGCTCAACGGCTACGCCGATCAGCTGATCGTCATGCCTTCAGCGGAGGTCAGGCAGGAAGCCATGGAAGATATCTGTGATTTCGTGGAATTGGTGTTGAAGAAATAAAGGGCGTTTTTGATCGGCTCTCCCTCAGGGCCGATCTTAGCAAAGACGGAAAGTGAAGATCTTCAACAAAAGAGACGTTTTAAACGTACACATCCCATTAATTACTGATATCTCTTATTCACACTAATAATTACTTATTGGTGTGAATGCCAGTGCTCGATTCTAATCAATCATTCTGTAGGGTATAAACCTTTACTATCGTATTGTGAAAACTCAGTTCACATAAATTAATAAGGTTGAATTATGATTGAGCATGGATGGGCGAACACTGTCATTGATACCGGAATTGCCGGTAACGTCACATTGAACAGATAGTCAGATTAAGAAGCACACACAAGGATGCTAAATTCTTAACCCTATGAGAACTTACAAAATGAGAAGAAATGCGATGTTCCTGCACGTGATGAGGTTTCAGGGGTGAACGTAAGGACAGATAAAAATCATTTCAAAATTATTATTAACGCTTTGATAATTTTTTATATATTAGTGATCATGTCATTTGCCCTTGTAGGTGGCATTCCTGAATATCTTTCCGCGATCGATGGTGATGACATAAAAAATGTTTGTGATGTTCTGAGAAATTTTGTTGCTGATGATATCAGGGGGCCAGTTGCCATTGCTGCTTTGATTGCGATATTTCCTGTCATTATTTACTGCGTCAAAATAAAATTCAGAATTAAATCTATAAATTTAACGTTAATGCTGTTTTCAGGTGTCTGGGTGTGGAACTTTATTATCCAATACAGAAATTGTTTGGGGTTTTATATTTATACGACCGGTTCATAGTGATTTTTTCGAACTGATACTTATAAAGTAAAATATTAGCTGTTTTAAAATCAAAACTGGCGCACTCAAAATCTTGCTGATTGAGGGTTCCAGACCTGAGGCTGGAAGCCCGAAAGAAGGTACCGCGAAGCGGCAAGGTTTGCGCCACATGCAGAAGTGCCAGAACACGACCTTTGTCCCAGCGACAGCGCGCAGTAAATGAGCCCGGGATTCTCAAGGGGGACGGCGATAAGTCCTCCTTGAGGCCGGTTTGGGTGGCAACCCAAGGTGTTGAATTTGAATTAAAAGGCCGCCACGGATGCAGCGGCCCTCTGCATCAATGCTCCCGCATTCCCGCTGCAAACATCAGCAGATGAAATACTGTCGCGACGACAAACAGCGCTAACACACTTCCACCCCAGATGACGGCCATCCAGCCAACGCGTTTTAAGAACGGCGCTTTGGTGATGTTGTTGTCATCCATTTTTCTGATGAGATTCATACGAAATTCCTCAGTGATAACCCTGGTCCGGCGTCACTTTTCCGCGGAACACGTAGTAGCTCCAGAAGGTGTACACCAGAATGATCGGGATGATGAACAGCGCGCCCACCAGAATGAAGCCCTGGCTTTGTGGCGGTGACGCCGCTTCCCAGATAGAAATGGACGGCGGAATGATGTTCGGCCAGATGCTGATCCCCAGACCGGTATAGCCCAGGAACACCAGCGCCAGCGTCAGCAGGAACGGCGCGTGATGCGCATTTTTGCTGATGGCACGGAACATCCACGCAGAGACTAATACCACCAGAACCGGCACCGGCAGGAACCCGTAAAGGTTAGGCCGCGTGAACCAGCGGGTGGCGATATCGCTGTGCGTCAGCGGTGTCCACAGGCTGACTGCCAGTGTCACCAGCAGGAAAACCACCAGCAGAGGTTTAGCGATTTTGTGCATCGTTTCCTGCAATTCGCCTTCGGTTTTCATGATGAGCCAGGTGCAGCCGAGCAGGGCATACGCCACGACCAGCGCGAACCCGCAGAACAGGGTGAACGGCGTGAGCCAGTCCAGCGCGCCACCGGCATACGTGCGGTTAACCACCGGAATACCGTTGATGACGGCGCCCAGTACCACGCCCTGACAGAAGGTCGCGATCACCGATCCCCAGATGAAGGATTTATCCCACACATGGCGCTTGGCCGGGCTGGCTTTGAAACGAAACTCAAATGCCACGCCGCGGAAAATCAGACCGAACAACATCAGGGTCAGCGGTATGGTTAGTGCATCCAGAATCACCGAATACGCCAGCGGAAATGCGCCATAGAGTGCTGCACCGCCCAGCACCAGCCAGGTTTCGTTGCCGTCCCAGACCGGCGCAACGGTGTTCATCATCACGTCGCGGTCGTGCTCTTTTTTCACCAGAGGGAACAGCAGACCGATACCCAGGTCGAAGCCGTCCATCACCACATACATCATCACGCCGAAGATGATGATCAAAAACCAGATCAGCGGTAAGTCGATACCCATTATCAAGCTCCCTTAGAGTCGTCGGACAGTGATTCCGAAATAGCAGACAGCGGACGCGCTGGCGTACGGTGCTGGCCCGGACCACCGTGGTCTACGCTTTGGCCTTCATGCGCCTGCGGACCTTTGCGGATCAGACGCATCATGTAGCCGTAACCCACGCCAAATACGGAGCAGTAAATCACGATGAACAGGATCAGGCTGACGCTCATCTGGAGAACGTTATGGTTCGATACCGCATCTTTGGTGCGCAGCAGGCCGTAAACGACCCAGGGCTGACGCCCCATTTCCGTGGTGATCCAACCCGCCAGCAGTGCCAGCAGACCGGAAGGCCCCATCAGGAAGGCAAAGCGCAGGAACGCTTTAGAGGTATACATTTTGCCGCCACGACGCAGGATCAGGCTCAGCACACCCAGTAAAATCATCAGCATGCCCAGACCGGCCATGATGCGGAAGGTGTAGAAAATGACGGACGAGTTCGGACGATCTTCTTTCGGGAAAGATTTCAGCGCCGGAATCTGATGCGTCAGACTGTGCGTCAGGATCAGGCTGCCGAGATACGGGATTTCAATCGCGTAACGGGTTTCTTCGCGGTTCATATCCGGGTAACCGATCAGCACCAGCGGCGTCGGTTTATTGTCTTTATTTTCCCAGTGACCTTCGATGGCCGCGATTTTAGCGGGCTGATATTTCAGCGTGTTCAGGCCGTGGGCATCGCCCAAAAATGCCTGAATCGGGGAGACAATCAGCGCCATCCACATCGCCATCGACAGCATGGTGCGGATTGCCGGGGTATCACGCCCGCGCAGTAAATGCCAGGCCGCCGCAGAACCCACGAAGAACGCCGACGCCAGGAAGGCCGCGGTGGTCATGTGCATCAGACGGAACGGGAAAGACGGGTTGAAGATAATTTTCATCCAGCTGACCGGCACGACCAGATTGTTAACAATCTCGTAGCCCTGCGGTGTCTGCATCCAGCTGTTGGACGCGAGGATCCAGAAGGTGGACATCAGCGTACCGAGCGCCACCATGCAGGTGGAGAAGAAGTGCAGTCCGGGGCCGACGCGGTTCCAGCCAAAGAGCATCACGCCCAGGAAACCGGCTTCGAGGAAGAACGCGGTTAACACTTCATAGGTCAGCAGCGGGCCGGTAATGCTCCCCGCGAACGAGGAGAACATACTCCAGTTGGTGCCGAACTGGTAAGCCATCACCAGGCCGGAGACCACGCCCATACCAAAGTTCACGGCAAAAATTTTCGACCAGAAATGATACAGGTCGCGGTAAGCCTCTTTCTTCGTTTTCAGCCACATGCCTTCCAGAACAGCCAGAAAACTGGCAAGCCCGATTGTGATTGCGGGGAAAATGATGTGAAAAGAGACGGTGAACGCAAACTGGATCCGGGCCAGTTCTAGCGCATCAAGACCAAACATAACAACCTCTTTTTGTGTGTCAGGTAACCCTTCCAGACATTAATACCGGTACGGGAACCGGCAATTTCTGACATTCGCAGGTGAAGTCTTGAATGAAAGGGTGGTACAGCTGGGTTTTCGCGAGGAGCCGATTTAACCACAGGGGTTAAAGGTATTAACAGGGACGGTTTCGCGGGGAAATTACTGGCTGTAACACTTTTGCGGCAGGGGAATAGGAGCGGGGAGGGAAACTAATTTCAGCCCGAAACGCCTGAGGGAAGAGTAACCCTGAAAAGTGCGCGGACATGATGTTGCATTGATCTGGATCAAAGGGTTTTGATGTTTTCTGAATGTAATTACCCTGCGTCCAGTAATGACTTGTTGTGTGCAATATTGGTAACTAAAAGGTTAAATCGCCAGCGGCACCAGCGTATTCTGGTTTTAATGCAATGTAAATTTATGTCATCGGTTTTGGTTGAAATGACGTCAAAACAGGTAATGGTTGTAGTATTTGTTTACATTTGCGTATCACGAAGGAAACGCCGTCAGCGCAGCGGGGTTGGCTGACGGCGTATAAATCATCGTTGTTGTGTTTCAGGCACCGCAGCGGCGGGTTCCAGCAGCGCATACCGGTTCAGCAGTTGTGTGAACTGATTATCCAGTTGCATCAGCAGCTGAGGAGACACGGCATTTTTCTGCTGTCTGGCGTCTGCTAATTTACGCAACGATTCTTCGACCGGTGTAGCGCTGTTCAGCGCCTGCTGAATGGCAAAAACCGACGATTTGAGCTGCGAGACGGTCATATATTTGCCGCGCTGTTCATCCAGCCCGTTAAGCTTATCTGCCAGTTGCTGCAACTGCGTGTTGGCCGCATACCAGCCGTTAAGGTTTTCCAGCGGCATAGCATTGGCGGTCAGTTGCTCGTTCCATTCCTGCGTCAGCTTTTTCGTCTCGGGACTGTCAGGCCAGAGGAACCGGGTCTGGTGGATCAGTTGTGAACCGGCGTCCTGCGCCCAGCGCGGTGAAAGTGCGGCGAGCTGGCGGGTTTGCTGACGGGTGGCTGCAATGATCTCTGGCGCCTCGCGGTTCAGTGATTCTGCCTCGCGATTTTTCAGGGCTTGCAGCTCCGTAGTGCTCAGAGATTTTGGCATGTTCGTCAGTGACACTATCAGCCGCTCGCTGGCAGGAGGATGATAAAACGCGTTTACGCCTGCCATAACGCCGCTGCCGACCAGTACGGTGACCACTATCCCTGCCACAAATCCTTTCCACTGTAACGGACGCCTCGCTGCCGGAGCGGGCGAAATCACCACCTGCGGAAGCTCGGGTTCTGCCTGAGCAACATAAACCCAGGGTTCGCTGGCCTGGGTCTCCCATGTTGTTTCAACTTTTTCGGCGGAAGCGGGCAGCACAACGGCAGAGTCTGTCGTGGCGTGCATGTTTTCGAGGCGCATCGCGGCACCCTGCATATAGGTGCTCAGCACGGCAAGCTGGCTGGCGTGTTTGAGTTCAAGGCGTTGCAATACTTCACACAACGCATTGATGAGTTTTTCCGCCTCATAAATTTGCGGCAGGTCGCGGTATTCCAGCGTCATTCCCCGTAGGGATTGCTGCAAGCGCTGGCTCAGCCCGGTCAGGATTTCCATTCGTGCATGAACCGGCTGCGGCCACAGCCCCGGCCACTGGCGGGAAATTAGCGCGTCGAGTATCGCCAGCCCTTCATTCAGCCCGGACAACCCGACGAGTTGCGCCCGCGCCTGTGTGTACCATGACGCAGTTTGCAGCTCGATACCGTTTTGCTGGAACAGGCTCAGACACAGCTGTTCCACTTTTTTCCAGTTCACATCCGGACGCGCCGGGTGTGTCAGCTTACTCAGTTCTTCGCGTAAAACGGCATAATCAGCCAGCGCACGCGGGTCGCCCCCGGTGCGCAGCTGGCGGTTTATATCTTGGGTCATCATCTTGTCTTACCTGATAGGGTAACATTAGGCTGGTGAGATTCGTGCACCCGCATCCGCGAGTGCACGTTGGTTAGATTAGGAAATTAGTTATTGTCTCCACCTAAGAACGTAATGCGATCATTGGTCATTTTAGTCTGACAGTCATAAATATTTATTCTGGTCTGGCCTGGGGTCGTTTCCATGTTTGCGTCAGAGAGTTTGCCGCATTTAAGTGCTTTCTCTGCCACCCAGGTCTGTTGTGATTTTTTCATGGATGTCTTAATTGAATCTGGGAGGCCTTTCCAGATGTCATTCAGATAAGTGTCACTTCTCGCGTAGTCATTCCTGGCGTTTAATATTTTTCCGTTAAAATTAGAATCAATAATGTAATCCTTATTAACGGCAAGTACGGCAATTTGGTACAAAGCGTTCTGGATGTAATTTATTTTGCTAACGGAAATGTCCTTTTTATTATCCGCAAGACTCAGGCTGTATGAGTAATTACTCCATACCACTTTGCCATTATTCAGTTTCCCGTTGTCTGAAATGATACTGGAGAGATACTCGGGATTACTTTTTATGACAGCCAGTGTTTCTGGAGGCAGTTGAGCTGACAGGGTTGCACTGCAATTGAGTGTGCCTTCGGTATCTGATGTTGTCGAAACATTAGAAATAGACATCGGGAGTGAATCGATTTTGCTTTGAAATTCCTGAATGTCTTTATTATGAAATGCCGCAGGACTGGTTATGTAGTAATTCTGTAACTTTGCCCCTGCTTCACTCTTAATGTAATCCTGAACAGCTTTTACGGCATCATCCCTACCACATTTAAACTCATCCCCTCCGCCAAAAAAACCAGCGTGTGCACTTAAAGAAAAAAGTGATGCGGAAGTTAACACTAAAATACCTTTAAACATATAAAAACCCTTTTATTTTAAATAAATCCGTTCAGGCATAAATAGCCCGTCGTTCCATATAGAGAGAATAAATATTGATATTACCGGTGTTGTGTGGCGCACCTCCATTGCTGAAAAACGTAAGACAATAAAATTGCGTTATGACAATTAAATATAAGAATGATAAAACCCGGCAACAGGATTAAAGGTCAGGACAATAAACCTTCAATCATGTTGAAAAAGACCTCTTCGCTGAACCTTTCGCCGGGCTGCGTGGACCAGCCTGCCGGACGCCATGTCCAGTGATTGTGCTCTGCGGAACGCATGAATAAACGGCAAAGAGGGACAGGAGCGCCCTCAGCGCAGAGGCTGACTTCCACACACCCCGTCACACCCTGACCGTATAAAAAGGCAGGCGTGAATTTCACCATCCTGTTTTCATAAAGAAGGTGTATTCCGGGGATGCTGAAGGTCTTCCCGCCTATCAAGAATTCAACCAATGAAACGGAAGTGCTTTTGGTCTGAATGCCGGTATCCGTCAGCCACGTTTCGATGCTCTCCTGCAACTGACTCATCTGTTGCTGAAATTCAGCGATATCAGCCTGACCTTTATTTTCAAACACGGTACGACCCGGTTGTTTGTCCTGTAGCTTTTTCAAAAAACGTTCTTTAGCTGACATACTTCCTCTGTCATTGACGATGGCGGATGACCATCAAACATAATTCTGCTGTTTCATATGGCGCATCAGCACCCGACCTTCCGGCATAAATTCAGTCCCAAACCGCACCAGGCCAAGCTCTTTCAGCTCGGCGTCAATGGCGTATTCAAGATGCCCTGGTGTGGATTGCGGCAGTAAAATCACGTTCAGCTTTTGGATCCGCGGCTCGTATTTCAGCAGCGTGGCGGAGAGCGTGGTCAGCAGGGAGTGCGCGGTGCCGGGCATCCCTTGCAGGATCTTACTCATGTCCGGCAGGCCGTAATCTGGCAGATGCGAAATCGTTCCTGCGCGGCAGTTAAGGACCCGCTGCATGTTGTCGAGCACGGACAGAATGACCTGATTGGCTTCGCTGACCTGATGAAGTTCGAGGCCACCGGCAAAATTGCCGAGCAGCATTTCGTAAAGTGAGGGTTGCGGCATATCACTTATCCTTCAGAGGTAACAACGTCATCCCGTGATTATTCAGTTCAATCTGGCGGGCCTTGTCGGGGTCAAGATCGTCACGGCTCAGCACAAGTCGCCAGGTGTTGTTGGTGATATCGGGTGCCAGAAATAGCCCGGCGACAGCCACAAATTGGGCTTTTTCATCCAAAGGCACATCAATGGTCACCGCCGCGCCCGGACGAATGCGGATGTCTTTCTCTGCAATCAGATCGGCTTTGATGGCCTGGCTGTCTTCGGCAAACAGCGACGGATAATCCGTACCATCAAACACTTTGCGGTCTTTTAACTGATAGACACGCACCACGGTGGAGAGCGGGGCACCGCTGGCATTATTGTTAACGGCGTCGCGTGCCTGAATATCCAGGTGCAGTGTTTTAACCTGTTTATAAAATAGAGATTTGGTCATCGCGACGGTGCCATCACTGACCTTTTGCGTTAGCCCGCATCCGCTTAAAGTGGACGCCATTGCCAGCATCAGTAACGTAAAACGGGTTTTACCAGCGATAGTCGCCATATTCATCAGTCTCCCTGCGGTGAAGATTTTCCTGTACGCGCTGATAGCGGCCCAGATTAATTGTGATCATTTCAGTGCTATTTTTTATGTCTGACACATGGTGTTGGGTACGCATTACGGCTGTCCGTCCCAGCAACACGCCGGTGCTTTTCGGCTGGCAGGAAAGTTGCGCATCCGGCAGCAGCGAACGTAATACCGACAGCTGCAGGCGCACATGTAATCGCGATCCCAGATATACCTGCATTAACGCCAGTAAATCCTGATGCAACTGTCCGCCCGGCAACCATTCTCTGGCCTCATCCGGATTGTTGGTTTTCAGTTGCAACAACACCTGGCAGTTTACGTCCACGGTATGACTGCCCATTACCGGGCTGTTGCTCATGCAGACAGGGTGACGCGTACTCATGGCAAGCTGTTTTCGCAGCGGTATGCGGCAGCGGTCATGCGCTGACACACGAACTTCGGTGTCCGGGGCCAGCAACTGAACCAGCGCGATGATGCCTTCACTGGTGCGCGTCGGCAGACGCATCATGCTGGTCAGTGCCAGAAAACGTGAGACTGGCGTCGCGATGTTATCCGCACATCCTTCAATGCCCAGACCACAGAGGCTCAGCAGATATTTCGACGTTTTATCTGTACCACCCGGCGTAAACGTGGCCGGATAAGAGTACTTACGCCAGATACGGTAATACTGGGTGATCATCCGGTGGTTGAAGATATCCAGAAAATCACTGACGGCTTCATGCCCGTCCCGGCGCTGCGTAATGTCGTCGATGAACGACGTGGGCAGCGGCGATTCCACGCCATACAACCCCATAAACGTGGTGCGGATAGTCGGCGGAAGATGCGGATGTTCCGGCATCTCCATCCGTTTAAACTCACTGGCCGGAAAACCCATCCCCGGATGAGGGCGGAAGCGAACCGGGTCGTGCCTGACCTGCCAGTGGCTGCCCAGCGCGGGCGCGTCCGGTTGACTTTGTTCCAGCAACTGACAGAAGCGATAAAACTGGGTGTTGGGCAGTTTATCGCGCAACTGCACGATTAACCGGGCAGACGCTGATTGTGATTCTCTTTCCATCGGATGCATTTCCCGGCTGGCTGAACGATAAGGGTGAGCTGATTGAACAGGTGAATATCCGCGTAAAGGGCAAAGAAACGATTGAGCATTTCGCCAAACAGATGGATGTCGCCTTCGCCGGTAAACCCGTTGCCATCGAGCGTGATTTCAATGTCGATACCCCGCAGCAAAAAGCCTTTTTCAAAACGCTGGATCTGGTGGTGTTCAACGTTCTGAATGGCATCGAGGCGGCGGTTATTCAGCTCGTCTCCCTGCCAGTTGTACAGCTCCAGCGTTCCGCGCAATACCTGTGCGCTGCTCATCAGATTCAGATAGCTGGAACCCAGATGGCTCAGCACCCGCCACTGGAAGTGATCTTCAGCAGGGGGATAAGACGGTAATGTTGGCTTACTCAGGTTGCGAACTTTCAGCGGCGTCTGCAGCACGGATTCGCAGCGGTCGAGCAGGGTACTTTGCAGTGCTTTTCGCGGTAACTGGCCGTTGGTGCCGGTGATTTTCAGCGAGACGGCTTCGCGCGTGAACTGGCGGTCGGCTTCCCACTGCTGACCGCCCAGGATCAGCCAGGTATCGTGCATCCCGGTTACGCCGCGCTTTACGCGGGTGTGGAAATAGCGTTCGGGTGCGTGACGTCTTTGCATCCCGCCGCGATGGCGGAAGCTGGTGAACGGCACGTAAGTCGCATCATCTGTACGCTGTGAGCCGGTCACTGAGTCCACCGAATAAATCTCGGTGTGCCCGTCCTGCAAGCGGCGCGGACGTAACAGGTACTCGTTCTCCAGCCCGTTGACGAGCAGCGGATCTGCTTCCAGCGTGAACAGGTTAATGACCGGTACGCAATGCAGCGCCATCGCCTCATCGGTCACCGGCAAATCACTTTGCCACTGGCTGCTCAGCACCACCTCAAGGTCAAAATGCGAAATCCCTGAGGGTAATGTGACGGATTCCAGCCCGTTGAGATGCACGAACATAAACTTCTCGCGGAAAGTGAAATATTCCAGCAACAGCTGATAACCGCTGAATGCGCTTTCTCCTTTCGGCCACAGCAAGTCCTCATCGGCAAATCCGCCGGGAGAGAACCAGCCGTCCAGTTTCATCCGGTCAGCCTGATTGGGCAGACGCAAATACAATGCAGCCTGACGGCGGGTGAGTGCCAGATGCAGCGCGCTGCTGACCGGTGCATCTCCCGCCAGATAGAAGCACAGACGGCGCAGATCCACCTGCGACCAGTCGGCCTGAGTGCTGCATTGCAACCGGATACGCAGCACAGAACGTCCGTCCGGCTCGGTTGCTATCATGACTTTGGAAACAGCAAGCGGGTTCAGTGCCACATCACAGGTCGTGCGGTACTGACAGACAGTGTTTTTCGGGCCGACAGGGCGGGAGTAAACCTCCATACCGGCATGCACGGTTTCCGCCATCTTCATCGCCGGTACATCCGGCGTCAGTGCCACGATGGAGAGTGAGGGGATCGTCCGCAGATAGTGTGGCCACAACATGCTCACCAGCCCTTCGGTAAACTCCGGCAGATCGTCATCAATCTTTTCGCGCAACCGCCCCATCGAAAAGGCAAAACCCTCAAACAGGCGTTCAACGTAAGGATCAGGCGTTCCCGGTTTATCAAGGTCAAGCATTGCAGCACGATCAGGGTGAGTTTGTGCAAACTCTTTCGCTGCATCGCGCAAATAGCGCATTTCAGCATCGTAATAACGCAGGGTTTGGTCTTTCATTTTGTTCCAGATAAATTAATTTCTGTTGTGGCTGATAAATAAATGCCCAAAACTGTATCGTGTATAGTACTGTTAATCAATTCTGCTGCTCACCTATTGCCTGAATTGTTTGTTACACCATAGGCAAAATAAGTCACCCGTATTTTCATCGCCTATGTCTGGAGTCTCCTTGATTATATGGGCGGCATTAGCAGGTCTCTTTATTCCAAAATCATTCTCTAACCAATCAATAAAGGAGTCATTTATTTTTATTTCTTCTCCATCTGCTATTTCTTCAGGAGATGATGAAAAATCATAGACATCACCTAACTGACCATAACCTATGGAAAGTAAAGATAAAAACTCCCTCGCGTTATTGGCAATGACACAGCATAGCATCGAAGCAGAACCCGATCCCATGTGAACAAACCTAAGCTCGTTGTTATCATCAAGCCAAAAAGCAAGGCGAGAACCATCAAATCCACTTTCCGCGAATGGCACTAGCCTTGATGATATTTCATCCGTGATTTCCGGAAGATCAAACCAATAATTCAGCCCTTTATGGACTGATGTGGTGAAGGTTATATCCGGGGAGAATTCATAGTCAACATTGATTCTGCCATACTGGTAAACATCAGGGTCACCCACCATACCTTTAGGTGTTTGTATAAGGCCGTCATGAGACTCTATAAGACCATTATTTTCAATCCACGTGTAAAGTAACTTTATCTCCTCGGGTATTTTTATGTCATTTTTTGATTTTTCAATTTCCTTTTGTAAATCCATGAGTAATTTACACATAATTAATCCCTCAATATTTATTAGTGCTCGTTATTGTGTATACAGAATATTTTCGAGGTCGCAGGTTTGCGTTTTTTACGACATCATTAAATTGATATGCCGCCAGTAGCCGCTTTTCGGGCAGGGCTCACCGGTTTTACAAAGCAAATGTACGGCAGCAGTTTTATTAAAATCCGGTGAGGTCGGCAACGGCCTGCCTGTTTCCGGGTTGAGCTGTTTGTCTTTCGCCAGTTGCTCAATCAGGGCCTCGCTCGGTTTGGTTGGCGGTACATTCGCTTTACGGGCTTCGACCCATTTCAATTTGCCGTCCCAGGCGGGCAGCGGGGCAGGTGGCAGCGGGACGATATCATTGATTTCAGGGACTTTAGGGCTGGCATAAGAGGCACTCGATAAGACTTTCCAGATTGCCTTGTAGCGCCGAGCTCGCTCAGGATCTTTCTGCTGACCCAAATAATACAATCCGTCGGTCGGCTCAGGGTCGTCAAACCCATGCTCTAAAAAACTGGAAGCGCTTTCATTACCCGCCGCTACGCCCAGTTGAAATGCCTTCATCGCCTCCTTGTATAATCCATCAATTTGAAGATCGATCCCCAGAGCCTTTGCTGCCTCTCCCTCACCCTGTTCGGCAGCACAATGTCGCATCTGTCGGGAAACATCAGGTGCCATATCAGCCGGAGACAACTTCTTGCCAACGTAAGCCTGGGCCTGAGGATTTCCTTCATCTGCCGCTTTACGGTAGTAGCGCAATGCCATGTCCGGATTTTGCTGCAGTCCGGCTGCACCACGTTCCAGATAGATGGCAATAAAGTAGTAACCGGTCGCCACTTTCGCATCTATAAGCTGTTGGCTCATCCGCAGACGTTCGTCTGAACGGAGAGTGAACTGGCCGCGCATTGCGCCATTCTGCAGGTTGATGCTGGCTTTAACATGCCCGTTGGCGGCGGCAATGCGGTACAGCCGCTCGGTTTGTGCATCCACGGCTTTGTCCTGCTTAAGCAGATTATTTTTCTGTAACCAGCGGGCGTATTTAAACAACACATCCGAATCGGCGGAAGCCTCCGGGATAGTTTCATGTTTGCAGGTAAAGGCCAGACGGGCGTTGATAGTAGAAAGCGGGTCCATGGCCGCACTTTTATTAACGGGCGGCGTGAGGTTATTTTGATCACACGCCGTTAGTAACAGACATGATAGAAATAGCAATTTACGCATCAATCCTGAACCTTTAAAAGGGGGATGAGTAATTCCCCTTAATTTTAAAAATCCTAAAAAAATAATTCTTATTTAGATTGGCCTTTTATTCCCATTTTCATTTTCCACTAAGCCGTTTTTTCTCTAACGCAGCCTGAATTTCTTTAGCTCGCTTTATTGGGAAAAAAGTTATATCCGATACAAACGAATCTTTATTATAACTAAATGAGATTACTATATTTTGATTGGGTGCCGGTAACGAATAAAACTCTTTTACCCCTCTATATATAGTCATAATGGTTTTCGCTTCAACATAAATCATTGGAACACCAAAACGCCCTCTTACCCATTGCTGAGTCATAACAGGTTCTAAGCTAAATGGCATCGGATGAGGGAAGATCCAATCTGTTTTCCCTTCATCCTCCAATGTTAGCGTCACTTCAGTAAGGATTTTTTCAGAGTTATTAATAAAAGCTAAATATATTCCTTCACGTTTCATGTCTAACCTAGCAACATCTTCATCGATTGCCCCGTATGGCTTTGTTTTATATGGTATTAAACCATCGTTATAAATTTCCTGATAAGGGGAGTCTAATTTTTTTATCAGCGCTTCAACATTAATATTCATTCTAATATAACCCTGTTTTCCGGTTTAACTCATGTAACTTAGCTCTGACTTCTTCAAGCTTTTCTTCACTTACATTATATTCATTTTTCAGGCACTCTGCATTTGCATCCCAGTTAGAGTTGACTGCCCCTTCCAGATCGCTGGCATCCAGCTCTTTTTGTCTGACTATATCCCCACCTTCTGTTTTAATCTGGCTATTATTCCGTCCGCCATAAGTCTCACTACATTTCTGGTGAACAGCTTTAGGAATAGCCACTGAAGCCACTCTACCTACCATCTTATCGATGAATTTACTTCCTTCATCAGGGTAAAGCCTACTTAAATAAATTCGTACGGCTGCCTTCGACGGAATATGATCCACCTCATATTCACCCTGTCTTGAGCGTCCTTCGAAATTGTCATAATAGTCAACCTCAAGGTTTTCGACAGGGGCTTTCTGAAAGTAGACATAAATGGCCGGAACATTGCCAATCGGGTCAACAATGATAAAGTCATCAAAATCCCGGTCTTCTATCGGAAATGTTTCAATGCTCGGGCGCTGTTCATCGGGAATTGGCGTTCCCGGTATCGGTGGCAAGGGCTCGGGAGCCGGATTGGGTAATCCCCAAATACCGACAGGCTCTGGTATTGGCGTCGGCGGGGATGTATATCCGCCGGAACTTCCTTCATGAATCGTTGTTTCGTTTTTCGTAGACGGATTAAGCTGGACTGGGGTGCTGCTATCGCCTTGCACAAACCTGCCCTGACCAGTGTCCGTTGACCAGACAAGCTTGCCCATGATGGACGGGTCTTCAAAACTCCACGTTTTATCATCGACCCGTTTTGCAAATCTGACTCGAACCCGGTCCAGCCCGCTCCCTTCGCCAACCTCGTAACTCTTCGTGGTTTTTTCGCCTGTCCGGGCATCCTGTTCAACACGTAAGCGAACTTGTGTTCGTACCGAGCCATTTTGCCGGGCTATGTGCCGGAGTTCATCCTCCGGCACATAATCTTGTTGTGAAACTGTATCCGAGGCACGGGTAAATGCGCCGACCATGAGTTGGCCATTAATCATGTTTTGATATAGCTGGTCGGGGGGCAGGTCAGAATTACCCAGGCTAGGTGTGTAAAATAATCCCATAATCAGGACGGTGGCGGGGTTGAGCGTTAAACCTTCACCTACACTCGCTGCCGCTGTACTAACACGTGTCGCGATCGCGCCACCCAACGCGGTTTCCGTCGCTCCCATGACATAAGCCCCGGCCATGGAAGCTGACAATGATGCAGATGCAAAAAAAACTTTTGCCGGTAAGCGTTCTACAACGGGTTCTTGTGGGGTCGCAGAGGTCCTGGCTGATGAAGTTCCCAATATTTGAGACATTACGGCTTTCTCCTGTCCATCACTTACAACAGTTCGACTTTTATTGATTCAGGTGTTCCGGTATAAACGCCGGCCGTTTTTCCTTTTGCATCAGCTCTTCCTTCAAATACTTCACCTTTCTCTGTCGTTATGCGGTAACGGGCATAGGGAATGACTTCACCGGTCTTGTGATCTTTGACGGTAAAACGTTCATCGAATCCTTTTGGTAGCTCAACCGGAGGTACCCGAAAATTTGCCGGCCCCATCTTCTGCCAGTTAGCCGACTTAAATAAGATGTTTTGCGGATCGGCAATTTCGATATTCCCGCCGCTGAGTCTGATGTATCCGCCGCCGCAGGTGAGGATCAGCTCTTTCGAGGCGGTTATCGTCACGGTGCCTTCCACGCTGGTGACGGTGACGTCGTTTTTCGCCAGTGCGGACAGTTCATCGCCTTGCGCCTGAATCTCGACTTTCCCTTTGCCGGCAAAGAGTTTCATACCGGCTTTCTGTGCCAGCAGGCTGACGCTTTCGCCTGCGGCTGAGGTGAAGGATTTACCGCTGCTGATATCCGTATTGCTGCCCGACATCATCCCGACGCTTTCGCTGCCTGACGCAATACGCACGGCCGCGGGGCTGACGATGCCGATCCCTTGCGGGGCAGACATCAGAATGCCCGCCGCTTTCAGTTTTGCCAGTGAGGCGTTCAGCGCTTTCTGGCTGTCGGTATCGCCCGGCGTCGCTTTGGCAATCTGCGCCGCTTTCGCCAGACTGCGCGCCAGCGTCAGCGCCTGCTCAAGCTGCGCAATCGCCTCATCCATCTCCAGCTGTTTGCCACTGGCGGCGGGCTGCGGATCGGCGCTGACGAACAGGCCTTTGCCGGCACGCAGTGCACCCCATTCATCGGTGCGCAGTTCAAAACCTTCGCCGCGTAATGTGCGGCTGGCTCCGACGTTATGGCCGAGATTCAGCTGCGTCTTGCCGCCGTATTCTGTGCTGAGCTTAATGTGTTCTTCGCCGCGTTTGTCTTCCAGCCGCAGCTTGTTATTGGCCGGTGTGCGGATCACGTTACGGGTGTTGTTCGCTTCCGTCACATGATCAACATGGCGGGAATCGTGCAGGGCGTGGGCAATGTAAGGTCTGTCCGGGTCGCCGTCGTGGAAGGCTATCGCGACTTCCGTGCCCTGAATCAGCGGGAAGTGAATGCCATATTCGTCGCCGCCGTAGGGCTTCGCGAAGCGCACCGGCATGCTTTCCTGCCCGACGGTTTTATCGTCCTGATCCGCATCAAATTTCACCCGGTACAAACCGGCATTGTCCTACCAGGCGTAGATATCGTTCGGTTTTGCGCTGGTGATGCGGGCCATCAGGGTGCCGCTGACGTTTGGGCGCGGTGTGAGTGCCGGACGCCAGCACAAGGTTTCGCTGAAGGGAACGGCGGCGAAGGTGACGTTCAGCGCGTCCTTACGGCTGGCGGTGAAGCCAGTGCGAATAAGCATCATCGGCTGCGAGAGCAGCTCCGGCAGCGTGGACGGAATGCTGTTGTCTGTCACGGTGAGCACCTGCGCCGGTTTCAGCGTGGCGTCTGTGCTGGTGCCGGTGATCAGGGTTTGCTGAGATAAAAAACGCTCATGGTCGAGACGCGCCATGAAGTTGCCGGTTTCAGCGGCCGGGTCAGTTTTTGCGCCGGTGTCCAGATGGCGGGGCTTGTAGTGGTAGACGTCACCATAATTAATCCCTTCACCGTCGCCGCGGGTCATGTCGGCTTTGGCGGACTGATTGACCTTCTGCGCTTCGCGGTAGTTATAGTCTTTGGCGGTGACGCTGGCCTGAACGACATTGTGCTGAACGTTCAGGCCCCAGACCGACTCCGCGCCGCTGTCACTCATACCCGACGGGCTGTTGAGCGGCAGCGTTTTGCCAAACTCGTAAGCGCTTTGTTTATCGGCAAAATGCACGACTTCAGTCTGTGTATCCGGCTGCAGGCTGAAGAAATAGAAAATACCGACTTCAGAGAGCAGGCGTTCGATAAAGGTCAGGTCACTTTCCTGATACTGGTTTATCTGCTCACGTTTGGGGTAAGTCTGTTTGAGGTTAAATGTATATTCCCAGCCTTTGAGACCGTGCTCCTGGAGCACCTGTTCCACCACGTCCCGCACGGACTTATTGACAAAGAAGCGGTGAGTACGGAACTGGTTACCCAGCAGTGCCAGAAAGGGCTGAAGGGTAATCTGAAACCGCGTCTGGTCGGCGGAGCCTGACAGGCGTTGAAAATCGGTGATAACGCCGTGCACCACTTTTTGTCCGGTCAGGCTTTGCAGCAACCCGGTGCCCATCGTGAGGGTGACCGGTTTACGCAACAGCTGAGCGGCGTCGATGTCGCGGTCGGTACTGGTGAAGGTGATGGTGTAGCGATACGTCCGGCTTATGCCCTCATCTCCGCGTAAAGTCTCAACATCGAGCGGCGACGAACAGGAAGGAATATCAAGACGATAGCGGTTCAGGGTGGTGGCATTCAGCGCCGCCACCGCGTGTTTAAGAATATCCATGATTCGGGCATGTCCTTATGTAGGGTTTAGCATCCAGCAAACTATTTTATTTTTTTGAACAAAATCCATCCTTTGGATATTTGCTCATTGGATTGTTTATCCAAAATAAGATTACAAAGCCCATTATTATTCATAAGTATTTTTTTACTATAATCCTTCATTGGATCATCTGTTGGTTCAGGTGAATTATTAGCTTGCATATTTACTTCAAAATAAGTGGAGCAATTGATTTTAAATGCTTCAGGATTAATTTTCTGTAACGGAATTATTTCTTTTTCATTTGTTGGTCGATTATTGCCCGGGAATTTTTCGCCGATTTTATATCTTATATTTTCGTCGGAATCACCATTAGTATCATCGTAGAAATTTTTTACGGTAGGTGCGTTTACTGTGAGTTCGTTACCTACCAACTTAGCATCATCCCATCCAATCGATGGGCCACCTTCGATCTCATCATGTTTATAAAAAAGTGCAATGTTATTATTTTTAACTAACATATATATTTCATTATTAGATTCATCGTTGGTATTGTTAATAAAGTAAAACCCGTTATCAATTTTATTGGGTTTGTTGATAATTAAGTCGCTAATCTTGTAGGAATTAATGTTGCCGTATGCCCAGTACGAATAATAAATTCCATCATCTATGCTTATTTTCTCAGCGTGGCAATTAAAGGGGAGTGATAAAAGTAAAAATATGAGTGGTTTATTCATTGTTCAATCTCGACATGGAATGCTGGCTCGCCAGCATGCTTAAAGGGGCTTATGTATTTAAACCCATCGTTATCCCTTGCGTAATCAGTTAAAGCTTTATCAAAAGCTAATTGAATATTTTTCTCTGTTGAAAAATGTTTGCTGATATCGAAAACATTTCTTGTGGCATACATTTTCTCGGTTACACAATGCCGCGAAACTAGCCGTCCACTTTCTTGTAAATCAATAACTTTATTAACCATGGCAGACTTAACTTCCTTGGTTTTGCTTAAGTCGTTGCCACCTGCAGCAACAGCTGCTTTTACAACCTCTCTTCCAGCGACTGCATAATAGTTAAGTTGAGACTGAATGCCTTTGCTTTGCATGTTTGCATACATTGCATCTACTTGTTTTTGAACAGTTCTGAGTGTGCTGGTTATTGTTATTTTATGAATTCCAGCCGTTTTCATTATTGTTTTCATAATGTTTAATGATTTGCTAGTCACAAGATCTTTTAAAGATTTTGAAACTGCAAAATTTATGACTGGCTCAAATTCACCTGGAGCCGAAGAAGGTTTTGAAGTTCCTTTGTCATCCGTTTTATGTTTTTCCGGTGGTTTCTGTCTTTTATTGATGGTGGCTGATTTCGTTGTTGTTTTTATATGAACAATATTCTTATTTTTATCAACGTCAGCGGACGTGCTACCAATAGGAAGTACAATATGACTCTTTGAATAAGCTATAGCCGCCTTAGAATTTCCATTGTGTACTCCAAGGTATTTCATGATCGCTTGCATTACGTCTTTAGGTATGTAACGGCTAATGTAATCAGCATTTGTGAAATCTTTAGTGTCATTATCTGTGGTATCAGGAAGCTTCAAGACTTGCCCGATATGAAGAACATTAGCATTTGGTAAATTGTTTAAATCAACAAGAACCGCGGCTGTAGTATCGAATGATTTTGCAATGGCAGATAAGGTATCACCTGATTTTACTGTGTATGTTGAGTTTGGTTCAGCCGTTCTTAGTGAGGGAGATGTGTTCTTTTTTTTCTTATCTTTAGATTTTTCTGTTGAACCTGAATCCCCTGACATGGCCAGTTTTTTATAGTTGTTCTTTAGAATGGTAAATACTATTTCCGCACCAGCAAGTGCATTGATTGCTTCGGTTTTACCCTGGCCATCAGTTTTTCCTTTAATGAATATTAAAGGATCATTCATAGTAGAAACAATTGATGGATAAAATGTGTTGGGACAAAGAGAAACAACGGCAACGTATTCCTTATTAGAAACTGGAGTGTCATCACCCGTGGATAGTTTAAATGAAGTTGCTATTTGCGTCGATTTTAGAAAATTCTCAATTTCAGGTAATCTTCTAATAATTTCGTTGGCACAATCTGTAGCATCTTTAGATATAAAATGTTCATTTTTATGATACTGCTTCAGACTTCCTAATCCATCATGATGGAGATAGTAAAGCCAGCGCCAATAGTCATCATAATTCGAATGGTAGAAATCTGAAACTAAATCTCGTGCCCGGAGAAGTGAGAATATGATTGCATAACACCCTAGCTCTGCATCAAATATTCTTTCGCCTGTAATATCCAGAGTGAACCCTAAACGTGCAGATGAATTTATAAGGGTATAATCCACAAACGCGATAGTTGCCTGGCCTATGCCTGCGGCTGATGTTGTACCAGCTGCTGCATCTGGGTTGAAACCTGATTCTATATGCGCGCAAAGTAAAATGTATGAAATTTCTTTATATGTTAATTTATATCGAGCACCTATTGTTATCAACATGTCGATAACTTTGTGTTGACTCTGCACATCTATATCGCCACTGATTCTGCTATTCCCTTTTATATCCTTTGCTTTGTCGATGTTTGGGTAAGTTTTTAGCAGAGATGAACTTATTATTTGATTATCAAAGTAAGCTTTGCCTTTCAAGGCAAACAAAGCAGAGTATAAATCACTCACATGTATTCCTCATCAATTGTTGCCATAAACAAAATTAATGTAGGTTACCCCTTGTGGGTTGGGCGGTATTTTACTTCTAAGAACTAAGCTTTTTTCTTGGCTGACAAAGTTTCCGTCAACATCAAATATCGGGGCTGTACTATTGGCGCTCAGAGAACCATCTATTCCCTCAGCATTATTCATCCCATCCCAGTAACCAATTAGAACATATTGTTCATCAACGCAAAACATCTTTTGTGGAGCCCAATCTGAACTGTCTATTATTTCCGGGAAGGTGAATTTTTGCTTTTCCAACTTTCTTTTTTGTTCGAGTGGTATATAGGGAAGATTGGCGGAGAAATTTTTATTTTCCCGACTGATGTTTAATGTGACACTTTTGCAAATATTTGACTCGTCATCTTCAGGATCCGCTTTGCATTTTGCAGAAACTGTAACTGTTGCAGGACCACATTGCATATTCACTTCACGTGATGTCCAGCTATCGCTAGCGAAGCTGTTTAGTGATATCAGTATAATCAGGGAACATGCGCAGCTTAATTTGCATGAATTATTCATTCTCATTTCCTTCACATTTGTCACATTGGCAGTCTGCGCCATGATGTGAGGCATCTTCAATATTTGTGTAGTGGACCCGTTCAACGACTATTTCACTGTCATACCAGAAATCATCCGTTAACATCTCAATTTCAAAAGCTTCACCCGCCTGAATTGACGTGACTGGGATCGTTTCGCCATTTGAATTTGTAATACCGAAAATTCGTTGACCGCTATCGAGGGTGATAAGGTAATTTTGTAATGCTACTGGAGTACCTGTTTCTGACATTGCTGTAAATTTCCCGCTATATGCTGCGGGTATTTGTGTCGGAGGTACATTCATACTCGCCGGCCCCATCTTCTGCCAGTTAGCCGACTTAAATAAGATGTTTTGCGGATCGGCAATTTCGATATTCCCGCCGCTGAGTCTGATGTATCCGCCGCCGCAGGTGAGGATCAGCTCTTTCGAGGCGGTTATCGTCACGGTGCCTTCCACGCTGGTGACGGTGACGTCGTTTTTCGCCAGTGCGGACAGTTCATCGCCTTGCGCCTGAATCTCGACTTTCCCTTTGCCGGCAAAGAGTTTCATACCGGCTTTCTGTGCCAGCAGGCTGACGCTTTCGCCTGCGGCTGAGGTGAAGGATTTACCGCTGCTGATATCCGTATTGCTGCCCGACATCATCCCGACGCTTTCGCTGCCTGACGCAATACGCACGGCCGCGGGGCTGACGATGCCGATCCCTTGCGGGGCAGACATCAGAATGCCCGCCGCTTTCAGTTTTGCCAGTGAGGCGTTCAGCGCTTTCTGGCTGTCGGTATCGCCCGGCGTCGCTTTGGCAATCTGCGCCGCTTTCGCCAGACTGCGCGCCAGCGTCAGCGCCTGCTCAAGCTGCGCAATCGCCTCATCCATCTCCAGCTGTTTGCCACTGGCGGCGGGCTGCGGATCGGCGCTGACGAACAGGCCTTTGCCGGCACGCAGTGCACCCCATTCATCGGTGCGCAGTTCAAAACCTTCGCCGCGTAATGTGCGGCTGGCTCCGACGTTATGGCCGAGATTCAGCTGCGTCTTGCCGCCGTATTCTGTGCTGAGCTTAATGTGTTCTTCGCCGCGTTTGTCTTCCAGCCGCAGCTTGTTATTGGCCGGTGTGCGGATCACGTTACGGGTGTTGTTCGCTTCCGTCACATGATCAACATGGCGGGAATCGTGCAGGGCGTGGGCAATGTAAGGTCTGTCCGGGTCGCCGTCGTGGAAGGCTATCGCGACTTCCGTGCCCTGAATCAGCGGGAAGTGAATGCCATATTCGTCGCCGCCGTAGGGCTTCGCGAAGCGCACCGGCATGCTTTCCTGCCCGACGGTTTTATCGTCCTGATCCGCATCAAATTTCACCCGGTACAAACCGGCATTGTCCTACCAGGCGTAGATATCGTTCGGTTTTGCGCTGGTGATGCGGGCCATCAGGGTGCCGCTGACGTTTGGGCGCGGTGTGAGTGCCGGACGCCAGCACAAGGTTTCGCTGAAGGGAACGGCGGCGAAGGTGACGTTCAGCGCGTCCTTACGGCTGGCGGTGAAGCCAGTGCGAATAAGCATCATCGGCTGCGAGAGCAGCTCCGGCAGCGTGGACGGAATGCTGTTGTCTGTCACGGTGAGCACCTGCGCCGGTTTCAGCGTGGCGTCTGTGCTGGTGCCGGTGATCAGGGTTTGCTGAGATAAAAAACGCTCATGGTCGAGACGCGCCATGAAGTTGCCGGTTTCAGCGGCCGGGTCAGTTTTTGCGCCGGTGTCCAGATGGCGGGGCTTGTAGTGGTAGACGTCACCATAATTAATCCCTTCACCGTCGCCGCGGGTCATGTCGGCTTTGGCGGACTGATTGACCTTCTGCGCTTCGCGGTAGTTATAGTCTTTGGCGGTGACGCTGGCCTGAACGACATTGTGCTGAACGTTCAGGCCCCAGACCGACTCCGCGCCGCTGTCACTCATACCCGACGGGCTGTTGAGCGGCAGCGTTTTGCCAAACTCGTAAGCGCTTTGTTTATCGGCAAAATGCACGACTTCAGTCTGTGTATCCGGCTGCAGGCTGAAGAAATAGAAAATACCGACTTCAGAGAGCAGGCGTTCGATAAAGGTCAGGTCACTTTCCTGATACTGGTTTATCTGCTCACGTTTGGGGTAAGTCTGTTTGAGGTTAAATGTATATTCCCAGCCTTTGAGACCGTGCTCCTGGAGCACCTGTTCCACCACGTCCCGCACGGACTTATTGACAAAGAAGCGGTGAGTACGGAACTGGTTACCCAGCAGTGCCAGAAAGGGCTGAAGGGTAATCTGAAACCGCGTCTGGTCGGCGGAGCCTGACAGGCGTTGAAAATCGGTGATAACGCCGTGCACCACTTTTTGTCCGGTCAGGCTTTGCAGCAACCCGGTGCCCATCGTGAGGGTGACCGGTTTACGCAACAGCTGAGCGGCGTCGATGTCGCGGTCGGTACTGGTGAAGGTGATGGTGTAGCGATACGTCCGGCTTATGCCCTCATCTCCGCGTAAAGTCTCAACATCGAGCGGCGACGAACAGGAAGGAATATCAAGACGATAGCGGTTCAGGGTGGTGGCATTCAGCGCCGCCACTGCGTGTTTAAGAATATCCATGATTCGGGCATGTCCTTATGTATTACTTATCCGCACAACACCGCGGCCCGCGCAGGGTCGAGGCCGATTAATCCGGCGAGTAAACTTTCCATTTCACCCTGAAGTCGGGGCTTGTCGGATTCCGCGCGGGTCGCTTTCATGCGCAGCAGTTTCAGGCGGCGGGCTTTCACTTCAAACAGCAGCTCGGGTTCCCACTGTGTGAGCGTCAGCCGGGTGCCATTGCTGTCCAGTTCGCCCAGCAGATGCAGCGCCATGTCGTTTTTGCCGTACTGTTCGGCCACGCGGGCCATCAGCAGGCGTATTAACCACTGATGACGTGGGGTTCGCGTGCCGGGGCGGTTTTGCAGCCAGTTTAGTGCCGCTTCGACGCCGTCGCTGTCGGCCTGCGCCAGTGCTTCCGGCTCCAGTTGCAGAATGTCGTCATCACCCGCCGTGTTGGCCGACGCTGAAGGTTCGTTACCCCAGTTCTCCGATGAGGTCATCACCTTTTGGTGGATCCAGTTCAGCGTGACTTCATCGGCAAACGGGGTGCCGTCGCTGAACGCCAGCCCTTCGAGCCCCGGCAGACGGGTCAGCAGGCCGTTCAGATCTTGCTGAATAATATCAGCCCAGCGATCAAAGGGCGCACCGGCTTTCATCAGCGCCTGATGGGTATACCACTGCAAATCCAGCCACAGATGGTTGACGCCCTGCGAGAACAGGCTGTCGGTTTGTTCAAGTAACTCCAGCCAGCTTTGTTGCAGATAAAGGCGTTTGAGCAGCGCGCGGTTTTCCGGTTTTGGCGGTGCGAGTCGGGTACGTGCGTCCCCAGCCAGCGGCGGTAATTCATGCAACGTATCCAGACGGATGCTTTTCATCAGGTGATGGCCCGATAGCCAGCCGTCCGGCTGATCGCGCAGATATTTCGCCAGCAGTTTGGCCTGATCGAGCAAATCGCGCCCGGAAGAGACCGGTTTCAGCGCTGGAGAATCCGCTGACGTATTTCCCGCCGGGCTGCCTGCGGACGTGCTATTTTGCGGGACAACGGCGTCAAAGCCGCCGGACTGCGCAAGCCGGTTTTCCAGCGCGGCGTAAAGTGCCCCCAACTGCGGTCTGGAAGACGCTTCCCAGATACTCAGACCCTGTTCCATGAGCGTCAGAGCACCCACGATCCGGGCAAAATCGACACTGTTGACTTCCGGGAACAGCGACAAGCTGTCCAGTACACGCGCGCCGGAAAGCCATTCAAGTGCGGTTTTCCGGCTGTTTGCGCGCTGCGGGTGCAGGGTTTCACCAAATCGGGTAATCAGCCCGGCCAGCAGGGAAAGCGCGTCGGCCAGCCCGGCTTCACCGTCACGATGCAAGCGGGCCCAGATGTAATAGGTTGCCACGCGTACATCTTTGCAGTGCGAAGTGAGCAGTTTTTCGGCCAGTTCGCAGGTCAGTGTGGTATCTGCGCCGGAGATTTTATTGACCTCTTCGCGCATCTGCTGAAAGTCATCATCGTAGCCGGGGTCTTGACCGGCAGGCATTTCAGGTGTTACCGGCTGGAGCCAGTTTTCCCAAAGGGAAGCCTGCTGTTGTGCCTGCAAGTGCATCGACTCCGGGTTGGCAGAACAGGCGTTCTGCAGCGTGATTAATGTTGCCATTACTGCTCCTCAGCGACTGCGTCGGGGTCAAAAGGTTTTTCAACGGGTGCCAGCGATGCCGGTGTTACCTGAAAAATTTGTGCAGGAAGCTGGAAGTTTCGCAGTTTCAGCAACTCCAGTGGGCCTTCTCCGGCTTCGGTACGCAGGGTGTAATTCAGCGATCTGCCGTCTGGTGCTTTCCAGCTAATATTAAAACTGCTGCCCACGCCCTGATACGGCGTCACCGTGGCTTTATCCAGCAAGCGGATCAGCCCCCATGCGCCCGGCATATCCGCATACTGACGGGTGCCCGCCTGTGTGCTTATCCAGCTCAGGCTGGCACCCGGCGCTTCGGTATCATTCGGCCAGGTGAAGCGCTTCCAGGCGGGTAACTGGTTGAAGTAGCTAAGTTTTTGGCTGTCGATCACCAAGTCGGTTTGCATCACATCTTTTGCGGTCCCGGGACGCAGCTCAAAGTGCAGACCGGCTTCACCGTTGGTGAACACAACGTCAGACAGGGAACTCAGGGTGTCCATGGCGTTCAGGAATGCCGGACTGAAGGTCAGCCCCTGTGCATTAATGCTGTCCGGTACCCAATGACGGCCTTCTTTATGCAGCACGCCGTTCAGGCGGGTTTGCAGGAAGAGGGCGATGCGCCCGCTGTCGTTGTTGAGATAACGTGCCATCAGCGGCAGTGAGACTTCGCTACTGGTGTCTTTCAGCGGATAACGGCTGCCGAATGTGCTGTTCCAGTCATTGACGATCGCGGTCTGCCATTGTGCATTCAGGCTTTCAGCGGCTGGGGTTAATACCTGCTGCCAGGCCTGCTCCATCGGCTGGACAAATATCGTTTGCCCAAACCCGCTCCATTCCTGCCCGAGGCTTGCGGCGACCAGGCTGCCGTAATCGCGCGTCTCGGTAAGATCAACGGCTTTTCCCTGAAACACGGTTTGCGCCAGCGTCTGGGTCATCGCCTGCGGATCGGCCGCATTGACCACCTGCTGGAGTTTAAGACGTACCTGCGTGACCCGGGTCAGGAAGGTTTGCAGACTCAGGTTGGTGTTACTTTGACCGCCCGACTTGCTGTCCATCAGCGCTATCACCGGGCCGAAGGTGGCATCGAGCGGCCCTTTTGCGCCAGCCTGCTGATCGATAGCCGGTTGTTCATCGCGGTTCAGCAAGTTTTTCGCGGATTTCACCAGCGAATCCGAGAGTGCTTCATTGGTCTGCCCGGTTTTGCCCTGAATGCTCAGGGTATTCATCAGTGCCACCAGCGGTGACTGTCGAACATCCGCCATCAAAGTCAGTTGATCGATAGCATCCGACAGCGTTTGTGCCTGCTGCCAGTGCAGGCTGTTGAGGAAATCCAGCCAGCTTGAGGAGAAGTCGGCGAAGTAACGTTCTTTGAGGCGGGCCTGCAAAGCTTCCGGTGAATCCTGTTCCGGCACCGCCGTTTTGCTGTCGCTCAGAACCCAGTCCATTTCCTCACGGCGGCTGCTGACGACTTTTTCAATCGCCGGTTTTACCGATTCCTCCCAGGCTTTGCGGGTGAACATGCCCGGCACAACTTCTTCGGTGGTGAAGATGCGTGACGAATCGGTATCCCCGGTCATATCGGGTAGCCTCATGTCGGCGTACAGATGTGCGACCTGGCGAAGCATTTTCTGGTAAAGCGACGACTCACTGTTGCGTGCGCCCATCATGCGAACCAGAAGGGTACGCGCCTGACTCACCAGATTCTCATCCGGCGTCAGACGCCAGTCCGGGTGACGGGGAAGATTGCGGGCATAAAAATCAAGCAGGGCGGGGCCATTGCCCTGCCAGATACCATCCGGTACGCCCGAACGCTGCGGCCAGTCGCTCAGCAGCGTTTTGCTAAACCATTCGGCATCCATTTTTTCCGGACGCGCCAGCATCAGATACATTTTCAACTGGTCATAAGCCGGTCTCATTAGCTTCTCGCGCAGCGGGGAATCTGGCGGAAGCTGCGTCAGGGTTTCAAGCTGATCCGAGAGATGTTGTGCCGTCGCATCGCGCAATAGAGGCAGTGCGCTTGCGCCGTAGTGCGGCCACAGCGCCGTCAGTAACGTATCATTCTGGCTCATCCCAAAGCGGCTGTACCACGGCGCACCGTGAATCTGGCGGAACTGAAGTCTGTCCAATGTATGCTGCAAATCAAGCTGAGACTGAAGGCGAACGGGTAGGGGGTGCTGCGTGTTGGCGGCCAGTTTCACCTGCGATCCGCTGGTGTTAATGATATTGCGGTTGACCATAAAGGCCATCACCATTCCCGCCCCCCACAACACCATCGCGCAGGCCGCGACCGTCGCCAGCAATTTACCCCAGGCAAATCCCAGTTTTTTGGGGGCAAGACCTGCCGGCAGGGAAAGTAATGAACCCGTTAATAAATCCCAGCGGTTATCCTTCGCCCAATGGTGTTTCACCGTGCGCTTCGCATCAACCGACGCTGAGCTGAACATCACACCGGCCAGCGGAGAAGGGCGGTAAGGATTTAACAATGTGGACAGCGGCCCGGCGACGGAGCCCGGCGAATGCGCCAGCTGATCGGCCAGCTGCAATAAAAAGGAGTGACGGGTATTCGCGCTGATCTGTTGCGTGCCTTGCGCAATCAGGTCGGGAACCAGCCCGGCAAGCTGAGCACTTAATTCATCGGTTTTACATCCGGCAGGCAGCAAACACCCCACGGGTTGTGTGATGCGGTCGTCCTGATCTTTTACGTTGGAATACAGCGACCAGACGTACAAAGGCAGCCGCCAGCCCAGAAGTTCGAAGCGTGCCGAGAAGGCTTTAGCCACGCTGTCCATCATATCCGCAGACAACGTATTTTTGTTTTCAGGTACCCCGGCTGAGGTTGTACGTGCCAGCGCAGAGGTCACCCAGACCACGCCATCCAGCGGACGGCGGCGGATACTTCGCAGCGCACTGAGCCAGGCTGAATCGGCCTGCGCCCCTAAATCGCCGCCCCACAACAACACGGTGCCGCTGTCTTCCTGCCAGTACTGTGACGTCAAACCTGGCGTGAGTTGTTCCACCTCGGCCGTGCTGCCGGTGAGCAAAAGAATGCGGACTTTGCGAGGCCAAAAACGGCCATAGGTCTGGCGAAGGGCCTGACGAAGTTCAGCCACCGTGACATGACGCGGTGGCGTTTGTACCAGGCGATTTTCACTGTCTGGCAGGATGTTTTGTTGTTTTTCTTCCTTACGGAACATTAACTGACGAGCCAGCCGAAGCAGCGAAGGGCCAAAACGTAATGCGACACCCAGTACACAGATCAGCAGGAAGGCGACGACTTTTTTGCTGTTTGTATCGAGTCCGATCATTTCGCCGTGATGCCAGATAGCCCAGCCAATAAGGCTGAGTATCGCCAGCAGCAGAACCGTTATCCCCCCGATACGCCAGAGCCTACTTAATGCGCTCATCCCCACTCCCTGATGTGATGGTGTAAACAAAATTTTCTGCTCCTGTTGTGGATAACGCTAACCATGATTGTTGCCCAACGCGGACAAAATCAGCCCCCAGCGCAAGGGTGAACCAGGGAGAATAGGGCCCCTGAATGCCGCAATAGGTTTCGACAGTCGTAATATCTTCTGCCTGCCACGTTGTGCCCAGTGCATTACCGGTGCCTATCAGCCCGGCTGTGGATTCTTTCCATTTTTGATGGTCAGCAAGAACACGGGCAGTTTGAATCGCCTTTGTTTGCGTCGTCAGAAACAACGCCAGGTCATCGTTGAAATGGTGCATATCTAACGGCATAGGCCGCAGCACCCGGACTGAATGCGCTAATGCGTATTTTTCCGCTACGTCATCGCTGGTGAAAACCAACGCCGCCAGGCCATCCGAATAGCTCGTTTCACCCTGCAACTGCATCACAAGAACGAGATGAACGCTGGATTCTGGTTGTCTGAGGCGCTCATCCAGCACGCTGAACGCGAGTTGCTCAGTAGAATTTATCGATGCCGGGCCCGGGCGCGTCGGGTACGTCTCCTGCCAGGATTGATCAAACTGGCTCAGCCATTCTTGTCGGGTTCTTTCCGGTTCGTCGGTAAGTAAAGTGACCTGAAGAGGCAGTTCGGCAGGCAGTGCCGATATTGTCTCCCGCACGCCTGACAACAAAACTGACAGAGGAGATTTGTCTTCAAGATAATCAATACGGCGAATCAGGTGTGAGAACTGCTCCAACCCGCGGGCATTTTTTAGCAATAACGCGGCTGAAATACGTTCTGGCAGTAGCACACAGTTTGCAAGAACGGCGATATAGCGCTCTGCCCAGGAGGTCCATTGCTGCTGGGCGTGTTCAGCTTCCTGCGTAAAAAACTGAAAGCGTTCAAGCTCACGACCGTAGAGATAGCCGCGGATGCAAAAGACCAGTATCCAGAGGACTACGGGGATCACCGAGAATAACCAGATGTTCACTGAATTGAGCACACTCAGCGTTCCAGAAGCGTGTAAAACGAAGAACAACACGCCGGCAATCACCGACAGTACACCACTGACTAACCAGCCTCCTGAAGAAGGGGGTGAGGGCTGTTCGGCGGTAAAGGGTTTTTGACGTTCCCAGCCCATGACTTATCCTATTGCGCAATCCGGCGCGCTTGAAATGACCTGACAGCCGCACTGACACCGGCAACCTTCCACCACAATGGCTTTCCCGTCTGAAGACCACTCAGATGATCCTTCTACAATCTGATTGGTGCCGTGTCCGGGAACCGGACAACTGACTTTGTCACCGACCAGTGCGACAGCTTTTCCGTTCACGATCATGGTTGACGATGCAGAAATAACAGCGCCACCGTGGGTGGTTTTATCGCCGAGTAATACGAAGCCTTTTGGCATGACAGTGTCGCCTCTGTAATTTATTGATAAGTTATAAGGAAGATGTTTTAAATATTTGTTCTGTCATTTTTATTAATTAGCAGATGCCACAGCAATGACATTTTCTTTTATGTCTTTATAAATAGTGCTGCCATCTTTTTCTGTTACCGCATGTCCAATAGGATTACCCAGTTTATCTTTATATACGATATTCCCCTTAGAAACCTCCGTTGAGCTTCCAACCAAAAGGCCAATTTTATCTTTGTAAGAAAAACCCCCATCAGAGTTTTTTGAAGAGTGTCCCAATGGACGACCTGACTCATCGGTATAATTCACGCCACCTTGAGCGTTAGATGCCTCATCAATTCGGTTGAAATGCTCACTGTTTAAGTAAAATACGCTGAATCCATCGAATGCCATGGCTACATTTGAGGTGCATAAGAAGAATGAAGTGATCAGGATGTATTTCGCTATACGGTTGGTCATGGTCATCACCTATGTAAAGTATCAGAGGATAGAAATGGAATATTATTTATTAATTACACAGCGGAAATTGTATACAGGCGAAATTCCGGTTTCTTTATCCGTTGGGTCCGGTTTAACAAACTGGCGATATACAGTCTGATTGGTGAAGGGGCCTCCGCCTCCAAGATACCCTCGGATGACTTTGTACTGACCTTTATCCGGCCCTTGCGGGTTCAATTCTGGATACTTAGAATAATAATCTTCCGTATGCCAGTCATTCATCCAGTCTACGATACTATCTGCCATGATATATAAACCTAATGGCGTCGATGGGAATTTCCCAACTGCATAACTAAATCCATTTATTCCTGCAAAAAAACATTTTGATCATTAGTGGCAGTGTTTACACCTGGCTTATATTCCCCGTTATCTGTTGCTCTGGCACAGCTACTTAAAATGAATGCAGAGATACAGATTGTCAGGATGTTTGCTTGTTTATGAATTTTCGATTTTATATTCATAGTTTATGGCGGCGCTGTGTGCTTTCCAATAAAGGAGATAAGCTACTTCATTTGCTCCAGCTTATTAAAGTCTGGATTTATATCTTTGGTTAAAACTTTTTCCCCATTAGGATATATATATGTGTACGTGGAGCCTTTCTTTTTTTCATAAGGGAATTTCATTTCTACTATTTTGCTTTCTTGAATGTCTGGTCTGTAGTTTATTAATGAGTCTTCATTAGGCTTTATGTGAAGGCGGGTTTCAAAAAATGCATTTTCCTTTCCAAATAGATAAAGTTTGTCAGGGGTTGTAGAATTTTTTTGTTCATTCCATCTTATTATGAAAGGATAGTACTTAGGGGTATAGTTTAGCTTGCTGCCTGATGTCAAACTAAATTTCCCATTGCGAGAAGCGTCATCGTCAAATGCGATCGTAGCACCGACAGCCGTGCCCGGTACCAGATCTTTTCCGAGATGTATGGCATCAATATATTCAATCCCTACATTGAATGCGCTTAATGTCCATTCGCAGGCACCCCCACCGGTCATCGCTACCTTCGCCTTCCAGAGGTCATTGGCTCCCTGCTGCAGGGGGATGTTGATGACGTTGTAATTGGGTTCTGTAATAACGGAACCGTCGACTCCGCTGATTCTTTTTTTCAGGCATTTATGCGAAATATACCTCACCTCCAGCGGGAAGGGTTTCGTGTATTGGGAAGGGTTTTTGACTTCCACGTTAACCCATTGGGTATCGGCTGGCGGCGATAGCGTACGATTTGGAGTGCCCGTGCAACCGCTGCTAAATAATACGGATAAAATAATCCCGAAAGCCTTTAATTTGTAATTCATTATACATTCCTTTGGTGGCTGTGAATTAGCGGTGGCTTTAAATTACTTGACTTTCATTTTATCGACTTTATCGAAGTCAGGAAAGAGCGTTCTTTCGGGGGCGATGCTGCCATCAGGATAAACTATTTTTGAGTAAACTCCTTCAGTTTTTTTCTCAGGCTCTATAAATCTAACCACTTTAGTTTCATTTATTTCAGGCTTGAATAATATTTCGCTCGCATTGGAAACCCTCAATGAGAGAAAACCCTCTTTACCTAAGAGTGATAGATCTTTCTTTTTCTTATTAATATTCCACTCTGTTATGTAAGGGTAGTATTTAGGTGATATTGTTACATTGCCTTCAATGGTCGTGAATTTCCCATTTCGTGATGCATCATCATCGAATGCAATTGTTGTACCTACAGCCGTGCCCGGTACCAGGTCTTTTCCGAGGTGGGTGGCATCAATATATTCAATCCCTACATTGAATGCGCTTAATGTCCATTCGCAGGCACCGCCACCGCTCATGGCTACCTTCGCCTTCCAGAGGTCATTGGCTCCCTGCTGCAGGGGGATGTTGATGACGTTGTAATTGGGTTCTGTAATAACGGAACCGTCGACTCCGCTGATTCTTTTTTTTAGGCATGTATGCGAAATATACCTCACCTCCAGCGGGAAGGGTTTCGTGTATTGCGAAGGGTTTTTGACTTCCACGTTAACCCACTGGGTATCGGCTGGCGGCGATAGCGTCTTATCTGTTGCTCTGGCACAGCTACTTAAAATGAATGCAGAGAAACAGATTGTCAGGATGTTTGCTTGTTTATGCATACGTCACTTCTCGAGTTTTTTATATCTGGATGAGTTGAACCATCAGAGACGACAGTGCCATCAGGATAAATTATTTTATAGAAAGCCCCGATTTTATATTCTTTAGGTGCAAGCATCCTGACTATTTTTGATTCGTCAATTTTAGGTCTATAGTTCACGCTTAGAGATTTAGAAACACTGCTAATTCTTTTTTGCAAGAAGTCTTCTTCGCCAAACAAATTTAATGTAGTGTTTTTATTTATACGGTTATTTACTTCTATTAAAGGGTAATATTTAGGTTCAAGATTTAAATCCCCTTGGGAAAAAGTAAATTGTCCATTTCGAGAAGCATCATCATCAAAAGCAATGGTTGCACCTACAGCTGTACCCGGTACCAGGTCTTTTCCGAGGTGGGTGGCATCAATATATTCAATCCCTACATTGAATGCGCTTAATGTCCATTCGCAGGCACCGCCACCGGTCATTGCTACCTTCGCCTTCCAGAGGTCATTGACTCCCTGCTGCAGGGGGATGTTGATGACGTTGTAATTGGGTTCTGTAATAACGGAACCGTCGACTCCGCTGATTCTTTTTTTCAGGCATGTATGCGAAATATACCTCACCTCCAGCGGGAAGGGTTTCGTGTATTGGGAAGGGTTTTTGACTTCCACGTTAACCCACTGAGTATCGGAGGGCGGAGATAGCGTTTTATCTGTTGCTCTGGCACAGCTACTTAAAATGAATGCAGAGATACAGATTGTCATGATGTTTGCTTGTTTATGCATACGTCACTTCTCGAGTTTTTTTATATTTGGATGAGTTGAACCATCAGAGACGACCGTGCCATCAGGATAAATTATTTTATAGAATGCACCGATTTTATATTCTTTAGGCGCAACCATCCTGACTATTTTTGATTCGTCAATTTTAGGACTATAGTTCACGCTTAGAGATTTAGAAATACTGCTTATCCTTTTTTGTAAGAAGTCTTCTTCGCCAAATAAATTTAATGTATCAATTGCATGAACCATTTTATTTGTTTTAATTAATGGATAATACTTGGGTTCTAGGCTTAAATCTCCTGGAGAAAAAGTAAATTGCCCATTTCGCGAAGCGTCGTCATCAAAAGCAATTGTTGCGCCGACAGCCGTGCCCGGTACCAGATCTTTTCCGAGATGTATGGCATCAATATATTCAATCCCTACATTGAATGCGCTTAATGTCCATTCGCAGGCACCCCCACCGGTCATCGCTACCTTCGCCTTCCAGAGGTCATTGGCTCCCTGCTGCAGGGGGATATTAATGACGTTGTAATTGGGTTCCGTGATAACGGAACCGTCGACTCCGCTGATTCTTTTTTTCAGGCATGTATGCGAAATATACCTCACCTCCAGCGGGAAGGGTTTCGTGTATTGGGAGGGGTTTTTGACTTCCACGTTAACCCACTGGGTATCGGCGGGCGGGGATAGTGTTTTATCTGTTGCTCTGGCACAGCTACTTAAAATGAATGCAGAGATACAGATTGTCAGGATGTTTGCTTGTTTATGCATTTTCGATTTCCTCTTCTCCGTAAAAAGCAAAGCGCTCGAGAATATCATTGCCATTTTTTATGGATAGGGTCGCCGCTAACGAGATGTCCAGCATTTTTTCAAGACTCAGGAATTTTATGTTACTTTCTGCTTCTTTTTCCGGCATTTCAAAGCCTTCTTTCTTCATCTGCTCTTCAAATTTTTTGACATTGTCTTTATGCTCTGTGAAATGTCTTTTCTTACTCAGGCCTTTATCATCGATCAATTCAAGGAGTTTGTTGTTTATATAGGGCATATAGGCTGTCATGAAATGGTCGCCAAAGGTCAGGTCAGCCCCCCTGTCGGGGTTTTTCCCTTCCGGGAAATAATCAGCTAAATCTTTTGCTGTGAGTGAGTGAATGAACTCTTTCTGATTCTTCCCGGCTTCCTGAGCCACTTGTTCTGCCAGTAAGGGAACCAGATACAACTTGGTCTTTACCGGCATTCTGCCTCTTAATGTTATGCAACCCGCAGGATCAGGATAACTTCTTTTGCAATCTTTCCATTCCCGGCTTTGTGTTGTCGTAAGAAAAACAACCGGGTTGCCGTGGTGCCAGAAACAGTCTCCCCATTCTACTATTTGCCATAAAGGAAGTTGCACAAGGGAAGACCATAACCCCCCTAATACACCGCCGACGGGGCCCCATAGTCTGTAAAACTCATTATCGACGTTTGCTTCTGGCGGCACGGCAGGAACTGGATCATTATCATTAACGTGCCGGAAGTGGGTTAGACCTGACAGTTGTTGTATGGCATCCCGAGTGAAGGTACGCGGCATGCCATAAGTGTGTAGGATCGGGCTGTATGATATTAATTTCGCAGCATGGATTAGCGCTAATGCCCCCCCTAGGCTATGTCCGCATATAAATAATTTTCTACCTTGTAATTTATCAAATAAATTTTCAATTTCTTTGGTGAATTTTCTTTCAAACCGATTATAGCCATTCCAAAAACCCTCATGCACTTTTCCTTTTGGAAATAGCGAAGTGCATTGGACTTTGTTGATATTACAGCTCTCAGTATCAATGGGACGAAACACGAGATCGGTACCCACATCGTATAGGGAGGCGGTTCCTCTCCAGGAAATTATGATTTTCTCATTGTTATAAACATAGAAAAGTTGTGTGTCGCCATCCTTCTTACTGCCACCTTCCGTACCTGACGTATCTCTTGATGTGTCCATAAATACTGGCGGAGAATAACGTTCACTGAACGGAACATCTTGCGGCAGTGTATTTGTGATGTAACTTCCTTTGTGCAGTTGGGGTAACTTTGATAAATCCTGACATTGCGTAATGAAAAACCGGCTGATCGATGAAGTATCGAACATATTATCATCTGCATACGACAATGACGCTGCCGCACCCAGGTTAATAGCATTCGCCATCGAGTAATCCTTCTGATGGTGCAATACCAGTTCCCATGCTCTGAACGGACATATTTCAACGACATGTCTTTTTTCAAGCTCATTGGTTCTTATTTTCAGTCCTTTAAGGGACTTGTCAGAGGGGAAATGAAATGGTGGCCGGTCGGGTTCACCCGGACGTTTCTCAATATCAGGATACGTTCTGCATAACTCACCGATTACGACGTAGTGCCAGATGTTCCCATTGTCTTCCGCTTCTTTTTTTATTTTCGATTCATTGGGGTCTCTGCTCACCCGTAAGGCACGTTGTTCCATTTCTTTTGACAATGGCTGACCCTCTATAAAGAGTCTTAATTCGCTGCCATAGCGAGGTTCAATTCGTATCAGGCCAGTAGCATCGCTGGTTCCTTTTAGTTCTTTCTCATAACCTCCAGGCGTTGCGCTATTTTCTGCGCGCCATGGCATATTGGCGACGGCTTTACCTTCTTCGTCGACCAGTTGTATTTCAACCCAGTATTCTTTTTGATTATTTGATGCGGGTGCATTTTTATTATCTGCCGTGGCGGAGGTTTGGTGCTGCGTCATTTTCATATCCTTTGATAAAATGATGTGAATTAATTATATTATCTAAGTGAACCTCTGAATTTAGAAAATGTTTGGAAACACAACCATGCTATTGCTCCACCTAATAAAAAGCAAAGTGGGATTAGACGGGTTATATACGACATGAGTTGTTGATTTTTTTCCTCACCCTCGTAATGCACCCCTTGGTAAAACAGGTGGATGTAGGTTTCGTATATTGATTTTGATATTAACTCAAACCTCGCCACAATGAATATTATCGCAATTCCAATTACGAATGAAAGAATAATAATGAAAATGGCTTTGCTTTGGTTTTTAATTTTTTTAGATATGCAGTAATAACTGACAATATTTAACCCGATACAAGCCAGGATTAAAGTCGATAACAGGTAAAGAGGATTAAAAAATGGGATGTGTTCTGCAATAATCTCAAAAATTCCATTTCGTGATAACCCATCCAAAGCGAAGAAAACAGCGACAGTATAAAAAGATGTAATCATACATGCGAGAAAAAGGCAGAACTTTTTTTTCATTTTTAATTAATCTCCCATAAAATGACTTTTTTGGCTTTAGTCAAGTCTGAAACACGAGCACCATCGCCAAACAGTCCCGTTATGGTTTCAGTTGCAACCGGTAAAGAGACGCGGAAAAAAGAAGCAACACTACCACTTCCTGCTAATTCATTTTTGTTCCATAAATCAATGTGATCTCCAGTAGGCGTTGTTTCCCCTGCCCGAAGCCAGTAATTTTGAAAGAAAATTATCCCCGTCTTACCTTTTACGCTGTTTTCAAATTTTTCGCCGGTGAGTACCAGTGCCTTAGGGCATCCAGCAAACGGACGAGTCTCAAGGTAATCACTCAGTTCCTGTGCCCTGATGGCATGGATTCCTTTCTTAGTATCCGGATCGGGTGTCGGGCAACTCCAGCAACGCTGTTTATTAAAACTCTTCATTAATACGCCACATTTATAAAGTGCATCGCTCACATTAATAGCACAGTGATCCGAAAAGGCATCTTTTCTTGTTTTAGGTTCAAGGTGCGTAATTTTATTGGAAGGGTAGGCAGCCCAGAGCTCAACGAATTTAAGTGTTTTTAATGAAAGTTCTTTTTGGGAATCTGTTTTGCTGTTTGTTCTTACGGTATTTTTTGGGTTAGGCATCTCGTCCTCCTTGATTCATTTTAAATAAAGCTTCGTCTCCCCAGTAAATATCAACGTCAACCTCATCTACAGTTTCAATTCTCTTCGTCAAACCTGAGTTATCTGTATAACCGGAAATGGTCTTTCCATTGGATGACACTGCATAATACGCATATCCGGAAATTGGCAAGCCCGTTGACATATCGATGGCTTTAAATTGTTCATCGTTGATTGTATCTGGGTATTCGATTTTCAGAGGAGTTGGTAAGTCGGAGTATATGTTAACCGTTTTTCCGAATTCATCCGTTGTTCCTTCATATATATCACCCTCACCGGTTGTTACCCGATAACGAGTAAACGGTAGTATTGCACCCGTTTTCTCATCCGTAGAGGTGTAAGAGGCTGCAAACGCCTTTGGCATTTCAGGAGGCGGAGAGTCGAGACTCGAAGCGGCCATCTTCAATACATTTGCGCTTTTCAGCAGTATATTCCCCGGCGCTCCTAATTCGATGTTTCCACCGCTAATCTTAATATATGCTCCGGCACAATTCAGCAACAGTTCCGTGCTGGCATTTACCGTCACCTTTCCTTCCGTGCTGGTTATAGTCACATCTTTTTGAGCTAAGGCAGCGAGTGCATCCGACTGTGCCTGAATATCGACTTTGCCCTGTCCGGCAAAAAGCTGCATTCCCGCACTCTGCGCAAATAAACTTACGGCATCACTTGCTGATACTGTGAAGGATTTTCCGCTGCTTATATCCGTGTGCCCGCCCGACATCACGGCAACGCTTTCACTGCCCGATGCCACACGTATGGACTTTGGACTTACCAGGCCAATACCGGCCGGGGCTGATATGACAATACCCGGAGCTTTCATCTTGCTGAGCGACTTATTAAGTGCCTGCTGGCTCGCTGTATCACCTGGAGTCGCCTTTGCTGTTTGAGCCGCTTTTGACATGCTCCGGGCCAGTGTAAGGGCTTGCTCCAACTGAGCTATCGCATCATCCATTTCCAGCATCTGGCCGCTGGCCCCAAACTGATTATCTGCCGCCAGTAATATCCCTTTCCCGCCACGGATCGCACCCCATTCATCCGTGCGCAGTTCAAACCCTTCACCACGTTTTGCACGCCCGGCATCCACATTGTGCCCCAAATTCAGCTGCGTCTTGCCGCCGTATTCTGTGCTGAGCTTGATGTGTTCTTCGCCGCGCTTGTCTTCCATACGCAGTTTGTTATTCGCAGGGGTGCGGATGACGTTACGGGTGTTGTTTTTCTCTGTGACGTGGTCAACGTGACGCGAGTCGTGCAGGGCGTGAGCGATATACGGCCTGTCCGGATCGCCGTCGTGGAAGGCTATCGCGACTTCCGTGCCCTGAATGAGAGGGAAATGGATCCCGTAAACGTCGCCGCCGTAAGGTTTTGCGAGGCGCACCGGCATGCTCTCCTGACCTTGCGCTTTATCATCCTGGTCGGCATCAAATTTCACGCGATACAAACCGGACGCATCTTGCCAGGCATAGATATCGTTAGATTTTGCACTGGTGACGCGTGCCATCATGGTTCCGCTGACTTTCGGACGCGGTTTGAGTGCAGGACGCCAGCAGAGAGTTTCGCTGTAGGGAATGGCTATCCACTGTGCAACTAATGCATTTTTTCGGCTGGCACTGACGTTGATGCCCGTAATCACCACGCCGTTTGTCGCGGCGGCTGGCACTGTTGGCGCAAGGGCAAGCTCTGTGATCGTTAATACCTGGCCGGTGCTGAGGTTGACATCGTTCGCCATGCCCATGATCCGCATCTGCCTTGATAAAAATCGCTCATGATCAAGGCGGGCGAGAAAGTTGGCGGTTTCCGCCGTCGGGTCGCTTTTGGTACCGGTATCCAGATGGCGGGGTTTGTAGTGATAAACTTCACCATAGGTCACGCCGTCACCGTCACCGCGTGTTACATCGGTTTTGGCAGACTGCAAAACTTTCTGTGCTTCACGGTAGTTGTAGTCTTTGGCGGTGACGCTTGCCTCAACCACGTTGTGCAGCACATTCAGGTCCCATACCGATTCAACGCCGCTGTCACTCATCCCTGACGGTTTGCTCAGCGGCAGGGTCTTACCAAACTCGTAGGCACTTTGCTTATCACCAAAATGCACCACTTCCGTTTGGGTGTCGGCCTGAAGGTTGAAGAAATAGAAGATCCCGACTTCGGAAAGCAGGCGTTCGATAAATGCCAGATCGCTCTCCTGATACTGATTTATCTGTTCGCGTTTTGGGTAGGTCTGTTTCAGTGCAAACTCATATTCCCAGCCCTTAAAACCATGCTCTTCCAGGATCTGCGTCACGACATCCTGCACCGATTTATTCACGAAGAAGCGGTGCGTGCGGAACTGTTTCTTCAACAGTGCGAGGGAAGGTTCCAGCGTTAACCGATATTTTGCCTCGTCGGTTGAGCTAGAAATCCGGCTAAAATCGGTAACCACGCCGTGTACCACTTTCTGATCAACCAGGCCTTGCAGCGATCCGGTTCCCATGGTCAGGCTGGCGGATTTGAGCAGGAACTGGGTTGCATCCAGATCTTTATCGGCACTGGTGAACAAGATGTCGTATTGGTACGTGTTACTGAGTCTCTCATTACCATTGAAATCTTCCACATCCAGTAATGAAGAGCAGGATGGAATATCAAGACGGTACCGGTTCAGGGAACCCGTGATTGCTGACGCAGCGTTGTACAACGTTTCAGTCATGCTCATAGCTTTGCTCCGTGGTGTTAACCATTTTTGTGTCACATTGCTGATCATCAGCAATCACAGAAAAATTGCAGTGGCTTCTTCGTCAGGCGTGAGTCGATCTCCCGAACCCTGACATCCAGTGAGAGTCATTAAGCAGATCAGAGAGAGTAGCGCGGGTCGCAGATTACGATCATTTTTTGTTATTACCATGGGAACCCCCTCAGAGCTTCTTTAAAATTTTGTCGCACTTAGGACTCAGTGATATCGCCATCATTAGTGACATCGCCGTCATTCCTCAGGCTGAGCCATTGGCGAAATTGGAAAGTGTATCAATCAGACTCATGATACTTACTCCATGTAATTCTTCAGTGCCTGTAAGGTTTACCGCTGGCAGGCAGCAAGCGGGGTGTCCAACGCGTAGCGGCAATATGGCAGAGAAATCTCCCTTTCTGTCGGTGTCACGTTATAGATGTGTCCGTGATTCACCTCCAGAGTGACAACAAATTTTCGAGGCTCGCCTTCATGTTTCGCTGAGGTTAATATGTATTCGACAATAAATTGTCCTTTATCCGGGAAGCGATAAAACGAAGGTGGAATACATAATTTTCCGTCAGTGACTTTAAGGTCTGGAGAAAAATTAAAATTCTTATTCTTTGAAGGTATTCCTCTTGGATTAATACCCATATCAGCGGGTTGATAATCCTGAGCGTCAGTGACATTGAAACATACACTGTCGTCCTGCTGACTGACCTGTGCAGTTTCATCAGGGCGCATCCTGTCACCAGGTCCAGGGCAGCCCGTAAGCACCAGCAAACATATGCCAGACAAAAAAGCAGACCATAGCACACGCGTTTTTATCTGTTTCACCATGGGAACCCCCGTAATGCATTTTTGTATTGTTTGCAAATGAGCGATTCAGAAATATCACCATCAAGCGTAATTGCTGGATCTTTCTCTCTCCACATACGTAGCCAGATATCATAACCACGAGTCTGTAATGTAAAATTATCTGCAATAATCTGCGCCTGCTGCTCCATGGGATATTCACACAGCAGTCGGCCATCAAGGGTATAACGGTAACTGACTAGCCAGCTAACCAGTCCCCTGCCGATGATGTTCATTCCTTTTGTCCGTTGCCAGACATGACTCATTTCGTGGATAAACAAATGCTTCATATCATCCGTTGACTGCGAAAAGTCATTCTTATACCAGTAGCGAAAATACAGCTCACCGTTTGGAGTCATTGCGGCATATTGATTTTGCATATTGAATGGCGGATAGCTATCGTTGTGGATCCATACGGTACCGTACTCAATGGAGGATCCAAACACCGTTTTCGCCAGCGCGATTTCTCCGGGGGTCAGCAAGCGGATCCCCCCTTCTTTTAATGTCTTGTCTGATTCATCTGCCATCTGAAATCTCCTTTATTACTCCCCAAATTCCAGCGTGATCCCTTCCTCTTCGTCCCAGCCCAGCGCCAGCGACGTGGTGCGTTGCTGTTCACTCATGCGGCTCAGCAGTTGCTGGCTCAGCACCGGCAAGATCTGCTGGTTGAGCAGGCTGTCGATGTTGCGCGCGCCGGTGTCCGGCAGCAGGCAGGCGGCGACCAGCGTGTCGTAGAGGCTCTCTTCGATGGTGCATTGCAGGCCGTAATGTTTGTTCAGACGTTTGGCGACCTGCGCCAGTTTCATCTCAACAATGGTGCGCAGCGCGGTGGCGGCCAGCGGACGGTAAATCAGCGTCTGGAAACGCGCCAGCAGCGCAGGCTGGAAGTGGTCGCGCAGGATAGGGCGCAGCAGTTCCTGCAGGTCGCTGTCCGTCGATTCCGGCTGTTCATCCAGCATCTGCAGGATGTGGTCGCTGCCAAGGTTGGCGGTCATCAGGATGACGGTATTGCGGAAGTCGATCTCACGCCCTTCGCCATCGCGCATAAAGCCACGGTCGAAGACCTGATAGAACAGGTTGATGACGTCGCGGTGCGCCTTTTCGACTTCATCGAGCAGGACGACGCTGTACGGACGTTTGCGCACGGCTTCGGTCAGAATGCCGCCCTGGCCGTAACCGACGTAGCCCGGAGGTGAGCCTTTCAGCTGGGAAACGGTGTGCGCTTCCTGATATTCGCTGAGGTTAATGGTGATCAGGGATTTCTCGCCGCCGAACAGGCAGTCGGCGAGCGCCAGTGCGGTCTCGGTTTTGCCCACGCCGCTTGGCCCGACCAGCAGGAACACGCCCAGCGGACCGTTCTCGGACGTCAGGCCGGTTTTGGCGGCGCGCAGACGCTGCGCCATATCCACCAGCGCGTGATCCTGCCCGACGACGCGTTGCCCCAGATGGTTTTCCAGTTGCAGCAAATCGGTCTGTTCGTCTTTTAAGAGGCTGGACAACGGCACGCCGGTCCAGTCGGCAATCACGGTGGCCACCGTGCGCACATCGACGTCCAGAGAGAGCAGCGGCGCGTTGCCTTGTAAGTGGCTGAGCTGATCCTGCAGGCTGGCGATTTCTGCCTGACGGCTGATGTCCTGACGGGTCTCCAGCAACTGCTGTGTCAGGGCTTTCTCCGCGTGATACTGCGTGTCCAGCGCGGAAAGTTGTTCGCTCAGACGATCGGTTTGCTGTTCAATCTTTTCCAGACGATCGCCGTGCGTTTTGTTGCCCAGCGCAATGTCTTCCAGCAGCGCCTGTTCTTCCATTTCCAGTGCGGTGACTTGTGCTTTCAGGCGGGTTATTTCTTCCGGTAAGGTATCGAGGCTCATACGCACGCGGGCGCTGGCGGTATCCAGTAAATCTACGGCTTTGTCCGGCAGCTGGCGGCCAGTGATATAGCGACGCGACAGGCTGACGGCGGCTTTGACGGCTTCGTCGGTAATGTGTACACCGTGATGCTGTGCATAACGGGATTTCAGGCCGCGCAGCATCAGGCTGGCCATTTCGTCGTCCGGCTCGTCCACTTTAACGATCTGGAAGCGGCGCTCGAGGGCGGCGTCGCGTTCAAAATATTGTTTGTATTCCGACCAGGTCGTGGCCGCAATGGTGCGCAATTCGCCGCGGGCGAGCGCCGGTTTAAGCAGGTTGGCGGCGTCCGCGCCACCGGCCTGATTGCCTGCGCCGATGATGGTGTGCGCTTCGTCGATGAACAGGATAACCGGCGTCGGGGATTGCTGAACGGCGTCGATGACGTTTTTCAGGCGTTGCTCGAACTCACCTTTAACACCCGCACCGGCCTGTAACAGCCCTAAATCCAGCGTGCGCAGGCTGACCGTTTTCAGGCTGTCCGGCACGTTGCCTTCTGCAATGCGCAGCGCGAGACCTTCCACCAGTGCGGTTTTCCCGACGCCCGGTTCGCCTACGAGGATCGGGTTATTTTTACGGCGGCGGGAGAGGATATCGACCATCTGGCGGATTTCGTTATCGCGGCCAAACACCGGATCAATTTGCCCGGCTTTGGCTTTCGCGGTGACATCCAGCGTGAATTTATCCAGCGCAGCTTGTAAAGCTTCACTCAGGCTGTGGCTGGACAAGCTATCCGCTTTCGGCGTGGCAGCAGGTTCATTCAGCGAGGACACCGGCATGTTCAGGCTTGCTTGTTGCTGAAGCTCTGAACGCTCTTCTGAAATCGCATCCAGCATGGGTTTAAGGCGACTGAGATGCTCTTCGCTCAGGCTGAACAGCGGCCACAGGCCTTCACAGCGCAGCAGTTTAGGTTTTGTCAGCAGGGCTTCCAGTAAGTTCACGCTGCGGATGGTCTGGTTATCGTCCTGCAAAGAGGCGGCCAGCCAGGCAGATTTCATCAGCGTCTGTAAGTCGTCGGAGAGTTGCGGGCGGGTGCGCACGGAACGCGGCAGGGCATCGAGATGGGCCAGCAGGCTTTGCCAGAGTGCGTCCATGTCCCATTCATAACGGCGCGCCAGCACGGTGATGTCGCCTTCGCCCTGTTCCAGCAATTTCAGCAGCCAATGCTCAATGGTGATTTCGGCATGTGCGCGGGTCTGGCACAGGGTGGCGGCAGCTTCCAGCGCTTTCGCGCAATACGGGTTCAAACGACGAAGTAAAACGGCTGACTGGTGTTCCATGCGGGCTGCTCCTTGATTTTGGGTATGCTACCGCCCGTCGCTGTTTCCTTGTCATCAGGAACCTAAAGCGCATCAGGGCGGAAGGCAGATTGTTTTTTTACTCAGCACCCGACACGCAGACGCTCAGGAAAACGGCGGACAGAAAATCCTGTCCGCACAGGGCATTACCCTAAATATTTCGTGCTGCAGAAAGGCGGCGAGTTCGCAAATCCCCGGGAGCATAGATAACTATGTGACCGGGATGAGCGAATGCAGCCAACGCATCTGCGGCGCGAAAGATGACGGGTAATTAGGCGGTGGTACGTTCGTTCCAGGAATCGGAATGAATGATGTTGCCGTCTTTGTAAGTCCAGGTGATTTTTTCGTAACGCAGCTCAATCGCTTCGAGGTGATTGTGTTTCTCTTTCGCCGGGTCTTTGATGTCGTGCATTTTTGGCGCGACTTTCACCAGCTTGACGTTTTCCAGTTTGGTGTTGAAATACTCAACTTCCTGGCCAGCGTCGTTGATGCGGTACCATTTGAACTCAGCAGATTTCAGGGTCTGACCGGTGGTCACTGCTTTGTACAAATACGGGCTGGAGGAGTCGATTTCTTTGGTAAACAGGAACGGGGTGTGAATACGAGTACCCGTCAGTTTGCCGGTGTTGTTATCGGTTGGGATGTACAGGTTGTGTTCCTGTGCAACCACTTCGATGCTGCCTTCGCGATCTTTTACGTCTACGGAGCCTTTAATGTCCGCACCGCCGTCGTCTTTCAGCCACAGATAAACAGGAATTGCCATGGGTAGTTCTCCATTTCTAGGTTAAGCATCCATCAATCATTTGATGAATCGGGGGTTGCTGTTGCTTTACAGGCGTCTGCCTGGGGCACCAGACTGATTTCAACACGACGGTTAGCCGCACGGCCTTCCGTTGTATCGTTTGTTGCAATAGGGCGTGTTGCGCCGTAGCCCTGAACCGCAAAGCAGCTCTCCGGTACGTCGCCGGTGTCACGCATCCAGTCACGCAGTGATTCCGCACGCCTGAGGGACAATGTCTGGTTCGCTTTTGCGTCACCGGTGATATCGGTGTGACCCGCGACGACGATCAGCCAGCCTGGCTTGGCTTTGATCCCAACCAGTGCGTTGATCAGCACTTTGGTAGAGCCCGTTTTGAGGACAGATTTGCCGGTGTCAAACAGCGACAGGGCGTCAAGGCTGATGATTTTCGGACCCTGCACAATTTTCTGAATCACCGGCGGCGGCGGTGGCGGCGGTGTCCAACTATTGATGGCGGCCTCAAGAGGGGCAATCAGTCGCATTCCCTGATATAGCCCCAGAGACAGGCGCATCGGTGCACCGCTACGCAGCCAGTCGTCAAGTAAACGGGCGTCAGCACGTAGCTGTTGCTGAGCGAGGGTTTTAGGAGAAGGCGGTGTACCCGTGAGGCGGTTATACACTGCGAGGTGATCACCGACACTCTGGATCAGGCGCTGGTTATTGATAAATGAAGCCAGCAGGGCAAAGAGCAGGAAAATGCCGAACATAGCGCCAGCAATTTGCCAGGTCTGCATCAGGCGGGAAACACCATGGCGGCTGGGCAGGTGCGGCAATAACATGTCCGGTAATGCCAGACAGTCCTGCTCATGCGAAGTGGCAGGCACCAGCGTGGTGATCCCCGCGATGTGCGTCTGCCATAAATTGTTCAGGTTCCCTGTCACCGGCGTAAAGCATGCGCCCCATACACAAGGGATCAGCGCCGGAACATCGCCTTGTCGCTGGGTCAGAATACTGCTGACATGGGTTTCCAGCCAAGGCAAGAGGCTTTCCATCCATAAGACAACACTTAATCTTTCCTGCATGTTCCGGGCATCTTGTTGCTGGCTCCACTCGACCAGTGGCAATGCGCCGGAACCTGTTTCCTGAACCTGGACGTCTTTTTGTCCTGGCGTGACGGTGAACCAGCGTTCGGTCTCAACGTCAGATGTGACAGGGGGTGAAATCCAGGTGCTGACCCAGACCGGAGGGATCCCTGCCAACCAGCTTTTACATTGCACAACGGCGCGTTGCCAGACGCGCAACTTTTGGGTGAAATCATCCTTGTCCTGATGCAGCTCGGGAACAATGGCCAGCAACACCGAAATCTGAGCGATAAGCGCCGGGCGTTCAGCGGCCAGATGTTGTGCCAATAGAGGCAGGTGTTCCGGCAGGCTTACCGGCAGATACCAGCCCTGACGTGTTTCCCGGAAGGGAACTGCCGCTGAGAACAACGGTGCGCTATCTCCACAAACGAGCACGACTGCGCCCTGGAAATCCTCGGGAGGCAGTGCGGCGTCAACAATGTGCGTCTGAGCAATCGCATCGTGGTGATGCCTGCGCCACTGAAAGTAGCCCATGGCACCGGTGATAATGATGACCAGGATGCTCAGTGTCACGCGGCTAGGGGTACCGAGTGGCCAGAAGCCAAGAATAAGCCACAGCGAGAGAGAGGCGGCCAGCAACAGCAGAATCAACTGCGTGAATACGCGCATTCGTTAGTGGTTCCCTGTTAGCTGGGACACCATATGTGCAAGGCGTGTATTTAATGTGAACCACAGAACCATCAGTATCACGATACCGGCAACCCATGAGAACCAATACGTCTTCCGGCCTGAACGCAGGCGCAGTGAACGTGAAACGATTGGCGTTTCCTGTGCTGACACAAAGGGTGGCACCAGCTGATTCAACTTGCGCACAACGTCTTCACGACGTTCGTCACCCTGTTCACGGTATCGGCCCGAGAATCCCAGCGTCAGTGCCCGGTAAAAGCAGGTTAGCACGGCGGTATCCGGCGCAGGTTCGTGCAGCACGGTACGAATGCGCTCCCACAGTTCCTCACCGGCATTCAGGGTATTGAAATAACGGGCCTGAAGCGGATCTTTAATCCACTTCTGGTAACCGCTGTCTTGTTTCTGGCGGTTCAGCACGCTTTCATCCAGCAATGCACACTGGGTATATAGCATATGGTCGCAGCTTACTTCGCTAAAACCTGCACGCGAAAGAGATTCACGCGCACCGTCGATCCAGTCACAGGCACGACGATAGAGTGCCTCCCCGTCTTCAATGTCTTGGCCGTTACGCAGCTGGCTGACCATCAGCCAACAGGGATAGAAGACTTCATCAATGACAGAGGTATTTAATTTGCTCATGAGCGCAGTACCGCAAACAGTTCGAGTTTGATTTCACCCAGCGAGCCGGGGGTGTAGAACGCGCAGTTACCCGCATCCAGCATGGCTTGTGCAGCCGGACTGTTGAGATCCAGAGAGAAATACTGATTCTCAAGGCGTAGCGGAATGGCGGCGGGTACATGGGACAGTGCCTTCATGACGACACCGTTCAGTGCCACGTTCACCACGTCCGACACATCTTCAAAGTTCCCTGCCTTACACAACAGCGGGAACTGAGTCTGCAGCAAATGGTTAGGAATAGATGAACGCACGGAAAGATAGAAATCCGCGCCTTCACGCAGGCGGGTGTCATGCAGTGAACCGGTCCAGAACTGGCCTTCGTTTGTCAGTTCAATAGCCACCATGCGCGATGGCAGGCTGGCTTCGAGCAGCGCGTCGAGTAAGGTAAACAACGGCGGGAAGACCTGCTCGGGTGCATCATGTTGGTAAAGCGGAATATCTTCAGCTTTATGCTCGAGAGAAAACGTCAGCAAGCTCCCGGCCAGGCGCACCAGTTCACGGTAGAACAACTCCGGATGACGGCCAGGTGCCTGATAAAGCTCCATCAGTACAGGTTCAGCGCTGTTTAATGCATTTAATAGCCAGAATAGCGACACATCCGCGACGGCAAAATCGGCCATTCGCTCATTACTTTCACGGCGCATGGACATCAGACGGCGACGACGAGCTTGCAGACGGTGAATCAAATCCCCCAGCTCTGTCAGTACAGCCGGGCAGGACGATAATGACAGCATAGGGGGAATGAACGCATTATCCTGCATCCATTGACCCTGGGCATTGCGTGTCAGGCGGACGACCGGGCAGGTCAGGTAAGCACTGTTTTCCTGATGCGCAAAACGCAGTGTCACGGCGTGTCGCATAATCGCAAGTTCAGTGCGCTCGTGCCCGGAAAGCTCCTGTACGGTCACCCATTCCTGTTTCCAGCGACGCGGACGTTCACTGTCCTGACCGTCATCCAGATTGCCCCCGTTGGCGGAAAGCAGCGGCAAAGCCAGTACCACCTCCACACTGTCACGATCTGAAATCACAGATAAATCGCAGGCAGGGGGCAGGTTATCAGCCCGTTCGGAATCAATCAGCGTGCCATCTGGAAAGCGAACGGTCAGTCGTAAAGCATTCAGGCGAGAAAGGGCCAATGATCCGGTGTCAAAGGCAGCATCAATCACACCCCAGGGGTTCGCCAGAACCATGTGCGCGACGGTATCGGCGACAAAGGCATCCCAACGGGCTTGTTGCTGGAACTGTTGTGGGGCCAGAAAGGCCCCATCGTTCCATAATGGACGATAAATTTTCATTGTTTCTCTGTTTATGCCTTAGCCTTCGGCATCTGAGAAACCAATGACAGGTTGACGTCCATACCTTCCACCTGGAAGTGCGGTACGGCGTACAGTTTCACGCGGAAGAAGCCCGGGTTGTCTTCGATATCTTCAACGGTCACTTTGGCATCGCGCAGGGGATGAGAAGCCTGCAGGTCATCGCCCGGATCGGTCATTTCGGTGACCAGCGAACGCACCCAGGTATTGAGTTCCAGCTCCAGCAGACGACGGTCTTTGGTGGTCCCGATGTTTTCGCGCTGGATTAACTTCAGATAATGCGCGATGCGTGACAGCAGGAATATGTAGGGCAGGCGCGCGTTGATGCGGCTGTTCGCGGTGGCATCCGCCGTGTCATACAACGCCGGTTTCTGCGCGGAGTTCGCGGAGAAGAAGCAGGAGTAGTCGCGGTTTTTGTAGTAAGACAGCGGGATGAAGCCCAGGTTGGCGAATTCAAATTCGCGGGTTTCCGGGATCATGACTTCAGACGGGATTTTCACCTGATTGCCGGTGCCCAGATCATACAGGTGGATTGGCAGATCAGTGACTGCACCGCCAGCCTGCGGGCCGCGGATCTGTACACACCAGCCGTTTTTGATGAAGCTTTTCACCATGTTCGCTGCAAACGCGAAAGACGCATTGGTCCACAGGTATTTCTCGTGGTCCGGGCCTTTCACTTCTTCAACATAGTTGAAGCTGCGAACTGGCACGGTATCTGGACCATACGGCAGACGACCCAGCACGCGCGGCATGGTCAGACCGATATAGCGGGAATCATCGGAGTCACGGAAAGATTTCCATTTGATGTATTCAGCACGGTCAAAGTAGTTGCCGATATCCTTGATGGCGGCAACTTCTTCCATGGAATCTTTCAGGAAGAATTTAGGGCCGACAGCACCGACAAATGGCATGTGTGCAGCAGCAGACACTTTGGAGATATTGCGCAGCAGCGCGACGTCTTGCGGGCTGGCGTCAAATTCGTAGTTGGAGATCACAGAACCGATGGGTTCGCCGCCCGGGGTGTCATATTCCTGGATGTAGGTATGACGGTACAGGCCACTTTGAATGATCTCAGGGCAATCTTCGAAGTCCTGACGAAGGTCGTCTTTAGAAACGTCCAGCAGTTCAATTTTTACGTTCTGACGGAAATCAGTACGATCTACCAGGAACTTCAGACCACGCCAGCCGGATTCCATACGTTGGAATTCAGGGTGATGCATGACTTCGTCCAGTTGGCGGCTAATTTGCTCGTCGAGCATCGCGATGTGGCCGTCCAGCAAGGTTTTATCCAGACGTTCAACTTTCTGACCGGACTGTTTCAGGCGTTCCAGGAAGACCTGAACTGCCGCTGTGACACGTTCATCCGTAGAGACATCAGACAGCGCCTGATCGTCCTGGAAGGCATTAACATCACCCAGTGCAGAGACTGGAGTCAGATTGATTTTTTCAAACAATGACGCATAAACACTTCCTGCGTCGGCACGTTCCAGCACGGTTGTGCGGCTTTCTTGACTGTTTTCAGTAGCAGACATCAGCATAGTCTCGGGTTAATCCGTTCAGGAAGGGTTAAGAATTCTGGGGAGCCAGAGCAGCCAGTTCAGCACGCAGGTCATCGCTCAAATTGTCATCTTTCAGGATGACTTCGAGTTCTTTGCGGAAAGTGGCGTTGTCTAATAAGTTGGATTTGAGGTCACGTAATAAATTACGCATAGCGAGCATTGCGCGCAGTTGTGGGATCTGACGTGCAACCTGTTCTGGCTCGAAATCTTTCATCTCTTTGAAATTGAGACTGACAGTTTCTTCGCTGCGATCGCCAGCCAGGGTGTTTTCCACGGTCAGGTTGAGCGACGGGCTAAAGTCGGCCAGAACACTGTTAAAGTTATTTTTGTTGATGTTAACTTTTTCACGCTCTGACACTGGACGTGTCTCTTTGCCATTGCTGTAGTCGCCCATTACCATTAATTTTAAAGGTAATTCGACTTTCTTCTGAGCGCCGCCAGTATGTAAATCAAGTTTAATATTGACGCGAGCCTTGGGTATTTCTTCCTGAAAGCTATTAGACATGCCTATCCCTTACTGTGGAGTGATAAACGCTGCCAATGAATCCATAAATAAATGAAAGGTTGGCAACCCTGCCAAAATAAACATCCTTTTTATGCACGTCAGTGTGCAAATAAAATCAGGGTCACAAGCGAGACAAAATATTTTGGGAACATTTTGCAGTGTGTTTTTGAATTTACCTGGAAATAAAATTTCAGATAAGTACCTGTTGACGGCATTTTAGAAACATTAGCTGTTTTAAGGAAAACTAAATATGTAAATAAATGTTACAGTTTTTGGCGTGGCCCATCCCAGATCATTTTGTTGATATATAGGAATTTTCTTCATATAACCCCGCAGCCCGCATGGGGTAAGGGTTCCGGAAATCAGTAGATTTATTTACAAGTTGAGAGTCGTAAGAATTTTCTTAGTAATTGGCCATCTGTCCTCAAAAAATATATAACAACTCGCAATGGCTTTCTATTTAACACAGGGTAATAAAAGAGAGTAAATATAAGAATTTTCCTCCAATTCCCCTAAGAATATTCGTGCGGTGAATCATTCATGCCATCAGGGTTTATTGTTCATCGGTGTGATTATATTTATTCCTTGTGATTTAGAGATTTTTGCTCGTCAGGAAAATTGCCTGTTAAAGATCATTTAAAAGAGATTGATCACAAAATTATTCATTCAGACGTGAAAGATCATTTCAAAAAAAGGGAAAACGTCTTGTTGTGAATAGTCAGATTTAGTCCGTCGTGTACCCCGTTGAAGCCCTTGCAGACACCGATCATCCTGCCGTAAATTTCAGATAAGGCGATGAGAATGTTAAATATCTGGTGCAATATGCCGATAAACAGACTCCAGCCCCATTTTGAGAGTTTATCGATGTCGCTTAAAAAGTCTTCTTTGCTAGTTTTAGTTGTTCTTTTTGCACTCTTTTTTACCAGCATGATTTCAAACGTCTGGTTGCTGACTCAGAGCAACCAGTCTTTGGATGACGTGAATAAAGAAATCCGCGTAGTGCTTTCCATCATTGACCCCATCAACCACAGCCGTACCTCACGTGTTCGCGTGATGGAATATATGAAAGAGATTGAAAACAGCGGCGGCCAGCCGTCGGCCTCTTCTCTGGACGGCGTCACTGAAGTGATGGGTAAAGCCGACGCCGCATTCAAGGCATACATTAATGCGCCAAAATTACCGGGCGAAAATGCACTGGCGGAGGCCTACCGCACGGCTTATCAGAACTATCGTCAGAACGGAATCGAGCCGTTGATCGACGCGGCGAAAGCAGGTGATCAGGTGCAGTTCAAAGCGCGGATCCCGGCTGTTGTTCAGCTGGATCATCAGTATGAAGTGGTGCTGGATAGAGTGCTGGCGCTGCATGAGCAGTACGCCAGAAATCTTAACAGTGACGCGCAGGGCAATTTCAAGTTTGGTATCGGGCTGACAATTGCGTTTGGTGTGCTGTTCCTGGTCATCATTATTGTTGTGTTGTTATTACTCCAGCGCTTCGTTCTGACACCGCTGCTGAGCTCGCGCGATCATTGCCGCAAAATTGCGGAAGGTTATCTCGATACGCCGGTGCCATTCAAAAACAGTTCACGGAGCGAAATTGAAGAACTGATGCAGTCAATGGAGCACATGCGTCTGTCGCTGACGCAAATCATCGGGCAGGTACGTGATACCAGCCATACTGTTGCGCACGCGTCGCAGGAAATTTCCGCAGGCAATATCGATCTGGCGTCGCGCACTGAACAACAGGCCGCAGCGCTGACGCAAACTGCCGCCAGCATGGAAGAGTTGGGCGCGACGGTAAAACAGAATACTGAAAACGTCAGCCGGGCCAGTGGTCTGACGCGTGAAGCGGTACAAAATGCCCGTGCGGGTGAAAAGGTTGCGCAGGATGTGATTGGAACCATGGTGCGTATTAACAGCAGCTCTAAAAAAATCGAAGACATTACGGGCGTCATCAACAGCATCGCTTTCCAGACCAATATTCTGGCGCTGAACGCCGCAGTTGAAGCCGCGCGCGCCGGTGAACAGGGGCGCGGATTTGCGGTAGTCGCCAGCGAAGTGCGCAGTCTTGCGCAACGAAGCGCGGTGGCGGCAAAAGAAATCGAAAGTCTGATTTCTGAATCGGTTGCCAATATAAAGGAAGGGTCGGATCAGGTGTCCCGTACCGGCGAATCTATTTCGGCAATTATCTCTTCGGTTACGCAGGTCGATGTGCTGATGGAACATATTTCAACGGCGTCCGATGAGCAAAGCCGGGGGATCAGTCAGATTGAGCAGGCCGTGACAGAAATTGACGGCGTGACCCAGCAGAATGCGGCGCTGGTGCAGGAATCTGCGGCAGCGGCGGCTTCTCTGGAAGAGCAGGTGCTTCATCTGACCCGCTCGGTGTCTGCGTTCAGGTTGGCGATCGCCTGATCCCGGCAGCGGACTGATCGGAAATTGTGATAAATCAGGCCGGACAGTGAAAACCTTGTCTGGCTTTTTAATTGATACAGAAACGGTTTCACAATGAATAACACTTTGATATAACGGATGAATTGTCTTTTATATTAACGAGCAACCTCTATGATTTTACTGGCCTCACCTTTAATCAGTCTGCGTCACTTTCATCATGACGACCTCGACGCTTTCACCCGCTATCGCCAGGATCCGGCTGTTGCCCGCTATCAGAGTTGGGAATATTTCACCCGTCCGCAGGCGGAATTGTTGTTTGAACAGATGAATGAAATTCCTTTTGGTACGCCGGATAACTGGTTTCAGATTGCGATCGAACATGCTGAATTCGGCATGGTAGGTGATTTCGGGCTGCACTTTGTCGATGACTATCAGGTGGAACTGGGCATAACGCTTGGCCCGAAATGGCAGGGAAAAGGGATCGCGAAGAGCGCATTAAATCTGTTGCTGACGTATCTTTTTGACCATCTCAAAAAGCACCGCGTGTACGCCGTTACCGATATCCGCAATCACGGCAGTTACCGGTTATTCGAGTCAGCGGGATTTCGGCGGGAAGGAAGTTTCCTGGAAAATTGCTTTCTGAAAGGGAAATGGTGCAGTGAATATTTGTATGCTTTGCTGGCGTCAGAGTGGGAGGTCAGAAACACAGTCAGGAAATAACCCAGCACCAAATTCGGCGAAACTTCCGTATCGGGTGCTGAATATGATCGAATTCCGACAAATTATCTGAACACACCGACGGCCTCAACCAGCCGGTCGGCCTGTCGTTTCAGGCCGGTAGAAGCGTGCGCGCCCTCCTGAACCTGAAGTGAATTCTGATGTGTGATCCGGTCGAGTTCTTCGATGGCTTTGGCGATATCCAGTAATCCCAGATTTTGTTCGCTGGTCGCGTTACGAATTTGCCCGATCAGCGACGAGACATTTCGCACCTGAGAAACAATTTCCGCCATCGTTTTACCGGCCTGATCGACTTGCTTTGATCCCGAAACAACAGTCTCGACGCTGGTGTCGATCAGCCTTTTGATTTCGCTGGCGGCGCTTGCACTTCGTTGCGCCAGGCTGCGAACTTCACCGGCCACCACCGCAAATCCTTTTCCCTGTTCTCCGGCGCGGGCTGCTTCGACGGCCGCATTCAGTGCCAGAATGTTGGTCTGGAATGCGATGCCGTCAATCACATTGGTGATGGTCGCAATCTGTTGCGAACTGTCAGTGATTTCCTGCATTGTGCCGACGACTCCCTGCATGGCGTTACTGCCTTTTTCTGCTGCGGCACTGGCGGTCAGCGAAAGTTTATCGGCTTCGGCGGCCGTTTGCGTATTGCTTTCAACGGTCGCACTCATTTCATTCATTGCGGCGGCTGTCTCGCCAACATTCGCGGCGGTTTGTTCGGTGCGCTGACTCAGCGCTTCGTTTCCGTTTGCCAGAGATTCACTGGCGGTGCGAACTTTGTGTGCCTGATCGTTAACGTCGTCCACCATCCACCGGCAGATCAACCCGAGCTGGCCTACCGAGCGCAGCGTCATCCCAATTTCATCGACGCGTTCCATCGGCGTGATCGTATGACTTGCACCACTGGCAACCCGCAATGTCTGGTGACAAAGTTGTTCGACCGGGCGAGTGATTTGCCATTCAAGCCAGAAGCCTAAAAGCAAAATGAAAAATGTGCTGAGTGCATACGCTGAATACAACTGTGCCGACGGTAACGCGGTGAGTGTGGAAATTGCCAGAGAGTTAAGAAGGAATAAAAGAAAGAGCCCGCTGCGGATCCGTCCCCGAACCGAAAGCGTTTTTAAAATTGAAAACGGGCAGGTGATGCCGGTGCGGATCAGCAGACCCCGGAACAACCGGCGGTTGTTCAGCTCCCCACGATTCATTTTGTCATAGAGCGCTTGAGTGTCAGAAATTTCGGTCGCCGTGGGTTTGGTCCGGACAGAAAGATAGCCTTTGGTTTTTCCGTCACGAATGATCGGTACCACATTTGCCCGAACCCAATAATGGTCTCCGTTACTTCGGCGGTTTTTTACCAGCGCCGTCCAGGGAAAACCTTGCTGCAATGTGGTCCACATATCTCTGAAAGCGGACGGCGGCATGTCGGGATGCCGGACAATATTGTGGGGCTGACCGATAATATCTTCACTGGCAAAACCGCTGACTTCAATAAAAGCATCATTGGCATAGGTAATATGGCTGTCGGCATCAGTCGTTGACATCAATGTTGCGTCGTCCGGGTACTGATATTCCCGCTGTGATACAGGTTGATTATTACGCATAGTGACATTTCCATGGCCAGACTGCGATTTGGAGAAGGTAAATGAGGTTTAACTCTTTAGATCTCGGCATAACCAAAATTTTCTTTAGGGCTGAAAGCACGTTATTGAAATTAATGTATTCAGGTGGCAAAACGGGAGATATTTTCGTCAATTTATAAGCTACAACGATGTGTTCAGTCGAAAATATGCGCTATATCATTATGTATGCTGTTTTTATGAACAATCTTTCAGGCGCCAATGACCGTCATAACTCCTTCATTTCTCTTTATTCATCGTTTTAGTGACTCCAGACTTAATAGGTCTGGAGTCATAAACATTTTGCCTCTGTTTCGGGGGCTTGCTATAACTGCGCACTGTGATTTTTCTGATGGAATTTAGCGGGCGGGCAATGTGGTTTCAGTAACAGAAGTCGAAGCGGATTTTGCCGCCGAAAATGTAGGCCGCCACGTTCTGGCCTATCTTCAGCAGGTCAAAATGACACCGCTGGCGAAACTGGACGATTTTGACGAAGAGGGCAATGCAACGGTCCGCCAGGTGATCAATATCTGGATCCGGCTTTCGCTGATGCTGACCCGACGTCGGCCGGAAATCGCTGTGTCTTCTTTGATGAAACATGTGCTGCCGTTGATCGGGGATGTTCCGCTGAATAAAATTACGCGCCTGCGCCTGAACCGGTTGTTTAATATTTTACTGGCCGAAGGTAAAATTTCGGAAGCCAAACGGGTTTTTGCGCTATGTAAGCAATTTTTTGGTTGGGCAGAAACGCAGGGTTATCTGGCACATTCGCCGCTTAGTTCCATGAAACGCCGTGATGTTGGTGGCCGCAACACGCCGCCGCGCGAAAGGGCGCTGACCGATGCTGAAATCTGGGTGTTCTGGTATGGCCTTGATTTATGGGATATTTCAGAACAATGCCGCTGGGCATTACGCCTGTGTCTGCTGACAGCCAGACGTCCGGATGAAGTGATCCGCGCGCGAAAAACAGAATTTAATTTGCGGATTGGCGTCTGGCGGCAGGGCACCCGAAACAAATCGGCCCGTGAACACAGCTTGCCCCTGACGCCTCTGATGATGGTTTGCATCAACGCGTTATTCGATGCCAGCCCGAAAGAGAGTGCCTGGCTGGTTCCGTCCCCAAAAGATGCACAAAAACCGTTATCGAGAGGCGCAATTACGCAGGTGATCCGCCGGATGTTACGCGCCGAACGTGGCCTGGGCATCGATGCTTTTACGACCCGCGACTTACGCAGGACTGCACGCTCCAAATTATCGTCCCTCAATGTTCCCAACGATGTTGCCCGTAAAATTATGAACCACTCGCTGGAAGGCATCGACAGGGTTTACGACACTCACGACTATTTACCGCAGATGAAACAAGCGCTCGAAGCATTTTCTGACAATATAAAGGGCATTATTGACGCCCCGGATTACTTTGCATTAAGCCATAAATATGAAGGCGAGTTCCTGGAACTTCCGGAATCTTCGCTGCTGTATATGGAAAAATAACGACATTTAACTGCATTTAAAATCTATTCATAATCATCAACCCGTATTCAGGTCAGCGCTCAAAATCTCCGCCTGCAAGGTTTGCGAAGGTGAACTGCTACACTTGGATATTGCCCGTCGTTGCCAGAGAAGATAAAGGAAATCATGATGCATTCACCACAATCGAATACGGCCGGTTTGCCCGAACCGACCCGGACAATCCTGCTGAGTACCGGAACCGCGGAACAAAAGCGTCAGGAAATTCGCGCGTACTTTATTCAGACATGGGAACTCTATGAAAGCCTGTTTGATTGCCTGACCGACGAACGCGCGTATTTTACTAAAGCGATTTCACTGCGGCACCCGCTCATTTTTTACTTCGGCCATACCGCTACTTTCTACATCAATAAGCTCATGGCGGCGGGGCTAATCCCACAGCGTATCGATTCCCATATTGAGGCGATGCTGGCGATTGGGGTGGATGAAATGAGCTGGGACGACCTCGACGATCAGAACTATAACTGGCCAACTGTTAGCAATTTGCAGGCATATCGTGACAAAGTTCGCGAAGAAGTCCTGGGCATTATTGATTCGATGCCGCTGACGCTTCCGGTTGGCTGGGACAGCCCGGCGTGGGTGATTCTGATGGGCATCGAGCATGAACGTATTCATCTGGAAACATCCAGCGTGCTGATTCGTCAGTTGCCGGTGAGCTGGGTCACCCCACAAACGCACTGGCCAGCATGCAACATTGCCCGAAATAACCGTCACACCGTGCCAGAAAACGAAACGCTGGCTGTAAAAGGTGACGTTGTCACGCTCGGTAAGCAGGATGACACTTATGGCTGGGATAATGAATACGGTTCAGTAACACATAAAATTCAGGCGTTTAGCGCCAGTAAAATGCTGGTCAGTAACGCTGAGTATTTCGCTTTTGTGGAGAGCGGCGGATATCAGGACGCAAAGTGGTGGGATGAAGAAGGCGCCGGGTGGCGGAACTTTGCTCAGGCTGAAATGCCGACTTTTTGGGTCGGATCGGCAAGTGAACCGGAGCAACTGAAACTGCGGTTAATGACCGAAGAAGTCGCAATGCCGTGGGACTGGCCGGTTGAAGTCAATCAGCTAGAAGCGGCAGCATTTTGTCGCTGGAAGGCGGCACAAACGGGTGAATCTGTGCAGTTGCCGACGGAAGCTGAATGGACTATTTTGCGAAATCAGGTAGAAGGGGACCAGCCTGACTGGGAAACTGCGCCGGGGAATATCAATCTGGCCTGGTGGGCGTCGCCATGCCCGGTCGATCACTTTGCGCAGGGGTGTTTCTTCGACATCGTGGGGAATGTGTGGCAATGGGCGTCCACGCCGATCAGCGGTTTTGAAGGTTTCCGCGTGCATCCGCTTTATGATGATTTTTCTACGCCAACGTTTGACGGCAAACATTCGATGATTAAAGGCGGAAGCTGGATTTCTACCGGTAATGAAGCGCTGAAATCCTCGCGTTATGCGTTTCGTCGTCACTTTTTCCAGCACGCCGGTTTCCGGTATGTGATATCCGGTCATCAGGAAACACAGACGGTGAATCCTTACGAAACGGACGGGCTGATCGCGCAGTATCTGGATTTCCAGTACGGGCCGCGTCATTTCGATGTACCCAACTATGCTGAACAACTGGTTGATATTGCGGTGAAAAATGTCGATTTACGCAGAAGGGCGCTGGACATAGGTTGTGCAACTGGACGCGCAAGTTTCGAGCTGGCAAGACATTTTGATTCTGTTGTCGGGATGGATTATTCGGCCAGATTTATTGATGTTGCTTTAGCGCTCGCCCGCGGCGAAGCCTGCCGTTATGTCATTCCGGAGGAGGGCGAGTTGGTCGATTACTGTCAGGCCTCATTGTCTGAGGTGAATATCGGTGGAGCACAAACCGGTCGTGTGAGCTTTGTTCAGGGGGATGCCTGTAACCTGAAGCCTCAGGGCGAACTTTATGATCTGGTTCTGGCGGCAAATTTACTGGACCGTCTGCGCGAACCGGCGCGTTTCCTGAAAGATATCGTGCCAATGATCCGCAGTGGCGGGGTGCTGATGTTGTCTTCGCCGTATACCTGGCTGGAAGAATTTACGCCGAAACAAAACTGGCTCGGCGGTTTCCGTGAAAACGGGGAAGCTGTGACAACCCACCAGGCATTACGTCGTCTTCTGACCAGCGAATTTGAGGAAATTCAGACACCGCAGGATATTCCGTTTGTTATCCGCGAAACAGCCCGTAAATTCCAGCATACGGTTGCAGAACTTACGCTGTGGCGTAAGCGATAAAACTCAGCATATTTCTGAAAAAAAATACAAACGGTCACGAATTGTGGCCGTTTTTTATTCGCATATTTATCTTGCTTGAAACCAAACGTTTTCGGAGTTGAAGTGTTCTCTGATATTTTTTACAAGTATAAGAATGTTGTAACTAAAACATGAGTTTTAAAAACCGCCCTGAAAGGGGCGGTCAGAGTAAAAAACAAACTCGAACTATTTATCCGTCGGGCCACAGCCGCCAATCATTTTAGAAATTGAAATCGCCGGGTGAAGCAGGTAAGTGTAGTCGCAGTTTTTCTCTTTATTATAAACGCTACCTGTACAGCCAGACAGGGTGGCCACTAAGGCAGAAAGAAGTACGAACTTGATGACGTTTTTCATGTAAATCCCTTTAAAAATAATAGTGTAAATAGTGCCGTTCAGAAGCCTGACGGCCACAATAATATACGCCTGAAAAGTCAGCGCATACAAATAAAACATCTCGTTTACCTGTTTTATTTAAATAAGTTATTCAATAAAATCAACTGGTTATTAGTTTTTTGTATATTTTGATATTTACGCATAGATAATTAATATTATTCAGGTTAAATAATGGTTTCAAATCCAGCGACATTTCTGAGATTAACCAGGCTTTAATCAATCCTGATTTAGTGACACACTGCCGTTATTGCGACTTTAGGACATATGTCTTCTGATGAAATTGATTCTGCCTGGTTTGTTGTTGATGCTGATCTCCGGTACTGTTTTCGCCACATCCGTTTCAGGATTGACCGAAGCACAATGTGTTGCCATGAAAAACACGCGTATACCGGCTTCCCGGATTGGACTTCCGTCGCGTGGAGCCGTCATAACGACCGTCGCGATCGCCGGTCAGCCGGTTGAAACCCATTGCAAACTCGAAGGAAAAATCAAACCGATTGACCCGAAAGCGCCAGATATCCAATTTCAGCTTTATCTGCCACTCGTCTGGAATGGCAAGGCGCTGCAACTCGGCGGCGGGGGATTCGATGGCGCAATAAAAGGGGCGGATACCGCGCGACTCGCGCCTGCCGCCGTACCCGGCGCACTGAAACAAGGATATGCAACTTTTGGCAGTGATTCCGGCCATCAGGGCGGCGTGTCTGACGCATCCTTTACGCTGAATGAAGAGGCCTGGATAAATTTTGCCGGTGCGCAAATAAAAAAAACGCACGATGTCGCAGTTGTACTGATTGAACAGGTTTATGGACGTAAACCTTCGCGCATGTATTTTCAGGGCAATTCGCAGGGCGGGCATGAGGCGCTGGCCGCTATTCAGCGGTATCCGCTCGATTACAACGGCGCTATTGCGATACATCCGGTTTACAACGTTGTCGAGTTGCATATGGCAGGCATTCGTATCGGACAGGCTGTTTACACTACGCCGGGAGCCTGGATTTCACCGGCGAAGGCCGCGCTGATATCTAATACCGTTTTTGGTGCCTGTGACAAGCTGGACGGGCTTAATGACGGCGTGGTCGCCAATGTGAACGCGTGCAGGGCGACCTTCAAACCAGAGAGGTTACGTTGTCACGATGGCAAGGATGACGGCGACCATTGCCTCTCTGATACACAATTATCTTTGGTGGAAATGCTGAGTAAACCTGTGCCTTTGGGCGTGAATTTACCCACCGGCGATCACTTTGCATCCTGGCCGATTTTGCTGGGGGCAGATGCCTCTGCGCTGGTCAGCGTATTTGGTTCCGGCGCTGATAAGCCGAAACCTGCCGCATCGAACATCATCATTTCCTTTCCTTATATGATGGGCGATCAGGCTGTGCGGTATGAAGTAATGCGTTCACCTGATTATGATTCCCTGCAATTTAATCCCGCCGAACATGAGGCACGACTGAAAGAACTGGCGTCTGAGGTTGATGATGACAATGCAGATATCAGCGCTTTTGTTCAACACGGTGGAAAATTGCTGCTGATGCACGGCACGGCTGATATGGCGGTGCCGCCGGGAAATACGCTGGCTTATTACGAAAAGCTCAAAGCGCTGTTTGGAGAGAAGGAACTGCATCGATTCGCGCGATTCTATCTTGCGCCTGGTTTTACCCACAGCAGCGGCCCCTTCCGTGTAAGCTGGGATTCTCTCGGCACGCTCGATAAGTGGGTAGATCATGGCATCGCCCCCGGTCAGCAAGTCATGATTGATACCAACAAAGCCACCGCCGGTCGTGAAATGCCGCTGTGCGAGTATCCTCAATTTCCCAAATATAAAGGGCAGGGAGACACAAAATCAGCCTCGAGTTTCATGTGTACAACTGACTAATTCCGCCTGCTACTGTATGAATATCCGCCGTATGGCGGGTACTCATTCCTGATCAAATGCAAGTTAATTTACCTATATATAATCACAGGTGAATGAACGTTCTCAAAAAACTTGAACATCCGTCCAACTCTTGGCATTATCCTCTGCTGTCTCTTCACTTTCGGATTTTTCAAGTGGCCTATCTCTGTAAGGAAGCGCGCAAGACAACCATTCTTGAAGCCGCCGCGCGGGTTGCGCGCTATGAAGGATTGGCTGCCACCACGGTACGCCGTGTGGCTCAGGAAGCGGGTGCTGCAACTGGTCAGGTTCATCATCACTTTTCAAGCGCGGCTGAACTTCGCGCACAAGCCTATACACAGGTGATGAAGATCCTTAAGGAACAGTTGCAGGAAAGAAGTCAGCAGCTGACCGCCCGCGAGCGTCTCAATATGCTGTTGATTGATCCGCAGGATGACCAGTCGTTGATGGCTATTCCGCTCTGGCATGAGGCCATGTTGCTGACCGAACAGGAGCCGCTGATGAAAGCGGCTTTTGCCCTGTCGGTAGCCGACTGGCACGAACTGGTATCTGATGCGATTGAATTCGGTCGCGAGAAAGGAGAATTCTCCAAAGGCGAATCTCCCGAGCATATATCCTGGCGGCTGATTGGTCTGAGCAGCAGCATGGATGCCATGTCGCGCCTCGATACGCTCGGGTTAACCAGTCAGTGTGCGGAATACAATTTACACCGCGCTATTCAGAACGAGTTGTATGTCAGCGAAGCTGGCTGTAAGGAAACCTCTGATGTTTAAAACTTATTTGCTGCTTGGCCTCGCGATTGTTGCCGAAGTTATCGCGACCAGCAGCCTGAAAAGTTCTGAAGGATTCACCCGTTTGTGGCCAAGCGTTGTCACATTGCTGGGCTACACAATTGCCATCTTTTTATTGTCTCTGACCCTGAAAACCCTGCCGACCGGTATTGCATACGCGATCTGGTCTGGCGTCGGTATTGTCCTGGTCTCCGCCATTGGCTGGTTTGGTTACGGGCAAAAGCTGGACACCCCGGCAATGATTGGCCTCGGGCTTATCATCGCGGGCGTGATTGTCGTGAACGTGTTTTCAAAATCTGTCGCGCACTAATTATGGCGACTTTATCGCAGCACAGGGAGTTCATTTTGCAGAGCGAACAAAAACCTGATTTCCATGATGACTTGATCAAAGAGTTACTCTACTGGATCGAAGTCAACTTAAGTGATCGTCTGACCATGGAAAAGGCCTCGAAGAAAACCGGCTATTCTCCCTGGTATCTTCAGCGTTTGTTTAAAAGTAAAACAGGTTTCGCGCTGGGCAAGTACATTCGTGACCGTCGTCTGACGATGGCTGCGATTGCTTTGCGGCTGACCAATATGCCGATCCTCGATATTTCGCTGTATTACTCTTACGATTCTCAGCAGACGTTCACCCGTTCGTTCAAAAAGAACTTTGCTGAAACGCCGGGAATGTACCGCCGGAATGCGTCTTGGACCATGAGTGGCATCACGGCACCGCTTACCGTGGATGAGTTCCCGCAGCCGGAATATGAAATTATAGAATTGCCGGAAATGGCATTCGAGGGCCAGACTTCAACGCATTCTTATCCGATTGAAGCGCTGTTTAACGCCAAGAATCACGTACATCGTGCCGAATTGTTGCGCTATCTGGAAACGCCGGAATCACTACTCGCGCCGGTTTGGGGCTTATCAGATTGCCGTCCTGATACGAATGATGAAGTCGCCAATGCGTTGCAGATGGATTATACGGTGGCGCATGAAGTGAAGGTCAGTGACAACCACAGCATTTTGGTGCCTGCCAGTCGTTATCTGAAGATCAGTTATCCATATGATCTCAGCCGGCTGAACGACTTCATTCTGTATCTGTATTCTGTGTTCCTGCCAACGCTGGGTCTCGAATTCATCATGCAGCCGGATCTGGAAAAATACTCACGGGAATCGGCCCTTAACGGTGTGACCTGCGAATATTACATTCCGCTGGCCAGACAGTAACTCCTCACCTGTAAAAACGCAAAAGCCTCCCGAATGAGAGGCTTGCCATGAATAGATGCGCTGTTAATTGAAGACCATCCCGCCGTCGATCAGTAACGCCTGACCGGTCATATAATCAGAATCCGGGCCAGCAAGATAAGAGACGCATGCTGCAACATCTTCTGGCTCTGAAAGGCGTTTCAGCGTGATGTTTTTCGCGAACTCTTTCGTACCGAAGCCCACAGGCTGACCTGCGGCCGCAGAAACCTGGCGGTCAATCTCTTCCCACATCGGCGTTTTCACGATGCCCGGACAATAGGCGTTAACGGTAACCCCCAGAGAAGCCAGATCGCGTGCTGCTGTTTGCGTCAGCCCGCGCACAGCAAATTTGCTGGAACTGTAGATGGCCAGTTCGGGATTGCCCACATGGCCCGCCTGAGAAGAAGCATTAATGATTTTGCCGCCATGCCCCAGTGATTTGAACGCTTTCACCGCCGCCTGAATCCCCCAGATAACGCCTTTCACATTGATGTTATAGACTTTATCGACAATTTCCGGCGTGATGTCTTCGATCAGGGTGGTCGGCGCGATCCCGGCATTATTCACGATGACGTCAAAACCGCCGAGCTGCTTAGTTGCTGCTTCAACGGCAGCAAAAACCTGTTCGCGGTTTGAAACATCAGCCAGCTGAGAAATTGCTTTACCGCCCGCATGATTAATTTCTTCGGCAACTTTCTTCGCTGTTTCCCCGTTGTAATCTACAACCGCAACAGCAAATCCATCCTTCGCCAGACGAAGCGCAATTGCACGGCCAATCCCCTGACCGCCACCTGTTACTAAAGCCACTTTTCCATTTTTAGACATACCACTATCCTCTATGTATTCGGTTTCTTTTCAGGTGCTGCGCGCAAGGCACGGCCAGACCAGCCCGGTACCTTTGCGTGAGCTCCGTACTGGTTTACGCCTCTGAGTCTGCATGTGCAAATGTTAGCCACGGTAATTAACTGTACTCACTCTAATAGTCATTAAGCGTCAGAATAGCGGCCAGGGTCGGGTAGAATGGCAGAATTGAACGTTATAAAGGATGCTGAAATGACAGAGTCAGACACTACAGTTTTTCGCGAGCGCCTGCTCGTGCTGGCGCGATCGCTACAATTAGCGCCCCAGGTGGCCGAAAATCAGGTTTTAGATCGCATGGCACTGAGTTTTCGCAAATTGCTGAATTTTTTTGCTGAAGATAACGCGATGACGCAAAGGGCTTTTCTATTGCCTCCGGAAGGACATGAAACACAAGCGATGCTTATCCGCATGATGGCTGAAAATATCACATTCAGTCAGCAAGATAAGCTGTTCCGTGATGATATTCCCGCACCACTTCTGGCACAGTGTTTTACCGGGATGCTGGTACAGTTCGCACATCAGCAGGGTGATTCTGCACAGCGGCATCAAAACAGTCTGGCGTGTGCAAAACTGTTCTGTGAGGGTATCTGGCTGAGGGAATAGGGACGCGATCCTGCTTTATTCTATTAATGAGAAAGCAAAGCATAAATCGTTGGTTCAAATCACGGTGCAGAAACGGTTAACTGAGGTCATTCCAGCGGCAGATAAAATCTGCCTGTTTCTTTAAACAGAATCATGATCAACCGGAGGCCTGTATGTCCACGACGGCACAAGCTACTGAGCAACGCTCGTTATGGCAGCGCATCACCCATCGCAAGGTAAAGGATCAGACTGAAGAAAAAACGCAGGATACATCGCGTTTTCTGGAGAGTTTTCTGGCTACAGGATGTCTTTACGGCATTGATGTGGGGAACACAGACCCGGCGTGGTTTCGCCGCTCCTGACCGTTACATTCGCTTGTTGCGTTTTAGCTACTGGAACGAGCTGTGCAACGGGCAAGCTTTCTCCTGATAGTGCAAAGCTGTACCCTGAATAGTTGGTGTTGCCGTTGCGCTGTGTGGACAGCGTAACTGTAACATCAGGTATGAAGGTTGTTGTGGAAAGTCTCTCTGACCTCGTCGTAGAAATTTTAGTTCTCTCTCATTTGTTGAGCCCATAACTTTCGCCGGTTATGGGTTTTTTTATGCAAAAAAAAGCCCCGCAGTCAGGCGGGGCAACGATAAGGCCGTTGACAGGGATTACGGCAAGTTAATGCTAATAATTAAAACCAAGGAAGGGTAAATTGAATTACAGTGATGATTCTGCAAGTCGGGAATTAATTTATCATAAAGCCATTCTTCATTTAAAATATATTATTTGTATGATTTGAATTTAAATATTCATCAAACATATAAATAAGCCATTTTGAAATATTTAGCAATAAATAATAAAGCTATTTTTAATAATTCCCCTACAAAAAAAGGGAACTATATAGGTAGTATTAGTGCGAGCACTGACTCATTAATAATGTATATATAAAAAATTCAAGTATTCAATTAAATGATAAAGGAATGACGTCATGAAATTAAAAGCACTGGCTCTTATTATTCCCGCATTACTGGTAGCAGGCGCAGCGCATTCAGCTGAGATTTATAACAAAGACGGCAATAAACTTGACCTGTACGGTAAAGTCGATGGCCTGCATTATTTCTCTGATGACGCAGGTAAAGACGGCGATCAGACTTATGTGCGTGTTGGTTTTAAAGGCGAAACTCAGATTACTGACCAACTGATCGGTTACGGCCAGTGGGAATACAATATTCAGGCAAACAGTGTTGAAGGTTCTGACGCTAATTCAACTGCCGGTAACGCAACCCGTCTGGGCTTCGCAGGTCTGAAATTCGGTGAATACGGTTCATTCGATTACGGCCGTAACTATGGCGTAGTGTACGACGTAGAAGCCTGGACAGATATGCTGCCAGAATTCGGCGGTGATACCTACACCAGCGCTGATAACTTCATGGTTGGCCGTGCAAATGGTGTTGCAACTTACCGTAATACTGATTTCTTCGGCGCAGTAAAAGGCCTGAACTTTGCGGCTCAGTATCAGGGCGCAAATGATGGCAACAACCGTGGTGAAGGTACAAACAATGGTGACCGTGCGGTACGGAAACAAAACGGCGATGGTTTTGCACTGTCTTCTACATATGATTTCGGCATGGGTATCAGCGCAGGTGCCGCGTATGCCTCTTCTGACCGTACCAACGATCAGGCTGCTGACGATCGTGGTGACAAAGCTGACGTCTGGACCATCGGCGCGAAATACGACGCGAACAACGTTTACCTTGCGACCATGTATGCTGAAACCCGCAATATGACTTATTACGGTAACGGCGACGCAGCAAATAAAACTCAGAACTTTGAAGTCACCGCACAATATCAGTTTGACTTCGGCCTGCGTCCGGAAGTTTCTTACCTGCAATCTAAAGGTAAAGATCTTAACAACGGCAACGGCGGCAAAGACAACGATAAAGATCTGGTTAAATACGTTTCTGTCGGTACCAGCTATTACTTCAACAAAAACATGTCCACCTATGTTGATTACAAAATCAACTTACTGGATAACGATGATTCGTTCTACGACAACAACGGTATTTCTACCGATGATATCGTAGCAGTTGGTCTGGTCTATCAGTTCTAATTATTCAGCGTTGACCTGAATATTAAGAATAATCAAAGCCCATCTTCGGATGGGCTTTTTTACATTTAAATCTAAATTAATATTTATTATTCTAACCACTGCGCAACACCACCGTGGCGTGAACAAGTTCCCCGGTGATGAGTACTGAAACTATAAGTTCCGTCACGACATTGTGCAGAGGCGCCTTCGGGGACGTTACCTGATTTGCTGTGTGCTGGTTTATGGACACTTTGCCCGTCGGAATTAATATAGTCGCCTTGTTCTATAAGCTCGCTATCCTGAGAATTATTTTGTTTTGCCAGGGCGGGTTGAAAAAGCAGAAAGCCAGTGATTATTAAACAAGCGAATAATCGCATGATGTTGCTATCATCCTGTGATAAAAAAGTGTGCGCAAAGCGTACTCTCCGTTTACAGCGATGCAATCCTGATATTTAACCATTAATGACGTGCTTAAATGAGGTGCTTCAACCTTTTTCAAGCCATATTCCTGCCCGCGTAAAATTTTGGTTAAGATTCGTTTAAAAAGACAACAAATCCTTGCCTGATCCTCCTGAAAAATCTCTCAAGCGCTTGAATTTAAAGAGGTGGAAAGCGTTATTATGCAGGGTCACTTATTAAGCGATTTGTGCCCTACATGATTGAAATCTATTGATAAATCGCATGTACAACCGACGGAGTATTTGGTATATTATTGACCAGATCACGTACAGGGCTATTTCTCTGTGATACGGTGTTTATCTAAGACTGGTTTTTTCAGGACAATGACATGTTAGATTATCGCTTTCCGACAGCTATGCAGATGGTGTTTTGTATCGCTCAGTCCCAAAAGGCTGGCCAGCGCTGCACCAGTGCGATTTTAGCAACGGGTCTGGAAGCCAACTCCAGTTTTATCCGCAAACTGATGGTGCCGCTGACTCAGCACGGCATTATTGTCTCCACTCTCGGTCGTACCGGCTCTATTAATCTCGGGCGTCCGGCTGAAGAAATCTCACTGCGCGATATTTACTCTGCGGTGATTGAAGATAAGCGCCTCTGGGCCGCTCGCCCCGATGTGCCAGCCCGCTGCGTGGTTAGCGCCAATGCCTGCACGTATTTCAAAAATATTGTCAACGAAGCCGAAGAAGCCTCGCTTCAGGTTTTAGCCCGTCATACCGTGGCGGATGCGCTGGCGGAGTTTGAACGCGGCGGCAAGTATAAATGCACACAAGATCTGGCGGCAGAATACGCAGAGAATGTTTCCTGCTCTAAGTAAATCACAGATTCTTTTTTTACTTTGACCATGAATTTTAACCATAAAAAAGCCGGGATATTTCCCGGCTTTTTGCTATAAGGAATATTTGCAGCAAGACGTTACACCGTCTGCGTTTCCAGCACGGCTTTTTTACGCGTCACCAGCTTACGCAGCGCAACATAAAATACCGGCGTCAGGAACAGCCCGAACAGCGTCACACCCAGCATGCCGGAGAACACGGTAATCCCGGTTACACCGCGCACTTCCGCACCGGCACCGTGGCCGAGGATCAGTGGAATGGTCCCCGCAATGAACGCAATCGACGTCATCACGATAGGGCGCAGACGCAGGCGACAAGCTTCCAGCGCCGATTCGATAATCCCTTTACCCTGCATTTCCAGCTCGCGGGCAAATTCCACAATCAGAATGGCGTTCTTACAGGCCAGTCCCATCAGCACCACCAATCCGACCTGCACAAAGACGTTGTTATCACCACCGGTCAGCCAGACGCCAAACAACGCGGAAAGCATGGTCATCGGCACAATCAGGATCACCGCCAGCGGCAGAGTCCAGCTTTCATACAATGCCGCCAGCACCAGAAACGCCAGCAGAACGGACATCGGGAAGACGATCAGCGCTGCATTGCCTTGTGTGGATTGCTGATAACTCAGATCCGTCCATTCAATATTCATCCCGTTTGGCAGCAGATTTTTCGACATTGCGGTCAGCTCAGTCATTGCCTGCGCCGAGGACAGAATGCGCGGGTCTGCATCGCCAATCAGATCCGCCGCCGGATAACCGTTATAACGGATCACCGGATCCGGCCCGTAGGTCGTGGTGATATTGAGCATACTGCCAATCGGCACCATTTCACCTTTGTCGTTACGGGTCCGCAGATTCGCGATATCTTCCACGCTGTCACGGAACTGGCCATCGGCCTGCGCCATCACTTTCCAGGTACGACCAAAACGGTTGAAGTCATTGATGTACGACGAGCCAAGATAAACCTGCAACGTACTGAACAAATCGTCCAATGAAACGCCCTGAGCTTTGGCCTTATCGCGGTCAATGTGCGCATCAAGTTGCGGCACGTTGGCCTGATAAGAGGAAATCGGATAACCCATTCCCGGCGTTTGCATGATGGCACCGGACATCGTATTGATTGCCGTTTGCAACGCACCGTAACCCAGCCCCGCGCGATCCTGCACGTAAAGCGAATAACCCGAACCCTGGCCTAATCCGAGGATCGGCGGTGGCATAATCGAGAAGGCAAACCCTTCCTGAATTTGCGAGATTTTGGCGTTGATTTCCGCGTTAATCTGCGCCGCCGTACGGGTACGCTCGCTCAGTGGCTTCAGGGCAAAAAATACCGTACCGGTATTCGGCGTATTGGTGAACTGCAACGCATTCAGGCCGGGGAAGGCCACCGCGTCAATCACGCCGTCTGTGCTCAGGCCCATTGCACTGATTTTGCGGATGACCGCATCAGTGCGCGACAGGGAAGAACCTTCCGGCATTTTCACACCGGCAATCAGGTACAGTTTATCCTGCGTCGGAATAAACCCGCCGGGCACCGTTTTAAACATAAATGCCGCGGCGCAAAGAAGCAGAACGTAAACACCAAATACCGCACCACGGCGACCCAGCGTTTTCGATACCGCATTCTGATACTTATGCGAACTGGCGTTGAAGAAGCGGTTGAACGGGCGGAAGATCCAGCCAAACAGCCGGTCAATCAGCCGCGAGGGCATATCCTTCGGCGCGCCGTGGGCTTTCAGCAATAATGCCGCCAGAGCAGGGGAAAGCGTCAGTGAGTTGATGGCTGAAATCACGGTAGAAATCGCAATCGTCACCGCAAACTGCTTGTAGAACTGACCGGTCACGCCGGAAAGGAATGCCATCGGCACGAACACCGCACACAGCACCAGCGCAATCGCTACAATCGGCCCGGATACTTCCCGCATGGCCTGATGCGCAGCATCTCTCGGGGCTAAGCCTTCCTCAATGTTACGCTCGACGTTTTCCACCACGACAATCGCATCATCCACCACAATCCCTATCGCCAGCACCAGCCCAAAGAGACTGAGCGTATTAAGCGAGAAACCCAGCAGATACAGAATACTGAATGTCCCGATCACGGAAATCGGTACGGCCAGCAATGGAATTATCGACGCACGCCAGGTTTGCAGGAACAGAATCACCACCAGCACAACCAGCACCACGGCTTCCAGCAGCGTATGCACCACGGCACTGATGGAGTCACGGACAAAAACGGTCGGATCATACGGCGCGCGCCAGGTCATACCTTCCGGGAAACGCGTCGACAGCTCAGCCATTTTTGCACGCACGGCGTCTGACAAATCAATCGCATTCGCGCCAGGCGACTGGAAGATACCAATCCCGACCGCATCCTTATTATTGAGCTGAGAGCGCAGGGCGTAACTGCCGGAACCCATTTCGATACGCGCGACGTCACGAAGACGCACAATCTCACCATTATCACCACTTTTCAGGATGATTTTGCCAAATTCATCTTCATCTTTCAGGCGGCCTTGAGCGTTGATAGACAGCAAATAATCGCTGTCTTTCGGCATCGGTTCAGCGCCCAGCTGACCGGCAGAAACCTGCACGTTTTGCTCCTGCATCGCTTTCACGACGTCAGACGCCGTCAGGCCACGCGCCGCCACTTTGTTCGGATCGAGCCAGACACGCATCGCATACTCGCCCGCACCGAAAATCTGAATCTGACCGACACCCGGCAGGCGCGCCAGCTCATCTTTCACTTTCAGCGTGGCGTAGTTACTCAGATACAACGAATCGTATTTACCGTTAGGCGAGACCAGATGCACGACCAAAGTCAACGTTGGCGACTGTTTCTGCGTGGTCACGCCCTGGCGGCGCACATCTTCCGGCAAGCGCGCTTCGGCCTGCGCCACACGGTTCTGCACCTGAACCTGTGCCTGATCCGGATCGGTACCCGGACGGAACGTCACGGTCGTCACCAGCACGCCGTCAGAACCAGCGACAGATTTCATGTACACCATGTTTTCAACGCCGTTGATGGCTTCTTCCAGCGGCGTCGCCACGGTTTCCGCAATCACTTTCGGGTTGGCGCCCGGATATTCAGCGCGAACCTGCACACTCGGCGGCACGACGTTCGGGTACTCGCTGACCGGCAGCAGGGGAATGGCAATTGCACCGGTCACCAGAATCAAAATCGACAAAACAGCCGCGAATATTGGCCGGTCGATGAAAAAGCGGGAAAAGTCCATAAGTCAGGATTCTCTTTTATTGAACTGCGGCGGGTGCAGGCGTCACGCTGTTCGCCGCCATAGTGACGGTTTTGGCGTTTACAGGCATTCCCGGCATGAAGACTTTTTGCACGCCGTCGATAATCACGCGGTCACCGGCTTCAAGGCCTTTCTGGATGATGCGAAGTCCGCCTGACATCCGTCCCGGTTCTACATCACGGCGCTGCGCTTTGCCGTCCTTATCCACCACGTAGACAAACTTGCGATCCTGATCGGTCAGTACAGCTTTATCGTCAACCAGCATGGCGCTGAACTGCGCGCTGCCCGGCAATTGCACGCGGGCAAACAGACCCGGCGTGAATGTGCGGTCGCGGTTATCCAACAGGGCGCGCATACGGATAGTGCCGGTGCCAGAATTGAGCTGGTTATCGGTGAAATCGACCACGCCCTGATGCGGATAGCCATTTTCGCCAACCAGACCTATGTGAACCGGTAGGCGGTTCTGCGGGTTATCGCTGCGCTGGCCATCACGCGCCATCGCCTGATAACGCAGGAACGTGCCTTCATCTACGTCAAAATAGACATACACTGTATCGAGGGAAACCAGCGTCGTCAGTACGCTCGCGGTATCACCGGCTGTTACCAGATTGCCGGTGGTGATCATGGCGCGGCTGGCGCGTCCGTCAATCGGTGAGGTTACGCGGGTGAAATCAAGATTGAGTTGCGCCATATCCAGCTGCGCCTGGGCGGCCAGTACATCTGACTGCGCCTGCGATGCGGCAGAACGGCGTTGCTCAGCGATTTCTTTGGAAACGGCCTGTGTCCCGATCAATGCTTCGGTTCGTGCAGATTCGCTGCGAGCCAGACCGGCCTGATTACGGGCGCGCACCAGCTCGGCCTGCGCCTGTTCTTGGGCAGCACGATAAGTCCGATCATCGATGGTGAATAACACCTGACCTTTTTTGACTTCCTGTCCTTCCTGATAATTCACTTTGTCAATGTAGCCCGACACGCGCGGACGCAGCTGAACGCTCTGAACCGCTTCGACGCGGCCATTAAAGGCATCCCATTCGCTAATTTGCCTGATTAAAACATCTGCCGCACTGACCTGCGGGGCAGGCGGAGCGGCGTTTTGCGCCACGCTGTTATCGCACCCGGCAAGCAGGGAAATAACCAGCGCAATCCCGGAAAGACGCAACGTCAAAGGCATGCCGACGGAACGGCCGCGTGCATTAACCTGTGATTTTTGCAGGTTCATCATTATTTTTATTTCCAGTGAAGTAAGTGCTGCCAGGCAATACACCGGCCTGTCCTCCGGGTAACGTCCTTTGCCTGATCTGACTTTTTTGGGGCTTGTGCCGTTCATCAGCACAATTATGTATCAATGTCTGATACAGTTAGTTCGAGGGGATTGTAGGGACGCTGCTACTAAAGTGCAAGAAATACTGTTACACTTTCTGTGCTATTTTACAGAACGTTTACTTCGGGGGAGTGGACTATCCCGTAACGAGAAATTAAATGCAATAGTAAAACTTGCATTTAACTCAAAACTGCGTCACTTTATAAATAGACGAGCCGCCCCGTTGGGTGATGAAAATTAAAAATGACGGAGAGAGTCCATGAGAACCGAGGATTTCATTCACGACCTGATCGAGTGGATCGATCACAATCTGGAAGAGCGTCTGGATATCAAAACCGTCGCTAAACGCGCAGGGTATTCACGCTGGTATCTGCAACGCATGTTCAAAGAACATACCGGCCTGCCGATGGGTGAATATATTCGTGAGAAAAAACTGAAGAAATCTGCCGATATGCTGGCCAGCAGTGGCGAACCTATCGTCAGTGTCGCGATTTCACTGGGGTTCGATTCCCAGCAATCGTTTACCCGCAGTTTCAAACGCCAGTTTGGACAAACACCGGGCGACTGGCGCCGTGGCCTGAGTCTGGCAACGGAATGTCAGGGCTGCCTGCACTGAGTTTACGCTCCGCTTTCTCTTTTCCCTGAGACGGCGTGTACCACTGGCCCGGCTTTCGTCGGGCAGTGAGTTTTCTTCCCCATCTTTTATTCCAATCCCTTTCAAAACCCGACATTGACCGATCCGGTACACTTTCTGTTGCACATTTTTCACTGTTTCCTTCACCCGTTTTGGGCATCTGCCTGCCTTATCCTGTGCCTGCAATAGTCAGGACGTGATCAACACAACAAAAAACAACACCAAAGTTCACATAAATTGAAATGATGTTTCAATTTGTTGAGTTGTGCGAATTTTGTCGCTAAACTCGCTCCATTACTTCGGCGCCGGGCCGTGCCCGACATCATTCAAGACGTCCGACGGAATCGCGTATTCGCCTCCGTTTTATGAAAAAAGGAAACATCATGATTCTGGATAATTTCTCTTTGCAGGGAAAAGTGGCTGTTGTCACCGGCTGTGACACCGGGTTGGGTCAGGGTATGGCCCTAGGTCTGGCAGAAGCGGGCTGTGATATTGTGGGGATCAACATCGTTGAACCGACGGAAACTATTGAGCGCGTTGGCGCAACAGGTCGCAGTTTCCTCAGCCTGACCGCCGATCTGAGTGACACCAAAGTGATCCCGGCCCTGCTGGAACGTGCCGTAGCGGAAATGGGTCATCTGGATATTCTGGTCAACAACGCAGGGATTATACGCCGTGAAGACGCCATTGAGTTCAGCGAAAAGAACTGGGATGACGTCATGAACCTGAACATCAAATCCGTTTTCTTCATGTCTCAGGCTGTCGCGAAACAGTTCATCGCGCAAGGGACTGGCGGGAAAATCATTAATATCGCGTCGATGCTTTCCTATCAGGGCGGCATCCGCGTGCCGTCTTATACGGCGTCAAAAAGTGCCGTGATGGGCGTGACCCGACTGCTGGCGAACGAGTGGGCGAAACACAATATCAACGTCAACGCCATCGCGCCGGGATATATGGCGACGAACAACACCCAGCAACTGCGTGCCGACGAAGCGCGTAGCGAAGAGATTTTAGGTCGCATTCCGGCCGGGCGCTGGGGTTTACCGTCTGACCTGATGGGGCCGGTGGTTTTCCTGTCGTCTCCGGCTTCTGACTATATTAATGGCTACACAATTGCCGTCGATGGCGGCTGGCTGGCCCGTTAATCCCGCCGCAATTCAACTTGCGCAGCGGAGAAATCCGCTGCCACAACGAGGAAATCTCATGAAAATCGCATTGATGATGGAAAACAGTCAGGCCGCTAAAAACGCGATCATTTTGAAAGAACTGAACGCCGTGGCGTCCGAAAAAGAGTATCCGGTCTACAACGTCGGTATGTCTGACGAACAGGATCATCACCTGACCTACATCCATCTGGGCATCATGGCCAGCATTTTGCTGAACTCCAAAGCCGTCGATTTTGTGGTCGCAGGCTGCGGCACTGGACAGGGCGCTCTGATGTCCCTGAACATTCATCCGGGTGTAAACTGCGGTTACTGCATCGATCCGGCGGATGCTTTTCTTTTCGCGCAAATTAACAACGGTAACGCGCTGTCGTTGCCATTCGCCAAAGGATTTGGCTGGGGCGCGGAACTGAACGTTCGTTTTATCTTCGAAAAAGCCTTCACCGGCGTGAAAGGCCAGGGCTATCCGGCAGATCGTAAAGAACCGCAGGTTCGCAACGCAGGGATCCTGAATCAGGTGAAAGCCGCCGTTGTGAAAGAAAACTATCTCGATACGCTGCGTGCCATTGATCCTGAACTGGTGAAAACCGCCGTCACCGGCGAACGTTTCCAGAAGTGCTTCTTCGAAAACTGCCAGAACAAAGAGATCGAAAACTTCGTGCGTGAAATTCTCGCATAATTTCAGTTTCTTTCAGGCGATAAAAAACCGGTGCTCAGTGAGTACCGGTTTTTTATTAGCAATAATCTAACCCTAAATGTTTTGAGTTGTATCAAGGCGGCAACTGAAGGAATCCCCGGGAGCTTACAAAAGTAAGTGACCGGGGTGAGTGAAGGCAGCTAACGCAGAGACGGCTCAAAAGATGACGGGTTAGAGGAAGTCCTGACGCTGCGGCGTAAAGGTATCGAGCAGTACGCCTTTCTCCAGACACACGCAGCCATGCATGATGTAGGGTTTTTTATACAGCGTATCGCCCGCTGAAACCTCGAGCGTTTCCTCGCCGATGGTGAATCTGAAGCGCCCCGAGAGCACGTAGGTCAGCTGTTCGTGCACATGATTATGCATCGGGCCGATTGCGCCGGTTTCGAATGAGACTTCCACTGCCATCATCGTGCCACCGTGCGCCAGAACGCGACGGCCCACACCGTCGCCCAGATCCTGAAGTGGAATATCTTTCTTAAAAATGAACATCGTCGTTTAGTCCTTACGTAATGTACTGAGCAGGCCCGCCGGGATTTCGGCCAGATACAGCGCAGGAAGACCTTCGTGATCGGTGGTAAAAAGCACATGACGATCATCCGGTGAGAAAGAAGGGTGCGGATGCGTCACCTGGCGGTCGCCGTCCAGCACACGCCAGGAACTGTTATGTGCCGCAAGTGGTGCATACTGGCGGGATTCGGCATCAAAAATGTACAGCCACGGGTCGTTATCAATCGTATGGCTGGCGGTATCCTGCACATCCACCGGCGTGCCGGATCCGTCGCCCACCAGCAACGATCCGTTTTCGTTGCTCATCAGATGCGAACAGGCGGGCATGGTCATCAGGGAAATATCTTCACCGGTTTGCGGATCAAAACGGCGGATATGGCGATCGTGCTGACCTTTCAGATACGACACGTACATCAGCGCCGATCCGTCCGGCACCCAGAATTCGTGAGTGCAGCTTTCACCCGGCGCATGTTCTTTCACCTTGCGCACATTGCTGCCATCTTCGTTTACCAGCCACATGCGCGCATCGACCAGATCGTGCGGGCCTTCATGGCAGAATGCGACGGTGTTGTCATCAAACGGACGATAAATCGGATGACCAAGCCACTCATTTCTCTCGTGGATGACACGGGATTTTCCGCTGAGCAAATCGACGCCCAGCAGGCGGCAGTGTGGATTGCTGTGATAAAACGTCTGGAAAATCGTCCAGTCGGTGAGCGGCGTCCAGTCCTTGCGGCTGATTTCGATACCGACCAGACGGGTACATTCACTGTTTGCCACCCACGTTCCGTACCCGACCCACTCTTCAGGCACCTGATATACCGTCCGCTCGCTGAAATCATTCAGCGTGACGCATTGCAGGCTGCGCTCGTTTTTCACGTAATACAGCGACTGATCGTCCGGTGAAAGAAAACCGCCGAACGTGTTATCGCCTGTACCTTCCGTCAGTTGAACCGCTTTTTGCGTCGTCAGATCCAGCAGGTAATAGTTGCGGTTACCGTCGAATTCCCCGGCGAAAAGCAGCTTATTGCCATCACGCGTAAAACATTTTTGATAGAAATAATTGCGATGACACAGAACGTCGGGAGGCGTTAAACGGGTCACGCAGGCACCGGTTTGCGGATCCTGAACGGTGTGGAAATTGAATTGAATCTGAGAACCTTTAGCCATGATTCACCCCATCAGTAGCATGAAATTAGCCGCTATTCTGGCTTCCCTTTCGTTAATTAAAATGCAGTTTCATTAATTTGAAAACACATTACCACTTGATGCGGTCTCACGGGGGCAGGGGAAAACAAAAGTGTAAAGCTGATCACAAAATGGCCGCCTTTTGCCTCTGACGAAAACCATTCTATAATGGTAGGGCTTGCTGAAAAATTATTGATACCCGAAATATTTAAAGGGTACGAACAAAAATATCTCACGCTTACATAGTGGAGTATTTTAGAAAAGGGATGTAAAAGATGAGATTAAGAAGAAAACGTGTTAAACCTATGCAAATCAATGACATTACTATCATTGATGATAAGAAACTGAAGAAAGCCATTACCGCCGCCGCGTTGGGCAACGCGATGGAATGGTTCGATTTTGGTGTATATGGCTTTGTCGCTTTTGCGTTAGGCCAGGTGTTTTTCCCGGGTGCCGATCCCGGTATCCAGATGATCGCCGCACTGGCAACCTTCTCGGTTCCTTTCCTCGTCAGACCTCTGGGCGGTCTGTTCTTTGGTGCAATGGGCGACAAATTTGGCCGTCAGAAAGTGTTATCCGTCACCATCATTATTATGTCTGTCAGTACCTTCTGTATCGGGCTGATCCCTGGCTATGCCACCATCGGCATCTGGGCGCCAATTCTTTTGTTACTGGCAAAACTGGCGCAGGGTTTCTCGGTCGGGGGTGAATACACCGGCGCGGCCATTTTTGTTGCGGAATATTCACCGGACAGAAAGCGTGGTTTCCTCGGCAGCTGGCTTGATTTCGGTTCCATCGCCGGCTTTATTCTCGGCGCGGGCGTCGTGGTGCTGATTTCCAGCATTGTGGGTGACGCGAACTTCCTCGACTGGGGCTGGCGTATTCCGTTCTTCATCGCTGCACCGTTGGGGCTGATCGGGATTTACCTGCGCCATGCGCTGGAAGAGACCCCGACATTCCAGCAACACGTAGATAAAATCGACACTGACTCACGCAAAGACATCGCTGAGCCACCGAAAGTCTCTTTCCGTGAAATTCTGACCAAGCAGTGGCGACCGCTGATTATCTGCGTCGGCATGGTTATCGCCACCAACGTCACCTACTACATGTTGCTGACGTACATGCCAAGTTATCTGTCTCACAGCCTGCATTATTCTGAAGATCACGGCGTGTTGATCATCATCGCCATTATGGTGGGTATGCTGTTTGTGCAGCCGTTTATGGGGATGCTGAGCGACCGTTTTGGGCGCAAGCCGTTCGTTATTATCGGCAGCGTCGGCCTGTTCATTCTGGCCATCCCATGCTTCATTCTTATCAACAGTGATGTGATTGGTCTGATATTCCTCGGGTTGCTGATACTGGCGGTTCTGCTGAACTGCTTCATCGGCGTGATGGCCTCGACTTTGCCAGCCATGTTCCCGACACACATTCGTTACAGCGCCCTCGCGATTGCGTTTAACGTCTCTGTCCTGATTGCTGGTCTGACACCTACCATCGTGGCGTGGCTGGTGGAAGCGACCAACAACCTGTACATGCCTGCGTACTATCTGATGGTCATTTCCGTTATTGGCCTGGTGACCGGTATCTTCATGAAAGAAACCGCGAACCGTCCGCTAAAAGGCGCTACGCCAGCGGCCTCTGACCGCGCAGAAGCCCGTGAAATCCTTCAGGAGCATCACGACAATATCGAACATAAAATTGAAGATATTGACGCGCAGATTGCCGAACTGGAAGCCAAAAGAAAGAACCTGATCGCGCAGCATCCTGAAATCAACTGATTCAGCGCTGACGCCCACACATGCCGGTCACTTTCATGACCGGCTTTTTTTTGCGCTTAGCCTTACAGTTCGTCATTCCTGATCCATACTTCATTTCCCGCTCATCTGAATGGAAATCCTGTATGCAGAATCCTACGTTGTTTCAGTTCTTCCACTGGTATTACCCGGAGGGTGGCAAATTGTGGCCTGAGGTCGCAGAGAAAGCCGCGTGGCTGGCTGAAATAGGCATCACCGCCGCCTGGCTTCCCCCCGCCTATAAAGGCGATTCCGGCGGATATTCGGTGGGTTATGACACCTACGATCTTTTCGATCTGGGTGAGTTCGACCAAAAAGGCTCACGCGCCACCAAGTACGGCGACAAAGAGGGATTCCTGGCCGCTGTTCAGGCGCTGAAACACCATCAGCTTGGCGTCATTCTCGATGTGGTGCTCAACCACAAAATGGGCGCAGACGAAAAAGAACGCGTGCAGGTCAACCGCGTCAATATGGACGACCGTGATGATATCAGCGACGACATCATTGAAGCTGATGCCTGGACCCGTTTTATCTTTGCCGCCAGAAACGGCCAGTATTCTAAATTCGTCTGGGATTATCACTGCTTCAGCGGCGTCGATCATATCGAAAACCCCGATGAAAACGGCATCTTCAAAATCGTGAATGACTACACGGCGGGTGGCTGGAACGATCAGGTTGACGAAGAGTTTGGCAATTACGATTACCTGATGGGTGCCAACGTCGATTTCCGCAATAACGCGGTCAGCGAAGAACTCAAATACTGGGGCCGCTGGGTCATGGAACAAACCGGCTGCACGGGATTCCGGCTGGACGCGGTGAAGCATATTCCGGCGTGGTTCTATAAAGAATGGATTGACCATATTCAGGCTGAATCCGAACAGCCGATGTATCTGGTGGCCGAATATTGGTCGTTCGACGTTCCCACTCTGCAAAATTACATCCATCAGGTGGAAGGCAAAACCATGCTGTTCGATGCGCCGTTGCAGCTGAACTTCCATCACGCATCGAAGCAGGGCGCCGATTACGACCTGACCACCCTTTTTGACAACACGCTGGTGGCCGCCGACGCGTCGCATGCAGTCACGCTGGTAGCGAATCACGACACGCAGCCATTGCAGTCGCTGGAAGCACCCGTTGAGCCGTGGTTCAAACCGCTGGCTTACGCGTTAATTCTGTTGCGCGAACAGGGCGTACCGATTGTGTTCTACCCGGATTTGTTCGGCGCAAGTTACGAAGATGAAGGGGATGACGGCAATAATTACACCATCGAGCTGCCCGCGATCCCGCAACTTGAAACGCTGATCAAAGCCCGCCAGACATACGCGTGGGGCGTGCAGACCGATTATCTCGATCACCCTAATTGTATTGCGTTCAGCCGCAGCGGAACCGAAGAACATCCGGGCTGCGTGGTGGTGATGTCAAACGGAGAAGGCGGAGAAAAGGCCATCGAACTGGGCGACGGTTTCGCCCATAAGAAATGGCGCGATTTACTGGAACACCGCGAAGACATCATCGAAACCGATGAAAATGGCGCGGCGCAGTTCTTCTGTGAAGCAGGCAGTGTCAGCGTCTGGGTTCTGACGGAGTAAAAAGACAGGCTGGTGAAGCTGCCAGCCTGTTATTTTTTAGCGGATCCCCAAAGCAATCAAAAAGGCATACATCGCCAGCAACAAAACAAATGACACAATGCCCACGATCCCTTCTGATTTTTTCATAAGTTGCCACGGGAATACCACCAGAATAATCATGGCGTTAAGCGGAACCTGGTACCATTTCCAGACCTTCGGCGCCATCATCCAGAGCACACAGAAACCGACAACACACATCACGCCGTAATTGGTTAACAACATTTGAAGATGGCCAGATTCTGGTTTGAAAGCGTCGAAAAAGCCCAGCAGCATTTTCGCTAAAATCAGAAGGGCAAGCAGCGAAAGTCCGCCTTCCGCAACCCTCAGCCACCAGTGCCGGTAACGCAGCACTCTTGCCAGAAAACTGTAGCCCTGCGTATAAACGCCAATAGTCGCGATCAACAGGATCCGGTCACGCCACTTATCGGGGTCTTCGCGGGTCGCAAGCATTGTCAGTAAAAGCCAGAAACCCGTCAGAAACACCGTTCCCCAGCTCATCGCTGCTCGTGATTCATCGAGCGCTTTCACCAGCTGAGAGTTTATTTGCGGCAACAGCGAAGGGAAATTCATCCTGATATAACTGAGTTCATCATACAGGGGTTTCAGAAAATCAGGCATCCACCTTGCCCACCACGCAAGCGTGGTGCCTTCGACGGTAAGCAACCTCAACCGCTGCCGATCCAGTGCGGATTTCTGATATTTATTTTGCAACTGAGTCAGGTAATACTTCGCGCCCGTATTTTCAATCTGACGATGAAGCGCGGCCAGACGATGCGCGGGTATTCCGCCCGGCTGATAATTGTCAATATCCCAGCCCATAATCTCTGAAACGCGAATAAGCAGCGCCGAATACAATCCTTCGCGCTCACTCAACTGTGCAGCCAGTTCCTGACTAAATACTTCCCGCAGACGCAGATTTTGCAAAAGATCACCGGATAGCACAGATTCGAGCAGGTTCACCCCTTCGGTTTCATCTTCCATCATGACATCGATGATGGCAGTCACCGGCCTTGACGCCTCTAACTCCTGCTCAAGCGCATCATCGATATCCGGCGTCAGCTCTTGTAAAGGCTCAATGTGAACCGGCATCCGTACAGTGAAAGAGGGAGATTCATCCAGAATTTCCGTGACAACGTCACTCTTTGAAGGGCGATTCGCATAACCTTTCGCCTGCTCGAACGCCTCTCTCAGCCGCTGATAGCCTGCAGGATCCTGATCTGGGCGCGTCGTTTTCAGTTTACGGGCATATGCGCGCTTGATAATGCTCAGATCGTCGGTAGGTTCGATGTCTAAGACTGACCAGATGCTCATCCGTTTACTCCCATTCCTTACGCAGATACGCGATCAGTCCCTCGATTTCCTTGCGAGCTTCAGCGATTTGCCGGGCATCCTGCGTGTCTAGCACGCTTTCGAAACGGTAAAGATGATCGGCGATATATTGACGTTGCTCACCGAGACTTTGTTCGTAAAACGCATTGGCTTCGGCGACCAGCTGGCGGTTAACCAGTTGCTCGCGCGGGTGCTGTTTGATGTTCTCAAGTTTCATCAGGCTGGCGGAGATTTGTTCCGGCGTGAGCGAACCGGGGGATTTTTCGATCACCAGTTTTTGCATCTCACCGGTGTGGTCGATCTTGCATTCCACTTCCAGAATACCGTCAAGCGTATAGGTAAAACGCACGTCGGCGGTGATTTCACCGGCAGGGCGCGGCGGGATATCCAGCGATAATGAACCTAGCAAAATATTGTCGGAAACGCGGCGGCCTTCGCCCTGGAAAATCGAAAGCTCGAGCAATTTTTGCTGGTCGTTCGTTGTGCGGACCGATTCCACGCGGCTCACCGGCACAAAACTATTACGTTCGATCAACGGCATAAAATGCCCCGCCTCATAGCCTTCGCCTTTACGTCGCGCAATCTCAATGCCGAGCGTGAAGGGCATCACATCAGTCAGCACGATGTCATCGAGCGCCTGATCCTGCATCGCCAGCCCGGCCTGAATTCCCGCACCCAGCGCAACCGCTTCATCGGGCTGAAGATCGCAGCGCGGGAAACGGCCAAACAGACGCGCGACAGCCTGACGCACCAGTGGCATTCGTGTTGCACCGCCCACCAGCACAATATGATCAACCTGATCGGCAGAGAATTTTGCATCTCGCAGCGCCTGAATCACCGGTTTTTTCATCCGTTCCAGCGCACTTTCACAGCATTGCGCCAGAATCTCCGTGGTAATGGTCCAGCTCAGTGTTTCGCCTTCATGTTGATAACTGACGAGCGTACTTTCCTGCGCTGTCAGCTGGCGTTTGGCCCGCTCCGCTAAGGTGACGAGCCGGCCGTGTAAACCGGTGTCTTCCTCGTCGAGTTGTGGAAATTGCGCCAGCATCCAGCTGACCAGGCTGCGAGTGAAATCATCGCCGCCGAGAAACACATCGCCGCTGCTGGCGCGTACTTCAATAACGCCTTCGAACATATCGATGATCGAGACATCAAAAGTGCCACCGCCCAGATCAAACACCAGAAACTTCTGCTCCTGCTGATTCGCCAGCCCGTAAGCCAGCGATGCGGCGGTCGGTTCGTTCAGCAAGCGCTCAACGTGTAAACCCGCCAGCTCACCGGCAGTTTTCACGGCTTTACGCTGAATGTCATTGAAATAGGCGGGAACGGTAATGATGGCGCGTTCGACTTTACAACCGCAATGTTGCTCGGCGTCGGCTTTCAGGCTGCGCAACAACACGGCTGAAAGCTCTTCTGCACGAAAAGACTGATGTCCGAGCCGGAAATTATGGTCGGTACCCATGAAGCGTTTAAAACTGGAGAGGGTTAAATCGGGGTGAGTAAACAGGCGGGCGTGAGCGGGTGCGCCAACCAGAATGTGCCCGTTATCATCGAGCCCGATAATCGAAGGCGTGAGATTGTGCCCGTAGGCGTTCGGTATCAGAACGGCCTGGCCGTCCTGCCAGATGGAAACAGCACTGTTTGACGTACCTAAATCTATCCCTATCAACATCCGTATTGCTCCCGAAATAAACTGAGAATGGCCGAAAGAAGTGTCTGACGATGAAACGTCTCTATCGGCCAAATGTACAGAATACTTAAGGGATTTTGTAGGCCGGATTAAGCGATGGTCACTTTCTTATCCAGATACACATCCTGCACTGCATTGATTAACGCCACGCCATCTTTCATGGATTTCTTGAAAGCTTTACGCCCCAGAATCAGCCCCATGCCGCCCGCGCGTTTATTAATAACCGCTGTACGCACCGATTCCTGAATGTCGTTTTCGCCAGCCGCGCCGCCGGAGTTAATCAACCCTGCGCGCCCCATGTAGCAGTTCGCCAGCTGATAACGCACCAGATCGATAGGGTGTTCGGTGGTGAGTTTGGAATAGACACGCGCATCGGTATAACCAAATTTTACGGCGTTATAGCCGCCGTTATTTTCGGCCATCTTTTGCTTCACGATATCTGCGCCAATGGTGGCCGCAAGGTGGTTCGCCTGACCGGTCAAATCTGCGCTGGAGTGATAATCCACGCCGTCTTTCACAAAGGCCGGATTGCGCAGATACGCCCACAACACAGTGACCATGCCCAGCTCATGCGCCCGTTCGAACGCGGCGGAGATTTCCTCAATTTGACGACGGGATTGTTCTGAACCGAAATAAATGGTTGCGCCGACCGCCTGCGCGCCCAGATCAAACGCCTGATCCACGCTGGCGTACAGCGTCTGATCATACTGGGTCGGATAACTGAGCGTTTCATTGTGGTTCAGTTTGACCAGGAACGGGATTTTGTGGGCATAGCGGCGGGAGACGGATGCCAGCACGCCGTAAGTCGAGGCCACACAGTTGCAACCGGCTTCCAGTGCCAGTTCGACAATATTCTTCGGGTCAAAATAGAGCGGGTTGGCTGCAAATGATGCGCCAGCGGAATGCTCGACCCCCTGATCGACAGGCAGAATCGACAGATAACCGGTTCCCGACAGACGGCCGGTATTATACAAATTTTGCATCGCTGCCAGCACGCGCGGCGAGCGGTTATTATCAATCATTACGCGATCGACAAAATCAGCCCCCGGAAGGTTAAGCTGCTCAGCAGTAATTGTGGAACAGCGATGTTGCAACAGGGAATCGGCTTCTTTACCTAAAACCTTAGAGATATCAGTCATAACGAACTCCGTCTCGGGCTCTGAACAGGGGTTCAGAGCGATGAATGAACCTGCCTTACAGTAGACAAAGTAGACTAACGTTTTGATTCCGGCCAACTTGTACATTAGATGCTGAGGGCTGACGCAAGCCACACATACAAAAAATTAATAAATCGATTTCGTTTTTCTGGCGCGTGCCAAAGAAACGTTTCGCTGAACACGGTATCGTGTGCGCTTCACTGATTGCGGATGTCAGGCATGTACGAATTCAATTTAGTTTTACTGCTTTTACAACAGATGTGTGTGTTTCTGGTTATCGCCTGGCTGATGAGTAAAACCCGCCTTTTTATACCGCTGATGCAGGTCACCGTCCGTCTGCCTCACAAACTGCTGTGCTACATCACGTTCTCCGTGTTCTGTATTATGGGCACCTATTTCGGCCTGCACATTGAAGATTCCATTGCCAACACGCGTGCGATTGGCGCGGTGATGGGCGGTCTGCTGGGCGGTCCGGTAGTCGGCGGACTGGTCGGGCTGACCGGCGGTTTACACCGTTATTCGATGGGCGGTATGACGGCGCTCAGCTGCATGGTTTCCACCATTACCGAAGGGCTGCTCGGCGGTTTGCTGCACAGCATTCTGATCCGCCGCGGGCGCACCGATAAACTGTTTAATCCGCTGACTGCCGGTGCGATTACGTTTGTGGCAGAAGCGGTGCAAATGCTGATCATCCTGCTGATTGCACGGCCATTTCATGACGCGCTGCATCTGGTCAGCAGCATTGCCGCACCGATGATGATAACGAACACGCTGGGTGCGGCGATGTTTATGCGCATTCTGCTGGATAAGCGCGCGATGTTTGAAAAATACACATCGGCGTTTTCCGCCACTGCGCTGAAGGTCGCGGCATCGACGGAAGGGATATTACGGCAGGGGTTCAACGAAGAAAACAGCATGAAAGTGGCGCAGGTTCTGCATCAGGAACTGGATATCAGCGCCGTCGCCATTACTGATTGCGAGAAACTGCTGGCCTTTACCGGCGTGGGCGATGACCACCATTTGCCCGGCAAACCAATATCTTCCGCCTATACCTGGCGGGCGATAGAGAATGACGAAGTGGTTTACGCAGACGGCAATGAACTGCCTTACCGTTGTTCGCTGCACCCGAACTGCAAACTCGGTTCCACGCTGGTGATCCCGCTGCGGGGCGAGAATCAGCGGGTGATTGGCACCATTAAATTGTACGAAGCGCGTAACCGGCTGTTCAGTTCGATCAACCGCACGCTGGGCGAAGGGATTGCGCAGTTGTTGTCGGCGCAAATTCTGGCGGGCAAATACGAGCAACAAAAAGCGCTGCTCGCCCAGTCGGAAATCAAATTGCTGCACGCGCAGGTGAACCCGCATTTCCTGTTCAACGCCCTGAATACGCTGATGGCAGTCATCCGCAACGACAGCGATAAAGCCGGGCAACTGGTACAATATCTCTCGACGTTCTTTCGCAAAAACCTCAAACGCCCGTCAGAAATCGTCACACTGGCCAATGAAATCGAGCATGTGAATGCCTATCTGCAAATCGAACTGGCACGTTTCCCGTCGCAACTGAGTGTCGAATTACAAGTGCCGGATCGGCTCTCAGCGCAGAATCTGCCTGCGTTCACCCTGCAGCCGATTGTGGAAAATGCCATTAAACACGGCACATCTCAATTACTTGGTCACGGCATTATAACCATCCGCGCCCGCCGTGAGGGGCAAAACGTCGTGGTCGAGGTCGAAGACAACGCCGGTTTGTATCAGCAGCCGCGCACAGAAAGCAACGGGCTGGGCATAAGTCTGGTGGATAAACGCCTGCGCGCCCGCTTTGGCGATGACTACGGGATCGTCGTCAGCTGCGAACAGGATCTTTTCACCCGCGTCACGTTGCGTCTGCCGATCGAGGAACCCGCATGTTAAGAGTGATGATTGTTGATGATGAACCGCTGGCACGCGAGAACCTGCGGCTCCTGCTTGAGAACGAAGGTGACATCGAAATTATCGGCGAATGCGCCAACGCCATTGAAGCCATCGGCGCGGTGCATAAACTGCGTCCGGATGTCCTGTTTCTGGACATTCAGATGCCGCGCATCAGCGGGCTGGAAATGGCCGGAATGCTCGATCACCGGCATCGTCCGCACATTGTTTTTCTCACCGCGTTTGACGAGTACGCAGTGCAGGCATTCGAAGAATGTGCGTTTGATTACCTGCTGAAACCCATTGAACCGCTGCGTTTACAAAAAACGCTGGCACGGTTGCGGCAGGAACGTCAGGTGCAGGAAATCTCGCAACTGCCGGAAAGCCAGCAGTCGCTGAAATTCATTCCGTGCAGCGGCCACAGCCGGATCTGGCTGTTACAGATGGAAGAGGTGGCGTTTGTCAGCAGCCGGATGAGCGGAGTTTACGTGACCAGCCAGGACGGCAAGGAAGGGTTTACGGAACTGACGCTGCGCACGCTGGAAAGCCGCACGCCGTTGTTACGTTGTCACCGGCAATATCTGGTGAATATGGATTATCTGAAAGAGATCCGCCTGGAAGATAACAATCAGGCGGAGCTGTTATTGCGCGACGGTCAGACCGTGCCGGTCAGCCGCCGCTATCTGAAATCGCTAAAAGAAGCCGTCGGGCTTTAAGTAGCAAGATATGTAGCGCAGCGGTTCAGGCTGGACGCAGCCCGTCAAATGCCTCACGAATTTCAGTTTCGGGTAACGCGACGCCGATAAACACCAACTGGCTGACCGGCGTTTCTTCCTGTTCCCACGGGCGATCCCAGTCGGCGCTGTACAGCCGCTGAACGCCCTGAAACAGCAGGCGGCACGGCTGATCTTCAATCCACAACATACCTTTGTAGCGCAAAAGACTGTCTGCAAAGCCAGAAAGCAAACCTTCCATCACGCCGGACACTGCCTGCAGCGCCACCGGATAATCCAGTTCCACCACAATGGATGAAATCGTATTTTCCTGCTGCGCCACAATGCGGCGGAAAACCGGCTTTGAAACCACCACGTTTTCTTCCAGCATAAAACCACGCGTATCGAACAACAGCGCCAGATCGATATCGCCGTTCACCACCGGATACACCGGCGCACGGGCGTTAATCCGCTGCAACCGCGCAATCAGCTCGCCGCTGTCACCGGCCACATCGGTTTTGGTCAGTAAAATCCGGTCGGCATAACCAATCTGCGACTGCGCCAGCGGGAACTGATCCAACTGCTGTTGCGCGTGAACCGCGTCCACCAGCGTGATCACGCCGTCGAGCAGATAGCGTTCACAGATAATTTCATGGGCGAAAAACGCCTGCAAAATCGGCCCCGGATCCGCCATGCCGGTGCACTCAATCACCAGCCGGTCAAACTGCACGTCGCCTTTATCCAGACCGTCGAGCAAATCCAGCAACGCATCTTCCAGTTCGTTCGAACGGCTGCAACAGATGCATCCGTTGGTTAGCGTGGTAATCCGCGTCGCGCGATCGCCAATCAGCTGACTGTCGATCGCCACTTCGCCAAACTCATTTTCAATGACCGCAATTTTGTAATCGTGCTGCTGATGCAGCATCTGGCGCAGCAGGGTGGTTTTGCCTGCGCCGAGAAAACCGGTTAAAACCGTGACCGCAATGGGTGTCATAACGTCATTCCTGTTAACAACAGCGCATCCCGCCTTTGCCGTCGCCGCCGTAGCGGGCCTGCTGGCGTTCGCGGAAAAATTCTTTGTAAGTCATCATCGATTTATCAGGATGATTAGTCTGCATGTGCAGCACGTAGGTATCGTAATCGGGGATCCCCACCAGCATGCGCGCCGCCTGACCAAGGTACTTCTTCGCTGCGCCTAAATTATCGAACACAAGCCGCTCCTTTGAGAGTATTGGCCGCCATGCTATATGCGGGAAAGCCCCGCGAGTGCGGGGCCATCACACAACATCATCAGTGGCTGGAGAGTTTGATACCTTCCTCCGGCACTGGCACATACGGCGTTTCTTTATCGGTACGCTGGTCGGTTTTACGCGCCTGCAACCACGCCTTGAAGCCGTAGAAAATAATACTGTACACCACAATCAGGAACAGAATACTCAGTCCGGCGTTGGTGTAGTTGTTGATCACTATATGGTTCATGTTGCTGATTTGCTGTTCCGTCAGATCCGCGCCGCCAGCGGCGATGCGGGCTTTATACTGGCTGGCCATGAAGAAGAAGCCTTCCATCTGCGGATTGGTGCTGAACAGTTTCAGGCCCAGCGCCCAGGTGGTGCAGATCAGCAGCCAGACCGCAGGCAACACGGTAACCCAGATGTATTGAGTGCGTTTCATTTTGATCAGCACCACGGTCGCCAGCACCAGCGCGACGGCGGCCAGCATCTGGTTGGAGATCCCGAACAGCGGCCACAGGCTTTTCACGCCGCCCAGCGGATCGACCACGCCCTGATACAACAGATATCCCCACAATCCTACGCAACCGGCGGTACCCACAATTCCGGCCACCAGTGAATCGGTTTTCTTCAGGAACGGAATAAAGTTGCCGAGCAAATCCTGCAACATAAAACGTCCGGAACGCGTACCGGCATCCAGCGCGGTCAGGATAAACAGCGCTTCGAACAGGATCCCGAAGTGATACCAGAAACCCATATCGGCGAACGGCACAATCTTGTGGAAGACGTGTGCGATCCCCACCGCCAGCGTCGGTGCGCCACCCGCGCGGTTCAGCACGGAAGGTTCGCCGATGTCTTTGGCGGTTTGCAGAATTTGTTCCGGGGTGATCACAAAGCCCCAAGAACTGACCGTAGCCGCCGCATGCGCGGTCACGTCTTTCAGTTGCGCCAGAATCATCGGCGCATTATCGCCGCCCAGTTCATGCAAGTTTGGCATCACAATGCCCAGACCGGCCGGCGGGGTGTTCATCGCAAAGTACAGGCCCGGTTCGATAATGGAAGCCGCAACCAGCGCCATCACGGCCACGAAGGACTCCATCAGCATCGCGCCATAACCGATAAACCGCGCATCAGTCTCGCAGGCCAGCAGTTTCGGCGTGGTGCCGGACGCAATCAGCGCATGGAAACCGGACACCGCGCCACAGGCAATGGTGATAAACAGGAACGGGAACAGCGCGCCTTTCCACAGCGGCCCGGTGCCGTCAATGTACTGCGTAATCGCCGGCATTTTCAGTTCCGGGTTCAGGATCACAATCCCGATCGCCAGCCCGACAATCACGCCAATTTTCAGGAACGTCGCCAGATAATCGCGCGGAGCCAGAATCAGCCAGACCGGCAGCAGTGCGGAAACAAACGCATAACCAATCAGGGTAAAGGTGATGGTGGTGTCTTTAAACGTCAGCGCCGGCCCCCAGTAAGGATCCGCCGCAATCACGCCACCAAACCAGATGGACGCAATCAGCAAAAGCACGCCGATGACCGAGATTTCACCCACCTGTCCCGGCCGGATAAAGCGCATATAAATGCCCATAAACAGCGCGATAGGTACCGTCGAACAGACCGTAAACACGCCCCACGGGCTTTCTGCCAGCGCTTTCACCACGATCAGGGCCAGCACCGCCAGAATAATAATCATGATCAGGAAACAGCCGAACAGTGCGATGGTGCCTGGCACCGGCCCCATTTCCTCTTTGATCATCTCGCCGAGCGACGCCCCGTTACGGCGCGAAGAGATAAACAGCACCATGAAATCCTGAACCGCCCCGGCCAGCACCACACCCGCCAGCAGCCACAGCACGCCGGGCAGATAGCCCATTTGCGCCGCCAGCACCGGCCCGACCAGCGGACCCGCGCCCGCAATGGCCGCAAAATGGTGACCGAACAACACGTTGCGGTGCGTCGGCACATAGTTCAGCCCGTCGTTATTGAGCACGGCAGGCGTTGAACGCGTCGGGTCGAGCTTCATCACTTTTTGCGCGATATAGAGGCTGTAATACCGGTAGGCCACCAGATAGACCGAAACCGATGCCACCACAATCCACAGCGCACTGATATGTTCACCTCGCCGTAAGGCAATCACTGCCAGACAGCAAGCACCGATGATTCCCAGAATCATCCAGGGTATATGCTTGAATATTGATTTTGTATTCATATGAAACCTGGTTGTCAGAATAGCCAACGAATGCCCCTCACGAATGGTGAGAGGAGCTTTTATAAGAGAAGGGCACTATTTTTTTGCCAGACACAGAATGGCGAATTTCACCGCAAAACGGGGGAAAGAGTGATTGAGCGGTTGTATGGGGAGATAAGCGGTTACTGGAGGCGGTAAGCGGTTTTGATGTCGCGCTAACCCACTGAATTTTGTGATTTAGATCTCACTGCAACCCCGCGTCACAGAGGCGTTTTGCCCCTGTGACGGGTTATTTTCAGGCCGGAACGGCTAATTTGCCGAGCAGGCGTTCTAAGTGTTCGCGCTGTTGCGCAGGAATTTCACCGCCCGCGGCGTAACCGGCGTTACGCATGATGCTTTCCTGCAATCCAACCAGCCAGTCGTAAATGTAAAACGCAGTTGAATTGGTCGGCGTCGCGGAGAGTTTGGTCAGCCTGCGGGAGGATTTCCAGCTGGCAACGTTTTTCTGCGGCTTGGCGAAAATCTTATTGCCCTTATTGATGCGGCTTTCCGGGCGTTCGGCTTCGCTGAGTTTTTCATAGCCGAGCCACGCGACAAAATCACCGAGCACGGTCAGCGCACGGGATACCTGGCGGTCGGCGTGATGTTCATGCTCGCGCGAACCGGCAGGCAAGGTTCCGCCCAGAGATCGTACCAGCGCCTCGCCCATATTCAGCCGGAAACTGGCGGTGATCAGCTCTTCCATCAGCAATTCCACCGTTGGTTTCGCCACGCCAAGCAGGGCGATCAGCGGTTCGTTTTCCGGCAAACCGCGCAGATGGTTTATCCAGTAACGCTGCACCTGACGCGCAAACGCCGCGCCGTCATCCTGTTTTTCCTGCCACGGCTGCACATCCTGTTGCTCGGCAAACAAATCAATGTCGATGCCGATACCAAAACTTTCTGTGCCCGTCTGATCCTGCGTGCCGGACTCCGCGTCCTGCCCGGAAATCTCGTGATAAATCCGGTGCAGCTCATCACGGCCGGGGAGCAGTTTTTCCAGCAATTCGCCGTGGACGCCGGTGCGCGTCTGCAAGGCTTTAATCACGGTCTGAACGGTATGCTGCTTTTTCGCCGGGTCAGCCACTTCGCCTTTCTGGAACCAGCGCCCCAGCAGGTTATCCGCCAGCTCACGATAGAGTTCGTCACGCAGTTCTTCGAGACGGTTCAGCCGGATTTCCGGGCGAATTTCCGCTACCAGATAATCGGCCATACGTTGCAGGCCGCGCTCGTCCATCGCCAGCAATGCGCCCCAGGCATCACCCGGATTGCCGACGTGACGCTGCACGGCTTCATCGAAATGCACCGATTCGGTCATACGGCGATCAAACGGTGTCAGCACCCAGACCAGACCCGGCTTGCGGCGGCCACGCACCTGCGTGTTTTCACCCTGCATTTCTTTGACCCAGTATTCCAGCGTGCGGCCCACGGCGACCACCTCTTCACGTTTGTCCGCGGCAGTGCACACCATCAGCATATTCATTTCATGGCGGTCGGTATAACGCTCGGGCAAATAAGCCATTTTGGCGCGGAACAGGGCGTCTTTATCGTCGTCCGTGCCGTCTTCCGCCAGCGCGCTTTGCGCCGGTAAATCCAGCAGGTCAGTCTGTTCAAACAGCACTTCGCGGGGAGCCGTCAGGAGCGGAATCTGGACTTCTGACGCAAGCAGCGCCAGCTCAGCCAGTGACAACGTCACCTGTGAACCGGTTTCGTCACCAAACTGCGGGCAGACCGGCACCTGAATATCCCAGGTCGGCGACGGGCTGAAAATCCCGTCCGCAGGCTGCATCGCGTCATCCACCAGAATGCTCAGCGGTGCCAGCAAACTTTGCGCATTACCGAGATGTTGCAGCGTATGAGCGTAATGACGATATGCGGCGGTTAATGCAGGTGTATTACCCCACAGCAAAGAAAACAAACGCGCGCGGTCGTCAACGTTCAGATACGGCGCAAGCTTCACGGCCACCGGCCAGTAATGCGCGTTGAGATGGCGGAAACGGCGAGCGTCGAGACGGATCATCGAATCCCATAGTCCCATCATCTGCTCGCGGGTAAAGCCTTCTACCGGTTCCGGCTGGCGGTGCATCATCAGCTTATTGAGATGCTCGGTAATCTGCTGCGTATCGGGAACGTGGTAGCTGGCGTCCGGCTCGAACGCGCGGATCACAATGCGCGCCAGATCGGCTTCGCTGAGCAGCAAGATACGTACCGGGAAAGCGCGATCTCTCACATCCACCTGACGCGTAAAGCGGGTCGCCAGACGGGCGGCGCGGTTGCCCGGATTAATCTGCGTCAGATAATCGAGCGTCACACCGCCGAGGCGGGTTTCAAGACGTCCATAGTTACCGGCCGCCAGAGAGCAAATCAGATAGGATTTTCCGGCCTGCGAATGCCCGTAGAAACCCAGCGCAGGCGGCAGCTCGCACGCCAGCGCCAGACGCTGTGCCTTGTCGCGGCAGCGTTTGAGTTGCAGACGCAAACGGTCGGCTTCCAGATCCAGACGCGGTGCCTGTTCACGGGTGGTGTCCACCCACTCCAGCGCGTCGCCCATTGTCGCGGCAGCGGCCGCGAACTGACGCTGTAATTCGTTGGTAGTCAGCGCCGGTGCCGGCGTTGAAACTGTCATACTTGTTGTCATGAGACGAATACGCTCCCACTGTCGATCCAGTAATGGCTTTCGCCCAGTGTGTTCAGCCTGAGCCGCAGATGATGAGAAGGCACTTTGGTGCCGTTATCCAGCACCGCGCTGGCGATGTCGAAAAATTCCGGTGTCGGGTGATCTTCACCTTTCTTAACGGCCAGCTTAACGCGCAGCACGCTGTCGCCCGCCACTTTACGCGCCAGCTCCGGCTGCGCAATCGACAGGGTATACAGCGGCGACGCGGGCCAGCGGTCATTTTCCAGCTGACGGAAACCGAGACAAATCGCACCACGGATACGGAAACTGGCGGCGCTGTCGAGTTTGTAATCATGCGCATCCAGGTCGATATCGCTGTAACAGACATTGTCCTCGGTCAGAACCTGATTACCGTTTATCATGCCGAGATATCGCACCGTGGAATACGGCTGGAAATCACCGGCCTTGAAATAGAAGCCCGGCAGCCGTAAATCCAGCGCCAGCAGGCACAACATCGCGCCCACGGCCGCCGTCGATTTCGGGTTATCAATGCGACCCTGTTTGTTAAACGGATACCAGCCGCTGGTGTGATAACCGTCCAGCGACAGCATGCGGTTAATTGGTAACGGCTGTAAATGGCGGAACAGCGCCTGAATACCGGGGAAACGCGAAGGGCGGCCGGTCAGCAGCAGCACATCGCAATCGTGCAGCGACACCACTTCACAGAGCGAACGCAGATTCTGCGTGATGCTCATGCGGTTAGATAAAAATTCGTTGTGCAGTTTGCTGAGCTTGAGCACCAGCGGAGCCTGCAAAATATCGAAAACGGCGGAACCGGCAGGCAGTACGCGCTGAATTTCGCTGTGCAGATAATCCAGCACTTTTTGCGTCGGATGTTGCCCCAGCAGTTCGCCAAACGGCGCATCGATTTCCGCGTGCGTGTCCAGCGGATCAAAACGTTCGTAAACTTCCAGCACGGCATGAGCCAGCGGGATGAAGATTTGCAGCGTACTTTGCTGACGCAGCGTCGCGTGTCCGTCCATGCGGCCTTCGCTGCCAAACAGGCGTGTCATCAGGCTGTCCGGATTCGCCAGCCCGGCTTTCTTCAAGGCGGCGTGCAGCGCTGGCAAAATATAAAGCTGGATCACGTCGAGCAGAATATCGTCGCCCGCAACTTTAAACCCTTCACGGAACAGCAGGCGCGGAGTGATTTTGACGTTATTCCCCATACCGTCGTCGAGCCAGTATTGGGTAATTGCCAGATCGGTGGTGCCGCCGCCAATATCAATCGACGCGATGCGCAGGGTTTTGCCCACCGGCTCATCGTCGGCGAGTTCCCGGTCCGGACGTGCCATGCTGGCAAAGAATTCGCCGGTATGACCGCCGAAATTCACCTGCGTTTCGTTGTACAAATAGACCATCTGGCCGCAGGTCGCTTCATCCCATTCCATCTGCACATCGGGCACCGGCAACCGGCTTTTGGCTTTATCGGCCTGATTTTTAAAACCGTCATCCGACGGATGCCAGCCCATAGATTTCCAGACCAAACCAATCGCTTCCTGCATTCTGCGACGGAAAATTTCGCGCTCAGGTTTCGGCATCGCCGACGGCAGCGTCAAAATGATATTGCGGATCTGGCGAGGCGCGGACGAGCGCAGCATGCGGATACGCTGCGCCGGGCTGTTGATTTGCATCATCGCCTGCGCCAGCAGTTCGGACAGCATCAGCGTCATCACTGAGCTGCGGCTGTAATGTGCAGAGAATACCGGCAGGCGATCTTCCGGCGGCAGGTCAGACAGCGGCTGACCTTCATCGTTGATGAGGAACGTCAGCGGCATCGCCGCCGCCACCGGCTCCTGCACTGCGCCGTGGCCGCCCTGACTGAAACGCCAGCCCGGTGTGTAACTGTCTTCATCCCACAAATAACGTCGCGGGCTGGAAATTCCGGTCGATCCTTCCGTGCCTTCGCGCAGCAGCGCCAGACGGCTGGCTTCACGCCCGGCGCGCAGAATTGACGGCCAGATAAAGGCATCATCACGGCCGCTTTCAACGGAAAAATTCGGCTTACCAAAGCGCGCCTGAGCAAACTCCACACGGCTCTCGAACAGCTCGTTATAGAGAAAATGTGGCTGCGAAAGGTCACGCAGTTGCAGTTCGCTGGTCTGTTTCAGGCCGTCGGTTTCGCCAACATGATCTTCAACCAGAATGCCGCAGGTGTGCGAGTTACCGACATCGAGGATAAGATCCACGCTGATCGCCGGTTCCTGAAGCGTCGCGCCGTTGATCTTCAGTTCCGGCATACTCAGCTGGCTGCCGAGCATTTCCAGCAGGTTCAGATAGTGCGCCTGATATTCAAACTCGCGGAGCGCCACTTTGATATTGCGCGCCTCGCGCTCTTCGCGTAGTGCAGCCTGCTCGGTAAAGACTTCACGCAGCCAGCCGTCTACCCAGGTCTGGTCAAGAAACTCAGGCAGTTCTTCGTTGTGCCACGCCAGCGCAAAGTTAATGCCGTTTTTCACGTCGTCCGGCGTCGGAGCCAGCAGCGCCAGTTCTTCATCGTCTTCAGTCACGCGGGTGTCAAACGCCACCACCACGCGGTGTGTGCTGCCGTCGGCTTCCGGCGTATCGAGCGCACGGATTTGCACACGCGCCCAGTTATCCGGGCCCGCCATAAAGGTGCGCGGAGGATTAAAACGCAGGAACGGCAACGGCAGCCAGACCTGATCGAGCAATTGGAGCGACTGTTCCAGCGGGAAACTGAATTCAGGCCGCACCACTTCCGGTGCGCCGCCATCCACGGCGGGTAAGAAATGGCGGCCATTTTGCGGGTTGAAATCCAGACGCAGCAGCGGGCCGTTGGCGCTTTTGCGCACGAATTTGGCAGGCAGCGCGTCATCCCAAACCGGTTTGAGCGCGAAATCGAGAAACTGAATGCCGCTGTCCTGGATCAGGGTTACGGCCTGCTTAAAAATGGTCTGTTTAAAATCTGTAATGGTTGCCAGCATGCTGTTATTTACCTTCGCGCTTCATGGTAATTGGGTAAACCGTGTCACCGTTGTAACGCCCCTGACACACCGCTGCGCCCGTCGCGCCCTGAGTACAGCTGATTTCCGGCATCTGATAACGGGAACCGTCGCTGCATTTCGCTCTGTAGCGGCTGTTGATCACCAGCTTGCCAGACTGCATCAGGCCAGCGCCCGTTTCAGCGTGACAGGTCACGCCCGCGCCATAGGTGATTTTCACCGTACCCTGGCCTTGTTTAATCTGATAACGCAGCACCGGCGGTTTGCCGGTTACCGGATCTTTAATATCGACGATAGCCGTCCAGTTACCGTTCAGGAATTTAGTTGAACCGATTTTTACCGCGTCCGCTGGCAGTACCAGCGAATTTTTGCTGACCGGAACCGGTGCAGGCGCAGCTTCGGCGATGACCGGGTTTTTCTCGGCTTCTGCCACCGGTTCCGGCGCAGGAACAATGACCGCCGCCGGAGCCACCGGCAGTGCGGCCGGGGCCGGTTTCGCAACCTCAGATTCCGGCGCTTTCACTTCCGTTGCGACCGGTGGTGGCGCAATCGTGACCGGTTCAGCCGCCGGTTTTGGCGCCTCGGTTTTGGCGATTTCTGCTTTCGGTTCAGGCGCACGCGAATATAACCAGGCGGCAGCAGAACCGGCGAAGACCAGCGCCGCGACCGGCAATGCCCAGATCAGCGGTGATTTTTTACGGCGCGGCGCGGCGACCGGTTCAGGCGTTGCGTTTTCCTGTTCGGCGGCGCGGGCTTCAATCGTTTTGATTACGCGCGGTGCCGGAGGCAGTTCGATGACCGGTTCCTGCACGCGCGGTTTTTCTGCGGCAAGCGACAGCGTCGGCAGCGGTTCTTCGGCTTTCAGCGTATTACGCAAAGCGGCGAACGGGTCGGCGTTATGGGTGTTATCCAGACTGACAAAACCCCAGAACGTCAGTACCGGCTGACCGCCCACCAGATAAACGTGGTTCTGATCCGGGAAACGAAACGCCTTTTCCAGCAGCGAGCCGAAAAACTGATTCGCGGATTTCTCAGAGGCTTTCGCCGTTTTGCTGATTTGCGCTACAGCATCCAGACAGTTTTCGAGCTGGCGCAGCGCGGAGGCGCGGGCCGCATCGGTGGCCGCTGCCCACGACACGACTTTGCCTTCGCGCGGGGAATACCAGTCGAGCCGGTCACCGGCTTCATTGAGTTGCCCAATAGCCAGACAATCGGCAATTGCAGGTTGTTTACGCAGACGTAAGGTTTCCCGTAATTGCAGGGCTGATGCGTAAACCGGTTGCCCGTTTTCGCCCAGCGCAAGGATGTCGTTGAGACTGCCACTGCGTAAAAATGATTTTGCCACGCCAGAAAAGCCTTTATTGGTTTTGCGCTGCGGAAGATAACAGGCAGAAAAGGTTCATGATGCTGACACTTTAGGGGATTTAAGCGAAATCAAACGGGGGAATAAGCAGCAAAAAGGGTGGCTGTTTATGGCGTGGGAATAGAGAAGGGAATAACGGCGGGACAAACGCCCGCCATCAAAATCAGGCATGTAAATCCAATTGTTCGAGAACACCCGCCAGGCGCTGACGCGCATCACCGCCCAGAGACTGAAGCGGTAACGGCAGACAGGGCGCAGAAACCATACCCAGTAATTCTGCCGCGGCAGCTACAACACGGACGCTGCCGTGTTTTCTGAATAACCCCCATAACGGCTCAAGCTGCGCCGATAACGCCTGTGCGCTCTCCGCATTGCCACTTTTCGCCGCGCGGGCAATAGCTACCGGAATTTTCGGGAACAAACCGCCAATCACGGAATACCAGACGTCGCCGCCCTGCGTCAGCACGGTTGCTGCCGCCAGATCACCCGCGGCGCCCAGTGCGATGTGTGCAGGCAGTAAGGCGCGCAGCACATCCAGACGCTGGCGGGTGGCGACCGGATCCGGCGAAAGGTTAGGGATTTTGATGCTGGCAACGTGCGGCAGTTGCGCCACGCGGACATACAGTTCATCGGAAAATTCAAAATGCGTGGTGCCCGGATTATCGTAAACGCACAAAGGCACCGACAGGTTACGGGACACCGTTTCATAGAGCGTAAACACTTCATCTTCGGTGAGTTTCTGGTACGACACTGGTGCCAGTAATACCGACTTCACGCCCGCCTGCTGGGCATCTTCGGCCAGGCGTAACACATCCGACGTCCGCACAGAACCGATGCTGACCATCACCCCCACATCACCCGCATTTTCAACCGCCAGACGCGCTACGCGGGCGCGCTCTTCTCGGGTCAGATAGGCGTAACTGCCTGTCGAACCCAGCGCACCAATGGAATCCACGCCAGCACGAACCAGCCGGTCAATCAGCCTGACAAAAGATTTCTCATCAATGCCGTTTTCTGTGAGCGGCGTAAGAGGAAAAGCGCTTAATCCTGTGAACATCGGTCTCTCCGAAAGAAGTTAACTAGCCGGGTAATCATAGCGTCATCATTTACTTTTTGCCGGACACCGCGACACCGGCGTCGGGTTTCAGCCGCAGTATATCCAGCCAGCCAATGAGTGTCAGGATCGCAATCACCACGAACGCGACTTTAAAACTCAGGCCGGGAATTGAATCCCAGTGCATCGCGGCGATCAGCTGTTCACCGAGCCGCGTACCGAGCGCCCCAACGGTAATGCCCAGCCCCACGGAAAGCTGTAGAACCGTGCTGAACAGCGTATTGGCATCGGCCATTTGTCTGGCCGGAACATCAGAAAACGCCAGCGTACTGATGCCGGTGAACTGCATCGAACGGCTGAGGCCACCGAGAAACAGCAACAACATCACCAGCCAGTCGGGGGTTCCCGGCGTCAGGAACGCACAAAACAGCAGCGAGAAAACGCTCAGTAATCCGTTCACTACCAGCACTGGCCGGAATCCGAAACGGCGGATCAGCGGCGTGGTCGCCGGTTTCATCGCCAGATTACCGACAAAAACCGCCAGCACCAGCAGCCCGGCGTGAAAAGGGTTCATCCCGAAACCCACCTGCAACATCAGCGGCAGCAGGAAAGGCACCGCGCTGATGGTCACACGAAACAGGGAACCACCGCCCATACTGATGCGAAACGTCGGGATCGCCAGCGACCCCAGATGCACCATCGGCGCGGGGTCATGTTGCAGGTGCCGTAACGCCAGCACCGAAAGCACAACGCCCACCACCAGCAACGCAATGGCGGTGATCCATAAAATGTGGTCCTGACTGATCAGCTCCAGTCCCGTCACCAGCGAAAGCATCGCCATGCCGGTCAGCAGAAAGCCCGGTTTATCGAAATGCTTCGGCTGGTCAGGTTTTTCCTGCGGGAAAAGCCGCCACGCGAGCATCATCGCAATAATGCCCAGCGGAACATTGATGTAGAAAATCCAGTGCCAGGAAGCGTAGTGAGTGATGAATCCGCCGAGCGGCGGCCCGAGAATTGGCGCGACCAGCGCAGGCCAGGTGAGGGTGGCGATGGCTTTAATCAGCTGCGGTTTAGGCGTGGTTTTCAGCACCGTCAGGCGCCCGACCGGCACCATCAGCGCGCCGCCAATCCCCTGAATAATACGCAGAATGATAAATTCACTGACGTTGGTCGCCAGCGCACAAAACAGGGAAGCCAGCGTGAAAACGCCCAGCGCAAAGGTGAACACATTGCGCGCCCCGAAACGCTCCGCCGCCCAGCCACTGGCCGGGATCAGCACCGCCAGCGTCAGCATATACGCGCTCATCCCTGCATTCAGATCCACAGCCGAAACACCGAACGACAGGGCCATTTGTGGCAGCGCGGTGGCAATCACCGTGCCGTCGATAAACTCCATGAAGAAAGCGGCTGCAACCAATAAAGCAATAACGGAAATTCCGGAGTTAACCGCGGAATCACCCTGCGGATGTTCTGACGCATCCGATTTACTCTGGCTCATTTATTCTGTCCCGGACACCACAAAGGCGCTGCAAGGCGCAGCGAAAGATAGATGATAAGTAGTCAACCTATCACACACCTTTGTGCAGGTTATAGATCTGCGGAGTAACAAAAAGAGCGGTTTTAGACAGGAAGTGCGGCAAAGAAAGCCTGGTCCGTGAGTTTGCAGGCGGAGTGAGAGAGGTCTTGCTGCAAGCAGAGTTCGACATCGGCAGTAAATTCGCGTCGCTGAAGTTCAAGTGTGGAACCGTTAGGCGAAGGCAGCACCAGCCGGGTACCGCCGGGCATGTCCAGCAAAGAGCAGGGCGAAAGCGTGAAACCCGTCCCGTCAAAACGGCGCTCCGTAGCGACACTTACGCAGGTTGAAAACGACATCACGTCAATAATGAAAATGCAACCCGCCTCAGCCGCCAGTTGTTCTACCGCCTTTACACTCCATTCCAGCCAGGTGTCATAATCGGCTTGCGAGAAATCGTTCAAGGGAGTGACCTGTAAGGTTAATTTAACGTGAGAGATAAAGCTTATTCCGAGCAGGGTTAATAATAAAGATCTGAAGCATCGGCTATAGAAACATCAGGCTCGCCGCACCCATATTTATTTCCTCCTGGTGAGTTATTTCCTCACGCTGGCCGTTGACCTGATTGTGGAGATAATAAATTTTGCTTTCAACACCTGTGCCGTCGATTCTGGCGAGCGGGGTATAACTATTCTGGTCGCTGCAGGCGTAAACCTGAGTATGGTTGCCACTCAACTCGACCAGCAGGCGCGGGCCTTCCCATAGGAATCGGGTTTAATTCGGAAAAATCAATGAATTTTTCCGAATGCTTATTAAACTTCTTCTATCGAATAGTTTATATCTAACTCAGTAAATGCTAATTCGATACAATTAAACACAGTATTTTTAACATCCCCACTTAAGTTGCTCACTATGAAAAAGCCTTCATCAGATTTTGCTATGGAAAAATCAATCCATTCAGGATATTCACTAGGTATCCATAATGCATTAAAATCCTCGGTTAACTGAGCTGCTGAATCTTGATCCATTATTTTTTTGCAATAACAAAAAAAACCTCTTCTTTGTTTTCTGAAAAATGAACTATGTATTCTAAACTCATTTACACACCACACCCATGCGCTCGACCACGTTTTGTCGGATAATCACTAGGATTTCTTATTCCTATATGTGTTTCATTTGGATTATAGCTTGGAATCCCTCGGTCATTGAGCGTAATAATTCCCGCCTCATTTTTATGAACATGGGTGTTAGCCCCTGATTTAGGTAAAGGTTGTCCATTTTTCATAGTCGTACTCTGGTTACCGTAGGGGTCAATGCGAACTTGGGAACCATCAGCATGGTTCCATGTTTGATTACCCGTACTGCTTTGCTTATCCAAATTAAATCCGCTGTCAGTTAAAATACTCCCAATCTGGGTTTGAGATTTTCCTTTCAATGGAGGCAAGTCTGAAGATGCGCTTAAACCTAGCGGATCTATCCAGCTCAGTGGATTCATCCCATAAGCATATAAATTCAATCCACCCAGCAACCCTATCGGATCTTGCTGGGTAAATCGTCCGTTATCGGGATCGTAATAACGGTATAAATTGTAATGTAACCCCGTTTCTCTGTCGAGATATTGACCCTGCATCCTCAGGTTTTGCGGGCCGCAGGTTGTAATGGCCTAGGATGAGAAATTATTACCTATAGTCTAAGAACAGGGTCGAGTGAAAAAACTCAGGAAACATCATTGCAACATTCACAACTTTGCTTCTGGTAGTAAACATTCCACCTTTAACACCTAACAAAATAACTTACTCAAAATACTCCTTCAGATCTTATTCATTTCAGTAATATTCACGGGTAATGTTGTCTGACTCTTGAGTACGTATTATTCGCTCATTAATGCTATGACTTAAAAACACCCCTGCCGTTTTTCATCCTTATCTTGTCACAAGAAAAAAACGTTCTTCGTATGAAAAAATAAAATGACTATTTGATTCCGTTACAACTACAGTTGTTTCATCCGAAGGCAAAAAAAAGTAGTTCCAATACTTTTTCAATAAACTATAAGGTGCAATGCATAAACATTTTGCACTAAAAAAAACAAAAACATTGGATATAGCAGGTAGCACTTTCTCAAAATCAAAAAATAATTCACTTGCTGATTTGTCATCTTCAAAATCAACATCATAATGATCGATTTTGAGAACTTCCTTCAATCCAACCTTCATCATATGTCGCTCATTCGGTGAAATAAACATTGACCAAAGAATATTACTTTGTTTTTCGTTAAAAAAAACAATATCACCAGAATGCATAGCCTGCATTAAGTCATCACAGTCTTCAAACCGCCATGCTTCGTAAAAATCATGCTCGCTAGAAAAACACATGTCCTCTTCCTCCATTAGATTTTCCTGCTTCCCAATCCTTCCATTTTACATGAGGTGTATTATTTTCTGGTGCGTTTTGTGTATGTGCTTCGTTTGGGTGAATTTCGTATCCTTTTTTGTATGGCCCCCCATTCTCATTATAAGGATCCCCAATCTCACCTTGTCTTTGTATGCGCCCACGCCCTTGATTAACCAAATCTATAGCATCTTTTTCGGTCGCTGTTCTAAAATTTGAATTCTTCCCGCCCCTAATTGCTTCAACAGCTTGCTTCCATTCACGGGTTCCAGGTTTTATAACTTTCAAATTTGAAGCATTACCAACTTCATTACCAGTAAGTCCACATTTCAATAAACCCAGCGGATCCACCCACCCCAAGGCATTCGGGGCATACTGGTATAAATTCAATCCTCCCAACAAGCCTATCGGATCTTGCTGGGTAAATCGTCCGTTATCGGGGTCGTAATAACGGTATAAATTGTAATGTAACCCCGTTTCTCTGTCGAGATATTGACCCTGCATCCTCAGGTTTTGCGGGCCACCGGTTGAGATTTCTCGGGGGTGTGTTTCCCCTGTGATTTTGCCCCAACTGTCGGGCTGGCCGCGCCAGCACTCCTTTCCTTCGCTGTCGGTCATGGCCTCCGGCTGGCCGTTGACCTGATTGTGGAAATAATAAATTTTACTTTCAACGCCCGTGCCGTCGATTCTGGCGAGCGGGGCATAACTGTTCTGATCGCTGTAGGTGTAAACCTGCGTACGGCTCCCGCAGAATTCGGCCAGCAGGCGCGGGCCTTCCCATAAAAATTGGGTGTCTGCGGGCTGGTACTTCTCAGGCTCGAAGGTGACGAGATCCCTCCGCTGGTAACGTACCCGCTTGCTGATGCGTCTGCCGAGCGGGTCATAGCTGAAATTCACCACGCATTCGGGGCAATTTATTGCACCTCCTGAATTGCCTTATTTATTAGGTTTTCAAGAGAGGAAATTGTGAGTTCTGCGTGTGAACTACATTTAACAACAAGCAGTTATGAAATGCCGCCTGAAATAACCTAGGCGGCGCTCCGGGGGGGATGAAGGTTTAGGACCGCAACCAACTGAAAAAATATGAAAATAGCCGAGAGGTTTTAATATTCTCTCGGCTTGATTTTCTTATTAATCCCATCTTTCATCTAAGTAAGGAGTTATTTCCTCGATAGTTAAAAACTTTGACTTACAGTGCAAATTAAGGTCATCACATTTTATTTTTATTTCAGAATAGTCTTTCAAAGAAACGATTGTTGGTGAGCAAAAAAAACCAACCCTTGAACCTGAAATATCTAACTTAATTACATCCCCAAAAGTAACTACCAAGTTCAAGGCATTAAAACGTTTTTTGTCCCATTTTTCAGGATGTTTTTTTGGCAAATTCTTACAACAAAAATGAAAATTTAAGTCTGAAAACCTTCCCAATGAAAAAAAATTAATTTCGATAGGCTGGATGTTGAATTCATTATTAAACATGAATTCAATTTTTTCTTTACCTATAGCATTTTGAAACCACATTCTAAACTCCCTCTAAAAATTATAATGACCATGAATTCCGGGTATACTGCCTGTATTCAAATTGTGACGTGGTCTAACATTAAAATGCGGCTCTGCTCCATGCCCTGGTGTAGCCTTCGAATGTCCCAGGCTATGTTCCTGTATAAAGACAGCGTTGCCGTCACCATTAGTTAATTCGTATTGCCTCGTTTTTGTTGGCTGCCCTTTACTGTTTAATATTTTCTTGCCACCACCATCCAACAAATCAGGCCTTGTAATTGATTGAGGTTGTTGGCTCATTGGTATTCCCGCGTCGCGTTTAGCCTGCCTGAATGAATCTCTTCGACTTGTACCTTCATAAGTTGTCTTTTTATTAGCTCCCAGACAACCACTTAACCCCAATGGATCAATCCATGAGAACGGATTCGGCCCATAACCATATAAATTAATCCCCCCCGCAAGCCCTATCGGATCTTGCTGGGTAAATCGTCCGTTATCGGGATCGTAATAACGGTATAAATTGTAATGTAACCCCGTTTCTCTGTCGAGATATTGACCCTGCATCCTCAGGTTTTGAGGGCCACCGGTTGAGATTTCACGGGGGTGTGTTTCCCCTGTGATTTTGCCCCAACTGTCTGGCTCGCCGCGCCAGCATTCCTTTCCTTCGCTGTCGGTCATGGCCTCCGGCTGGCCGTTGACCTGATTGTGGAAATAATAAATTTTGCTTTCAACGCCTGTGCCGTCGATTCTGGCGAGCGGGGCATAACTGTTCTGATCGCTGTAGGCGTAAACCTGCGTACGGCTCCCGCTGAACTCAGCCAGCAGACGCGGGCCTTCCCATAGGAATCGGGTGTCTGCGGGCTGGTACTTCTCAGGCTCAAAGCTGACGAGATCCATCCGCTGGTAACGTACCCGCTTGCTGATGCGTCTGCCGAGCGGGTCATAGCTGAAATTCACCACGCATTCCGGGCGCGTGTGGCTGAAGGGCTGATGCAGTACTTCAATCAGCTGATGGTCACTGTTATAGCGGTACTTCCAGCGTTCACCGTGGGTGGTTTTCTCGGTCGTTCTGCCGTAAATATCGTACCGATAATCGCATTCGTTGTGCTGCATGACGCGGTTATGCGGCCACAGTCCGACATTTATCGCCGTATCCAGTGGATTGGATGCCGGGTCATATCGGTAATACTGCGGTGATAGATTCGGGCCTTCGCGACCGGTCAGATGGTCGGCGGCATCATAGGTGTAGCGTCGGGCACGAAAATGCGTCGTGCTCTGATGCACCAGCGTCAGGTTATCCCTGAGGTCGTAATGCCAGCTCTCTTTCGACTGCGCCAGAGCGGAATGAGGCGTCCGGCCCGTCCAGCGTTCACTGACCCGCCCATGGCGGTCATAACGCAGCCCGGTTTGCAGCACGCCCTGAGTCCGGCCTGTTTCACGGTGCAATGCATCGCGGCTGAATTCAGTGATCAGCTGTGAATCCAGCATTACCTGCAGGGCATGTCCGCTGCCGTAATAGAGCGTTTTTAGCGAACGGCCATCAGGTAATGTCACCGCGTTGCGGTTACCCAGCGCGTCATACCGGTAGTTAACGTCTCCATTGCGCCCCCGTTCTGACAACAACTGGCCTGCGGGATCGTAGGCCAGCAAGAGGCGTTCCGGTTCTCCGCCGTCTTTGGGGGCGAAAAGGGCGTCGGTCAGTTGCCCGAGAAGATCATACTGATAGTGCGTGATGCCATCCGGCGTCTGCCGGGCAACAATTTGCCCGAGCAGATTGCGTGTGAAATGGTGAGTCAGCGCCTGATCAGTACCTGCGGCAAAGGATCTGTTGCTGCTCCGGTCACAGAGGTCATATCCGTATCGGGTGACCACGCCGTCGAGGCCGCGCTCTTCGGTCAGCCTGTCGTTTTCGCCCCAGCTGAAACCGTAGGCTTCGCCGCTTTCATTCATCAGGCGGATCAGCCGCCCGCGCGGATCGTAAGTACGGGAGACCGTTCCACCCAGTGCATCGCGACTGAAACGCAGCTGACCGGTGACCCGGTCATAGCCATACTCGCGCAATGTTCCGTCAGCGGCTTTCAGCCCGACAAGCTGGCCTTTTTCATCCCAAAGCGCGTGTTCAGTCCGTTCCTCTGCCGACGTCACCCGCAATATCCGTCCGGCAGCGTCGTACTCGTAATGCCTTGATTCCCCGGTGGCATCTGTCACAGAGACCTGCCGGTAATGCTCATCGTAGGTATAAAGCGTGGTGTGCCCGGAACAATCCTGCGCCTGCGTCAACTGACCGCGTTCATTCCATAAAAAACGGCTGATGCCATTGAGCGGATTGATGTAAGCCGTCACCTGACCAAATTCGTCACGTTCGTAGCGGCTGATATGCCCGAGCTCGTCTTCTTCGGCAATGACACCGTGGCAGGCGTCATATTGCAGGCTGTAAACGCCATCCTGCGGGTTGATGAACTGACGGGGATTTGACTGCTGCTCAAGCCAAATCGTGTGCGATATGCCTCCCATCGGGTCGATCTCTTTGACGAGGTTGCCGGAGGTATCGTAGAAAAATTGCTGCGTTGTACCGTCCGGCGCGACGGTTTGGGTGAGTTGCTGATTTTCATCCCACGCGAAACACCACGCGTTGCCCGCTTCATCAATAAAACGCTCCACCAGATATTCGGCGTTCCAGTGGTGCTCGCGGGCCATGCCGTCGGATTCCTCAACCCGTGTGATCCGCTGAGTCATGTCGTAACTTATCGTGCTGCGTCTTCCCGCACTGGTGGCGTGTGAAATGACCCGCCAGTCGTCTTCAAAAAGCTGCCAGCCATAAACACTGCGCAAGCCTGATGGCAAAATATGCCACGCCATCAGCTTTTTAGCGGTGTAATCAAACTCGCGAAGCACCACGTCAGCGGCATCCGTCACTTTTGCCAGCTGGCCGGTCAGCCCGTAATCATAAGTCATCAGCGTGTGGGGTTTTTCGCTGCTGGTGTCAGTGATCTGTGTGACACGCTGCGGGTGTGACGCAATCTGATAATGCAGGCTGACGCTGAGGCTATTTTCTGTGTCATTGATCTCAGCAAGTTTTCCCTGTGCGTCATAATGCAACAACAGACCGTTGCCGTATTCATCGCACAATGACGTCAGCCGCAGATTTCCGGCTGATTGAGGATCAGGCAGATACATACGCCAGACGCTGCCGTCAAGGTCGGCAACCAGAATCTGCCCCTCATCCCCGGTGGCCACCAGCAGACCAGAGTCGGGATAGATTTTACGTTCTCCGGCTGCCAGCGAGGCAAAGCGTAATTCGCGCCCGCTTTCGTCATGAAAACAGGTCATTTCGCCTTCAAGGGTAATGCGCGTCTCAAAAGAGGTTCGCCAACCAGTGCCAAACATTCCGCCTTCGGTGTTACAGCTGCTGTAAATACGTTGCCAGCGAAGAGGGAAACGTGCCGGTAAAACAAAATCCAGTTCTTCCTCACCCGCCAGCACTTTTGCGCCTGTCGCCGCATGCACGGGCATAAAGGCCGATTGCACAGAAGCCGCCAGTTTACTGCTCAACATACCTGCGCCCATCATCAGCAGCATGCACGGCAGTCTGCTGAACATTTTTGAGGGTCTGCCCATCGCCAACATGCTCACCGCCACCAACAAATCCAGCCCCGGCACTTTTCCACTGGAGATTGGGCGAACTATGACCGCTGCGCCGCCGATGGTGACGTTGGGCGATACGGCGGTTGAAACGGTGCCGCCACAGGTTGTGCGATCTTTCCCACGTACGGCAGGTAAATCGTTAATGGAGACGGTAGAAGAGCCTTCCGCAAGATATTGCGGAGGGGCAGGAGGATGTTTCTCACACAGGACGATATCCTGATTTGATGGTGCAACCGGCCCCGGAGGCAGCGCAACGGTCGGGTTCATCAGCTCCAGCCCGATGGCCTTAATGCCATTGAGCAGCATGGCGACGTAATCCCGTTCGCCTTCAGGTTCAGGCGGTAATCCGGCCTGTTCGGTTGTGCTGAGCAAACGTCCGGCTGCACGCGCGGCCGCGATATCATTGGTCAATACATTAGGCGCACCGGTGGTGATAACGCCCGCGGGTGAAGGCGGGAACATCATGTTCGCCAGCCCCTCACTTTCGTTGATGACCTCATCCATCATCCCCATGGCCTCAAGAACGAAACCGGCAATCAGCCCGGACCCCACACACGTTCCGGCAGCAGCGAGCGCGGTAGCCGCTAAGCTACCCACAGCTACAATAGGGGCAGCAACATAGGCAACACCCGCTACGATGGTCCCGGCGGCGACCAGCACAATCCCCTGAATCGCAACCGCAGCAATATCGGCCATTACGCTGGTATGAATAATGGCATCACCCAGACGGGCAGCATGTTCATCAGCCATGATGTGCTCCCCGGTCAGGATTGAGTCAGACACAATGACTGGCAAAGTTTTTGCCAGTAAAGGTTCTGCTCATCAGTGAAAGGTTGTAATGCGGTGCAGGTAAAAATCAGCATGTCCCGCCGCTCACCACGATAAATGGCCAGCTGGCGCTGGTAATGGATATGAGCCCCACGCCTGAAGTGACAATCTGTTTCCAGTGCGTGCAGACCGGTTGACATGGGCAGCAGGCGGGGGAGACGCGGCTCTGAGTGCAGAACTTCCACGCTACCGAGCAGGAGTGACCACTGATAATCCATTTCTTCTTCAAAAGTCCGTTCTTTGGGGATAACGCCCCGGCTGACAATCAGCGAAGAATTATCCTGAGTATTACGAAAAATATTGAGGCTGTAGTCCAGCCAGTTGTTGCCTTCAGGCAGCGGGAAGGTGCATTCGTCCGTGCGGTAGAGATTCATGATCACTCACTTTCCTTGTTGAAAATTCCATCGATGCTGTTTTGAATGGATTCTTTGTAGCTTTCACCCGGCGCACTTGCCGGGGAGCCCGGAGAGGAAGGATTCAGACCGAGCACGCCGCCAACGGTATTAATGACGCCGTTGCCTTCAATGGTGACATTCAGGCTTTTGCCTTTGAGGTTGATGGCTCCGCTGGCATGTAACTCGAGCGCGCTTTCGCCACATTCAAGGCGGATAAGTTCCCCGGATCCTATCGTGACGATCTTGACGGCCAGACTGGTGTGCGTTCCTCCCGTTAACTGAGCGACATCCCCTTGCACAGCGGCTGACTGCCCGACTTTCACCGTCGAGCCTTGAAATCCTTCTATGGCGTTCGTTTCATTACCCGTAACAATTTTTGTGCGATAGCCTTTAATGGTGTTGATCTCATTACCTTTGATGGTTTTTACCCGATGCCGGTCTACCGTAAGCACCTGATCGTTCAGCACTTTGGTCTTCATATCCTTCTGCGCCTGCATCGACAACAATTGATTGCCAGTCGCATCTTCGAACATCAGCTCGTTGTAGCCGTCGCCTTTGTAGGTTTGCGAACGGATCGCCATCTGGGTTTTGGTGCCGGGCAGGCCGCCAGGTGCGCGGTTTGTGGCGTGATAGGTGCGTCCGGTAATGATCGGCTGATCGGGGTCGCCGTTGAGAAAATCGACGATCACTTCCTGTCCGACACGTGGCACCGCGATGTTGCCAAAACCGGTGCCCGCCCATGCCTGCGATACGCGGATCCAGCATGAGCTGTAGTTGTCGGCTTTGTTGTAACGGTCCCAGGCAAACTTCACCCGCACGCGACCGTGTTCGTCACAAAAGATCTCTTCGCCCGGAGGCCCGGTGACAATCGCGGTCTGGGGGCCATCTGCGCGCGGTTTCGGGTGCGGCATCGATCGCCAGGTTTGGGTCGAAGGGATCACTTCAAACTCGTTAACCAGCGTCGTTCCCTGACCTTCGTTGCCGATCCATGCCTGTGGCTGGTCGCCACTCATCTCGCTTGAAACAACCTGCCAGTTCACGTTCAGATCTTCACGCGGATGGTCTGTTAACGCAAAGCAGACGCCCGGAGAGAGTTCGGGTGTATTACTCCTGCCAGCCACGACATCGGCGTTATTACGCCAGCCTTCAATCTGATATTTGGCGAAGTCCGCGCCGTGTTGCTCGTCTTTAAAACGCCCCGGATAGTCGAAAATCTTGTACAGGTCATGCTGATATTTCATTTTTGACGGTTGCTCCTGGTACTGTGCCTGCCAGTTGGGAGCGGTGAAGGTGTAATCCTGAGTGACAACTTCGGAAGGCCGGATGCGTGCGCTGCGACGGAAGTTGTTGATACAGTAAGTGTCGGCTTCAGAGGCCGCATTAGGGTTGTAAGGCAGGGAGCCGATGCCGGTTAATGCGGAGCAATTATCAGCAAAAGTCAGCTTCTGGTCGCTGGCCTCCAGAAACTCCTGCTCATAAAAGAAGATGCCTTCTTCCGCAGATAAGCGGGAAATATAATCGTAATCCGTTTCCATAAACTGGACGCAAAACTCACGCACGCCATGACTGGCACGAAAGAGTGTGTCGTATTTAACCACTTCCATTTCACTGAGTAATGGTTTGAAAATACTGAGAATATCCAGATTCTGAAAACTGCGGCAGTTCGTTCTCAGGGAACTGCGCCAGAAATTTGGCCGGATAGTCATCCGGTAAAGTGTCTGATGCTTGCCGGTATCACCTTGTTCACAAAACGTCACGATGCCGCGGACCCGTCGTTTAATCTCCTCCCCTTGCCAGATCGTCAGTGTCGCGTTTTCATCCAAGACCTTTTCGAACCCAACAGCCGGGTCGCTGCTGGCCAACGTAAGATTCAACGTAAAGAGTTCAGAGTAACGTTGTGAAAGATGAAAACTCACGACGGCGAAGGTGTCTTTTGCCGTGCTGCCTGCTGTAAAAGTGAAGCGCGTTCCATTAATCGCCATGCTGCTATTCCTTTATCATCCGGGGGCATTCATTAATCAGAAAGTCATTTATTAGACAAGATATCACTGAAATAAATACAATAAATTCAAATGGATAAACTCACTCAGAACAAAGAAACTAAACTGACTCAGAAGGTTTATCCATGACTCGGATCACACAAGAGCGGGGACAAAAAATATAAGCGATCCATTTTCCAACGTTGATAAGCCGGAAATGTGCAGAATGAAAAAGCAAGAAGCAGGAGGGCAGTAGGAAGGGAGTTAGCTACACTCATGAACGAAAATTAAGAAGAAGCACCGCTCACGAATATTGTGGCAAACAAATACACCACCCCAATCCAAAAGGAGAAGTGAATGAAAAGTGGCGATTATTGCCGTTTGTTGTTGCTGGCGGCTATCTGGGGCGGGAGCTTTTTGTTTATGCGGGTGGCGTCTCCGGCGTTCGGGGCGATCAATACCGCATTTTTACGGGTGCTGTTCGGGTTTGTCGGGCTGGTGGTGATTCTGGCGGTGCTGCGTACGCCCCGTGAGTATCAGGGGAAATTCCGCAGTGCGTTGCTGCTCGGCGTAATCAACTCCGGGTTGCCGTTTCTAATGTACTGCCTGGCCGCACGCTGGCTGCCCGCCGGGTATTCGGCCATTCTTAATGCCACGACGCCGCTGATGGGTGTGGTCGTGGGCGGGCTGTTTTTCCATGAAAGCGTGACGCTCAAAAAGGCGCTCGGCGTGCTGCTGGGGTTATTCGGCATTACGCTGCTGACCGCCACCGGCGCGGCGCAATCCGTGTCGTCGCTGCTGGCGGGCGTGCTCGCCTGCCTGATAGCGACCAGCTGTTATGCGGTGGCCGGGTTCCTGACGCGCCGCTGGATTTCTGATCGCGGCGGGCTGGATCCGAAACTGGTGGCAACCGGCAGTCAGCTGGGCGCCACGCTGTTCCTGCTGCCGTTCTTTTTGTACACCTCCGCGACAGAAGCGCCGGTCAGCTGGGCGCAGCCGGTGGTCTGGCTGTGCGTGCTGTCGGTCGGTTTCATCTGTACGGCCTGGGCGTATATTTTGTATTTCCGCCTGATTGCCGATATCGGCCCACTGCGCAGCATGACCGTGACGTTTCTGATCCCGCCATTTGGTATTTTGTGGGGCTATCTGTTGCTCAATGAAACGCTGTCGGAAGGGTTCTTTGCGGGTGGTGTGCTGATTTGTCTGGCGGTGTGGCTGGTGCTCAGCCCGGGGAAGAAGGTGGCAGAAAAGAAAATCGCCGCATCTTAAACTGACGTATTCAGACGCGGCGAAGCATTAACCGAGATACTCGATGATGGAAAGGCCACCGTTGTAGTCGGTGCTGTAGATGATGCCCTGCGCATCGACAAACACGTCGCAGGACTGAATCACCTGCGGCCTGCCGGGACGGGTGTCCATCATTTTGGCCGGAGCCGCCGGCACCAGTGCACCAGTCTCTTTCGGCTGATACGGATTGCTGATGTCGTACGCGCGAACACCGGCATTCTGGTAAGTGGCGAAAATCAGCGTCGAGCTGATAAAGCTGCCCGGACGGTTCTCATGCAGGTTGTGCGGGCCAAAATGTGCGCCTTTACTGACATAATCCCGCTCATCCGGCTGCGGGAACGTCGAAATACTCACCGGGCTGGACGGCTCGCGCACATCGAATACCCAGATCAGCTTCTCGCCGTCTTCCTGATTATCCAGCACCGCCTCATCGAGCACGATCAGCAAATCCCGGTCCGGCAACGGCAGCGCGGTGTGCGTACCGCCACCAAACGGCGGGCTCCAGTTACGGTGAGAAATCAGCTGCGGTGCGGTCCGGTCTTTGATGTCCAGCAACGTCAGGCCGCCGTCGCGCCAGCTGGCATACGCCGTGTCCCCGCTGATTATCGCGTGATGCAGCGCGTAGCGTTTACCTTCCGGCCAGCTCTGCGTTTCACCGCCTGCGGTGTGCATCCCCGGCAGCCACCAGCGTCCGGCCACCTGCGGGTGACGCGGGTCAGCCAGATCGATAGTCAGGAAAATATAATCGCTATAACCGTCGATCAGCGCCGACACATAAGCCCAGCGCCCGCCGACATACCAGATGCGGTGAACGCCGATACCTTCCAGCCCGAGAAAGCTAATCTCTTTTGGCTGATCGGGCGTCGAAATATCAAAAATCCGCACACCGGCGCTCCAGCCGCGCTGCTGCGTGCCTTTGACCGTCTCGCTGACGGAACGGGTGTAATACACTTTTTCATCGGCGAAACGCACGTCGGCAAACAAATCACGGGCGTTGATCACCAGCAGTAAATCGTCGTGCGCCTGTAAATGCACATTCCAGGTGCCCGGCGGTGCCGCGACGAAACCGGCAGGGCGTGGATTTTTCGGGTCGCGAACATCCACGATAGAAAAACCCTGCGACACCATATGGCCGATATAGGCATAACCACGGTGAACCATTACCTGTACGCCGTCAGGCTTTCCGCCCTGATCGCTGTGCCCGATCAGCCGCATATTGCGGCTGTATTCCGGTTGCGGAAGAGATTGCGTTGTCATTTTCCGGCCTTATTTCTTATTTTTGGCTTCGAGGGTGGCGAACCACGGGGCGATGAAATCATCCGATTTACCCCAGCCCGGAATGACTTTCGCCAGCGACGCGACGTTGACGGCGTCCGGATTGCTGGTCAGCAATGCCTGCGGAATAGCAGAAGCTTTGAAATCATAGGTTGCAGGCGTTTTCCCGCCGGCAATTTTATTGGCAACCAGACGCAGGTTAATCGCGCCGATCAGTTTCGGATCGACCGCCGCGCTCAGTTTCCACGGGCTGTTTGCCTCACGCATCAGGCCGATATCCTGATTGGAAATGTCGATGCTGTAGAGTTTGATTTCCGTGCGGCCATTTTCCTGCAAGGCTTTATACGCGCCCTGGCTGAACGCATCCCACGTCCCCCAGATCGCATCAATTTTGCCTTTCGGGTACTTCGCTAAAATCGCGCCAATTTTGTTGGCCGTGTCGCCCTGAACGTCCGAAGACACTGCGCCGACGGATTCGAGTTCATGAATTCCCGGCTGGTCTTTCAGCAGCTTTTTATAGGCATCCTGACGGCGTTCCATTGGCGGAAAACCGGCGACCCACAGTTTGACGATATTGGCCTTGCCGTCGAAATCCTTCACCAGCTGGCCCACGGACATTTCGGTTAACGATGCGTCATCCTGCTGGGTAACGGTTACGCCGGGAATATCGCCGTTGACGGCGGTATCAAAAACCGACACCGCAATGCCGCTGGCGGTAATACGTTTGAGCAATTCGGTGGAATACGGGTCGCGTCCCTGAGACAAAATAATCCCGTCATATTTCTGGCTGATGGCCTGATTGACGAAATCCTGGAATTTGGCGTCATCGCCGTTACTCAGAAACGTGCTGACCTGAAAACCTAACTTGCGGCCTTCCTGGATCGCACCGGAGACAAATTGCGTAGTGTTATCGTCCGAGCCCAAATTGCGGATCACCGCAATGCGCACCGGCCCTTTATGATCGGCAATGGCTTTTGGTATCGCGGCGGTGTCTGCCGCAAAAGCAGGAAAGACCGACAACAAACTTAATGCCAGCAATGAAGAAGAGAACAATTTCATTTCAATTACCCTGTGTGTGGTTAATCATCATTCGAACGGGAAGACAATTCATGCAGGCCTTTGGGGAGGCTTTTAGAATGCGTTAATGAATTGATTGTCCGAGTTTTGATGACAGGGTAGTGATTGGCAACGAACTAAAAGGCATAAGTTAATGCCAAAAATTATTAGCCATCCAGATGTCCGTGAGTAGGATGTTAACAGCTTCTAATTCAAGGATTTCCCCATGAGCGATACTGATATCCGCGTGGTTACCGGCCCCGCAAACTACTTTTCTTTCCCCGGCGCGATTGAACGTCTGGCGCAGTTTTACACACCGGAACAACTGGATAACGCGCTGTGGATTTACGGCGAACGCGCACTGGCGGCAGCGCAGGACTATCTGCCAGAAGCGTTCAGCGCATCGCAGGCAAAGCGCGTATTGTTCAGCGCCCATTGCAGCGAAACCGAAGTCCGGCGTATTGCGGCGATTGGCGGGGAATACCGTCAGGTGGTGATTGGGATCGGCGGCGGCGCAGTACTGGATACAGCGAAAGTCGTGGCCCGTCGCCTTGGATTACCGGTTGTCGCCATTCCGACTATTGCCGCCACCTGCGCCGCCTGGACGCCGCTTTCCGTGTGGTACAACGATGAAGGGCAGGCGTTGCGCTATGAAATTTTCAACGACGCCAACCATCTGGTGCTGGTCGAGCCGCGCATTATTCTCAGTGCGCCGAAGGAATATCTGCTGGCCGGAATCGGCGATACACTGGCGAAATGGTACGAAGCGGTGGTGCTCAGCCCGCAGCCGGAAATTCTGCCTTTAACGGTGCAGCTCGGCCTGAACACGGCGCTGACGATCCGCGACGTTCTGCTCAACGAAAGTGAAGCGGCGTTGCAGGCGCAGGACGACAATCAGCTGACGCAATCTTTCCTCAACGTACTTGACGCAATCATTGCCGGTGGCGGGCTGGTCGGCGGTCTGGGCGACCGCTATACCCGCATTGCCGCCGCACACTCAGTGCATAACGGCCTGACGGCGTTGCCGCAAACTGACGCTTTCCTGCACGGTACCAAAGTGGCTTACGGCATTTTGGTGCAAAGCGCACTGCTGAATCAGCCGGAAGTGGTTCAACAACTGACGGCGCTGTACCGCGTGCTGGATCTGCCAGTCAGTCTGGCGCAGTTGCAGGTGGATATTCATGACGAAGCACAGATCTCACGGCTGATTGAACGCACCTTGCAGGCTGGAGAATCCATACATCTGTTGCCGGGAAATCCGAACGCAGAACAGCTGCGTCTGGCCTTTGAATTTGTGGAAAATAAAACCTTGTAATCTCCACGGCGCGTCACAGTAAAAAACCTGATGAATGTGCAGAAAAAGCGGGTTACTGTGTAAAGAAAGCGTAAAGTAAACCGCAGCTAAACGATATGTACTTAATCCTGAAGCCTCCATTCTCTTTAAATCCACGTTGTTAAAATGTTTAAAAATCGGGTGATACCGTGATTATTTCAGGCAGCGGAAATAAATCATGGAACACTCGTCCCTCAATCAAACCGAATCCCTTAACGAAACAACGACAAAAAATGCCAGCGGATTCAACTTGTTTATGGATCTGCTGAGTGGTGCGCGCGTGCCTGATAATTTGTGGCGCGACCGGATGTTCCGCGTCAAATATTTCGTTCGCACCTTATTACATCCGCTGGACACCCTGAAAGTTCTCGACAAGATGGCCGCAGAACCGGTCTGGCACGAGGCCTTCACCGTTCAGACCAAACTGCCCAGCAAAATTCACAAACCTTATTTGTATCTCGGCTTACCTTCTGCCGGTCGCGCCGACGCGCTGGTTGACCATTACGCATTCGTCAGCGGTATGGAAAATACGTCATTGCGCAATACCTTCCTCAGCGCAAAAGGCAATACCGTCACGCAATTTACTGGCAAAGACGGCGAGGCATTCAGAGTAGTGCTCGGTTCCATCGGTAAATCCGAGCGTGAAGGTGAAGCCAACATGTTCCTGTATATGGAAGACACATTGCTGGCAGCACTGACGTTCAGTGTGGTGCAACGCCCGGAAGGGCCGACAATCGTGGTCGGCGGCTTTCAGGGTGCGCATCGCTCAACGCCGCATGAAGTGATTAAACAGGCGACCAAATCCTGCTACGGGCTGTTTCCAAAACGTCTGTTACTCGAAAGCCTTCAACGCATCGCAGAAATTGCTGGTGTGAAACGCATTCTGGCCGTCAGCGATACCGGCCACGTTTTCCGCAGCCTCCGTTACCGTCACCGAAAGAAAAATGTGTTTGTCGCCAGTTATAACGAATTCTGGGATTCCATCAGTGCGACGGTGTATTCATCTGCGTTATATGACGTTCCGCTGCAACTTCCACGCAAAACCATGGAAGAGATCCCGAGTAAAAAGCGTTCCGAATACCGTAAACGCTATACCTTGCTGGATGAACTCAGTGAAAGCACAGCGTCACTGCTGAAAGCCTGATATTCCGGGCGATTTATGAATCAGAATGACCCGCTGTAGCAGGCAATAAGGCCAGGGAATGGCCTGTTTTATCCCTTTCATGCACGACCTTTCACCTTAAGGTGAAAAGAAATCCTCAGATTCCCCCCCCCCAGGTTAAGTCATGGTTTTGATTAGTAATAGTCAGCAAACCATTCAACTCCAAACTAATGCAAATTGAACATACTCGTGAATTGTGATTTTTTGATGGACGAGAATGTTACACGTATCGCAAAATTGCCTGACAAATCATCCGCCGCGCTTTCAAATGTGAACTGATTCACATCTATTCATTCACTCCGCCTATATAAAACGCTATCTCTATAAAAACGAAACAGCGGTTCATATTTCTAAACTCTCTGGCGGAACGAAACATGAAGACAGAAAAACCGATTTTATTTAAACATCAGCTGGCCTACGGCGGCGGTAATTTACTGGGCAGCGGGGCGCTGGCGATTGCCGGGATCTGGCTGCTTTATTTCTACACCACGTTTTGCGGCCTGACCCTGCTTCAGGCTTCAGCCATCTTCTCGGTTGCCAGCATTATTGACGCTATCAGCAATCCGCTGATGGGTTACCTCTCGGATAACTTTGGTAAAACGCGCCTCGGCAAACGCTTTGGCCGCCGCCGTTTTTTCATTTTACTCGGCGTACCGCTGATGATGTTCTACCCGCTGTTATGGGTGGAAGGCTTCGGGTTCTGGTATTACCTGTCCACGTACGTGCTGTTCGAGTTGATTTATACCTCGGTCATGGTGCCGTATGAAACGCTCGCGACCGAAATGACCACCGACTTCTCGGCGCGCTCTAAACTGACCGGCTACAAAGCGATTTTCGGTAAAGTGGCAAATTTCCTGGCGGCTTTCATTCCCGGCCAGTTCATCCTGATTTACGGCAAGGACTCCGCGCAGCCGTTCTTCTTCACGGCGCTGACATACGGGGTGATCTTGTGTGTTGCCATTGGCCTGCTGTATTTGTCTTCCTGGGAACGTCCGGTGGAAGAGACTACGCCGGTTGACGAAACCAAAATGAGCCTCGGCAAAACCATGCTGACGCTGGTGCGCGATATGAAATCGACGTTCCACCTGCGCGTATTCCGTAAACATCTGGGCATGTATCTGTGCGGATTTGGGGCGGAATGGCTGTTCGCATCGGTCTTCACCTACTTCATCATTTTCGTTCTGCAATATGACCCGACCATGGTCGCAGGCCTGAGCAGCCTGAACTCAATTCTGCAACTGTTCTCTACCGCGATTTTCATCGGTATTTGCGTGAAACACGGCTTCAGCAAGCCTTATATTCTGGCACTGGGCATCGTGGTGTTTTCCGTCCTTTGCTACAGCCTGCTGCATTTCCTGCACCTGCCGCAGCAGTACGCGACCGTGGCGATGCTGACCATTACCGTGATTTTCGGTATCGGCACCGGCGGCGTTTACTACATTCCGTGGACGGTTTACACCTTCCTGGCTGATGTGGATGAAGCCTTTACCGGCCGTCGTCGCGAAGGGATCTACGCCGGGGCGATGACCTTCTCCGGCAAGCTGATGCGGTCGGTGATCGTGTTTGTGATGGGTGCCATTCTGAGCTTCTACGGCTTCCAGTCCAAATCACATACCCAGCCGGAAAGCGCGGTGATGGCGATTGCGCTGGTGTTCTGCATCGGGGTCATCGGCCTTGCGCTGATGGCGATGCTGTTCAGTAACCAGATGAAGCTGAACCGCAAAACGCATCTGGTGGTATTGGGTGAAGTGGCGCGTATCAAAGCAGGCGGCGCCATCGGCCATATCAAACCGGACGCGCGCGCGGTCATGGAAGAGCTGATCGGCCATCCGTATGAAGAATGCTGGGGCAACAGCGCGGTATGCCGCAAAATCTTCAACACGCCCGCCGTCAGCGTGGACGTGCCTAAACCGCTAACTGGCACCACGCAGCAGCCGTAATCTCCGAATAACACAGTATTTAGACCTCACCGGCTGGCCGGGAAACACCGGCCAGCGACCCCGTATTTTTTATGGATGAGAAAATCTATGTGGGAATACAAACTGGCTGTGGTCGCACTCTCCTTCGGGATTTGCGCACACAGCGTAGCCGCCGCATTGCCTGAACCGGAAAATCTGCGCTGGCACAGCATCGCTTTTGGTCAGTCTACCGACGTCAATTTCGCCACCAACGTATTGCCGGAAAAAATCGGCATGAACGAAGTGCGTCTGGCGGATGATAAGCCCGTTCCCGCAACGGGCATCCCGCTGACCACGCCGTTTACGCTGGAAAGCCGCGGCGGCAAAGTGGGGAACAGCCACGACGGCCTGACCTATTTCTATACGCGTCTGCCCGCAGAGGCGAATTTCCAGCTGGAAGCCGATATCACGCTCGATCAGTTTGGTCCTGAAAACGGCGCGAAACCGGCCGGTCAGGAAGGCGCGGGATTACTGGTGCGCGACATCCTCGGCGCACCGCGCGAGCCCGTCACCAAACCGGGCATTGAGGAGTTACCGGCAGCCTCAAATATGGTGATGAACAGCGTGATGGCCGTGGGCGATAAGCCGCCGGTCGTGGCGCTGATTGCACGGCAGGGCGTCAGACAGCCGTGGGGAAACACCGGGATCGGCATTGTGCGCGACGAATATCATCCGCTGACCACCCCTGCGCATTTCTCGCTGCGGCTGACGCGGACGGACAGCGGTTTTGATGTCGCCTATGCACCGCAGGGGAGCGACCAGTGGACGGTAAAATCCGTTGAAGGCGCAGACCGGGTCACGCAGCTGGATAAAACCGGGTATTACGTCGGTTTCTTCGCATCGCGCAATGCCAAAATCACGGTCAGTCACGCGAAGCTGACACTCAGCGAAGCGCATTCTTTGCCTTCCGCAGCTTACGTGACACCGTCACTGAAACCGCGTATTGAAATCATGTCTTCGCCGGTCATCGCGCGCCGCGACAGCGTATTCCAGCTGCGCACTAACGGCGATGGCCAGTTGCAGATAGATGAAGGAAATAAGCCGCTATTACGGCAGAAAACCGTTCAGGGCGGCGAAGTGGTTGCCGTGCCGTTCCACGCCGGGCAGCCTTCCACCACGCTGAAAGTGACGTTCACGCCTGAAAGCGGGAAACCGCTGACGCAGGAATTTGCGGTTCGTATGGCGCTGGTCAGCAATCCTGATGCGCTTTATGTCTCACCGCAGGGAACGGCTGAAAACGACGGTTCACAAGCGCATCCGCTGGATTTCGCCAGCGCGGTGGATCTGTTAGCGACGGGCGGCACGCTGTGGCTGGCAGACGGTGACTATCCGGCCAGCGTGATCCCGGCCACCGCCAGCGGCACTCTGGCAAAACAGAAAACGTTGCGTCCGCTGGGCGAAAATGCGGTGTTTAACGGATTAAAACTCGAAGCCAGTTTCTGGAATGTGCAGGGTATTACCGTCACGCAGAAAAGTTTTCATATTGCAGGAAGTCACAACCATATCGACCGCGTCAAAGCCCATCATGCCGACGATACCGGCATCTGGGTCGCCTCGCCGGACGGCATTGGCCGTGCGTTATGGGCCAGCCATAACCTCATCAGCAATTCTGAATCCTGGGAAAATCAGGATCCGGGGCGTAAAAATGCCGACGGTTTTGCCGTGAAAATGCGCGTGGGCGAGGGCAACCGGCTGGTGAACTGCTATTCACATGACAACGTGGATGACGGATTCGACCTGTTCAACAAAATCGAAGACGGCCCGAACGGCAGCGTCACGATCGAAAACAGCTTGTCGGTTCACAACGGCAGTAACGGATTTAAGCTCGGCGGAGAAGGCCTGCCGGTGGCGCACCGCGTGCTGAACAGCGTGGCGGTTGAAAACGGTATGGACGGTTTCACCGACAACTTCAACCCCGGCGAGCTTTACGTGGAAGGTAACCGCGCGGTGGACAACAAACGCTTCAACTTCCTGTTCCGTCCGTCGCCGTACACCACTGCAGATAAACAGGGCGTATTCAAAGACAACATATCGCTGCGCACCACGCCGGGAAAATATGACGATTCTGTCAGCGGCAATGTCGATGAGAGTAATTATTTTTATCTGAATAACAAAAGCGTGAATACGCTGAATAAAGAAATTACGCCGGGAGAGTTTATTTCTCTCAGGCTGCCGGATCCGGTTACCCGTCTTTCTGACGGCGGATTTAATTACGCTGACTTTTTGAAACAAAAATAAAACGGCGTGATGAATAACAAGCATTGCTTATAACATAAAAAACTCAATATCTCTGGGACTTAAAAAATGAAAAAGAACAGACTGCTGATCTGCGGTCTGCTGCTGGCCAGCGCCAGCAGTCAGGCCGTGACGATCGACCTTCGCCATGAATGGCTCGATGACAGTAAACAACATAAAGACAGGGCGTTAGTATCACACCGGTTTGCCAATGGTTTCGGTTTTTCACTGGAAGCCAAGTGGAAATCTGGTGGTGACAACCCCAACAAACCCTTTAATAATCTGGTAGATAACGGTACTGAAAGCACCATCAGCTATCAGTATAAAGTGACGCCCGCGTTCTTCCTGCAGCCGGGCTTTACGCTCGAATCCAGCTCTGACAGCAGTATCTATAAACCGTTTTTAACCGCCGGATATACCTTCGACAACGGCATTTACTTTAATGCGCGCTATCGTTACGAATATACCCGTTATACCAAAGAAAATACCGAAGACCGTAAAACTAACCGCGGTGAAATCTGGCTGGGATATCGTCTTGCCGACTGGCGCTTTGAATATAACTATATTTATAAGCACAGCGACCAGATTTTATATGACAACGACAAATGGGATTATGAGCAGGACCTGAAGGTCGCTTATAATATCAATAAGAACTGGACGCCGTATGTTCAGGTCGGTGATGTTTCTGTCAGAAAAACCACCGACGAACGTCAGACGCGTTTCCGTTTAGGAATACAATATTCATTCTGATATCACAAAATAACCAGCGCTTTAATTAACTCAAAACTCAGTAATAAACTCCTGCCTGAGAACTCCGGCGGGAGTTTCACTTTTATGACAATCTTGTTGATGTTCGTTTAGGTTATAACATCCGGTTGGAATAACGCTGTCGCTGTTTCCTCACTCAAACATAAACGGGGCGTATTAATTATGAGTTTACGGGTTGACAATATTTCCGACCCTGCGTAAATTGCACGTGCCGGAAGTTGCGGCCTTTCCTCACTTAACATAAGAGACTAATGGACACTGTATCTAGTAACTTCCCGAATGACGCTGAACTGGCGCTTCGGAATATTAAACATGAAATCGACTGTGATCATTTCATCGTTTGGGTGCGCCTCGCCAGAGCCTGATGCTCTTGTGTTATCTCACCTCAACCTGAGTGTTTACGGTCCCGGGGTGTGTTATGAACTTCAAATCAATCCTTTATCCTGATGTCAAAACCCTGACATCACTTCTGCGTGTCCGTCCGTCCCGAGACAGGGTTCTGGCTGCGCGCGGCAAAGACTCGCATTCAATTTTTTCTTCTAAAATCAGTAATATGAATCTTCGCGTAACCACCTGGCGCGTCAGTCCTGTGACCGGCCAGCTCGAACAGCGTTGCATCATGGCTGACAGCGAAGAACCTCAAAGTCGGTTTTCCCCCGCCTGATTTAGCCCGTGGTTTATCCCGTGCTGGATTTCGTCCTTATTACTGCCTGATCGTTTTCCGGCAGGAATATCGCTGATTTAATTCCGTTGAACTGGTTCGACTAAGTTATTTCAGAGAATAATTCCGCCCGGCAAAACCTGAAGCAGAAATAATAGACACACAATAAGGCTTGTTCTGTTTATCTTTAAATAAACAGCGAATAGCCCTGCATAAAATAAATGAAAATACCGATCGTCTCGACGATGCGGGCAATATTCTGCAGCCTGAAATAAGGCTTACAGATATTACGCCCCTATTGTTGCGCGACAGGAGCACCACCATGACTGTACAAAACAACACCACACAAGAAAAAAAGAAACAACAGACGCTCTCCATGCGTGCCGCGCAGGAGGCGAAAAACGGCGTTGCGGTTACGCTGATTAACGTTAACGCCACCCGCGATGGCCTGACGGAAGCCAGTGCCGCCACGCGTCTGGAGAAAGAAGGTTACAACGAAGTCGCCCATGACAAACCGCCTCACGCGCTGATCCAGATGGTGAAGGCCTTTAACAACCCGTTCATCTATGTATTAGCCGTGTTAGCCGTCATCAGCTTCTTCACCGATTTCTGGTTCCCGCTGCGCGCCGGAGAAGAAACCGATCTGACCGGGGTTTACATCATCGGCACGATGGTGGTGCTGAGCGGACTCGTCCGTTTCTGGCAGGAATATCGCTCGGCGAAATCGGCTGAAGCGCTGAAAGCCATGGTCAGAACCACAGCCACAGTGCTGCGCCGTGACCGCATGGGAAAAGCTGGTTCCCTGCGTGAAATCCCGATGCGTGACCTGGTCGTCGGCGACATCGTGCAGCTTTATGCGGGCGATATGATCCCGGCGGATGTCCGTCTGATTGAATCGCGGGACCTGTTCATCAGCCAGGCCGTGCTGACCGGTGAAGCGTTGCCGGTTGAAAAGTACGACACGCTGGGCGACGTGGCGCAAAAATCGGCCAGCGACGTGAGTGCGGATAATGAAAATCTGCTGGATATTCCCAACATTTGTTTCATGGGCACCAACGTGGTCAGCGGCACGGCGCAGGCCGTCGTCGTGGCGACCGGGCCAAGAACGTATTTTGGCTCGCTGGCGAAAGCCATTGTCGGCACCCGCGTGCAGACGGCGTTTGATCGCGGCGTGAACAGCGTCAGCGGGTTACTGATCCGCTTTATGCTGGTGATGGTGCCGGTGGTCTTCCTGATCAACGGCATCATGAAAGGCGAATGGTGGGACGCGCTGCTGTTTGCCGTCGCGGTCGCCGTCGGGCTGACGCCGGAAATGCTGCCAATGATCGTCAGCGCCAATCTGGCGAAGGGCGCGATGGCGATGGCGAAACGCAAGGTGGTCGTCAAACGTTTGAACGCCATCCAGAACCTCGGCGCGATGGACATTCTGTGTACCGATAAAACCGGCACGCTGACGCAGGACAAAATCATTCTTGAGCACCATATCGACACAAAAGGAGCAAAAAACGAGTCGGTTCTGGCGCTGGCATGGCTGAACAGTTATCACCAGAGCGGCATCAAAAACCTGATGGATCAGGCAGTTCTGCACTTCTCCGAGAATGGCGTTTCAAAATTCACCCGGCCTCAGGGCTACAGCAAAGTGGATGAAATGCCGTTCGATTTCGTCCGCCGCCGTCTGTCGATTGTGGTGAAAGATGCGAAGGAAAACCATCTGCTGATCTGTAAAGGTGCGGTAGAGGAAATGCTGAGTATTTCCACGCACATGCAGGAAAACGGTGCGGTGGTGGAACTGACGCCTGCACGCCGTGAGGCACTGCTGGCGCTGGCGAATGACTACAACCAGGAAGGGTTCCGCGTACTGGTTGTAGCGAGCCGTGACATCCGTAAGAGCGAGGCGAAAAAACAGTACGGCACAACTGATGAGCACGACCTGATCCTGCAAGGGTTCCTGACCTTCCTTGATCCGCCGAAAGAATCTGCCGGCCCGGCCATTGCGGCGCTGCGTGATATCGGCGTGGGCGTAAAAGTGCTGACCGGCGATAACGCCGTTGTGACCAGCCGCATCTGTCATCAGGTGGGATTAGCACCGGGCGAACCGCTGCTCGGGCCACAGATTGAACGCCTCGATGACGCCACGCTGCGTGAGCTGGTGGAAGAGCGCACGGTGTTTGCAAAACTGACGCCGCTGCAAAAATCGCGGGTGCTTAAAGCGTTGCAGGCCAACGGCCACACGGTCGGATTCCTCGGTGACGGTATCAACGATGCACCGGCGTTGCGAGACGCGGACGTCGGGATTTCCGTCGACAGCGGTACAGATATCGCCAAAGAATCTGCCGATATTATCCTGCTGGAAAAAAGCCTGATGGTGCTGGAAGAGGGCGTGCTGAAAGGGCGCGAAACGTTCGGGAATATCATGAAGTACCTGAACATGACTGCCAGTTCCAACTTTGGCAACGTGTTCTCCGTTCTGGTTGCCAGTGCGTTTATCCCGTTCCTGCCGATGCTGGCGATTCAGCTGTTGCTGCAAAACCTGATGTATGACATCTCCCAGCTGGCGCTCCCGTGGGACAAAATTGACAAGGAGTTCCTGAAAAAACCGCGGAAATGGGATGCCAAGAACATTGGCCGTTTCATGGTGTGGATTGGTCCGACGTCGTCCCTCTTCGACATGACGACCTTTGCCCTGATGTGGTACGTGTTCAGCGCCAACAGTGAACATATGCAGACGTTGTTCCAGTCCGGCTGGTTTGTGGAAGGGCTGCTGTCCCAGACGCTGGTGGTGCATATGCTGCGTACCCAGAAAATCCCGTTCATCCAGAGCACGGCGGCGTGGCCGGTGATGCTGATGACCGGGTTGGTGATGGCGGTCGGTATCTATGTGCCGTTCTCTCCGCTGGGGCCGATCGTCGGGCTACAGGCGCTGCCGTGGCAATACTTCCCGTGGCTGGCCGGTACGCTGCTGGCGTACTGCTGTGTCGCACAGGGCATGAAAACGTTCTACATCCGTCGTTTTAAACAGTGGTTCTGATGTCCTGATTTCTCATTAAAACCTGACCGGTGCCGCCGCACTTTGCGGCACCGTTTTAAGACTGAAAATAGCACCACGCTTCACAATGACAACCCTGAAAAAGGGGAGCGATTATGTTTGCAACAACCCAATCTGGCACCACCTTACTGATTAACCTGGCAGGCGCAATTGCTCTGCTGCTGTGGGGTTCCCACATGATTTCCTCCGCGTTGCAACGCGGGTTCGGAACGCCGTTACGCCACTGGATGGGGCGTCATCTAAAACATCGCGGGATGGCGTTGCTGTCCGGCGTGGGCATTACCTGCCTTTTGCAAAGCAGCACCGCCGTCAGCCTGATGGCCACCTCGTTTACCGCCGCCGGAACGCTGAGCCTCGCGCCTGCGCTGGCCGTGATGCTCGGTGCCAACGTCGGTTCGACGCTGGTGGTTCAGCTGATGAGTTTCAACACCGCGATCGCGGTTCCGTTGCTGATGCTTAGCGGATTTATCGTCTTTAAAATGCGTGACCATACCGGCTTTGAAAGTGCCGGTTGCGCGATGATTGGCCTCGGGCTGATGCTGTTGGCGCTGAACCTGCTGGGCGCAACGCTCGCACACATCGAATCCACACCGGTGTTCCGCGCCGTGATGTCCGGACTAGAGGGCGATACGCTGATCGCGCTGTCCGTGGCAGTGATCCTCACGCTGGTTTGCCATTCAAGTGTGGCGGTGATTTTACTGATCGCCTCGCTGGCGGCGACGGGCGTCATGACACCGGTCACCGCAATGGTGCTGGTACTCGGCGCGAACATTGGCGGCGCGCTGCCGCCGGTGCTGAATGCCGGAAAAGCCGTCGCCCGCCGTCTGCCCGTGGGCAATCTGCTGATCCGCTGCGCCGGTTGCGTGGTGGCACTGGCCTTTATGCCGTTGTTGGCGCGTCTTGCAGACAATTTATCGCTGACCACGCCGCAGCTGGTGGTGTGGTTTCATACCGCGTTCAGCGCCGTGCTGGCGCTGGTATTTATCGGCCTGACCGCGCCGGTCGCCCGCCTGCTTGAGCGGCTTTTCCCGGAAGAAGCACGTGCCGGTGATCCGGGCATGCCGGTGTATCTCGACGAAACCGGGCTGGACATCGCCTATATCGGTTTATCAAATTCTGTGCGTGAATCCCTGCGCGCAGCGGATATGCTCAACATTATGCTCGACCGGTTGCAGGTGCTGTTTCAGACACCGGAAAAGGGCAGCCGCACGGAAATCCGTCATCTGGATCAGTCGCTGGACATGCTGAGTGCGGCGATCCGGGCTTATCTGGCCGATCTGGCGCACGACGGGCTGAGTGACGCCGATGCCGACCGCGCGCAGGAAATTTTGATGTTTGTGATTAACGTCGAACATGCGGGTGACATTCTTTCCAGCAGCCTGGCGGAGCTGGCCGCACGCAGGACGCGACGTGGCGAGACGTTCAGCGAGTTCGAACGGAACAATATTGCGCTGCTGCATACGGAAATCCTCACCAGCCAGCGTCTGGCCGTAACCGCATTTCTGGGCGAAGACCACGACGCTGCGCATCAGCTGGTGGCGCGAAAAGAGGTGATTCGCCAGATTGAAGCCACCGCCAGCCGTGAACATTTTAAAAAACTGCGCGATGATAAAAATGCGTGGGCGGAATCCGGTGATATTTTTCAGCGTGTTTTACGCGATTACCGCCGCGTACATCATCATATTGCTGCCGTGGCGTATCCTGTTATTGACCGGCACGGTGATGAATTACGGGCGATAATTGAAAATAATGCAGACGTGTGAATCCCATAATAAAAACAACAGGAAAACTTCATGAGAGTGCTTATTTGTTCAGGCCGGTTTTATACCGGTATTAGTACGCTAACGCGGGTACTGGATTTATATTCGCAATCGCAGAATATCCGTGTGCTGATCCACGGCGGACATCAGTCCTCCGGCGGTGCGATCGAGCGCTGGGCAAGGGATGCGGGCGTTCATATCGTGCGCTATCCCGCCAACTGGGCCGCGCACGGTAAATATGCAGAAATCCGCCGGAATATTTTTATGTTAGAAGACAGCCGCCCGGATATTATTTTGGCATTTTCTGGCGGAGAGGATACCGCCGATTGTATCGGGCTGGCGAAAAGCAAAGGAATTAAAGTGATTGAAATTGAACAGTATCTGTAATGACAAATACGCCGGAAGTTAAGTGCAATTCTTTCCGAATATTCGGGAAACCGGTTTCTGGATTATTCTGATAGTCCCGGCAAACGCTTTATAAGAGGTTATATTTATTCAATTGTAGAGAGGTTGCGCCGCGCTGTTTTCGTTAACAGTGATAACGATTCAGCGCAACCGGCTACGTATACAGGAGAATAAAATTGACCTCAGAACTTAAGGATACCACCACAGAGACACCCCCGATCCCCGCCCTCAGTGGCGGGAAATATGCTTTCTTTTTTGATGTTGACGGCACGCTCGCCGAAATCTGCGACGAGCCGGACACCGTCACGATTCCCGCTTCCGTTCGCGATAATCTAAATACGCTGGCTATGGCTACCTCGGGCGCACTGGCGCTGATCTCAGGGCGCCCGGTTGATCAGCTTGATCAGCTTGCCGCGCCGCTGAAATTACCTGCAGCAGGCGTTCATGGCGCTGAACTGCGCGACGCCGCAGGGAATCTGCACCGCGTGACGTTGCCAGAGGACGTGGCCCTTGCGCTGCAAAAACAGCTCGAGCAGGGAATGGCCGCGATGCCGGGCACGCTGCTCGAAGCCAAAGGCATGGCGTTTGCCCTGCATTATCGTCAGGCACCGGCTTATCAGCAGCAGGTTCTGAAACTGGCCGAATCGGCGGTCGCCGCGTATCCCGAGCTAATGCTTCAGCGCGGCAAATGCGTGGCGGAAATTAAGCCGCGCGGCAACGATAAAGGCTCGGCCATTACGGCCTTTATGCAGCAGGCACCGTTCGCGGGGCGTATTCCGGTGTTTATCGGCGATGATCTGACCGATGAAAAAGGCTTTCAGGTCGTCAACGCGCTGAAAGGGATTTCCGTGAAAGTCGGAGGAGGTTCCAGCCATGCGCGCTACCGCCTGACGCGGGTCAGTGATGTACATCAGTGGCTGGAATCGTTACAACGTCACTTAACAGTCACTCATATGGAGACAAAATCATGAGCCGCCTGGTTGTCGTATCAAACCGTATTGCCATTCCTGATGGATCGAAATCCGCGGGTGGCCTTGCCGTCGGTATTGTGGATGCGCTGAAAAACACGTCCGGGCTGTGGTTTGGCTGGAACGGAGAAATCAGTGAAATCTCAGGCGAGGAGGAAGATGATCTCAGTCTGGTGGAAGAGGACGGTATCACCTATGCCTCGGTTCCGCTGAACCAAAACGATTACGATCTTTATTATTGCCAGTTTTCCAATGCCGTACTCTGGCCAGCGCTTCATTACCGCATTGATCTGGTGGATTACCAGCGAGAGGCCTGGGAAGGCTACTGCCGCGTCAATGATCTGCTGGCGAGAAGATTGCAGCCACTGATAAAGCCCGACGATGTCTTGTGGATCCATGACTACCATTTGCTGCCCTTTGCCGCGGCGCTGCGTAAACTTGGCGTAAAAAACCGCATCGGCTTTTTCCTGCATATTCCGTTCCCGACACCCGAAATTTTTAATGCCGTACCGCCACATAACGCACTGCTGGAGATGATGTCGCATTTCGATTTGCTGGGCTTCCAGACCGAAGGCGACCGTCAGGCGTTTCTGGATAATCTCGGCGAGCTGACTACCTTGCAGCCGTCCAATACCTGTCTGCATCAGGCGTTCGGCAACACATTCCAGACCGGAGTTTATCCGATCAGCATTGCGCCCGAAAGCATCCGGAAAATGGCCGAAGGGCCGTTGCCGCCGAAAATGGCCGCCATGGAACGCGAGCTGCGTGAGGCGAAAAATATTATTTCCTGCGAACGTCTGGACTACACCAAAGGCTTGCCGGAGCGTTTTCTGGCGTTTGAAGCGTTGCTGGAGAAATTCCCGCAGCATCGCGGCAAAGTGCGGTATTCCCAGATTGCGCCCACGTCGCGCGGCGATGTGCAGGCTTATCAGGAACTGCGTCATCAGCTCGAAACCGAAGTCGGGAGGATTAACGGAAAGTACGGCAGTTTTAACCAGACGCCGCTGTTTTATCTCAATCAGCATTTCCAGCGCAGCCTGCTGATGAAACTGTTCCGCCTGACCGACGTTGGGCTGGTCACGCCGCTGCGCGATGGCATGAATCTGGTGGCAAAAGAGTATGTCGCGGCGCAGGATCCGCAAGATCCGGGCGTGCTGGTGTTGTCGCAGTTTGCCGGTGCCGCCAATGAACTGACGGCGGCGCTGATCGTCAATCCGTATGACCGTGATGACGTGGCCACCGCGCTCGATAAGGCGCTGACGATGCCGCTGGAAGAGCGCCGTGAACGTTACAACGCCATGATGGATGTCCTGCGTAAAAACGATATTACGCACTGGGGCGAAAGCTATTTGCAGGATTTGCTGGCCATTTCCCCCCACGACGTTGCGCACAACGCGGTCGCTTGAGAAAAACTTATCTAAACACAGCCCTGAATTAGGGCTGTGACATTTTTAACGCAATGCAGAGGCTTGTCGCATATGCAAAACGCTAAATTGAAGACGAACGAATTCCCTGAACTGGAACCCATTGAACTGATCCTCGACCGGATGATGGACGCCGAGCCGGAACCGGAAATGATCGAAGGCCTGCCGCCATCCGATGCCTTGACGCCCGCAGACCGTTACATGGAACTGTTTACCGCCGTGCAGTCTTCGCACCTGTTTGAAGACAGCAAAACCTTCCCGGACTGCCCGCCGAAAATGGATCCGCTGGACATTCTGCTGCGCTACCGCCGGATAAAAAATCATCCCGGTTTTAACCTGCAGCGCTTTGTTGATGCACACTTTTCGTTACCGGCGCATCACGGCGATGAATACGTCAGCGATCCGGGCGACTCCCTGAAAGAGCACATCGACAAACTCTGGCCGGTGCTGACGCGCCAGTCGGAAGATCATGTGCCGTGGTCGTCGCTGTTACCGCTGCCGCAGGCGTACATCGTGCCGGGCGGACGTTTCAGCGAAACCTACTACTGGGATTCCTACTTCACCATGCTGGGGCTGGCGGAAAGCGGTCGCAACGATTTGCTGCGCACTATGGCCGATAACTTCGCCTGGATGATTGAGATGTACGGACATATTCCCAACGGCAACCGGACGTATTATCTCAGCCGTTCGCAGCCGCCGGTATTTGCCCTGATGGTCGAACTGTTCGAGGAGGACGGCGTGCGCGGTGCTCGGCGTTATCTGGATCATCTGCTGAAAGAATACGAATTCTGGATGGACGGCGCGGAATCGCTGATGCCCAATCAGGCGTACCGTCATGTGGTTTGCCTGCCGGACGGCACGCTGCTGAACCGCTACTGGGACGACAGGGATACGCCGCGTGATGAATCGTGGCGCGAAGACGTGGAGACGGCGAAACTTTCAAGCCGTCCGGCTCATGAGGTTTACCGCGATCTGCGCGCCGGTGCGGCTTCCGGCTGGGATTATTCCTCACGCTGGCTGCGCGATCCGGACAGACTGGCGAGTATCCGCACCACGCAGTTTATTCCGGTGGATCTAAACGCGTTCCTCTACAAACTGGAAAGCGCAATTTCGAATATCTCCGGCCTGAAAGGTAACCGTGAAACGCAGGCGCTGTTCCGGAAGAAAGCGGAGATCCGCCGCGACGCCATTACCCGCTATCTGTGGGATGACGAAGACGGGAGTTTCCGCGATTACGACTGGCACCGTCAGCAACTGGCGCTGTTTTCTGCCGCCAGCGTGGTGCCGCTGTTTGTCGGGCTTGCGACGCATGGACAGGCCGAAAGAGTCGCCGCCGTGGTGCGCGAACGCCTGCTGACGTCCGGCGGTTTGCTGGCGACGGAGTTTGAAACCGGCGAACAATGGGATAAACCAAACGGCTGGGCACCGCTGCAATGGATGGCGATCCAGGGTTTCAAACTGTACGGCAATGACGCGTTGGGCGACGAAATCGCCCGCAGCTGGCTGCGCACGGTGAATCAGTTTTATCAGAAACATCACAAGCTGATTGAGAAATACCACATCTCCGGCAACGCCGCGCGCGAAGGGGGCGGCGGCGAATATCCGCTTCAGGACGGTTTCGGCTGGACCAACGGCGTTGTCCGCCGCCTGATCGGGCTGTATGGCGAGAATTACGAGTAAAGGTCAGCCGCGCCCTGAATAACCAGCCAGCGCTCAAAGTCCTGATGGAGAAGTGTTTTCTGCACGCCGACCGGCGTCAGGGCGTGATACTGGCAGGACGCGACCGTGATCTGCGGGAACAGCGGCACAAGATTTCCGCGGGTGATTTCCGCAGATAACGTACTGACCGGCCCCAGCCCGACGCCAATCCCTTCAAGCATTGCGTGCAGCGAAACGTGAAAGTGATCGTAACGCCGGAAACCGCTGACCGGCGCTTTTTGCAGTCCGGCAACTGCCAGCCACTGATACCAGTGCCCCGGCCGCGTCAGGGTTTCAATCCTCGGGCAATTCAGCACATCCTCAGGCTTTCGCAGCGCAAAGCGTTTAAGCAGCGCAGGCGAGGCCATCAGACAATGTGTGTCCTGCAAAAACGGAATCGCCGAATATTCGGTCGCACTGATTTCGCGGCGGATCAGCAAATCATAATGACCTCCGATGTGCAGTTGCTCAGTATTGGCAGCGGAGATTTGCAGATTGGCCTGCGGAAAACGGGCATAGAAATCGTTCAGACGCGGCAGTAACCACTTCAGGCTTAACGTGGTTGGCACGCTGACGTTGAAAACGTTGTTCCGCCCGCCGTTGCCGTAGCGCAGGGCAATATCCGACAGTGTATCAAAGGCGCTGCCCAGCTCACGTGCCAGCTCCAGCGCATACGGCGTCGGCACCCGCCGCTGGCCTGCTTTGCTGAATAAATTCACCCCGAACCATTTTTCCACTACCTGAATATGGCGGCTGACTGCGCCGTGCGTAATACACAACTCCTGCGCCGCCGCAGTATAGCTGCCCGCATGGCAGGCAACGAAGAAAGCCCGTAAAGCCGTCAGAGGAGGAAGGGCGTGCATGGCGACTCCTTTATTCACAACGTTTTTAATCGCAACATTTTACTCACTGAAGTGTGACTTTTTATCACGGGTGCAGGTTTTTCCTTAACGCTATTATCGCGGCGGTGAATATCCCGAAAAGGAAAATACGACGTGATGATGTATGGAGTCATAATTGTGATGGGCATTCTGGCGGGCATGATCAGCGGCATTGTCGGCACCGGTTCTTCTATCATGCTGCTTCCCGCGCTGGCTTATACTTTTGGCCCGAAAACAGCGATCCCTGTTATGGCCGTCGCGGCCATTGTGGGGAATATTTCGCGCGTCATCCTCTGGCGCAAAGACATCAACCTGAAAGCATTCTTTTTGTACGCCGTGCCGGGCATTCCAGCGGCCATACTCGGCGCGAACACGCTGTGGGCGCTGCCAGCGACGCTTTCTAATCTTCTAATCGGTCTTTTTTTCCTGCTGCTGATCCCGTTGCGACATTGGGCCAGAATGAAAACGCTGTCGCTCAGTGACGGGCAACTGGCGCTGAGCGGCGCGCTGGTGGGGTTTTTGACCGGCGTGGTGTTTTCGACCGGTCCGCTGACAATCCCGGTTTTTGCCGGTTACGGGCTGGCGAAGGGCGCGTTGTTGTCCACAGAAGCGGCGGCGTCATTTGCCATTTATCTGGCAAAAGCGTCTACTTTTCGTGCCATCGGCGCGATGCCGGGATCGGTTTTACTGAGCGGGTTTCTGGTTGGCCTGACGCTGGTTGCGGGGATGATGATCGGCAAAAAGTTCGTGATCAAAATGCCGGATAAGACTTTTCACCGTTTCGTTGACGGCATGTTAATGCTGGCAGGGCTCTCACTGCTATGGGATGCGGCGAAATAGCGATAGAGTTAATCCCCGCCGTAAGCCTTTTTCACCGAAACATGAGAGTCAACACGATGCAGCCCGTCAAAAAATTCCGTTTTTATCGCCCGCTGAAAGGCCACAGTCACACGTTTGGCGAACAATGGTTTGCCCTCAAAGCTGAAGCCTTCGCCCGGTTCTTTGGCACGCCGACGTTTCTCATCGCGCAGACAGTGATTGTTGCGGTCTGGATCTACCTGAACATCTCCGGGCTGTCCAAATTCGACCCGTATCCGTTTATTCTTCTGAATCTGGCCTTCAGTTTGCAGGCAGCTTACGCCGCGCCGCTGATTCTGCTGGCGCAAACCCGCCAGGCCGAGCGCGATCAGGCGCACGCGCTGACGGATGCTCAGCACCGGGAAGATCTGGATGATGCGATGGCAAAACGTCAGACTGTGGCTGAAGAAAATTCCGCGCAGTTACTGGTTTTAGTCCAGCAGAACATAGAATTGACCTCGCTGACCAAAGAGCTGGCCGAACGTATTGAAACCCTGACAACACAGCTGGCCAGCCGTTAAAGAAAAGCTACGCCTCGTTCTTCAAATCATCCTTTTTTAAATAAATATCAGGCCGGGTTATCGCCCACGCATAATCCGGCCGGTTTACCGGTTCATAACCAAATTTTTCATACAACCAGGGCGCGGTGGTGGTGAATAACACCATGCGACGCAGGCGCGCGGAAACCGGATGCGACTGGCAGCATTCCACCAGCCAGCCGCCAAGGTTTTTACCCTGATATTCTTCCAGCACATAGACGTCGCACAGGTAAGCAAAGGTGGCGTAATCAGTGATAAAACGGGCGAAACCGATTTGTTTTTCGCCTTCAAACAGACCAAAATTGAGGCTGTTTTCCACGGAATCACGCACGGTTTGCTCGTCAATTCCGGCAGCCCACGTTGATCGGGTGAGATAACAATGTATCGCCGGAATATCCTGCGCGGCTTTATCCGTGGTGATATGAAATGCGCCTTTTGTCCACTGGCAAACGTCGGTTGCTGTCACTGTGTTCTCCGCGAGTTTCGGTTGTTTTAATGATCACCGTACGAATGTAGCGCAGGCCGGTCGAGATTTCATACAGTCGGGCTGTAAAAAGCTGACTGAATGATGTATCCTGCACTCATCATTAATATGCTGTATATAATTACAGTATAAGGAGCGAGTCATGGCTGTTGAAACAAAATTTGTTGTCGTCAGAAAAGGTGAAGAGAAAATGACATTTGCCAATAAAAAAGATGCGGACGCTTACGACAAGATGCTCGATATGGCAGATACCTTCACCGAGTGGCTTTCGCAGAGCGGACTTGAGATTGACGAAGTGCTGGCTGAAAATATTGCGCTGCATCTCGCCGAGCAAAAAGATGCCGTTCAGCATATTCTGCGTACCAGTAAAATGCCGGAAGCCGCAGTGGCCGTTGTTGAAGAAACGCCTGAAGAAACCGCAGAGCCTGTCACCGCAGAGCACGCTGAGCCGGAAGCAGAAACAGAAGAAAAAGCAGCGCCCGCTCCGAAGAAGCCTCGCGCCGTGAAAGCCGCCTGACTTTTTACCATAAAGAGCGCCGGAAACAGAAAGGGCACGCAACGGCAATAATCCCGCGTGCCCCTTTATCAATACCATTCCTCACACCTTCACTTCTTAGTACTGATTCCTTAGCCCCGTATTTATTTCGGCTCGTAACGAATATATCCCGCCACGCCGCCTTTACCGCCATCTTTCGGATGATTAATGCCGTCGCTGACGCTGACCACCGGGAAATCAAACGGCGACACGCCTTCGATGCAGGCGACATTAACGCCATAGAATTCAGGATTGGAACGGCGCTGGTGGAAGGTGTAAATCCCGCAAACTGAGCAGAAGTAATGCGCGGCTTCACCGGTGTTAAAGCGGTATTCGGTGAGCTTGTCCTTGCCCTTAATGACATCGACTTCCTGAGCCGGGACGACGACCGCGCCGCGCATACGGCAGAACGAACAATTGCAGCGAAGCACGTTGTTATAGCCATCGGTCAGTACGGCGCTGAAGACAACCGAACCGCAATGACATTGGGCAGACACTTTATCTGACATGGAAATCTCCTGAGATCGTCCGGCAAATGAGGGGGTTAGCCGATTCACCGTGTTGACTGTTTTCATCGAAGCTGACAGGCGTTCAGTTACGTTAGCCGCTTTTTTATCATTGCTCAACCGCATGACAACACGTCGGGTTGGCGCTATGTTACTGGCAATTTATTTTTGCGGAGCGGGTAATGGACATTATCGGGATCATTCTTTCGGCGGGGAAAGCTTCAGTTAACGTGGCGCTTTACACGCTGATCCCAATCATGGTGGTCATGCTGATCATCATGAAGTACCTGGAAGTTCGTGGGGTTCTCGACTGGATTGTCCGGCTGGTGACGCCGGTTTTACGCCCTTTTGGCGTCACGGGCATGGCTGTGTTTGCCCTGATCCAGCTGAATTTTGTGAGTTTCGCCGCACCGCTGGCATCACTGGCGCTGATGGAAAAGAGAGGGACGTCTGACCGCCATCTTGCCGCCACGCTGGCAATGCTTTTCGCCATGGGGCAAGGCAACGTGTTTTATCCGCTTATTCCTTATGGCCTGCACTGGGGCGCGGCGATTATCATTTCTATTGTCGGCGGGCTCGGCGCGGCCAGTGCGACGTACTATCTGTTTGGCCGCCGTCTTTCTGCAACCGCGCTGGAACGTGAAGGCAATCCGCTGGAAGACAAAGCAGGCAAAGGGCTGATCGCCATCATTAATGGCGCGGGTTCGGATGCAATCCGTCTGGCGCTGGGTTCCGTGCCGATGCTGATCCTCTCACTGACCGTCGTCGGTATTTTAAAAGAAGCCGGGGCAATTGAGTTTCTGACCCGTTTGCTCGGGCCGGTGTTAGGGTATTTCAGTATTTCGGACGTGTACGTTCTGCCCGCGCTGACCAAAATGCTGGCAGGCGGCACCGCCTATTACGGCGTGGTATCTGACCTGATTCATCGCGGGCTGTTTTCCCCGCAGCAGGTCAATGCGTCCAGCGGTTTTCTGATCCAGACGCTCGATTTGCCCGGTATCGGTATTTTTCTGGGGATCGCCAGCCGCTTCGTCCGGTTGTTCCGCTATGCGCTGCCGGGCGCGATCATCGGCATCCTCATTCGCAGCATGATTCACGCAATGATATTTTGACTGTTCAAGGGAGTTTTTTATGAAAGAGAAGTTTCCGCAAGGCTTTATGTGGGGCGGCGCAACGGCAGCCAATCAGGTCGAAGGCGCGTACGATCAGGACGGCAAAGGGCTGTCGATTGTCGATGCTATTCCCGGCGGTAAAGACCGGTTACGCATTGTTTCTTCACCGGAATTTGATTTCACGCTGGATACCGCGAAACACACCTATCCAAACCACAAGGGCATCGATCACTACCATCGTTTTGAGGAAGATATTGCCCTGTTTGCGGAAATGGGTTTCAAATGTTACCGCTTCTCTATCGCCTGGACGCGTATCTATCCAAACGGCATCGAGCAACAGCCGAACGAAGCCGGTCTGGCGCACTATGACAAGGTGATTGACGCCTGTATCGCGCACGGTATCGAGCCGGTGATCACAATTTCCCATTATGAAATGCCGCTGCATCTGGCGACCGAATTCGGTGGCTGGAAAAACCGTGAACTGATCGGCCACTTCGAGCGTTTTGCGCGCACGGTGCTGACGCGCTTTGGTCATAAAGTGAAATACTGGATGACCTTCAACGAGATCAACAGTGCAGCGCATTTCCCGATCATGAGCCAGGGGCTGACAGTCAAAACCGGCGCGCTGGAAGCTCAGGCCAAATTCCAGGCATGGCATAACCAGTTCGTTGCAAGTAGCCTGGCGGTCAAAATTGCCCATGAAACAAATGCTCAGATTCAGATCGGCTGCATGATCCTGTTCGCCACCAACTACGCCTACGACTGCAATCCGGTGAACCAGCTGGAAACCCTGAAAGAGACACAAGCGTTTAACTTCTATTGTGCGGACGTGCAGGCGGGCGGTAAATATCCGTACTACGCAAAACGCTTATGGGAATCGCAGGGCGTCGTACTGGACATACAGCCTGGCGACCTGGAACTGATTAAACAGCACACGGTGGATTACATTGGTTTTAGCTATTACATGTCTTCAACCATCAACAAAACCAATCCCGACGCAGTGTCCGCGCAGGGCAACCTGCTCGGCGGGGCGCGTAATCCGTTCCTCGAAGCCAGTGACTGGGGCTGGGAAATCGATCCGGTTGGCCTGCGCATCGCGCTGAACCAGCTTTATGACCGCTATGAAAAGCCGCTGTTTATTGTTGAGAATGGGCTGGGTGCCGTCGATAAGCCGGATGAAAACCACGTTATCGACGATGATTACCGCATCAACTATCTGCGCCAGCATATCGCTGCGATGGCAGAAGCCATTGAAGACGGCGTGGATCTGATGGGTTACACACCGTGGGGTTGTATCGATCTGGTGAGTATGTCCACCGGTGAAATGAGCAAACGCTACGGCCTGATTTATGTCGATCTCGATGACAAAATCTCCGGCACTGGCAACCGTTACAAGAAAAAATCTTTCCACTGGTACCAGAAAGTGATCGCCACCAACGGCGCAGATATCAGCTGAAACGGTGATGTGAAAAATTGCGGAAAAAACGGGCGGAGAAATTCGCCCGATTTTTTTGTAGTGAATTCAGGCTTCACACTCTGCGCTGACGAAAATAAACCCAGTGAAATCCGGTAAACAAGCTAGTATGAAAAGTGTTACCCGCAAAGGGGAATATGCCGTTTCGCCTCCCTGACCTTTGTCCTTTCTTCTTTCTACGTGAACTCTTATTGCAGCTCAGGCAACTGCCTTCTCGGGTCCGCGTAAGGTATGTTGATGTGAAAAAAACTGTCATTAACTGGTTCAAAAGTAAACGCGCACCGCCTGTTATCTCCCTCACGCGGCGTCACCGCGCCAGCGCGCTGGAGCAACCGGTGCCGATCCGCACGGAGCTTTTCTCGGCAGATCAGATGGAACGCTACGGCGGAAAACTGGCACTCTCGCACAAACTCTCCGGTAAAAAACTCCCGTATTACCTGCTTAAACGCCTCGATGATAATGAAAAAGTCCTGACCCGAAGCTGTCTGATTTTAAGCAACGGAGAGAAAGCGAGCATTACGCCCGCCGGTGAATGGCTGCTCGATAACTTTTATCTGATTGAAGAACAAATCCGCCTGGTACGTCAGTTGCTGCCGAAAAACTTCGGCAAAGGCCTGCCGTCGCTTGGCGCTCCGCATTTCTGCCCGCGTATTTATGACATCGCCACGGAAGTCGTCAGCCACAGCGACGGGTTGCTGGATATCACCACACTTACCCGATTCTTCACCACCTACCAAAGCGTGAAACCGCTGACGCTCGGCGAGCTGTGGGCATTTCCCGGCATGTTGCGGCTCGCGCTGATCGAGAATCTGCGCCGCGTCAGCATTGAAGTGGCGAATGCCCAGCAGGAACGCAATCTGGCCGATTACTGGGTCAATAAATTGCAGGACAGCGCCGAAAACGATCCGTCCGGTCAGATCATTATTATCGCCGATATGGCGCGCACCAATCCGCCGCGCACCAGCGCGTTTGTCGCCGAACTGGTGCGCCGCTTACAAGGGCATGGTTCGATGCTGGCACTGCCGCTGACATGGGTAGAACAACGCCTGAGCGAAGTCGGGCTGACGCAGCGTGAAGTGATCGACAAGTTTAACCAGCAGCTGGCCGCGAATCAGCTTTCGGTCAGCAACAGCATTATGGGATTACGCCAGCTGACCGAAATGGACTGGGCTGATTTTGCCGAAAATCTCAGCGTGGTGGAGCAGACGTTGCAGGGCGATCCGGCCGGAGTTTATCCGCTGATGCATTTTGATACCCGCGACAATTACCGCCATCAGATTGAACGTCTCTCGCGCAATTCCCGTCATGACGAAGCCTTTGTCGCCGCCCGTGCCGTGGCGCTGGCCCGCGAGGCAACCGGTTCTTATCAGCATCAACACGTCGGGTACTATCTGATCGATGCCGGGCGTAAAGCGCTGGAGCAAGATCTCAACGCACGTTTTTCCCTGATCACCCGCATACGCGCCAGACTGAGCCAGACGCCGCTGCTTTCGTGGCTCGGCAGTCTGTTGCTGCTGACGACCGCCGTTACCGCCGATGCGCTTTACCGCTCGGCGCATCCGGCGCTGCACTGGCTCTGGTGGGCGCTTCTGGTTCCGGTGGTGCTGGTCGCCAGCCAGTTTGCCCTCAATCTGCTCAGTGAAATCACTACCCGCAGCCGCACGCCGCAGCCGTTACCGCGTCTGGAATTTGCCGGGGGCATCCCGCAGAGCGCCAGCACGCTGGTGGTCATACCCTGTCTGCTGGGCAGCCAGAAAAATATCGATGCGCTGATTAACAGTCTCGAGGTGTGTTATCTCGGCAACATGCTCGTGCACCTGAATTTCGCGCTGCTGAGTGATTTCCATGACAGCGATAAACGAGACAATCCTGAAAATGACGCGCTGCTGGTTTACGCCACCCGCCAGATCCAGTCCCTGAACCGCCGCTATCCCGCCACGCAGGGCGCACGGTTTACGCTGTTGCATCGCGACAGTGAACTGAATACGGCGCAGGGCGTGTGGATGGGGTATGAGCGTAAGCGCGGCAAGCTGAACGCGCTGAACCGCTGGCTGCGCGATGAAGGTCAGCCGTTCTCGCTGATTGAAGGCAGCACGCAGGAACATTTACGGCAGGTGAAATACGTGATTACGCTCGACAGCGACACGGTACTGCCGCGCGCGACGGCGCATCAGCTGGTGGCTGCGATGGCGCATCCGCTGAATCATCCGGTGTACAACGAAAAGCTTCAGCGGGTGGTTTCCGGTTACGCCATTCTCCAGCCACGACTGGCGGAAGAAATCCCGGAAAATGGCCAGGGACGTTACGCCGCGTTATGCAGCAGCGTGCCGGGAAACGATCCGTACTCCTCCATGTCGTCCGATATTTATCAGGACTTATTCGGCGAAGGCTCGTTTGTCGGGAAAGGCATTTACGACGTGGATGTCTTTATTCAGGCCACAGAAAATACCTGCCCGGAAAATCTGGTGCTCAGCCATGACTTGCTGGAAGGCTGTTACGCCCGCTCCGGGATGCTCAGCGATGTGGTGCTGTACGAGCAATACCCTGACCATTATCTTGCGGATGTCGCACGTAAAACCCGCTGGATCCGCGGTGACTGGCAGCTTCTGAACTGGCTGGGTTTGCGGGTCACACAGGAGGACGGCCAGCGCGCGCGCAATCCGCTGACCCTGCTTTCACGCTGGAAACTGTTTGATAACCTGCGACGCAGTCTGGTCGCGCCCGCTTTGTTAATCCTCCTTTTCAGCACGCTGATTCTGGTGCCCAACAAACTTTACTGGTTCGGTTTTATCAGCTTTATGTTGCTGTTCCCCGCGCTGGTTGCGCTGGTGCTGGATTTATTCAATAAAGGCCCGCGCCGCGCGCTGATCCCACATCTGAAAAGCGTGTTTTCTGCCACCGTCAGCCGTGTTTCGCGTATTTTTCTGCACCTGATGACCTTGCCGCACGAAGCCGTTTATTCCGTACAGGCAATTTTGCTGACGCTGTGGCGGCTTAACGTCAGCCATCGCAAATTGCACGAATGGTCAAGCTTGAGTATCAGTGCGCAAAACCGGGCGCATTCACCGGAGTATTTTTACCGCCGGATGTGGGCCAATCCGCTGGCCGGTGTGGCAGTGATCTTAGTGTCGGCGTATTCCCATCTGCCGCTGCTGGCGTTCGCACTGCCGCTGGGCATTCTGTGGTTTCTTGGGCCGCGCATTCTGTGCTGGCTCAGTCAGCCGGCCAAACGCGAGATGCCGGATCTCAATGTTCTGCAACACGCATTCCTGCGCCAGACAGCGCGCCAGACCTGGGCCTTCTTCGAAGATTTCGTCACTGAAACCGAAAACTGGCTGCCGCCGGATAACTTCCAGGAAATCCCGCAGCCCACGATTGCGCACCGCACATCGCCCACCAATATCGGCCTTTCTTTACTGGCCAATATTACCGCGTGGGATTTCGGCTATCTCACGCAAAAAGAGGTGCTGGAACGCACCAGCCTGACACTCGATACACTCGACAAACTCGAGCATTATCGCGGTCATCTTTATAACTGGTACGACACGCGCACGCTGGAACCGCTGAATCCGCGCTACATTTCCAGCGTTGACAGCGGCAATCTGGCCGGGCATTTGCTGACGCTGAGCACCGGTTTACGGCTGTGGCGCACGCAGCCTGCGACGGATATCGGACGGTGGCTGGCCGGGCTGGAAGATACCCTGCAAATGGCCGAAAAGCAGACACAATCGCCGCTGCTGAACAAACTCCGCCAGCTGATGCCGCAAACAGCAGGCACGGAGGCGCTGGTTCCATTGCGGGAAATGCGCGCGCTGCTCACACCTGCAGATGGCGTATGGCTGCAACGTCTGGCCGCACAAATTGACGCCGGTCTGGAAGAGTGGACTGAGTTTTATAGTGTGTTTACGCCGGAGGTACAAAGCGGTGAACTGCCTTCGCTGCAATGGCTGGCGCAACAGGATGCACGAACGGAGCCGGGTTTATCCCGCGCGATCGGGCTGGCGCGTCAGCGGCTGGACATCATCCGTGAGCTGGAAAAACGCCTGAACGACCACGCGCACATGGATTTCCGGTTCCTGTATGACAAAAACACCCATCTGCTGAGCGTCGGCTACAATTGCGAGGCGCATAAAATGGACAGCGGAAAATACGATCTGCTGCCGTCTGAAATTCGCCTCACCAACTACGTCACCATCGCCACCAATCAGTTGCCGCAAAAAAGCTGGTTCGCGCTGGGCCGGTTATTCACGGTGATCGACAAACAACCGTCGCTGATGTCGTGGAGCGGCTCGATGTTTGAATACCTGATGCCGCAGCTGGTGATGCCCGCTTATCCCGACACGCTGCTGGTGCAGATGTGCCAGACCGCCGTTGACCGCCAGATCGCCTGGGGCAGGGAGAACAAGGTGCCTTGGGGGATTTCTGAATCGGCCTATGCCGCGTTTGATCTCAACCAGAACTATCAGTATCACGCGTTTGGCGTGCCCGGGCTCGGGCTGAAACGTGGTCTTGCCGAAGACATGGTGGTGGCACCGTACGCCACGCTGATGGCACTGATGATCCGGCCGCAGGAAGCCTGTCTCAATCTGAATGAGCTGGAAAATCGCGGCGCACGCGGGGAATACGGTTTTTATGATGCGCTCGATTACACGCCGTCCCGCCTGATCCGCGGGCAGATTTACATTGTGGTGCGCTCGTATATGGCTCATCATCAGGGCATGGGTTTTCTGGCGCTGGCGAATGTGCTGCTCGATGCGCCAATGAACGCGCGCTTTGCGGCGAATGCGGCATTCCAGTCTGCTCGCCTGTTGTTGCAGGAACGCGTGCCGGATGCTGTCGAACTGTACAGCCCGCGCCGTCACTTCGAATCCCACGACAGCACGCTGCAAAAAGTGAATATCGAGCTGCGCGAATTTAGCAACGCCGACAGCCCGGCACCGGAAGTTCAGCTGCTCTCCAATACGAATTACCATCTGATGGTGACGCAGGCGGGTGGCAGCGTCAGCCGCTGGAAAGACCTGACGCTGACCCGTTGGCGGGAAGATGCAACGCGAGATCATCGAGGTATTTTCTGTTATCTGAGTGATCCGGAATCCGGCACCGTCACCAGCAATACGTGGCAGCCGCTCGGCAAACAAAAGGGCACATATCACGCCGTGCTGACCGATGCCGGTGCTGAGTTCCGCCGCACGCACGGTTCGCTGACGACACAAACGCATATCGTGGTGTCACCGGAAGATGATGTCGAAATCCGCCGGATGACGGTCACGCATCATGGCCGCCATGCCCGCGAGCTGGAAATTACCACCTATGCCGAAGTCGTACTGGCACCGGCGGCCAATGACGCGGCGCACCCTGCGTTCAGCAATCTGTTTGTGCAGACTGAACTGATGCCCGCGCAGGAGGGGATTCTGTGTCATCGCCGCCCGCGCGAGCCGGAAGAACAGTGCCCGTGGATGTTCCACATGATGGCGATCCACGGTTCCGTTGAGCGGGAAACGTCATTTGAAACTGACCGTGCACAGTTTATCGGGCGCGGCAATACGGCGTCCAATCCGCAGGCTCTGCGCCGTGCGGGGGCGCTCAGTAACAGCGCCGGTGCGGTGCTGGATCCGGTGATGGCAATCCGCCAGCGCATTCGCCTCAAACCCGGCGTGCCGGTCATCATCGATATGGTTTACGGTATTGCGGACACCCGGTTGCAAAGTCTGGGATTGCTGGAAAAATACCGCGATCACCATATTGCTGATCGGGTATTCGAAATCACCTGGTCGCACAGTCAGGTGGTGCTGCGCCAGCTGAATGCCACCGAGGAAGATGCCGGGCTGTTTAACCGGCTGGCCGGTGCCCTTATTTTTGCCAGTCAGGAAATGCGCGGTGATGCGCAGGCCGTGAGCGCGAACCGCCGAGGGCAATCCGGGCTGTGGGGGCAATCTCTTTCCGGCGATCTGCCGGTGGTTCTGCTGACCATGACCAGCAATGAAAATATCGGGCTGGTGACGTTGCTGATCCGCGCGCACCATTACTGGCGGCTGAAAGGGCTGAAAGTCGATCTTGTGATTCTGTGTAATGATTCCGGCGGCTACCAGCAGGCGCTGCAAAATCAGATCCTCAGTCTGGTGGCGTCCGGCGCGGGATCCAGCCAGACCGATATTCCGGGCGGCATTTTTGTCCGTAATGGCGAACAGATGACACAGGACGACCGCACGCTGCTGATGAGCGTTGCACGCGTGGTGATCGACGACCGCCGCGGGCTGCTGGCGGATCAACTGAATCAGCGGATGCAGCCACCACATGTTTCGCTGCCCGCTTTACTGCCGGTACGCACCCTAAACGACAGTCAGCCGATCACAGCGCCTCCACGTGACCTGCGTTATTTCAACGGACTGGGCGGATTCTCGCCAGACGGTCGCGAATATCAGATTGTCCTCAACGATGGAGAAAATACGCCTGCGCCGTGGTCGAACGTGCTCGCGAATGCGGATTTTGGCTCGGTGATTTCAGAAAGTGGTCAGGCGTATAGCTGGTATGAGAATGCCCATGAATACCGGTTGACGCCGTGGGAAAACGACCCGGTCAGCGACGGTTCCGGCGAAGCGTTTTATCTGCGCGATGAAGAGACCGGGAGCGTCTGGTCTCCGGCACCGTTGCCGGTTCGTGGCCCCGGCGGCTACGTGACGCGTCACGGTTTTGGCTACAGCGTCTTTGAGCATACCGAACGGGGGATCAGCAGCGAAATGACGGTGCTGGTCGCTGAGCACGCGCCGGTCAAACTGATCATGTTGACGCTGACCAACACGTCCGGCAGGCCGCGCAGGTTGTCGGTGACCGGTTATGTCGAGTGGGTGATGGCCGACTTGCGGGTAAAATCCGCGATGCATATTGTCACTTCAGCCGCGCACGTCGTGCAGGGCTGCGGCGTGCTGGCGACCAATCACTACACCAGCAACGGCTCCCCGCGAACGGCCTTTTTTGCCGTGACCGGCGCACATTGCTCGGTAAGCGGCGACCGCCGTGAATTCCTCGGCAGAACAGGTTCCGCCGCATCCCCTGCAGCAATGAAAACGCAGCGCCTGTCGGATAAAACCGGCGCGATGTTTGACCCGTGTGGCGCGGTGCAGTCAGCGACCTCGCTGATTGACGGCGACCAGCGCACCTTTATTTTCGCGCTGGGGCTGGGGCAAAACGCGGAAGACGCCGAAGCGCTGATCCATCAGTTCTTCCAGGAAGGCGCCGCGCAGGCCGAGCTGGATCGTGTTCATCATCACTGGCATAAGGTGCTGGATAAAATTCAGATCACCACGCCGGATAAATCCGTCGATTTACTGACTAACGGCTGGCTGATTTATCAGACCCTCGCCAGCCGGATCCTCGCACGCAGCGGGTACTATCAGTCCGGCGGCGCGTTTGGCTTCCGCGATCAGTTGCAGGATACGCTGGCGCTGACGCATGCTGCGCCACAACGCATGCGCGAGCAGATTCTGCTGTGCGCCTCGCGGCAGTTTATTGAAGGCGACGTTCAGCACTGGTGGCATCCGCCTACCGGCAATGGCGTCCGGACGCGCTGCTCGGACGACTATCTGTGGCTGCCGCTGGCAATCAGTCATTACATTGCCGTGACCGGCGATCAGGCTATTGCGAATGAATCCGTGCCGTACCTCGAAGCACGCCTTCTGGCTCCCGGCGAGGAATCCTTCTATGAACAACCGGTGGTCAGCAACACGCAGGAAACCCTGTGGCAGCATGGCGTGCGTGCGCTTAAATACGGGCTGAAAATGGGCGAGCACGGCCTGCCGCTGATGGGCGCGGGGGACTGGAATGACGGCATGAATCTGGTCGGGCTGGGCGGACGCGGCGAAAGTGTCTGGCTGGGCTTCTTCCTCTATGACGTACTGCAACGTTATGGCGAGCTGGCGCAGGAGCGTCAGGACGCGGACGTCTCCACGCTTTGCCGTGAACAATCCGCCTTGCTCAGACAAAATCTCAACGATCACGCCTGGGACGGCGAATGGTATTTGCGCGGCTATTTCGACGACGGGCAAACACTGGGTTCGCATCTGAATAAAGAATGTCAGATCGACGCCATCGCCCAAAGCTGGTCGGTGCTTTCCGGTGCAGGGACGCCTGAACGCACCGCCAGTGCCATGCAGTCAGTGGATAAACACCTGGTCGATAATGAGGCCGGTTTGATCAAACTGCTGACACCGCCTTTCGACGGCAACGGCCCGAACCCCGGTTATATTCGCGGTTATCTGCCCGGCGTCCGTGAGAACGGCGGCCAGTACACGCATGGTGCGATCTGGGCAGTGATGGCCTTTGCGAAACAGGGCAATATCGAACGGGCATGGGAACTGATGGCAATGATCAACCCGATCAATCACAGCCTGACCGCAGAGGCGGTGAGACGGTACAAGGCCGAACCTTACGTGATTTCCGCTGATATTTATTCGGTCGCGCCGCACGGCGGACGCGGTGGCTGGAGCTGGTATACCGGTTCCGCCGGGTGGACGTACCGCCTGATCACCGAATCGTTACTGGGCATAACGCGCAAAGACGACACGATATCTGTTCACAGCCAGCTTCCCGAAAACTGGCCGGAAATCAGCGTCGCCTACCAGCAAGGCAGCAGCCGTTATCTGATTACGGTGCGCAAAAGCACGGAGAAATATCGCGTGACGCTGGACGGTAAGCGGCTGACAAATGATGAGATCCCGCTCACCGACGACGGGCAGGACCATCACGTTGATGTTGAACTGGGAACGCCGGTTAAAAATGAATGAATGATTGGTCTGAATAATTCCCGGCAACGGTCACCATGCTGTTGCCGGAATTACCACGTGGCTTTTTTGTACAAACCCCGATCCTGTCTTAGAATATTTTTTATGAGCCTGATCACGCTCATATCAATGATTTTAATTTTTTAGATAAAATTACATCTTTATAATCAAAGAGATTGTCTAAATGCTAAAAAAATCAAGTCGGGTTTTGTGTTTCTTTTTATTCCTCGTTACTGCAAGCCTCCACGCAGATGAAATCAATTTATACTCCTTCAACACCGGCTCTTTTGTTTACCATCTGACCGGTAACTACGGACAATACAATGAATTTTTCGATAATAAATTCATGTCAGTAGAACGAAAATTCTCCGAAGATTCTAAATACAGCGTTCTGGTTGGCACGATGAACAACAGCTTCGGCGACCGCTGTATCGCGCTCGGCCTGCGCCGGGACTGGATACAAGGGGATTCCAACTGGGTATTTAAAGGTGTCTACGGTTATACCGGCGAATTCTTTTTTGACGCCTTCAAACACTGCGGTGACGACGGCTCCTATGAGGACTTCAAAAAAGTCACCGGCGTCGGATTCTCTCCGTACATCTACCATGCCTTTCAATACAATTTCACCCGCTACTTTGGCGTAGAAACGGGGATCATCCTCCCGTCAGTGTTTGTGGTGAGCGTGCAGTGGAGTTTCAGGTAGGGAATCAGTCCCCTTATCCGCACCCACACCCGCCCAACATCAACATTTCGCTGACCAACGAAGTGTTACCCGTTTCATATCCCTATAGTGGGCTCCGAAGACATTCCTGCCGGAGCATTTTATGATCGCCGTACTTTTTGAAGCAGACGCCATTCCTAAACATCAGGATCGCTACTTTCAGTTAGCCGCAGAGTTAAAACCTTTGCTGGACGACGTTGAGGGTTTTATTTCTATTGAACGTTTTCAGAGCCTGAGCACACCGGGAAAAATTTTGTCACTGTCATGGTGGGAAAACGAAGAATCGGTGCTGGCCTGGAAAAAGAATGTGACACATCAGGCAGCACAATCCGAAGGGCGCAATACCATTTTCTCGTTTTACCGGATCCGTGTCGTTCAGGTTCTCAGGGACTATTCATCTGAAAAAGGACGTTATTCGCATGTATGATATTCACGTTATTCTCAGCAATGCGCCCGGTGAGCTGGCGCGTCTCGGTTCTGTGCTCGGCCAAAACGGCGTAGGGCTCGAAGGTGGCGGCGTGTTTACGGCGGGCGATGAAAGTCATGCGCACTTTCTGGTTGAAGACGGCGAGCGCGCCCGCACAGTGCTGACGGCTGCCGGATTACATGTCCGGCAGGTTACAAAGCCGGTGATCAGGAAGCTGAAACAGGAACGCCCCGGAGAATTGGGTGCCATTGCCGCTGTCATCGCGCAGAACGGTATTAACATATTGGTGCAGTACAGCGATCACGATAACCGGCTGATTTTGCTTACCGATAACAATACATTGGCCACACAGGTGACATCAGAATGGGACGTACCGACTGAATGAGTTTGCACGATTTACGTAAAACGGATGATGACGGGTTGCAGCTCGAGCTGTCGTTATCCACTGTCGCCTCAGCGATTGCTGACCCTTCGCGGGTCAGCATGCTTTGCGCGCTGATGGATGGCAGGGCGTGGACTGCGACAGAGCTGGGCTCCGTGGCAAATATTGCGGCGTCGACCGCCAGTGCGCATCTGTCCAAACTCCTTAACAGCGAATTAATTACCTGCCTTTCTCAGGGAAGACATCGTTATTACCGGCTGGCTGGCAGCGATGTTGCTCATCTTCTGGAAACCCTGATGGGGATTTCCATGAAATCCATGAAATCGCCGGTGCCTAAAACACCGGTGCATTTGCGCGTCGCACGAACCTGTTACGATCATCTGGCGGGGAAAGTCGCGGTCAGTGTTTACGAATTCATGAGTGATGAAGGCTGGCTGGAACCGGATGGCAATTCGCTGACAGCCGCCGGAAAGCTGTGTTTTGAGAATCTGGGTGCCGTTCTGAACCCGAACACCCGACGCAAAAGCAGTTGCGCGTGCCTCGACTGGAGCGAGCGTCGCTATCATCTCGGAGGCGATGCCGGTGCAGCTTTTCTGGCCGCTTTTGAGCGAAAAGGCTGGCTGATCAGAACGCCGGGTTATCGGGAAGTCACGTTCACAGAAGAGGGGAAAAGGGCGCTTTTACGCATTTTCCAGATTGATGTGAGCTGAGGTCTCAAGGCGCATTCCCCGGGTGAAAGGAGTCCTGCGCGCAAGATGATATTCAGTTTGCAGCGTCCATCGAATCAGGATGACGCCAGTGTAATTTTGGGGCTAAATAGCTTTGAATCTGCTCAGTCGGTTGTTCATTGATCAGACTTATGATCATGTCAAAACAATGGATGGCCAGTTCCTTGCAATCCTGCGCGACGGTATCAATTTTCACCGTGAGCGAATCATAAAGATAGTGGTCATCAAAACTGCATAAATGAATATCGCTCTCCAGCAGTTTGTGCTGGCTCATGTAGCGCAATACCCCTTCCATCAGCCCGCAGGACGCAACGTACAGCGCTTTGGGCGGGCGCCCGAGCCGGGCACAGAGATTGGCAAACATTTCATAACCTGAGCTGGGGTGATAATTACCGTACATAATCCACTCAGGATTCAGGCTGACGCCCGCACGCTCAAGCCCAAGCTGATAACCGGCAAGACGGTCGCGCGTTGGAGAGATGCGTGGCTGGCCTCCAAGAAAATAAAATTCATCCGGGTGCTTTTTCGCCACCCGCGCAACCAGCTCAGCGGAAGACTCGATGGCTTCACACACCACCAGCGGCAATTGCGTTTCCTGTAAATAACGGTCAAACAGAATTACCGGTAACTGCTGGCTGATTTTCACATATTCCGCATCGCTGAGCATACTCGACGCAACAATCAGCCCGTCAACCTGGCGCTGGATAAGGTTGTTCACCACCATAGTTTCCTGGCTGGTGTTCTCATCCGTGCAGGCGATCAGCAGTTGCATACCGTTTTCGCGGCAGAGCGTTTCGAGTTCGTTGGAACAGGCAGCAAAACCGTAGTTGGTCATTTCCGGGACGACCAGACCCAGCGTGAAGCTGCGCGATACGTTGAGGGAACGGGCGTGAATACTGGGCTGATAATGCTGCTCAGCGGCCACGGCAAGCACGCGATCGCGCGTCGTATCGGAGATGCGAAACTTCTTGCTGTGTCCGTTAAGAACCTGGCTGGCAGTCGATTTCGACACGCCAGCCAGCTCTGCTATGCCACTGATAGTGATGCGTTTGGTCTTTTTCACTGCGCCATATTCTGTTGTCCGGAAAGGTTTTTATTCTAACACGCAATCGGCTAACAGCCAGTGGCGCAGCGCAATCGGGTAATGACCGCTGAAGTTTAATCTGGCCGGTAATACAGGGAAATAGCGTGAAGTCATCACCGCTTTGCCGTCGTTGATGAAAATCTCAATGCTGGAACTGTCACACAGCACCGTCAGTTTGCGTAACGAACCGTGCCAGACACGTTCTTCCGATAATCCGGTGCGCCGGTTTTTGCGCGTCAGATGCAGACAATCACCGTCCCATCTCAGCAGCAGGTCTCCGCCAAAATCAGCGCTGAAGGCCTGTACGGTTTCAATTTCCACTTCAGCGCGGGTCACATCCCAAACCGGCGCATTGTCCGCCAGCCCCTGCCATTCCTGCACATCGCCGCGAAGCGCCTGCAATTCACGCGCAGGGCGCTGAATGATTTTACCGTTCTCCAGCGTCAGTTCACGCGGGCAGGTCAGGGTATGCAGCCAGCCGTTTTCTACCGTGGGCTGATAAAACTCATCGCCGTCCGGGATACCCATCCAGCCGATGAGCAACCGGCGACCATCGTCGGTTTGCGTCGTTTGTGGCGCATAAAACTCAAATCCCAGATCAAGCTCCGTGAATTCGCCATGCGGAAACTTCGCTTTTTCGGTATCCAGATGCCCGGCAAAATAGCCTGACTGGAAGGTATTCAGATATCGGTCGGCTTCAGCAGGCAGACCTTGCGGGCAGCAAATCAGCACGTCCTGACCGTCCAGTCTGAATAAATCCGGGCACTCCCACATGTAACCGAAATCCCCTAATCCGTTAAGATTCGATCCGGCAATTTCACCCGAAAATTCCCAGGTGAGCAGGTCGTCAGAGCGGAGCAGAAGAACCTTGCCCTGAAGGCTGAGGTCCTGCGCGCCCAGCACCATGAACCAGTGACCGTTTTTTCGCCAGACTTTCGGATCACGCACATGCCCGGTGTAGCCTTCCGGTAAATCCAGCACCGGGCCGGTTTTATCAAATTCACCTTTTGCGTTTTCACGCGCCAGACACTGGAACGCCGTGCGGCTGCCATCCGGATATTTCACGTTGCCGGTATAAATCAGCGTCAGGTGACCGTGATCGCTGACCGCAGAACCGGAATAACAGCCGTGCGATTCGTAGGCTTCCGACGGTACCAGCGCCACCGGCTCATGCCGCCAGCTCAGTAAATCCGCTGAACTCCAGTGCCCCCAGAATTTCGCGCCGTGCGCACAGGCCAGCGGGTTCCACTGGTAGAACACATGATAACGACCTTTATGCTGGATAAATCCATTCGGGTCGTTGAGTAATCCGACCGGAGGCGCAAGATGCCAGCCAGGACGGTATGGATCCGCCGCGACTTTTACCTGCCCTGACACCACACTGCGCAGGGCTTGTTTCAGCAAACTCGTTTCCGTCATCATTCACTCTCCGTTTTGTATTTCAGCAACAACGACAGCAGGAACGCGCTGCCAAAAGCAATCACAAGACCAATCAGATAGCTGAGGATCGAACTGGCTTGTACGATCGCCAGCCCCGGAATACCGGTCAGGCCGACGGCCGTCATATTCACGTGCATAGCCACCACCCAGGCACCGCCCAGTGCGCCACCCGCCAGCGCGGCGAGGAACGGTTTCATGAAGCGCAGGTTAATACCGAAAATCGCCGCTTCGGTAATGCCCAGCATGGCCGAGAAGGCCGAAGGCACGGCGATGGCTTTGATTTTGGCATCCTTTGTTTTGAAATAAACCGCCAGACAGGCACCGCCTTGCGCCACGTTAGCCATTGACCAGATCGGCAGCAGGAAGTTAACGCCAATATTCGGATTACCCAGCAACCCGGCCTCAATAGCATGGAAGCTGTGGTGGATGCCGGTGATCACAATGACGGAATATAATCCGCCAAATACCAGCCCGGCGAACCAGCCTGCATGCGCGATCAGCGTGCTGAGCACAAAGGAGATGCCGTCACCCAATGCACGACCGGCTGGCCCGATAATCAGGAAAGCGATGAATCCGGAAATAATCACCGTCAGGAAAGGGGTCAGGATCAAATCCAGCGCATCAGGGATGACTTTGCGCAGACGTTTTTCAATAAAGCTCATAAACCAGACGGCCAAAAGAACCGGGAATACCGTGCCCTGATAGCCGATCATCGCAATTTCAATACCAAAGAAATTCATGGTGTGGAAACCGCTGGCAACGCCCCAGGCATTGGTCAGCGCAGGGTGAGTCAGAATACCGCCGAGCGTGGCCCCCAGGAACGGATTGCCGCCAAATTCACGCGCCGCCGTGAAGCCAATCAGGATCGGCAAAATGATAAATGCCGCCGAGCTGAACATGTCGAGCATGATAAAAATCGCGCTCTCAGGATTGGCCCAGCCGTAGGTTTTCACCATGCCGAGCAGGCCCATCAGGAGACCGGAAGCCACGATTGCCGGAATAATCGGCACAAAAATGTTCGACAACACGCGGGCAATGCGCTGGAACGGATTCAGTTTTTGCGCTGCAATGTTGGCCGCTTCGGATTTGCTCGATTCGCTGATGCCCGCCACTTTGATGAACTCGGCGTAAACCTTATTCACCAGACCGGTACCAAAAATAATCTGTATCTGGCCCGCATTGCTGAAACAGCCTTTCACGCCTTCAACTTTTTCTATGCCACTTTTATTGATCAGGCTGTCGTCGGCCAGCACCAGACGCAGGCGCGTCGCGCAGTGTGCCGCGCTGGCGATATTGTCTTTGCCGCCAAGCAATGGCAGTAATTCCGTGGCAATTGCATTGATATTCATCTTATCCCTTACCTTTTTATTATCGACATCGCCCGGTTTAACCGGGCGCAGCCTCATCAATCACACCCTGTTTTTTAGAACCAGGTTTCCATCTGGATACCAAAATTCCACTGTCCGCCAGCGGTAAAACCATCCGTGCCGAACGAATCGCTGGAAGAATAGCGATCCAGTTCTTTGCTCCAGTCCATGTAGCTGGCGAAGAAGCGAATTTCCGGGCGGCTCAGCATGTCGCTGATATCACCTACTTTGAAGGTCGGCGCAAAGGTCAGTTTGTAGAATCCGCCTTTCACTTTGTTGTAATCGTTGTAGCCCTGCGGATCGAGATCCATGTACTGATAACTGCCTTCATACGCCAGCTCGAAGTTTTCGGTGATCTTCTGAATCAGGCGGGTGTTGAACGTCACCCATTTATAATCATCGCCGGAGATATAGCGGTCTTTACTCTGCTGAGCCAGAACGGCAGGGGCGATGCTCCAGTTTTTGCTTAACGGCGTGATCCCGTAAGTTGCCAGACGCAGCGTGTTGGCGTCATCGGTCAGATGACCGTCTGAACCCAGCGCTTTAACTTCTGCACCCAGACCATGACCGTAAAGCAGTGCGGTCGTGGATGTCCCGTCGCGCAGCCCGTAGAAGCTGTCACCGTGGTAGGCCAGCATCGTATGGAAACCAGTATCGGCGGCATTCGTGACGCCCTGAGAACCGGTATTTTCACGATCCTGATTATTTTTGGCACGCAGGCCGCTGAGCATCCACTGGAAAGGTCCGGCGTAGTTGTTCGCCGTAACAATGTAGTTCTCAATCCGCGTGTCGTCTTTGTTCTTATTTTCGAGATCGTCAAAATTGCGCCCGTAAAGTGAGAAGTTACTTTTCAGGTTGTCTCCCCATTTGACGTCGTAGATCCCGCCACCGGTTCCCGCCAGGAAGATGATGTCAGAGTCGAGGAAGTGAATGTCGAAATTATCGCGGTCAAAACGTTTACCCGCCCACAGCGTCGAATCTTTCCATGGCCCGGTGAACGTCGGCAAAGAACCTAATTCCACAAACGCCTGACGAATATTCAGATCGCTGGTTGCGCCGGTCCAGTCGTTGTAGCTGCGTTGTCCGTCCGCCAGCATGACTTTGTAGCGGGAGGTCGCGCCGCTGGCCATGGTCTGGTTATGTTCCAGATTTAATTCGACGTAAGTGTTGTTTTCGTTACCCAGACGTCCGACTGCGCCACCGGTTTGCCCGGCTGGCGTGACGTAAGGCCCGCTTTCTGTCGATGTGCCGGAATCATTCATGATCACGCCGGAACGCGCATAGCCCGAAAATTTGAATCCTTCTGGCGCACTGCTGGTTTTATTATTAATGCTGGCTAACGATTCTGTCCGTTCCGCCACTTCAGCCGTTTTTTTCTGATTAATTTCAGCATTCCTGGCGACCTGAAGCGTTTGCAGTTCATTGCTGGCTGTCCGTGTTTCCAGCGTTTTCACCTGTTTTTCTGCTTCCGTGGCGCGCGCTTCTGCTTTGGCGGCGCGGTTCTCGGCGAGTTGCAATCTTTTCTCCAGAGCATTCAGCCGGGCCTCGATGGCACTGGCCGACGTATCCGCTCCCTGGGCGGCGCTCGACAGAATTAATCCAATAGCAACAGCAAGATAGCGAGGTTTCATCATCATTTTTATCCCTCAAGGTAAGTGTAATTATTATGGGAAAACCATTTTTGCTAAATTGCTAAACTGGTTTTCCTGAGCACAATAATCATCCACACTGCCTTTAATCAATGATGTTTTACCGCCATGTCTTGTATTTGTGATCCTGTTTGCAAAATATGACTAAACTCTGACAATTCATTTGTACTTGATTAGCTAAACCGGTTCTTCTATTTTACATGACCATGTGGCCAGACAGGAATTGAATACAGGGAATGAAAATGAAAAACCGAATTTGGGTGTTGGGTGATGCTGTTGTCGATCTGATCCCGGAAGACGATGGCCGATTATTGAAATGCCCCGGAGGCGCACCGGCGAACGTTGCTGTGGGAATCAGCCGTCTCGGCGGGGAAAGCGCGTTTATCGGGCGGGTAGGGGATGACCCGTTTGGGAAGTTCCTGATGAAAACGTTAAGCGATGAAGGCGTAGATACGGAACATATGCTGCCGGATGCCAGTCATCGCACATCGACGGTGGTGGTCGAAAACGATGCCGACGGGGAACGCTCCTTTACGTTTATGGTGCGTCCGGGCGCAGATTTATTCCTGCAATCCACCGATATTCCGGCCTTCAAAGCCGGGCAATTTTTGCATCTGTGCTCGATTGCTTTATCCGCAGAGCCCAGCCGTTCTTCTGCCGTGCTGGCGATGGCGCAAATGAAAGCCGCAGGCGGCGTGGTGTGTTTTGACCCGAATATTCGCCACGATTTATGGCCGGATGAAAATCAGTTGCGTGACTGTCTGACACAGGCGCTGTCTCTGGCCGATATCATCAAAGTGTCGGAGGACGAGCTGGAATACCTGACCGGTGAAGTGTTGCTGTCTGAGGGGATTCTGCGTCTTTGCGACCGTCACAACCCTGAACTTTTACTGGTCACACAGGGCAAAAATGGTGTGTCGGTTTACCGGAAAAAAGATGCGTCGTTGATGCAATATCCGGCTCCGGAAGTAAAAGCACTGGATACCACCGGCGCGGGCGATGCGTTTGTCGCCGGATTACTGGCCGGGCTGGCGGAGCACTGGCCGCTGAATTCAGAAAACGCCTGGAATCAAACGGTCCGTCAGGCACTGGCTTGCGGTGCGCTGGCAACGACAGCCAGGGGCGCCATGACGGCGTTGCCGGATCGTGCAAAATTAGAAGAATTTTACACTGTGGTCTGTTCCTGAAAGGGAATCGACCACGTCGATTTCTGGGTCAAATCACGAAAACTTGTCCTTCAGAAGAGGCGCGCGGTGACGGCGTCTTTTCTATATTTTCCTTTAAACTCCAGGCAACCATCGCAATAGGATTATTCTATAAATCATAGAGTTATTTTCTAAATACGTCAGATTTCCTCACCAAGTTTCCGCTAATAACCCCATTCTTAAAGCCGACTTTAAATCTGTAAAAGTAGACAACTGTCGACTTTTCATCTTAAAGTCCCCCGGTTGGCGCTAGACATAACTAGTATCCAGTGACCCGATAATAATAGCTGAATGTTGAAGAGCGGCCGTCCAGATGTCGCCGGACATTTCAGTATTCACAAGCACGACTTAAGACTTTCTCTGGAGAATTTATGCAATCCTCTGTTAACAAAAACGAGAGCCGGACCTTCTTCGGCCATCCGTATCCGCTGGGCTCACTGTTCTTCACAGAAATGTGGGAACGTTTTTCATTTTACGGGATCCGCCCTTTACTGATCCTGTTCATGGCAGCAACGGTTTACGATGGCGGCATGGGCATGGCGCGTGAAAACGCATCGGCTATCGTCGGTATCTTTGCAGGCTGTATGTATCTCGCCGCGTTACCGGGCGGCTGGCTGGCAGATAACTGGCTCGGGCAACAAAAAGCGGTCTGGTACGGTTCGATTCTGATTGCGCTCGGCCATCTGGCTATTGCCTTATCTGCGTGGTTTGGCGACAACCTGTTCTTTATCGGCCTGATGTTTATCGTCCTCGGCTCCGGCCTGTTTAAGACGTGCATCTCCGTCATGGTCGGAACGCTGTATAAAAAAGGGGATACACGCCGCGACGGTGGGTTCTCACTGTTTTATATGGGCATCAACATGGGTTCATTTATCGCACCGCTGATTTCCGGCTGGCTGATCAAAACCCATGGCTGGCACTGGGGCTTCGGTATCGGTGGTATAGGGATGCTGGTGGCGCTGATTATCTTCCGCGTTTACGCCGTTCCAGCGATGAAACGCTATGACAGCGAAGTCGGTCTGGATTCCACCTGGAACAGCCCGGTGGCGAAGAAGAAAGGCGTCGGCGGCTGGTTGCTGGCGCTGGCAGCCGGTGTGGCGGTTATCGTTACGCTGATCGCACAGGGCATTATCGTCATCAATCCTGTCGCACTTGCCAGCATGCTGGTGTACGTCATTGCGGCCTCGGTCGTACTCTATTTCATCTATCTGTTCGTGTTCGCCGGACTGACTCGTAAAGAACGCGCCAGACTGCTGGTGTGCTTCATTCTGCTGGTTTCAGCGGCGTTCTTCTGGTCCGCGTTTGAGCAGAAGCCGACCTCGTTCAACCTGTTTGCTAATGACTACACCAACCGCATGATCGGCGATTTTGAAATCCCTGCCGTGTGGTTCCAGTCCGTCAATGCGCTGTTCATCATTTTGCTGGCCCCGGTATTTAGCTGGGCATGGCCGAAACTGGCACAGAATAACGTGCGTCCGAGCAGCATCACTAAGTTCATCATCGGTATTTTATGTGCGGCGGCGGGCTTTGGGATCATGATGATGGCGGCACAGAATGTGCTGAGCAACGGCGGAGCAGGGGTATCCCCGCTGTGGCTGGTGGGCAGTATTCTGATGCTGACACTCGGCGAGCTTTGCCTGAGCCCGATTGGGCTGGCGACCATGACGTTACTGGCACCGGAAAGAATGCGTGGCCAGATGATGGGGCTGTGGTTCTGCGCCAGTGCGCTGGGTAATCTGGCGGCTGGCCTGATTGGTGGCCACGTGAAAGCCGACCAGCTGGACGTTCTGCCAGATCTCTTCGCGCGTTGTTCTATTTCGCTGCTGATCTGTGCTGCGGTGCTGTTCGTGCTGATCATTCCGGTACGCAAAATGCTGGAAAACTCACAGACGAAACCAGAAGAGAAACCGTTGAACAATGCCTGATCTGTCAGCCACATGATTAAAAATGCCCTTCATATCGGTTTTATGAAGGGCATGATTCTTACGTCTTTGAACACATCATTTCACCCCGAGATTATTTCGCGACTTCCCTAGCTGGAAGTCGATTGGGTGCTTAACCTCGTTCGAATCCATTAAGTATCGATACACACCCTTCGATTTATTCTGTCAAAAAATCACGCCTGATAAATTTGGGATAGCTTGTTGCGAAACGACAAATAGCGCACATAAAAAGAACATATAAGTCCATAACCTAAAAAATCAGGGGCCGACACCCGATACCGTTAATCCAAGTTTATGGCGACAATCACAGCTTCTGGCAGTTCATGGTTTGTTTAAGGTTGTCGATGGCATCTATCAGGTCCGCAGCATTGATCTCGCCAATATCACATTTATTCGTGGTAAAACGGGATGGGTTATTGTTGACCCGTTAACGTCAACTGAAACAGCAAAAGCTGCGCTGGATTTAATCAATTCCAAAGTTGAAAACCTTCCTGTCACCGGGGTGATTTTCACCCACTCTCACGTTGACCATTTCGCCGGTGTTCGCGGTGTCGTTAACGAGGACGATGTTCGTTCCGGCAAAATCCCCGTGGTGGCTCCAGAAGGATTTATGGAAGAGGCCGTGAGTGAAAACGTCTTCGCAGGCAACGTGATGAGCCGCCGTGCATCCTATATGTACGGAAACCTGTTGCCTAAAAACCCGGAAGGAAATGTCGGAGGAGGGCTGGGGCTAACGACAGCCGCGGGGAACATTACCCTGTTCCAGCCAAGCAAACTCATCAGCAAAACCGGCGAAAAGCTCACCGTAGACGGTGTGGACATGATTTATCAGATGGCGCCAGGCACCGAAGCTCCCGCTGAAATGTTGTTCTACTTCCCGCAGTTTAAAGCGATCGACCTGGCCGAAGACGCAAACCATACTTTGCATAACATTCTGACGCTTCGTGGCGCGAAGGTTCGCAGTGCGGCCAAATGGGCCAGCACCCTTAGTGAAACGATTGATATGTGGGGCAGCGAAGCGGTGGTGTCCTTTGGCAGCCACCAGTGGCCACAGTGGGGCAACGATCGCGTGCTTACCCATCCAGGCTGAATCAGGCCCGGCACGCAACTTTTACCTTTCCGGCGCTCAGGAGCTTCGCGGTGGTGTTCATAAAATGGCAACGCCAAATACCAGCTCCCCGGATATCATTCGTGGCATGACGACACCGATGTTCCTCGATTTCCTGGCCATCCACCTCAACGGTCCGAAAGCCGGCGATAAATCGTATGCCTATAACCTCATTTTCCCGGATACCAACGAGAAATTCATTCTCACTGTCAAAAACGGTGTGATGAATTACAGTAAAGATAAACAGATGGATAAACCGGATGGCACCGTGACGCTCAAGCGTACAACCCTTGATGACATTGCTCTGGGTAAACTGAAACTCGGAAATCTGTCAGAAAGCGGAGATGTCACCATCGATGGAAATAAAGAGAAATTCAAAGAAATGTTGGGTGAATTCGATAAATTTGATTTCTGGTTCACTATTGCGGAGCCTTAACAGTTCGCAGAGACATTTGTCACAAACAGGGCGCCCGTCAGGGGCGTCTTTTTTATGACACGCTCAATTTTCAAAGCAAGATAACGTGCATCTTAATGATAATTATAAGGTTAATTCATGTCCAAAGAGCAACGCAGGCCACCGACGCTGAGCATGCCGCAATGGAAGCGCCGTGAAGAGATGATCCTTTTCGCGCTGTCAAAAAGTGTCCCCTGGCTGGCATTTATTAACCTCAGTTTTGCTGTGATTATCATTTTTCGTAACCAGCTTTTCAGCCATTTTGATGCCGGGCTTTCTCTGCACGGGAACATCTTCCAGACCATCAATATTATGATGTTTTTGACGATGTTAATGTCTGCCGTAATGGCCGGCGCGGCAGTGATTGCATCAAAAAATCGGTCGGCATGGCTCAGTCATATTCTGGATATTTCACTGCTGCTGATAAGCCTCATCTGGTCATTTTGTTGCTATATCTTTGTGACGTTTTGGGCGCTCCCGATAGCTTATCCTCTTGCCATTATTCTGATGCTGACCGCGCTTGCCGGACTGTACTTCTATCCGCGTGGCTTGTTGCTGTCTGTTTTTCCGCTTTGGATAACCGTTCTTGCGGCGAATATCACCCTTTATTCAGAGATATACGTTCGCTTCTTCGTGATCTGGGTTCTCTTCACATTGATTTTGATCTACGGAAGGCAGATTCTGCAACGCTGGTTTAATGAGAACTGGGAACGTCATCAGGATAATCTTTTGCTGATTACTCGCCTGGAAACCATCGCTAATCAGGATCCGCTGACGGAAACGGCCAACCGGCGGGCAATGGAAGTCCATCTGAACATGGCCATCAACCGCAATGTTCCATTTAGCCTGATCATGCTGGATGTCGATTATTTCAAGCGTTACAACGATCATTATGGACATCAGGCGGGAGATGAATGCCTTGTGAAGATGGCGAAAATACTCAAAGCTGCCGTGCGGACGCCCGAAGACGTGGTGGCGCGTTACGGGGGCGAGGAGTTTCTTCTGTTACTGCCGGATGCATCGGCAAAAGAAGCGGAATTAGTGGCAGAACGAATTCATAAATTGCTAATGCAGGAGGCAATACCTCATCTGCAATCTGACGTCAGCGACATCGTGACAGTCAGTATGGGAATCGCAAGTTCAGGTGATGACAAAAGTGTCGCCGAACTGATTTCTGCCGCAGATTCGGCTTTGTATCGGGCCAAAAGCCAGGGACGTAACCGCTGGTGTGGCTGATATTTAGCATAACCTAATCTTGAATTTGGTGCGCATAATCATGATTATGTTAAATAAGGAATCCCATGACGCACCCGCCAATAATCCACCGTCTCTCCTGCTGATAAACTGGATCTTCCGTTGTGACCCGCTGTATTTTTAGCTCTCTTCAAGAATAGTTCTCTCGCCTTTCAGATATCGAAATCATTCAGCCTGTTCTGACTTCCCGATGACGTATCGAATGTCCCGCTGATGTATGTTCCGTCTCTGAAAATAACCACGTCATCCACTCTCACAGGATGCGCGCACTCGGCACACTGGATAGTATGCACAACCTCTGCAAACGGCGTACTCACTGTGGCATTGAAGCGATCTGAACCGCATTGTTCGCAAATTATCCGGATATCCGGCATGTGATAAACCCGACATAAGAAAAAAAATAACAGATTTAAATATAACACATAGGAAAATTCTTATTGTGGATATTTCCTTTACGGTAGAGAAATCCCCTGACTGATATAGCCCGCTGTCTCATTTGCATTTAGACACAATAAATCGTCCCGCCATCGGGGGATTTTCTCGTTATTATCCTGTCCTACAAAAAAGCACAGGTTTCGGCTTTACTGCTTACACAAAGGATTGGCGGCATATCACCGAGGCAGGCATTACGTTGATGATTTTAAACGGGATAATCTATGCGTCATTCTAAAATTGTTATGTTATCGGCTCTGGTTGTTTCTTCATTATTACCACTGGCCAATACCGCGTTTGCGGCATCAAACTCTCACGAAATCAAATCGTTCTACGATGATTCCAAACTTTACTCGATTGGCGATCAGGTTCCGGCGCTGTATCGCACCAAGCCTTATGAAATTATCGGCTGGCAGGAACGTCACCTTCCAGCGCCGGATGCAGGTACACACTGGACGTACATTGGCGGCAGTTACGCACTGATCACCGACACTGACGGTAAGATCACCAAAGCTGAAAACGGCGATATCTACTTCCAGTAAGACACTACAAGTTCGTCTCTGCGAGGCCTGAAGAAATTCAGGCCTTTTTTCTTTCCTGTGACGGTGTAATGCCAAACACCTGTTTATAGGAAGTGGTGAAGTGATTACTGTTTGAAAAACCACACATAAATGCGATATCGGTGATAGAGGTTTCCGTGTTTTTGATCTTGACGCGTGCCGACACCAGACGCAGCCTTTTCAGATAGTTTTCCGGGGTCATCCCGGTAGTTTCCTTTATGCGGCGAAACAGCGTGCGCTGCGTCAGCAAGAATTCGTCAGCGACGTCCACCCAGTTAATCTCTGTAAAACAATGTTCCTGCAAATACCCCAACAGGCGGTGAAGTTTGTACTGCGTATGATTGCGATCCTCGCTTTCCCTCTGGTTAACCAGGCTCATGATCAGTTGGAAAAATAACCCTTCCTGCTGAACCGCCCGCACGCTCCGGTCGCTTTTACCCGCACGGGTAAACATCTGCCCGACTAAATCCCGGCAATGATTTTTCACCTCCGGCAATAACCAGCCGTATCCACTGCCTCCGCTGGCAGAAAAGGGAGAAAGCAGGCGTTCGGTATTGGTCAGATAGTTGAATTCAGTCCGCGGGTTGATGAGTACATTAATCAGTTTCAGCGTGCCGAGTTCATCATAGAAATGGTAGTCATTGTCTCGGACGAAAAACACGTCGCCTTCCTGAATAAAAACCGGTTTGCCGTTGATAACGTGCAACCCGTGGCCGCTGTCCACAATCACCAGTTCGTCAAAATCGTGGCAATGCTCGCTGTTGTTATCTTCCGGGTCGCTGGAGTAAACCGACAACTTCTCCTCAACAGAAGAAAAATAGGCTTCCACTTTGAGTTTATCCATAAGGTGATTTGTCTCGTTCAGATCCTTTATCCTTGCAGACAATCAACATAAGGGATTCCCCGCAGGCCAGCGAATCCGATTTCTGAATATGTGATCCTCCCCTTTCATACCCCACGCTGGCTGCCATTTTCCGCACAAAGCTGGCAATCACAGAATAGCTGGCGTTCAGAGCCTGGCGCACACTCCATTTCACAGATCATTAATCAGGAATCGGGTATGTCTCAGGGGATACAGAAAAACAGCAGTCTGACTTTCCATCGCAATGAGCGTTTTTTAGCAACCGCCGCCGGTCTTTTACCGGCGTTGCAGCAAACCTGTCTGTCACCTGTCGGGTTGGTGGACGTCATTGCCGACGCTTCCGAAGCCCAGGGCTGGAAAGCCGTTATGCGCGCCCTTCCCGCCTGCCTGATGCAGCAGGAACTGGCTCCGGGTGATGAAGTCATTGTCGATTTTGGTACGCACTGCGTAGGGTATTTTGAGATGCGGTGCGGATCCGCTGGCAGCCCGCCGGATGCGCCAGCCCATCTGCAATTAATCTTCGGTGAGACGCCGGCGGAAATGGCCGAACCGTTCAGCGAATATCACGGCTGGCTGAGCAGCAGCTGGCTGCAACAGGCGGATATCTATCTGGATGTGCTGCCTGAACTGGTCCGGTTGCCGCGCCGCTATTGCTGTCGTTACGTGAAGATAAAAGTCATCTCCACCTCAGCAAAATTTAACCTGAAGCTGAGCGACATTCATCTGAACACGGTGACATCTGCGGATAGAACATCACTCAAACCACTGCATCATCCGGATGCCTTGCTGAGCCAGATCGACCAGGTCAGCATTCTGACGCTTAGAAACTGCATGCAGGAGGTGTTCGAGGACGGGCCAAAACGCGACCGCCGTCTGTGGCTGGGTGATCTGCGTTTACAGGCGCTGGTGAATTACCAGACGTTCGGGCAAAACGACCTGGTCAAACGTTGCCTCTATTTATTTGCCGGGGTCACGCGCGAAGATGGCATGGTGTCGTCCAATCTGTTTATGAAGCCAGACGTCATTGCTGATGATACGTTTCTGTTTGATTATGCTTTATTTTTTGTGGCAACACTGGCTGATTTCATCGCGGCTACCGATGACCAGCAAACGCTGGAGGATCTCTGGCCGGTTGCGTGGCGACAGATTGAGCTGTCACTGGAACGCGTTGGCGCAAGTGGGATATTGCAGGACAGCGATGACTGGTGGGCATTCATCGACTGGCACGAATCACTGAACAAACAGGCTCCGGCACAGGGCGTACTGATTTACTGCCTGATGAAAGCACGGGAACTGGCACAAAAAATCGACAGAGCGAAAGTCACCTGGCTGACCGCCAGAATCGATGTGCTTAAAGACGCGGCCATGCAAAATTTGTGGAATGAAGAAAAAGGTTTTTTCATCAGCGGTGCCGGGCGACAGGTTTCCTGCGCTTCGCAGATATGGCTGGTTCTGGCCGGAGTTGGAGACAATAATTTCCGGGCACGATTGATCAGCCGTCTGCTGGCGAATCCGCCCGAAATAGGGATGAATACACCCTATATGATGCACCACTTTATTGACGCGCTGCTCAGCGTCGGTGAAACGCAGCATGCAGTGCAGGAAATCAAAAAATACTGGGGCGGGATGGTTCAGGCCGGAGCCGACACGTTCTGGGAAATGTACGATCCCAAACACCCTGATTTTTCCCCTTATGGCAGCAAACTCATCAACAGCTATTGCCATGCGTGGAGCTGCACACCGGCGTATTTCATCCGCAAATATAGTTTGTCGTTAACTCAAAAATAAAAATAACCGTAACCCTGAAGAGACTACATCATGCGCAATACGACTTTTTCCCTGTGGCGTCAACGCCTGGGATATGGGATCGCCGACCTCTCCTGTAACCTTGTCTGGCAGATGATTTCGCTGTACCTCATGTTCTTTTATACCGATATCATGGGTCTTCCCGCCTATTACGCCGGGCTGATGTTTTTAGTCACGCGCCTGGTTGATGGTGTTGCGGATGTCCTGATGGGATTGCTTATCGACAATACCAACACCCGCTGGGGTCGTTGCCGCCCTTACCTGCTGCTGGGTGCAGTGCCGTTTGGTCTGTTATGTGTCATGGCCTTTTATGTGCCAGATTTCAGTCTGACGGGTAAACTCTGGTACGCCTTCCTGACCTATCTGTGCCTCTCGTTTCTGTACACGCTCGTTAATATTCCGTTTTGCGCGATGCTGCCGTTCATTACCAATGATTCGAAAGAACGCACCACGCTCTCGGCAGTACGTATTGTGATGGGTTCACTCGGTTCTACTATTGTGGCCGTTGCGACCTTACCGCTGGTGCATTCTCTGGGCAACGGAAATCAGCAATCGGGCTTTCTCTATACCGCGATGATTTTTGGGGGGATCGCCGTATTCTTCCTGCTGCTGAGTTTTGCAAACGTCAAAGAGAGCATTACGGTTAAGAATGAAAAAATGACGCTGGGTCGCGCGTGGACCAGTCTGCGCCACAACCGTCCGTGGTTTGTGTTTGCGGTAAATATTTTTCTGATGTGGGGCGCATTCTTTTTCCAGACCGGCGCGCTGGTCTACTTCTTTAATTATTACGTGGGCGACACGAGTATTACTGCCGTTGCCGCAGGTATTTCGACTTTTGTACCGCTGTTGGGAACATTAACCGTTCCGTTTATGGCGGCGCGAATGAAAAAACGTCACGTCTATTTAATCTCCTGCGCGATTAACCTAGCCGGTATGCTGGTCATGATATTCTCCGGCAATGCCATCGTCGGCCTATTGGCAGGGGCCACCCTATTATCTGTCGGCGCGGGTCAGCGAACTGCCATTTATTTCTCCATGCAGGCGGATCCGGTGGATTACGGCGAATGGAAAACCGGGATTAACACCGCAGGTATTCTGACCTCAGTTAACGGCTTTTTGGGAAAAGTCGCCATGGCCGGAGCCGGAGCTATCAGCGGGATCCTGCTGTCTGCCGGAGGTTATCTCGCCAATCAGGCGCAAAGCCCTCAGGCGCTGCTGGCCATCAAAGCCTGCTATCTGTATATTCCGGCTGCGCTAATCCTGTGTTCGATGTTCTGGATAGGCCGTTATTATCGTCTTGATGATAACTATGAAGAGATCAAAGCCGAGCTGGATGAAAGAAAATCAAACAACCTTGGAAGGCACGCCGCAAAACGCACTTTAGAAAGTATTAAATAGCGGTAAGATCAATCGAATAGACATATCATTATGGCTGAACAGGGTTAGTTCATCGTTCAGCCAGAGTCGTTACATCGGCACAGGACGTTTAACGCGAACTATTCATCATTATTCATGAGCATTTTGCTCTTTTGTCTTTGGGGCTCCGATGAGCGACTCGCAGCAACGTCATTCAGTGCGCAAGCACCCCATGAAACTCAGTACTTCCGTCATTCTGATGATCAGCGCCGTCATTGCATCCGTGCTGCTGGTCGTCCATCTGCTTTATTTCGTCCAGGTCAGCGATACCACGCGTGATGGCGTTAAAGATAAAGCGCTGGCCGTGGCGAGAACGCTGGCAGATTCACCCGAAGTGAAACACGCCCTTTCACTTTCTCCTGACAGCGGGATAATACAGCCGATCGCCAGCGCAGTGCAGAAGCGCAACGACCTGCTGTTTGTCGTTGTGACTAATATGGACGGGATACGTTTCTCACATCCGAATACCGATGTGATCAGTCATCATTTTATCGGAGATGACATCAATCCTGCGCTACTTGGCAACGAAAATGTTTCTATAAATAAAGGGACGCTGGATAAAGCGTTGCGCGTCTTTACGCCGGTGTATGACGATCATCACAAGCAAATAGGGGTGGTCGCCATCGGCATTTCGCTGGTAAAAGTCACCGAGCAAATCAATAAGAGCCGCTGGAGCATTCTCTGGACCGTGCTGTTTGGCATGATGGTTGGCGCGCTGGGCACCTGGTTCCTGGTCAAAATGCTTAAACGCATTCTCTTCGGGCTCGAACCTTATGAGATTTCGACGCTGTTTGAACAGCGTCAGGCTATGTTGCAATCCATCAAAGAAGGCGTGATTGCCGTTGACCAGGACGCACATGTGACGCTCATCAACCAGACCGCCCGCCAGATATTTCAGGAAACCGCCACGGACGTGGAGCCGAATACGGATTCCCTGCCGCTTATCGCCAACCTACGAGATGTTCTTAATACCGGCGTTCCGCGCCGGGACGAAGAGATCAACTACAAAGGGCGTTTACTGCTGAGCAATACCGTGCCAGTGCGTAATAACGGCGTCATTATTGGCGCAATTTGTACCTTCAGGGACAAGACGGAAGTCAGCCAGTTGATGCAGCGCCTTAGCGGCATGGTAAACTACGCCGATTCGCTGCGGGAACGCTCGCATGAGTTCATGAATAAACTCCATGTGATACTGGGTTTGCTGCACATGAAAAGTTATACGCAGCTGGAAGATTACATTCTCAAAACAGCCAATAATTATCAGGCTGAAATCGGGTCCCTGCTGCTGAAAATTAAGTCTCCGGTCATCGCCGGATTCCTGCTGAGTAAGATTAACCGGGCATCGGATACTCGTCATTTGCTGACGCTCAGCGATGACAGCCTGTTGCCTGATAACAACAATGAAAATCAGGTCGCGGCGCTGATCACCGTGCTGGGAAATCTGATTGAAAATGCACTGGATGCGCTGGGTGACCAGCCGGACGGTGAAGTCAGCGTGCTGTTGCATTATCAGAATGGCTCGCTGGCCTGCGTTGTCAGTGACGACGGACCGGGGATTACACCGGAGAACGTCGAGGCAATATTTGAGAAAGGTGTTTCATCCAAGGGTGATCAACGTGGTATGGGGTTGTTCCTTGCAAAACAGCAAGTTGAAAGCCTCGGCGGAACCATTAACGTGGAATCCGAACCCGATGTTTATACCCAATTTTTTGTACAACTTCCCTGGGATGGTGAGAGGACAAGTTCTTGATCAATGTGCTGATAGTTGATGATGATGCCATGGTAGCCGAGCTCAATCGCTGCTACGTGGGCCAGATTGAAGGCTTCGCGTGCTGCGGCACGGCGTCGACGTTACAGCAGGCGAAAGATCTGGTTTTGAATTCAGAACTGTCTATCGACCTGATTTTACTCGATGTATACATGCAACAGGACAACGGCCTGGATTTACTTCCTGAGCTGCGTGATGCTCGCTGCCCTATCGACGTGATCGTAATTTCATCCGCCGCCGATGCTGAAACCATCAAGAAATCGCTGAATTACGGCGTTGTGGATTATCTGATCAAGCCGTTCCAGTTTTCTCGTTTCGAGGAAGCACTGACGGGCTGGCAGCAAAAAAAAACGTTGATGGATAACCAGCAATATTACGAGCAGTCGGACGTTGACCGGTTAATTCATGGCAATAACCCGTCGGCGGCAGAATCTAAAAAACTGCCGAAAGGCCTCACGCCACAAACGCTGCGCACGCTGTGCCAGTGGATTGACGAGCATCCGACGATGGAATTCTCCACCGACGAACTCGCCAGTTCAGTGAATATTTCACGGGTCTCTTGTCGTAAATACCTGATATGGCTGGCACAGATGAACATACTCTTCACCAGCATTCATTATGGTGTGACCGGCAGACCGGTTTACCGCTATCGCTTACAGGCCGATCATTACTCGCTGCTTAAGCAATACTGCCAGTAATGTGATAGTCCGGGTCCAGCGGCGTAAACGTAAACTGCCGCTGCGACGAGAAGATAATCTGCAGGTCTTTCGTGACAAAAACAGCCTCAATGTGCGGGTAATTCTGCAAGTACCTGAGGCTTTTTTCAACGCCCATACCGTAAAGCAGCGTAGTGTAGATATCACCATCAATCGAATCATCGGAAATAATCGTCACGCTGAGAAGTTCGTTATCCAGCGGATAACCGGTTTTCGGATCGAGAATATGATGATAACGCTGGCCGTTCAGTTCGAAATACCGTTCGTAAATGCCCGATGTCACCACCGATTTGTTTGTCACGTTTATCACGCCAATCAGCGATTCCGGGTTTGAAAATGGTTTTTTCAAACCAATCGCCCACGCACCTTCCGCCCCGGCACCCAGCGTTTGCACATTACCACCCAGATTGATCAGCGCCTGAGTCACCTGCTGTTCTCGCAGAAAATCCCGCACCACGTCGGCGATATAGCCTTTCGCAATCGCGCCAAGATCGATTTGCATTCCCGTTTTATGCAGAAAAACAGACTGCGAATTATCATCGAGGATCACGTCATGCGGATCCGTGATCTTCAGCAACGCCTGTAAGTCCGTGACCGCAGGCACGCTGTTGCCGTTAAAACCGATTTTCCAACGCTTCACCAGCGGGCCGATGGTGAAATTAAAACTGCTGTTTTCCAGCACACTCACGGCTTTCGCCCGACTGATCAGGTCAAACACCGGCTTGCTGACGGCAACGGCGTGATCGCCTGCCGCATGGTTTATCGACATCACTTCGGACTGCTGGCGGTTAACCGTCAGTTTGTTTTCCTGAAGCTTGATGAGTCGGAAAACGTTAGATGCCAGGGTTTCATTATGTTCAAACAGCTTGAGAAGAATAGGCGAACCCATCAAAACGGCGGAGTAAGCATAAACACGATCGTCTGGCGTCATCAGATTTACCCAAAAGCAGGCCTTAAAATAGACCCTAAAGAAGAAAAGTGAAAAGCCTGCCCCGCAGCGATGCGGGACAGGCTTTACGTTGAACTGAAACCTCAACCTTACGGGTTTCAGCAGCTGGTTTAGCGTTACCAGACTCCGTGCAACCGGAAGGAAAACAGTTCTTTATTGCATCGCGTATTTCGCTGCATTCTGCCCTGCAAGAATACCGAAGATAATGATATCTGCAACGGCATTCCCGCCGATACGATTACCCCCGTGGATCCCGCCGACCACTTCACCGGCTGCAAATGCACCGCTGAGCACCTGTTTCTGAGCATCCAGCACACACGTATTGGTGTTAATGGTTACCCCGCCCATGGTGTGGTGAACCCCCGGCGCGATACGGATAGCGTAGAACGGTCCCTGATTGATCGGATGACGCATCGCCGTTTTACGGCCAAACTCTGCATCGTCCTGTTTATCGACCGCGACGTTATAGGATTCCAGTGTGGCGAGGAACGCATCTGAACCCATTTCAAGTTTAGCGGCCAGTTCACGTGGCGTTGCTCCGCTGATCACGAACCCGCGAGCAATATACTCATCCGCCGCTTTGTTATTTAAACGTACCTGCTCGTCAAAGACTACGTAGGCAAACTTCTCTGGCAGGCCGATGATTTTTGCTGACACTTTGTCGCGCGTTTCCATCTCATTGAAGAAGCGATGGCCCGCCTGGCTGACCAAAATCGCACCGCCGCCACGGATCGCTTCGGAAATCAGATAAGACGTTGTCTGTTCCACGGTCGGGTGAATCTGAATTTCGCCCATATCGACGGTACCGGCACCGATTTTTTCCAGAATGGCAATACCGCCGCCGGTCGCACCTTTGTGGTTTGTGGTCACAAAGCCGTCCAGTTCAGGGCGATATTTCACGACCATGTCGCGATTGGCGCTGAACCCACCGGTGGCGACAATCACGCTTTTGGCGTTTACCGCCAGCACTTCGTTTTCATCATTGAGTAGATCTACACCCTGCACCGCGCCATTGGTGTAACGGATTTCTGTCACAGACGTATCCAGCATCACGTCGATATTGCGCTTGTTAAGGTTTTTCACCAGGCCGCTGATCAGGAAGCCGCCAACTGCGCTGCGGTCTGCCGGACGGTGTGTACGGTCAATGCTCATCCCGCCGGTAATGGTGATATCGCTCAGTTCAATGTTGTGTGCCGCCAGCCATTCGACGGCCTGCGGGGCGCGTTCGATGAATTCTTTCAGCAGCACGGTATTGTTTTTGAACTGGCCGCCTTTCAGGGTTTCCTGATAGAACAGCTCTTTGCTGTCTTCGATGCCTTTCAGTTTCTGATAACGGGTTTCCGCGGCGTTCATGCCCACTGACGCTTTGATGGTGTTGCCGCCGATGGTAGACATTTTCTCGACGATCAGCACTTTCGCACCTTCATCACAGGCCTGAATCGCCGCCGCCAGACCGGCACCGCCGCTGCCAACCACAACCACGTCGTAGCTTTGCGGTTCAGACAGGCTGCCGCCCTCTTCCAGTAACTGCGCTTTGCAGGATTTTGCGATGGCTTTGGATACCGCTTTCTTCACTGCTTCACTCTGTTCTGTTGCACCCGTAACTGCGTCAACGTGCGGGCTGTTAGCATCCAGAATACGTGTACGGATAATGTCGAAGCTGGTGGTGAACTCCACATCCAGATCCGCACCAGCTTCCAGCATGATGTCCGAAATGCGGTCGGTTTCCAGACTGACGTCAACCGCCACTTCATGCGCGTTGTCCTGCACTTTCTCCCGGAACACACCGGCTTTGAATTTTTTCGACGACATGCTCATGTCGCGAATCATTGCGTCAACCAGCGAGAAGCGCCACAGCGGTTCAGGAATGGTCAGGGCTTCGCGTTGGGTGCTGTCGATGAACAGGTCTAGTTTCTGATCATTCGAAATTCGGTCGGTCCAGTCCGGATAAGCAATGCAGGCCTTACCAATGGCAATCATGTCGTAGCCATGTTCCAGCGCCAGCTCCGCGTCAGCTTTGTTCACAATCCCACCCACGCCCATCACCGGGATCGTCGCCAGCACGTCTGAACGCATCGCGACATATTTGTCGATTAACGGCGTCGGATCCGTGGTGTCATTGATGGAAGGACGCAAGGAATAGCCGAGGGAGAAATGCAGATAATCCAGGCCACGCGCCGCCAGTTGTTCGAGCAGATACATTGTGTCCGCGAAGCGAATACCCGGCTCCTCGAGTTCTTCCGGTGAGAAACGGTAGCCAATAATGAAAGAGGAATCGGCGTATTTCTGCGCCATTTCATGGGTAATATCCAGCACCGCCAGCGGGAATCGTGCGCGGTTTTCTCGGCTGCCGCCCCATTTGTCGTTACGCTGATTGGAGTTCGGGGAGAAGAACTGCTGGATGAGGTAAGTGTTCGCACCGTGAATCTCCACGCCGTCGAAACCGGCTTCAATCGCGCGGCGCGTCGCTTCACCAAATTTGGCGATCATGGCATCCACTTCTTCGGCGGTTAACGCCACCGGCGTTGCCGCGCCATCACGCGGAGCGGCCAGCGCACTTGGCGCAACCGGCTGCTGACCACCAATGAGTTTGGGTTCGCTCATGCGGCCGCCGTGATAAATCTGCAACAACGCTTTGGAACCCTGAGATTTCACTGCTTCGGCAATTTTCGCCAGACCGGCGATTTTGCTGTCATTGTCGATGCCTATAGCGCCCGGGAATGCGAGGCCTTTATCATCAACAAAACAGCATTCCACGATAACGGTGCCGATACTGCCAGCGCGGGCACGGTAATACTCAACCAGTTCGCTGGTGACGGTGCCATCATAAAAACCGGTGCAGGTGGTCATTGGTGCCATCAGGAAACGGTTTTTCAGTACAGTACCATTTGGCAGAGTGAACGGACTCAATAGCGGTTGGTTGGTGCTCATAATGATAACTCCAAATTTTAAGTATTAATTTTCTGAATTCTTTACCGGCCGCTATTTGACGAAATATTTGATTATTATTTGTGTGTTTTATTTCATTGCCGGTCTTATGCTTATTAATATAGTTTTATTTTTAGTTTCAAAATCTCTTACATTAGTTTATTAACTATTTATCTATTAACTTAATGCCTGTTATATTAAAAATATGTTAACGCTAAAAATAAATAATCACATTCGTGTAAACTACGATCTTATTTGTATTTATATGATCAGATAACTATTACATCCGGGGCCGGCTTTTCCGCAAAAAATCAGAGATTTCGCCTGCCCGCAAGGCCGCGGTCATCCGCGCAGTCAGACATCACGGATGTGAATGACTCTCATTTATGAATACCCCTGTTTTTGCAAGGGTTACATCCGCAAAGATACTCCCATCACAACTTCCTGGCAGTTTGATTTAATAGCGTCTCTTCAGGACATTTATTCATTCTAAAAATTAAACTGCCACCGTATTTTGTTGATCAAGATCAACAGTAATAAATAGGGAAAACGCATTATATAAACATTTCCTCCCTCTTAAGGGGAATGACATCTACCAAGCACAAATAATAATAACGGGGCAGATTCTCAATAAGAAACGGGCAACGTTAAATAACTAAAGAAATCAAAGTAACTAAAAAAACACATAAGACATTTTACCTAAGCATCATCACAATATTCCTAACTACCTAAGATAAATATTATGAGCGAAATAACAAAAACTGCGGTGAAAGAGCCAGCGAAAAAAGCCGAGTCCGGCAAAAAAAATCGCTGGATCTTTATGTTACTTCCCGTGCTGGTGGCGGTTCTGTTGCTGCTGGTTCCTACTCCTGATGGTCTTGAACCTTACGCATGGCACTTCTTCGCCATTTTTGTCGGTGTCATCGTAGGCCTGATCTTCGAGCCATTGCCAGGTGCCGTTATCGGCCTGACCGGCGTCGTGGTCATCGCTCTTTTCAGCCAGTGGTTGTTGTTCAGCCCGGCAGAACTGGCAGATCCGAAATTCAAAATGGCTGCACAGTCCTTTAAATGGGCCGTCAGTGGTTTCGGCAACTCGACGGTCTGGTTAATCTTCGGCGCATTCATGTTTGCCGCGGGCTACGATAAAACCCAGTTTGGCCGCCGTCTGGCGCTGATTCTGGTGAAATATCTGGGCCGCCGCAGCCTGACGCTCGGTTATGCCATCACCTTCGCAGACCTGCTGCTGGCACCGTTCACACCGTCCAATACCGCACGCAGCGGCGGCACGATCTACCCGATCATTGCCAACCTGCCACCGCTGTACGGCTCAAAACCTAACGACCCAAGTGCGCGCAAAATCGGTTCTTACCTGATGTGGGTTGCGATCACCGCGGCGTGTATCACCAGCTCAATGTTCCTGTCTGCGCTGGCACCTAACCTGCTGGCTCTGGGCATCGTGAACAGCGTCACCGGAATTAACATTTCCTGGGGCACCTGGTTCATGGCGTTCCTGCCGGTCGGCTTGCTGTTGCTGCTGACCATGCCGCTGCTGGCTTACTGGTTCTACCCGCCGGAAGTCAAAGTGAATGACGAAGTGCCAAAATGGGCGACTTCTGAACTGGCAAAACTGGGCAGAATGTCCCGTCACGAAATCCTGCTGCTGGTCTTCGTATGCTGTGCGCTGGCTATGTGGATTTTTGCCGCCAGCTTCATTGAGCCAGCAATGGCTGCCCTGCTGGTTGTGGTTCTGATGTTGTGGACCGGCGTTCTGAACTGGAACGATATCACCAGTAATAAACCGGCCTGGAACACTTTTGCCTGGTTCGCCACGCTGGTTGCTCTGGCCGACGGCCTGTCCCGTACGGGTTTCATCGCCTGGCTGGGTAAAGAAGGCGCGGCGCTGATGGGCGGCATTTCTCCTGGGGCGGCGACAATCGCCCTGCTGCTGGCGTTCTACCTGTTGCACTATCTGTTTGCCAGCACCACCGCACACACCACCGCACTTTTACCGGCTATGCTGACTATTGGTGCTGCGATTCCGGGCATCAATATGCAGGTGTTCTGTCTGCTGATGGTGACGTCTCTGGGGATTATGGGGATCATCACACCGTACGGGACTGGCCCGAGTCCGATTTACTACGGGAGTGGTTATCTGCCAACTAAAGATTACTGGCGTCTGGGCACCATCTTCGGTGCAATCTTCCTGGTCGCATTACTGGTTATCGGCTACCCGTGGATGGTGATGATGTTCTGAGGGTGTGTATAAAATCACCTACAAAGCATTAACAGAGCATTTACTGAAATAAAACAGTTAAACCACGTTGCCAGCCTGTGTATTTGGCTGGCAACATACGGAACGAATAGAAACGTCGCCGTGATTTTCCCGTACTCTTCCTGAAAATCGTTGTTCCCGTGGCGGCCATAACGGATTAAGTGAGAAAACAATGTCGAATAAACCTTTCTACTATCAGAATCCCTTCCCCGTTTCCAAAGACGAAACCGAATACTATCTGCTGACTGAAGAGCACGTCTCTGTCAGCCAGTTTGACGGTGAAGACGTTTTAAAAGTCGCCCCCGAAGCGCTTACCCTGCTGGCTCAGCATGCATTCCACGATGCTTCTTTCATGCTGCGCCCTGCGCATCAGCAACAAGTTGCCGCCATCCTGGATGACCCGGAAGCCAGCGAAAACGACAAATACGTTGCCTTGCAGTTCCTGAGAAACTCAGAGATCGCCGCGAAAGGCATTTTGCCAACCTGCCAGGACACCGGCACCGCGATCATCATGGGCAAAAAAGGCCAGCGCGTCTGGACTGGCGGCAACGACGAAGCCAGCCTTTCTCAGGGCGTGTACAACACGTTCATCGAGGACAACCTGCGCTATTCGCAGAATGCTGCGCTGGATATGTACAAAGAAGTGAACACCGGCAGCAACCTGCCAGCACAAATCGACCTCTACAGCGTCGATGGTGACGAGTACAAATTCCTTTGCATCGCCAAAGGCGGCGGTTCTGCGAACAAAACCTATCTTTATCAGGAAACCAAAGCGCTGATCACCCCGGCGAAACTGAAAGGTTATCTGGTTGAGAAAATGCGCACGCTGGGTACAGCGGCCTGCCCTCCGTACCATATCGCGTTTGTGATTGGCGGTACTTCTGCTGAGGCCACGCTGAAAACGGTAAAACTGGCGTCAACGCATTACTACGACGGTCTGCCGACGGAAGGTAACGAACACGGTCAGGCGTTCCGCGATGTACAGCTGGAGCAAGAGTTGCTGATCGAAGCGAACAATCTGGGGCTCGGCGCACAGTTCGGTGGCAAATACTTTGCTCACGACATCCGCGTTGTTCGTCTGCCACGTCACGGCGCTTCCTGCCCGGTAGGCATGGGCGTTTCCTGCTCCGCTGACCGTAACATCCGCGCGAAAATCAACAAAGACGGTATCTGGATTGAGAAACTGGAAAGCAACCCGGGCAAATATATCCCTGAATCACTGCGTCATGCAGGCGAAGGCGAAGCCGTTAAAGTTGACCTGAACCGTCCGATGAAAGAGATCCTCGCGCAGCTTTCTGAATATCCGGTCTCAACCCGCCTTTCCCTGAGCGGTACGATTATCGTGGGACGTGACATTGCGCATGCCAAACTGAAAGAGCGTCTGGACAACGGCGAAGGTTTGCCGCAGTACGTTAAAGATCACCCGATTTACTATGCAGGTCCGGCGAAAACGCCGGAAGGTTATGCATCCGGTTCCCTCGGCCCGACCACCGCAGGCCGTATGGATTCCTACGTGGATCTTCTGCAATCAAACGGCGGCAGCATGATCATGCTGGCAAAAGGCAACCGCAGCCAACAAGTTACGGACGCGTGTCACAAACATGGCGGCTTCTATCTGGGCAGCATCGGCGGCCCGGCAGCGGTTCTGGCTCAGCAAAGTATCAAGAGTCTGGAATGCGTTGAGTATCCTGAGTTAGGGATGGAAGCAATCTGGAAAATTGAAGTCGAAAACTTCCCGGCGTTCATCCTGGTGGATGACAAAGGCAACGACTTCTTCCAGCAGATTCAGCAAAACCAATGCGCTAAATGCGTGAAGTAATCGCATTGCAGTAAAACAAAAGGCCCGCCGTAAATCGCGGGCCTTTTTTATCAGCTCAGGTCACTGTATTTACCGCGCTAAGACATCATAAAAATCACGATCCCTTCCGTCACAATTCCGAGTGCAGTGCCGATGAGAATGGAGGAGGACGCGGATTCCACGTAGGTATCGCTGCGTACCGCAAACATTCCGGCAGCAATCGCCGACGGCGTAGCGCCGATAATCACCACCTGCTGCATCAGCGTATGGCTCAGCCCAAATGCTATCCCGGCAGCGGCCATGATGGCGGGTTGAATTAAGTTCTTCATCCCGATGTTAGTAAACGTATGGATATTCAGGGTTGGACGTTCGCCGAAGAACAACAACCCCAGCGCGAATAACGAAATCCCGCCTGCCGTTTTCCCCATCATTTCAACCGAAGATGACAGCAGTTCCGGGATTTTGATCCCCGCCAGACTCATGATGACACCGAGAACCGGGATCCACACAATCGGGTTTCGCACCGCTTTAAACAGATTGGTCAGAATCATTTTGCCCAGGCTGCCCTGCCCGGCGAGTTCACTGTCTTTATCCCCCATGCGGATCAGTACGATGGTCAGCGGGATCATCAATACGCTGGTGATCAGATTGCCAACCAATACGCCCAGAAAACCTTCCGGCCCGATAAGCACGGCCAGAACCGGCGCGCCGAAATACGCCATATCCGGAAACGCACAAACCAGCGACTGAATAGCGCTGGTTTTTATGTCATGCCGGAACAAAAAGCGGGAGATACATAATGTCAGAAGATAAGACCCCATCAGGCCGATGACCAACACAGCCATAAAGGATAAATTCTGTATTTTGGAAGGGTCAGTGTGCAATGCGCCGATAAACAGATGTAATGGCAAAGCAAAACGAATCACCACTGTGGCTAATACCGTTGCATCTTCCCGTTTCATATAACCGAGTTTCCCGCTCAGCCAGCCTAAAACCATAACAAAAACTAAAGGAAATAAAGAGGATAAGAGTAACGTTGGCATATTCAGACCTTTATCTTTTTTATTGTTAATTGAATGAAGAAAAATAAAACCGCGAGTCTTTATATTATTTCTACTCAGAGGTGTTTGTGATAATGCTCACATCTGTATACCTGATAAGAATAACAATAATTACTTAACCATTAATTACATTAAAATCAATGCTTTATATTAATTTCAGTTATTTAACTTAAGTGCGCAGTCATTTTATTACTTACGCTGAATTATTCTGAAATATCCAACAACATACTGACGCCTTTCATCACTAAGTAAGTATTTAAATAATTTTGTAATTTATGTAACCAGAACCTTCACCCCTCGCGTGATATAAAAACAAGACAATAAAAAATACTATTTCCGGCTGCTGTGCGCCATTATATTTATTTTCCATTCACTCCGATTCGATTGTTTATAGGATTTTACTGCGAGGGATCCTGAAGCGAAGAAATAACGCCGAGGGAAATCACTGAGTACAAACTCTAAGGCTTAACGATGTTAAAAAAACGCCCACTCTACACGCATTACACCGGTTCGCTGTTACTCGAAAATCCGCTGCTGAACAAAGGTTCGGCCTTCAGTCGCGAAGAACGTCTGGCGCTAAATCTGAACGGATTGCTGCCAAATCAGGTGGAAACCATCAGCGAACAGACCGACCGTGCATACACCCAATTCTCTGAATTCAAACGTGATATCTCCAAACACGTTTATCTGCGCAATATCCAGGACACCAACGAAACGCTCTTCTATAACCTGGTGAATTCTCATCTGGAAGAAATGCTGCCGGTCATTTACACCCCAACCGTTGGTGAAGCCTGCGAGCATTTCTCTGATATCTACCGCCGCGCGAGAGGGTTGTTTATCTCCTACCCGGACCGCGACAATATCGATGAGATGCTGCAGAATTTCTCCAAAAATGACATCCGCGTGATCGTCGTCACCGACGGTGAGCGCATTCTGGGGCTGGGCGATCAGGGCATCGGTGGTATGGGTATTCCTATCGGCAAACTGTCTCTGTATACCTCTTGCGGCGGGATCAACCCGGCCAATACGTTGCCCATCATGCTCGACGTCGGCACCAATAATGCGCAACGCCTCGATGATCCGCTGTATATGGGCTGGAGGCACCCGCGCATCACGGACGGCGAATATAATGAATTCATGGATATGTTCATTCAGGCGGTGAAAACACGCTGGCCGGACGTATTGCTTCAGTTCGAAGATTTCGCGCAAACCAACGCGATGCCATTGCTTGAGCGTTATCGTGAAGAGCTTTGCTGCTTCAATGATGATATTCAGGGCACTGCCGCCGTCACGCTGGGCTGTCTGATTGCCGCCAGCCATGCCGCCGGAACGCAATTGCGCGATCAGCGTGTGACGTTCCTCGGCGCGGGTTCAGCGGGCTGCGGTATCGCAGAAAAAATTATCGCGCAGATGATTGCTGAAGGTGCGACGGAAGACGAAGCACGGAGTCAGGTCTTTATGGTGGATCGTTTTGGTCTGCTGACCGATGACATGCCAAACGTGCTCGGTTTCCAGCGCAAACTGGTCACGCGCAAAGCCAATATCGCTCACTGGAATGTCGATACACAAAACATCTCGTTGCAGGATGTCGTACACCATTCCAAACCGACGATTCTGATCGGCGTTTCCGGGCAACCGGGGCTGTTCACCGAAGAAATCATCCGCGAGATGCATCACAACTGCCACCATCCGATCATCATGCCGCTGTCGAACCCGACATCCCGCGCTGAAGCCCGCCCGCAGGACGTGATTGCGTGGACAGAAGGCGCGGCGCTGATGGCCACCGGCAGCCCGTTTGCACCGGTGCATTATCAGGATCGCACGTACCCCATCCCGCAATGCAACAATGCGTATATCTTCCCCGGTTTAGGTTTGGGAATTCTGGCCGCCAAAGCCCGTCGCGTCACAGACGGAATGTTGCTGGCCGCAAGTCAGGCGCTGGCCAGCCTTTCTCCGCTGGCGACCACCGGCAAAGGCTCGCTGTTACCGGCTATCGCCGATATTCAGCATGTGTCGAAAGTGATTGCAGCCGAAGTCGCCCGTGTGGCGCAGCAGGAAGGCGTTGCGCCGGAAATGTCGCAAGAAACACTGCAAAACCGTCTCGATACTGAATTCTGGAAGCCTGAATACCGGTCTTACAAGCGTTCATCATTCTGATAATGTGTCTGGCCGGCAGAAATACCGGCCATTTTGCATCTGAAGTAGATCGTAGCCATAAACGTTACAGCTCTGCATTTTGCGGGTTATCAAAACCGACCCGTCCGACAAACGGCAAACGCAGCGCCGGATTCTTGAAATCAACACCCAGATTCAGCCCTAACACATTCACTTCCACCCCTTCTTCAACGCCAAGTGTTATGCCCAGAATCCCCAGGACTGAAACCTGTACTCCGCGCCCGGAAGGCGGTAAACCGATCGGGTTTGTGATGCCACGATAATCTTTGCCAATGGCGTTAGACGGCATATCGAGTTGCAGGTCCGGCACTTCACGACCAATATGCGCCATAAACGTGTTGCTGTTTGGCCCCGGCCACGCGTGATAGGTGTGTGGAAAGGGATAATTTTTTATCGCCGCGACAATTTTAGGGATCATCGCTTCTGCCTGAGCGCCGCGATGATCGACCAACAATTTCGGCTGTGAGCCAAACCAGTAACCGTCAGGGATCGCATAATTGCGACGAACAACATTGGTGCTGCCCCAGCTGATGACGTCATAACGAGTAAACGCCGTTTCGCCTTCGCGTTTAAAAATAATCCACGGATGTACCGCCACCAGCCCGCGCCACCCATACGTCGGTGCGGCATATATCTGAACAATCGCGGTACTGCGCAGTTTGACCGGATCCGGCGCAATACCAGCAGAATCACGACGCGCCGTCGCCCAGTTCTGACTCGCGGGCTCCGTTTTGCTATGGGATGCTCTGGCATAGCTGTAACCAAATGACAGCAATAAAACGCCGACAAAACAGAGTATTAGCCATTTCACAGCCATTATTTTTCACTCACCTTTTTTCATCTATTTCGAAAGAACAACATTACGCATTCATTACAAGGCTGGCAACGTGAAAGTCTGATGCACATCACAAACTCTGTAGCAAAAGACGGTTGGAAAAAAGAGTCATTTCATTATCTCAACTTGTCATGAGGAACTATCGTCTTACATAAATCAGGATGAATAACATAATAACTGCCGAGTTTATCTTCGTTGCAGGAAGTGTAGGATGAAAACATTAGGATAAAAGGAATGATAAAAGATATAACAAACCCTAAGCAGCAGCAGGCTATACTAAATCCTGCCCACAAATTCCCAATCAATGTGGATTTTTTTAAAGGCTTCATTCCCTTATGCAATAATATTCTCAATGAAAAGAAGAAAAACCAAATGAACAGAGGAATTCCTCCAACGCATATAATTACCTTCCCATTATATTGTATTATATCACCACGATAAAATATGGAGGAAGTATTAAATATGTCAGTGAATTTAATAACAACACAAATCAACACTACACTAAGCACCATCATAAATGCTGCTGATAACTTATAAATAATAAATTTTCGTAATTCATTATCTTTCATTTATCCCTCCTACGATGCGTAACTATAGTCTTACATAAATCAGGATGAATAACATAATAATTGCTAAGTGTATCTGTATTGCAGGAGGTATAGGATGAAAACATAAATATGAAAGGGAGAATAAACGACGCGATAAAACCTAAGCATACGGATGCCAAGCTAATCCCTCCCCAAACATTCCCAATCCACGTGGCTTTTTTCAAGGGTTTCATTCCCTTATGCAATAAAATCCTTAACGAAAAGAAGAAAAACCAAATAAACAGAGGAATTGCCGAGACAGAAATAACCACTTTCCCGTTATACTCTATGATATCTCCAAAAGTAAATATCGAATAGTCACCAAGCACACCAGGAAAGCTAATCACCAGGTAAATGAATCCTACAAAAATGACCATCAGAAAAATGGCTGAAAGTTTATAGATGATTAACTTTCTAAAATCATTCATTTCCATTTTAGTATCCAAATCCTACAGGTGTATTTAAAAATAAACCGGAGTTTTTAAAATTCCATTCATTGATTTTTTGATATTCTGTCCATCCCTCCCTCAACTTTTCTTTAAGACTTGAAGATAAGCCAATTTTGTCATCTAACTTATTCAACGTAAAATTTAATACAATGCCAGCGACTACAATTAGAAATATAGTTAAAGCGACAGGGGCACCAACTACAGTCAAAATGCCGCCTAGTACCCCTATTACAATACTAGTAACAATGGTTTTTACCGCATCCACCGAAACATCAACAAGAAAATCGGCAAGGTGATAATCAGATTTAAAGATCAGTTCAAGTGCGCGCCAGGCTACGGAAGCAAAAATACAGAATTTCATCCCTTTAACAAGTGTTCCACCAACCCCCCGGTAGCCAATGCCCATTTCCAGCATCTGAGGATGATTCACAGCATAACGGGTGCCCTTTAGAATTTGGCGCAATCCGGCGTACCCGGTTATTTTTATGTAAGACTTTCCCTTGAAGGTGTATTCAATCGCCCGGACACCGAGCGATTTGAAATGAAACACCAGATCACCGGCTGAATTCTTATAGGTCATTAATTTACTGATATTCCCTGTGCCTTCAAGGATATCTTTAATGTTACCCGGCGCCAGTTTGTAGGAGAAGATTTTATCCGTGCCGCCCATCAGGGTATCGACAATTTCTTGCGCCTCTTCCATCGTCAGCAACATGATATGGCGAGTTTCGGTAATAAATGTACCGTTTTCGAAAGCCATATCGCGCTGAACAGGATTCATGCTGGGGAAAGAGTTGAATGAGTCCTCGCCCATTAAGATTTTCTTGCCGGCATTGACCCGACGCCAGTAAGCCGCATCCGTTAGATCTGACATTTTGTTTCCCTTTCTTAATAAACGCGTTCATTCCATAAACTGTAAGCGCTGGTGCCTGCTATGCAGTGTTCCCATGTGATGGTTTCGTAGCTGAAACTGACTCTTTCCTGTGCTTCAGCTTCGCTCTCAAGAATGCTGTGGGGCACAATAAAATCGATATTTGTTATACGGGCACCGGTTAATTTCACTTTGTAATAACATTCTCCCATGCCGACTTTATTTGTACGGTAGAGTTCCAGATCGCAGGTTAATATTTCATTATCTGTTATAGCCTTTCCAAGAAGCGGCGAAGATTTATCTATCGGTTTAAGAATAGTTACTTCATGATGGTTAACGTTCTGATCGCGAGACAGTGTATGTTTCATACTGTAAACCATGATCTTGTCGATATTTCCGATTTGCGCTTTATTGCCAATAGAGTCCAGTGACGAACATCCCGCAGAGATCAGCCCCTGAGTTTGTCCGTTTAACGTCAGATAAGTTAAGTTTGCCATATTAATCCCTTAGAAATTATTTGAATGAGTGATACTTTCCATTTCGAAAATCATGTCATCTTTATCGATAATTTTTCCCATTACTTTTTAAATAATTAAAATAACTTAGCCAGCCTATTAATGAATTACATAAACAATAAAAGTGCAGGGATTTTGTTCCTGAGCGTTTTAAAAAACAAGTTATTTGTCGGGCAGTTTTAAAAATGGAATATTATTATTCACGTAATCAATATGAATTAAATAAAGATGTAAACATTCAAATGAAACAAGCAATAAAATCCAGCACACCTCACAGATAGAGTGGTTTTTCCCTCAACAGTGAATAAGTCATGATGCAGGTTATATTTCGTGACTCAGGGTCTGCGTTTTTTTAGAAAAACACCCCCAATTGAAAATCGGACTCCAGCCCATTGTTGCCAGCGACTGGCTGTCTCATACTGAAACTCACGCTAAAGAGGTTTCACAGATTTAATGATGGCAAAAAATTGACGTTAACGCATTGAATAAAAGGATGAATATGACTGACTCTAAGAAAGCATTGATCATCGGCGCTTCACGCGGTATAGGTTTGGGTGTGGTGGACGTTCTGGCAAAACGTGGCTGGCAGGTCACGGCGACAACACGGGCTGCCGTTCCGGCCAAAAGCCCGGCTGCAGTTGAATGGGTTAAACTGGACATCAACAAATCCGAAGCCCGCGAGGCAGTTAAAGACGCACTTTCCGAAAGCCGTTTTGATCTGATTTTTGTCAATGCGGGCGTGTTTGGCCCTGACCATCAGGACATTCACCAGGCTACCGATGAAGAAATTATTCAGCTGCTTCTCACCAATGCCATCTCCCCTGTGCGCACCGCGGCTGAATTCCTTTCGCTGCTGAACCACCGCACCGGCGTGCTGGCGCTGATGACTTCTGAGCTTTCCAGCCTCAATGAGAATGAAGTCGCTACGTATCCACTGTATTCCGCCAGTAAAGCCGCACTGAATATGCTGACCCGCGGGTTGCTGGAAGCGACTGAAAAACAGGGGCTGACGCTGTTGTCTGTTCATCCGGGTTGGGTGAAAACCGATATGGGCGGCGAAGATGCCACGCTGACCGTGGAAGAAAGCGCCACCGGGATTGCCGATCAGTTCGACGCATTCCGCGGCAAAGGCGGCCATCATTTTGTGGAGTATTCCGGCCGGAAACTGCGCTGGTAAATTTGCGGTTCCCCGCTCGCTGACGGTCTCACAGGAGGCCGTTTTATTCCTAAAACACAAGCGTTATCCCCTCCATTCCTTCTTCACAATATGACGGCAGACTCCGTTAAATGAAGATTTGCTGAACCTTTTGTGATGTTTCTCTTTTATGGTAATACTAGCCGGTCGGTTGGTTGTTAATAATTTGTACACAAAATAATTGCCGGGCTAACTTATTCCAAAGTAAGCTTCAGACGCGGCGTAGAAACGTTTTTTTTCAGGGATTTATCATGCCTCCTGCTTCCTCAGCGGATTCGGATTCACTGTTACAACATCGTTCATTTGTGGCGTTCTGGATAGCGCGCGCCGCGTCCAGTTTTGGTTTTCAGATGCTTTCCATTGTGGTGAGCTGGCAAATCTATTCCACCACAGGCCGGGCGTTTGATCTCGGGCTGATCGGGCTGGTGCAGTTTTTCCCCTCTGTCGCGCTGGCGCTGATCGCCGGGCACGTCGCCGACCAGTTTGATCGCCGCCGCGTCGTCTTGCTCGGGCAGATCGCCGAATGGCTGGCAATTGCCGCGCTGGCGTGGTTATCACTCACACATCATGTTAATGAAGTGATTGTGCTCGGGCTGATTTTCATTATTTCAACCGCCAAAGCGATGGAAGCGCCGTCGTTGCAGTCGATGCTTCCGGCGCTGGTTCCGCCGCATTTACTGGCGCGCGCCATGGCGGCAAACAGCGTGTCCGGCCAGGCGGCGGCAATGGTTGGCCCGGCACTGGGCGGTTTTCTGTATGTCGCCGGGGCGGGCGTGGCTTATTCGGTCTGCGCCGTGCTGTATCTGCTGTCGATCCTGATGGTCAGCCGTTTACGTTACGAACAGGCGCCTCCGCGCCGTGTTCCGGCCACGTTCAAAACGCTGTTTGCTGGCATCAGTTTTATCCGTAACCGGCCGGACGTTCTGGGCGTCATTTCACTGGATTTGTTTGCCGTACTGCTGGGCGGCGCGACGGCCCTGCTGCCGATTTTTGCTCACGACATTCTGCATACCGGCCCGTGGGGTTTGGGCTTATTGCGCGGCGCGCCTGCGGTCGGCGGGTTAATCGTCGGATTCTGGCTGAGCCATCGCGCGCTTAAACGCAATGTCGGGATGACCATGTTTACGGCGGTGGCCGGTTTTGGCGTCGCGACTTTAGTATTCGCCTTCTCAACGTCGTTGTGGCTTTCCATGATTGCGCTCTTTGCGCTCGGCGGTTTCGACATGATCAGCATGGTCATTCGTGGCGCGCTGGTTCAGCTGGACACGCCGGACGATATGCGCGGCCGCGTCAGCGCCGTGAATTCCATTTTCATCAATACCTCCAATCAGCTCGGCGAGTTTGAATCAGGTTTATTGGCCGCCTGGGTCGGTGCGGTGCCCGCTGCAGCGATTGGCGGCGTCGGTACACTGATCGTGGTGGGATTATGGATGGCCTGGTTCCCATCCTTGCGTAAACGGCAGAAGCTTGAAAATGACTCGGTGACACCGTAACGTTTTACAGGGGTATCCGGGACTGGAACAATTCGGAAATCCCCAATATAATCCGTTCATTCATTCACCAACAGAATACATAAGGAGGATTGCCATGCTGACCCGTGAAGTTTTTTTAATTTCACTCGTCCTTAGCGATCGTCACTGCTCAAGCGTTACCGGTATCGTGCTGCGATAACCTGCTTGAGCGAAGCTAACTGACAATCTGAGAACTTCCCTCCGGCTTACCGGTTATCGTCGGCTTTATTGACGAGAGGCATTTGTTTGCCTGTAAAACTTGAGTAAGCACCATGACATTATTATCTGCACAATCCTTATCCTTCGATAATTCCTTCGGCCCTTTGCTGACGGAGATTTCATTCGGCCTGAATAAAGGCGACCGCATCGGGCTTATCGGCCACAACGGCTGCGGAAAAAGTACCCTTCTGAAAATACTCAACGGCGAACTCGCAGCGACCTCCGGCACGCTGACGCTGGCAAATCGGTGCATTATGGCGACGGTAGAACAGCACCTTCCGGCGGCATTGCAGGATGCGACGCTGATTGATGCGGTGCAGAACCACCTGCCCGGCAGCCTCTATCAGCCGGAACGCTGGCAGGCCGAAGTGCTGCTCGCGACGCTGGGTTTTGAGGAAAAAACCTGGAGTCTGGCCGCTGGAACGTTAAGCGGCGGGCAACATACGCGGCTGATGCTGGCGCGTGCGCTGGTCCGGCAGCCGGATTTACTGCTGCTCGATGAACCAAGCAACCATCTGGACCTGCCCACGTTGCTGTGGCTCGAACAGTTTCTGCAAAACTGGGGCGGCAGCTTTGTGCTGGTTTCCCATGACCGCAGCCTGCTGGACAGCGTCACCAATTGCACCTGGATCCTGCGCGACAAAACGCTGCAATTTATCCGTCTCCCCTGCACTCAGGCGCGTCAGGCGCTGGCCGAAAAAGATGCGGCGGACGCATTGCGCCGCAGAGCCGAGCAAAAGGAGATCGACCGTGTCACCAAAAGCGCCAAACGGCTGGCCGTGTGGGGAAGCGTTTACGACAACGAAGGTCTGGCGCGCAAGGCCAAGCAAATGGAAAAACAGGTCGACCGGATGAAGGAAGAGCAGACCGATGTTACCGCGGGTAATCAGTGGCAGTTACGGCTGCGCGGAGAAGCCTTACCGGCAGATCGCGTACTGGCGCTTTCTGCCTTACAGATCCGGCCCGCCGCGGATGCGCCGGTCTTGTTTGAACTGGACGAACTGCGGGTGAAAAGCGGCGACCGTATCGCGCTGGTGGGCCGCAACGGTTGCGGGAAATCATCGCTGCTGCACCATCTGTGGCAGGCTTATAGTCAGCAGGAAATCGACGCGGAGGGCGTGATGTTTCATCCCAAAGTGCGTACAGGCTATTACGACCAGAGCCTGCGGCAATTACAGGATGAGGATTCGCTGTCGGATGCGCTGGCACATTTTGCGCCGCTGACCGAAGAACAACGAAAAATGGCGCTGATCGGTGCTGGTTTTCCGTATCTCCGCCATCAGCAAAAAGTCAACACGTTGAGCGGCGGCGAGCGTTCACGGCTGCTGTTTATCGGGCTGACGCTGGCGAATTTCTCGCTGCTGCTGCTCGATGAGCCGACCAACCATCTGGACATGGAAGGTAAAGAGGAGCTGGCGGAAACCCTGAAAACCTTCAGCGGTGCGGTGCTGCTGGTCTCTCACGACCGGACGCTGATTGAGCAAAGCTGCAACCGCTTCTGGCTTATTCATCAGCAACGGCTGGAGGAATGGCTCAGTTTCGCGCCGGTCTGCGCGATCCTCGCCGATATTCCGGTCGCGAATACTCCGGCTGCGACAAAACCACAGGTGGCTAAGTCTGCGGTTCCCGAAACTGAAGAAGAGCACTGGCTGGCGACGCTGCTGGAGCTGGAAAGTAAACTGGAAGAAGATCTGGCGCGAAAGCCCAGACATCAGAAACCAGAATTACAACGCCAGTGGCAACAGCAAATCGCCGAACTGAATGCCTTGCTGGTAATGAATTAGCGTTTAAAAACGCCCCCTTTAGGGCCGCAGAAATGCGGCCTTTTTTCGTGCCAGCCTGTCGCTTTTACCCACGTCGGTTATGCTCAAAAAGCAAAAACATGGAAACGCTGAATATTATGGTCAGCATGGTTAATAAACATCTTTTGGATCGGGATTTATTCATCCTGTTCCTGCAATCAGGCATCTGGGTGTGATTATGCCCAAACCTATTTAGAACCGGAGAAAGCCGACAGCGTGGACATCGCCGCCATGGTGGCAAAAATCGCACCGCAGCCTGTTGTGGATATGCTTTGTGCAATAAGCCCGGCGAGAAATTAGCCGGCGTAAGGAAGCACCGCATTCTTAACAAAAAGATCACACCCTCTTCGCCTCCTTGGTAGACTGGCCGGAGACTAAAATAAGCTGCCGGAGAAAACATGTTTAACGTATTACGTGCTGAACCCAAAACGACTTTCGAATACGGCCCTTTCCGGATCCGGCGTATGCGTCCGGGGCAGATCCTGCCTGAGCGCGGTGACGATGCTTTCGGCCCGCTAAGTGTTATTGACCATGCGAATCTCGAACAGGGGACGCTGGTGAAAATGCATGAGCACAATAATGACGAGATCCTCAGTTATATGTGGCGCGGTTCGATGGTTCACGAAGATTCTGCTGGCAACCGCGTTCCCCTTTCGCCGAAAAAACTGATGATGATGAATGCCGGGGAAAGTTTCTGGCATGAAGAATCCACGCCTCTGGTTTCGGCTGAGATGCTGCAAATTTTCATCCGGCCGCGCAAGGCGAATCTGGAAGGCCGCGTGCAGTTTATGGAACGTCGGGACGGTCCAAAACAAAACGCATGGACGCTGATTGGCGCACCGGAAGGCATTGAGTCTCCGCTGGAAATACGCCAGGCCATCTACGTTTACGATACCCGCCTGGACGCTGACACGACGATTGAAATCCCCACGCATTCGGGATTTGCGCAATGGCTGTACGTAATGGACGGCGAAATTACCCTTGGCGGTCACACGCTGGCTAAAGGTGACGCAATCAGCGACGAAACCAGCGCACTGACGCCTGCAACGGCCACAAAAGAGACGACGCTGGTGTGTTTTCTGGTGTATCTGGATGCGGAATCCGTTCAGGAAGGCACCATCAGCGGTAAATTCGGTAACGTGAAATAAGGCAACAGGCCAGCGTTACGAATAATCCGTGATATTACAGTGCCCTGAATGAAAAAGCCCCAGCAATTTATTGCCGGGGCTTTTAAGGTACTATCAAATTAGTATTTAACATTCATCAACTTAATTACAGATACTTACTTCTACAGATGTACATCGTTTCACAGGATATATTTTTGAAGCCAGTTAACGCTATCCTCCTATAAAATTATGGAATAACATCGTTATCCTGTTCATTTCACTCAGCCTGGTTTTTCATGTCAGGATAAATGAGTACATCACCCTCGCGATATAGACTCTTTGATGCGTGGCCTTACTCTCTTCGCGATATTCTCGATTTCAGACTTACGTACCCAAATCGCGAACATTACTCTTAATTACAAGGCGTTACATCATCGCGTTTTCGTCCACACAATGCGATTGCACAGATTTACTGCGTGGCCTTAAAGCATCATCTCACAGACCTTCAAATATCGCCTGATATTGAATCATCCAAACAAAAAAACTTCGTGACCTTTATCGCATCTCATTACTGACAAGTTTATCAACTTGTTAAAGGCACCGGGAAATAAAATCTTCACTTCATTTCTCTGCGGGGCTGACTTCTAATTTACTCGTTATGAGCAGTGTGTCAACACTGTATTTAAGCACAGGTTTTTGCTCCCTTTTTTGATAAGAAATAATAATGAAAACTGTGATCTGCACCAGATATAGAGGTAAGTGTTTTAACCTAAAAAATCAACATTTTCATATTTAAGAAACACCCCGATTCGCGCCCTGCCCGGCATCTTCGCCTATGCGCTGCCTTGTACCAGCAAACTAGTTCAGCAGTGTACATCTGGCACGAGATGCACTATATTGTGGCGCGTAAGGCTAACAAGGCAGGATTAAACTGCGATTTTTGGTCATTTCCCCCTATCAATTCTTTTACAGCAATTCTTGAACGAATCGTGATAAAAGCCACGCGAGGAACCGCACTATGGCGACGCTTTCCGTGACCACCCCACAACGCTCTGTGCTGGGTGGCGCAATGATTATCGGTGGAACCATTATTGGTGCCGGGATGTTCTCCCTGCCGGTGGTGATGTCCGGTGCCTGGTTTTTCTGGTCTGTCGCGGCACTGATTTTTACCTGGTTCTGCATGCTGCATTCCGGCCTGATGATCCTCGAAGCCAACCTGAATTATCCGGTAGGATCGAGTTTCAACACGGTGACAGGCGATCTGCTGGGCAAAAAATGGAACCGGCTTAACGGCCTGACCATCGCCTTCGTGCTGTATATCCTGACGTATGCCTATATCTCGGCCAGCGGTTCCGTGCTCCAGCATACGATGCGTGAAATGTCGGTGGACTTCTCCCCGCGTCTCGGCGGGCTGCTGACGGCGCTTGCCGTGGCGTTTATTGTCTGGCTAAGTACCCGCGCGGTGAGCCGGATTACGGCGATTGTGCTGGGCGCTAAAATCATCGCTTTCTTCCTGACGTTTGGCAGCCTGCTGTGGCACATCAAGCCGGTGAATTTACTTAACAGCGTCGAAATTACCCCAAGTTATATGCCTTACGTGCTGGCGACGCTGCCATTCTGCCTAGCGTCATTTGGTTATCACGGCAACGTGCCCAGCCTGATGAAGTATTACGGCAAAAATCCGCAGATCATAAAAAAATGCCTGCTGGTGGGCACGCTGATGGCGCTCGGGCTTTACATCATCTGGATGCTGGGGACGATGGGGAACATACCGCGCCCTGAGTTCATCGGCATTGCGGCCCGTGGCGGCAACATCGACGTACTTGTGCAGTCACTGAGCCAGATCCTCAACAGCGAAGGATTAGATCTTCTGCTGACGGTCTTCTCCAACTTTGCCGTCGCCTGTTCATTCCTCGGCGTGACGCTCGGCCTTTTCGACTATCTGGCGGATCTGTTCGGGTTTGATGACAGCCGCACCGGACGCTTCAAAACTGCCCTGGTGACGTTTATCCCGCCCATCGTTGGCGGCGTGATTTATCCGGATGGTTTTATCTATGCGATCGGCTTTGCCGGTCTGGCGGCTACCGTCTGGGCGGTCATCGTCCCGGCGCTGATGGCACGCGCATCGCGTCAGCGCTTCGGCAGCCCGCTGTACCGTGTGTGGGGCGGAAATAAAATGATTGTACTGGTATTACTGTTTGGTGTGCTCAACGCGGCCGTACATATTCTTTCCAGCGTAAATCTGTTACCTGTTTATCACTGATAGCGCATAAATACCGGCATCAGGCCATGCTTAACGGCATGGCTTTTTTTTGTTTTACATCACAAACACCCCCCATAAACAAATTCCCCCTACAGACGGTGATTTATTTGCCGATTGTATATTGTAATAATCAATGCAGATGCCAAATATACCCCTTCGACCGTATTCAAAATCAGGAAAAAAAATGCTGGAAATTTTCGATGTGAGTTACAACGACCTGACAGGCAAACGTTCGGATGATCTCTACAAACTGAGGAAAAAAACGTTTAAAGACCGCCTGGACTGGGCTGTTCAGTGCAGCAATGATATGGAATTTGATGAATTTGATAATGCCGATACGCGCTACATGCTGGGTATTTACGACAACCAGCTGGTGTGCAGCGTGCGCTTTGTTGATTTACGTCTGCCGAATATGATCACCCATACTTTTAACCGGCTGTTTGATGACGTGAAATTACCTGAGGGTGATTATATCGAATCGAGTCGATTTTTTGTGGATAAGAACCGCGCAAAAGAATTACTCGGCAGCCGTTTCCCGATCAGCCATGTTCTGTTTCTTTCGATGATTAATTATGCGCGCCATCACGGACACACCGGAATATACACCATTGTCAGCCGGGCGATGCTGACGATAGCGAAACGTTCCGGCTGGGAAATTGAAGTGATCAAGGAAGGTTTTGTCAGCGAAAATGAGCCTATTTACCTGCTCCGTTTGCCGATTGATTTGCATAACCAGGGCATCCTTGCCCGGCGCATCAGCGATCAGTCCGAAGCCTCGCTGGAGGCGTTATGTGAATGGCCTATGTCTTTGCCTGTGACACCAGTACAGGTTTGATGAGTTCGAGTTCAACGCCAAGCCGGATTGCCTGCTTGGCGTTAATAACGCCCAGTTTTTTCACCACATTACCCATGTGATATTTCACAGTTCTCGTCGTGATATTGATGATCTGCGAAATCTCATCGTAGGTTTTCCCCATGCTCGCCCAGTGCAGAACTTCGTTTTCACGCGGTGAGAAAATCGGTTTCCCGCCCGACACCAGCGATGGCGAAATCTGCGATGAACGCGCCGCGCTCTGGTTGAGCATCAGCATCTTTTCATGGGTTTTGATCAGCAGGCATTGCAGTTTATCCATATCCTGCGCGACCCTATTTTCCGGCCCTTTATCCGCACCCGCTTCCATAATCAGCGACAGCATGCCCAGATTATTCATGTGGTCATGAAGCACGAAAGTAAAACCGTTCGCGATATTATATTTCTTAGAAAGCGAGAAAATTTTGGATGATTTTAAATCAGAAAGCACGGTAAGATTTTCATCCCACGCGAACGGCGAAATACGTTTAAGCGCGGTCAGAACCACCGGGTCGATATGCTGGTAATTATGCGATTTATAGATATCGGCCCATTCATCCGGATAGCTGGTGACAACAAAGATGTCGACCGGATTTCTTTTATTGATCACCAGATAGGTGTATTTCAGATTGCCGTAAGGAAGTAATTTCCTTTCGAGATAATCACGTAACGTATCGATAATCTTTTCATCATTTCTAACACGCGAATGCATTCCTCTTCCCCCCTGGCTGACGCGGCTTCCCTTTTGATTTCCGTGGTCTTTCTGTCACAAAGTACAGTGCACGATTACACCTTAGTACAACTATCGGGTTGCGTCTCCCCCCGTATAATCACCGCATAATAATTAATTAGCAAAAAAAAACCTGACCGTTAGAGTCAGGTAGCAACATTAGCCAACACCAGGGAAATTTTTAAAAGAAGTTATACCTAAAATGCTACAGAAGCGGACGCGTATCAACAGTTCTCGCTTCCGTAGCATTTATTATTTTCGCGCCTCAAACTATTTCGGTTAATTATTCGCCAGCCCACGCCTTAATCTCCCCTGATATTACGCCTTCATTCCTAACCGCTTCGCCAGCCGGTGAAGATTTCCGCCGTCCATTTCCAGCGCTCTCGCCGCCGCAGACCAGTTCATCTGCTTTGCCTGCAAGATTTTGGTAATTTGTTGCCGCTGAAAATCCTGTGTGGCCTGTTGCAGATTGAGTGAGGTTACCTCGGGGATTTCGGTTTCGGGCGCGGCTGTGACTTCTGAATTTCCGGCCTCTGAAAAGTTAAACAGTGTACGGTGCAACGTGACATCGCCCTGATTTTGCGATGCCCGCGCCAGCACCGCCGCACGTTCAATCGCGTGTTTCATTTCCCGCACATTGCCGGGCCAGACATAACTGACCAGCATCGACAGCGTATCCGCCGGCAGCATGAGCTGCGAAATCCCCAGTTTGTTTTTGATGTGTTCGACAAAAAAACCGGCCAGAAGAACGATGTCACCCTTTCGTTCGCGCAGCGGCGGCACGAAAAGCGGAAACACGCTCAGGCGATGGAACAGATCGACGCGGAAAGTCCCGTCCACCACCGCTTTTTTCAGGTCGCAGTTCGTCGCGGCCAGGATCCTGACATTCACACGTTTGGTGCTGTCATCGCCGACCCGTTGCAAATCACCGTACTGAATCACGCGCAGCAACTTGGCCTGAAGCACCAGCGATAGCTCGCCGATTTCATCGAGAAACAGCGTGCCGTTATCCGCCATCTCAAATTTTCCCGTGCGGTTATGGATGGCGCCGGTAAACGCCCCTTTCACATGACCGAACAGTTCACTTTCTGCCACACTTTCCGGCAGCGCCGCGCAGTTGAGATACACCAGCGGTTTTCCCGCACGCGGTGAAAGATGATGCACGGCATTGGCCACCAACTCTTTACCCACGCCGGTTTCACCGGTGATCAGCACGTTGAGATCCGAACCGGCCACCACGCTGATTTCATGCCGCAATTGCTGCATGGCGTCCGAAAGCCCCACCATTTCTTCTTCCGGGCTGCGAACGTTTTGCTTACGCGCATTCGCCGCGGCCATCGCCGGTAATGCCTGCTTTTCAAGTGCATCCACCAGCAGCGCATTATTGAGTGCGGAAGACGCCAGCGCGCCGATGAGCCACAACTCCTCATCGCTGAACGCGTCAAATTGTTCCGGGTTCATGCTGTCAAACGTCAGCGCGCCAATCAGCGCCTGATCGGCAAACAACGGCAAACCGATGCAGGCGTGAACTTTCAGATCGTCATGACCGGGGATGAGCCCGTCGTACGGATCCGGCAGATGGCTGTCTGCCGGAAAACGCACCACGTTCCCCGCGCGGGCAATGGCCTCGAGACGCGGATGTGAGGCCAGCGCAAAACGCCGTCCGAGCACATCCGGCGATAAACCATCAATCGCGAGCGGCCTGAACTGTTGTTCTTCATAACGCAACAGCGCCGACGCATCGCATTTGAGCAGTTCACGCACGCTGGCAATCAGATGCTGAAAGCGATCCTCACCGGACAGACCGTTTTGTAATTCAATGGCGATGCCCGCCAGGGACTGAATGGATAAGTTCATAATGTCAATCCGACACAGTTAAAGTCATTTTGACAATAATACAGCTCTGTCAAAATGACTCATAGTTTTATTAAAATGCATTAAATCAATAAGATAAAAATTGGCACAACCATTGCTCTATCTGAAGAAGACCATCCATTACTTTTTCAGGAAACTATCATGGCTATTCAGGTTAAAAATAACATCAGTTGGGTCGGGCAACGTGACTGGGAAGTGCGCGATTTTCACGGCACCGAATATAAAACCCATCAGGGCAGCAGCTATAACAGTTATCTGATCCGTGAAGGCAAAAATGTCCTGATTGACACCGTCGATCATAAATTCAGCCGTGACTTTGTCGCCAATCTGGAGAAAGAGATTGCTCTCGCGGCTATCGATTACATCATCATCAATCATGCCGAAGAGGACCATGCCGGTGCGCTGACCGAGCTGATGTCCCGCATTCCCAACACACCGATTTACTGCACCACCAACGCCATTGATTCTATCAACGGTCATCATCATCACCCTGAATGGAATTTCCATACGGTGAAAACCGGCGACTCGCTGGATATCGGTAACGGCAAAACGCTGATTTTTGTTGAGACACCCATGCTGCACTGGCCGGACAGCATGATGACGTATATGACGGAAGATGCCGTTTTGTTCAGCAATGACGCCTTTGGCCAGCACTATTGCGACGAGCATTTGTTTAACGATGAGGTCGACCAGACAGAGCTCTACGAGCAGTGCGCCCGTTACTACGCCAATATTTTGACACCGTTCAGCCGTCTGGTGACGCCAAAAATTAACGAGATCCTCGGCTTTAATTTGCCTGTGGACATGATTGCAACTTCGCACGGCGTGGTTTGGCGCGACAATCCGACGCAAATTGTGGCGAAATACCTTGAATGGGCGGCGGATTATCAGGAAGACCGCATCACTATTTTCTACGACACCATGTCCTCAAATACCCGCATGATGGCCGACGCCATTGCACAGGGCATTCACGACACAGACCCGACCGTCGCGGTAAAAATCTACAATATTTCCCGCCACGATAAGAACGAGATCCTGACGCAAATCTTCCGCTCCAAAGGCGTGCTGGTCGGTTCATCCACCATGAATAACGTGATGATGCCGAAAGTAGCAGGCATGCTCGAAGAGCTGGCCGGTCTGCGTTTTCGCAACAAAAAAGCCTCCGCGTTTGGCAGCTTTGGCTGGACCGGCGGCGCGGTTGATCGCATTCAGACCCGCCTGATGGATGCCGGTTTTGATATCGCGTTGTCACTGAAAGCCAAATGGCGCCCAGACGGTAAAGCGCTGGAAGAATGCCGGGAACATGGCCGTAAAATCGCCCGCGAATGGGCTTTACATCCGCTGAATGAAACCAGCGCGCCGCTGCAGCCCGCCGAATCTGCCTGCGGATGCAACGCTGAGCCGAAAGCCGACGCCGGTGTTTCAATGATTTGTACCGTATGTCAGTGGGTATATGATCCGGAACTCGGGGAGCCGTTGCAGGATGTCGCGCCGGGAACCGCGTGGTCTGACGTACCGGAATCCTTCCTTTGCCCGGGCTGTGCGCTGGGTAAATCCGTCTTTGAACCGCTGTGAAAGGAGGCCAGATGGAACACAACATTGTGATTATTGGCGCAGGATTTGCCGCGCGCCAGCTAATAAAAAACATCCGCCGCGCCGATAAACAGGTGCCGGTCACGCTGATCGCGGCTGACAGCGCAGACGATTACAACAAACCGGATCTGAGCCATGTCTTCACGCAGAAACAAGGCGCGGATGATCTGACACGCCAGAGTGCGGCGCAGTTTGCCGCGGAAAATAACCTCACGCTGGTTTCACACACGCGGGTTACGGCTATCGATCGCAGGAATAAACGCGTGGTGTGCGGCGACCGGTTTTTCGATTATCAGAAACTGGTGCTGGCGATCGGTGCGCAGGCGATATTGCCTGTGTTGCCGGGCAGTGAATGGATTTTCACGTTTAACAGCCAGAATGAGTACCGGCAGAATCAGGACGCTTTGCAGTCGGCGAAACAGATTATGGTACTGGGCGGCGGCCTGATTGGCAGCGAACTGGCGATGGATTTACACCGCGCCGGAAAACAGGTCACGGTAGTTGATCGTTCCCACAGCCTGCTGGGCTCGGTGATGCCTGCGGAAATCAGCAGCCGGCTACAGCATAAATTCAGCCAGATGGGCATTCAGCTGGCGTTAAATAACGAACTGGAATCGGTGGCTAAAACGACGGATGGTCTGAGCGTTTCGCTGAAAAATGGCCTGATAATCCGTGCTGACGCCGTGATCGCCGCCATCGGTCTGACAGCGGAAACCTCCCTTGCCGCAGACGCCGGTTTGCACACGCAGCGCGGCATTGTGGTCAACGGCCAGCTGCAAACGTCGGATCCGGCCATTTACGCGCTCGGTGACTGCGCGGAAATCGAAGGGCAAATTCTGCCGTTCCTGCAACCGGCGCTGATTGGCGCAATGACGCTGGCGAAAAACCTGCTGGGTGGCGCGGAAACGCTGAGTCTTCCTGCCATGCTGGTGAAGGTCAAAACGCCGGATTTACCACTGTTCTTTGCCGGTGAAACCACACGGACCGACCTGAACTGGGACATCACGCTCAACGGTCAGGGCATGATGGCGAAAGGCAGGGACGCGCAAAATCAGCTGCGGGGATTTATCGCCAGCGAAGAACACACTAAACAAGCTTTCCTGCTGTTGCGTGAACTGAGCGCATAAGCAAAAAATCCCCTGCACGAATTTACGTGACAGGGGATTTTTACGTTTATCGCGGCCTGATCAGTCCAGATCGGTATTGGCGTTCAGCGCTTCGCCGGTGGCATAGAACTGGCCGCCTGCGATGTAGTGCAAGCTGCGCAAGGATGGATCGGCGTCTTCGAAATGCCAGTGACCGTTGCTGAATACGCGTGTATCCGCCCAGGCACCGACAATTTCACCGATAAACAGATCATGCGCCTGCTGGTTGTGCGGCTCAGGGATCAGCTTACACGCCAGCCAAGCGGAGCAACCGGCGACAAACGGCAGGTCGCCGTGCCCTTCCATACGAAACAGCTCTGCGCCACAGTGCTGCAATTTATCCGGATCGTTACGCAGCGTTCTGTTACCCAGATCGTATGTCATCTGCAATTGCGCCACCGTTGGCACCTGAATCACGAAATAACCACTTTGCTCAATCAGCTCGCGGGTACGGGCGATTTTATCGATCACCACCGTCAGTTTTGCTGGTTTAAAATCCAGCCCGCACACCCAGGACGCTGACATCACGTTGTCCACGCCCGCGTGATGGGCGGATACCAGCGCGGTGGTTCCGTGGTTGATCAGGCGATAGGCTTTTTCCAGTTCGACGGGTGCAAATTGTGGGGTCATCAGAATCTCTCAGCAAAAAAGTCAGAAAACAGCATGGCAAATCAGCCCGGCCAGCACTACGCAATCGGTGCGGACTGCCGCGGTTTTATGGCTTTTCGCAGTAAATTAGTCGTCAGCGCCAGCAGGAAAAACAGCGCCTGAATCAGCACAATTGTCGGCCCCGTCGCGGCATCAATGTAAAAGCTGATAAACGTCCCTGACACTGCCGCAGAAAGTGACACCGTCACTGCAATCATCACCATTTTCGGCAAGGTTTTACACAGCAGAAACGCGGTAATGCCCGGCGTGATCAGCATCGCCACCACCAGCACCACGCCGACCGCCTGAAGCGCCGCAACAATGGTCATTGCCAGCATGCACAGCAACGCGTAGTGGTAAAAACGCACCGGTAACCCGATGACTTTGGCCTGAACAGGATCAAAGCAAAACAGCACCAAATCCTTAAATCTGAACAGGATAGCCACCGTCACCACTGCCGCGATAATCAGCGTTTGCAGCATTTCGCTGTCCGTTACGCCGAGCACGTTGCCAAACAAAATATGGCTGAGATGCTGCTCGGTGTTCACCCGCGAGAAAAGCACCAGACCGGCGGCAAACATCCCGGAAAATACAATGCCCATCACCGAATCTTCTTTTACACGGCAATGTTCTTTAATAAAACCGGTGGCGACGGCGCAGAAAAGCCCGGAACCGAACGCCCCGATGGCCAGCGGGATCCCCGCCAGATAGGCCAACACAACGCCCGGTAAAACGGCGTGAGAAATAGCGTCGCCCATCAGCGACCAGCCTTTCAGCACCAGAAAACAGGAAAAAATCGCGCAGACGATACTGGTCGCCGCCGCCGTCAGCAGCGCGCGCTGCATAAATTCGAAGCCCATCGGCTCAAGCAAAACATCCAGCCAGCTCATCATGCGCGACTCCTGCGGATCCGGAAGTGATTAACCAGCCAGCCGTGTTTCGGCGCAAACAGAAACGCCAGCAGGAAGACGACGGTTTGCAGGCAGACAATAACGCCGCCTGTCGCGCCATCCAGGTAGTAACTCAGCCACGCGCCCACCGCACTGGTGACCGCGCCAATAATCACCGAAATAATCAGCAAGTGAGAAAAACGATCAGAGAGCAGATACGCCGTTGCGCCGGGCGTAATTACCATCGCGATCACCAGAATCGCGCCCACGGTTTGCAATGCGGCCACGCTGCACGCGCTGAAAATGGTGAAGAAAATGATTTTCAGCTTCAGCGGAGAAAGCCCGACCGACACGGCGTGCGCTTCATCAAAGAAGACCGCCAGCAGATCCCGCCAGATAACGCACAGCACCACCAGCGAAACGCCGACAATGATCTGCACCTGCAAAATATCTGCGTCGTCGATACCTAAAATATTGCCGAACAGGATCGACTGGACGTTGACCGACGTCGGGTTAAGCGACACCAGCAGCAGGCCGAGTGCGAAGAATGTGGAGAACACGAAGCCAATAATCGCGTCTTCGCGCAGTTTTGTGAAATGGCGCAATAGCGTCATGGAAAGCGCGGCCAGAATGCCGGTGCCGAAAGCACCGACGGCATACGGGAAACCAAGCGCATACGCGCCGGCCACACCTGGAACGACCGAATGTGATAAGGCATCCCCCATCAGCGACCAGCCTTTGAGCATCAGATACGCCGACAAAAACGCGCACACCGCGCCCACGCCCGCGCTGACCCAGATGGCTTTGACCATGTAATTATACTGAAACGGCTCAAACAACAGTTCGGTCATACTACCCGCCTTACCGCTGACTCCGGCAGTCTCTCTTTATGCACGCTATCTTTCTGCACACTCTCTTTTTGCACTAAATAGCCGATATTGCGCAGTGCGCCGCCAAAGGTGTTTTCCAGATTCTGATGCGTAAATGTGGCTTCCAGCTCACCGGCGGCCATCACCGTCCGGTTAATGAGTACCACGCGATCGCAGAAATCCGGCACGCTGGCAATATTGTGCGTGGACACCAGAATCAGATGCCCTTCCTCACGCAACTGGCGCAGAAGTTCGATAATGGCATTTTCCGTTTTGATATCCACGCCGGTAAAAGGCTCATCAAGCAGCAGTACGCGCCCCTGCTGAGCCAGCGCGCGCGCGAGAAAAACACGTTTTTTCTGACCGCCGGACAGCTCACCAATCTGACGATGCGCAAGATCTGTCAGCCCGACACGCGCCAGAGCCGACGCAACCTGATTTTTATCTTCCTGCGAGGGAATACGCAGAAACGACATTTTGCCGTAACGCCCCATCATCACCACGTCACGCACCAGTACCGGAAAATTCCAGTCCACTTCTTCGGACTGCGGCACGTAAGCGATCAGATTCTGCTTGAGCGCTTTAGCGACGTTCAGGCCATCCAGCGTCACGCTGCCGTGCGTCGGCCGGATTATGCCCATAATGGTTTTGAATAACGTGGATTTACCGCTGCCGTTAACGCCTAGCAGCGCGCAAATCGAGCCGCCATGCAACGTAAAACTCGCGTCTTCAATGGCGGTGTGGCCGTTGTTGTAGGTCACGGTGACATCATCAACCCTGAGGTGAAGCCGCGAGTCATTCATTGCCCGAACCCTTGCGCAATCGTGCCGACGGTCACTTTCAGCAGATCAATATACGTGGGCACCGGGCCGTCTGCTGCTGACAGCGAATCGACATACAACACGCCGCCGTATTTCGCACCGGTTTCCTTACTGACCTGCTTCGCCGGTTTATCCGAAATCGTACTTTCGCTAAACACTACCGGGATATTTTGCTGACGCACCAGATCAATCAGTTTTTTCACCTGCTGCGGCGTTCCCTGCTCTTCGGCGTTGATCGGCCACAGATAAGCTTCTTTCAGATCGTAATCTTTCGCCAGATAACTGAATGCGCCCTCGCTGGTCACCAGCCAGCGCTGACCGGCCGGGATTTTCGCCAGACGTTCGCGCAGCGGCGCATCAAGCTGCATGATTTTTTGCGAATAATCTTTGGCATTACGGTCGTAGGTTGCGGCGTTTTTAGGATCATATTTAACCAGCGCGGCGCGGATATTCTCGACGTACACCAGCGCGTTTTTCGCGGACATCCAGGCGTGCGGATTCGGGTTACCGAGATACGGCCCTTCCTGAATTGGCATTGGCGTAATGCCGTCTGTGACCGTCGCTGACGGCACATCTTTGATATTGGCAAAGAAACGCCCGAACCAGCGTTCGAGGTTAAAGCCGTTCCACAGAATCAGATCCGCAGACTGCGTTTTGACGATATCGCGCGGCGTCGGCTGATAATCGTGGATCTCCGCACCCGGTTTGGTGATCGACTCTACGGTCGCCGCATCACCGGCGACGTTCTGCGCGATGTCCTGGATCACCGTGAAGGTCGTCACCACTTTGAACTTTTTTTTGTCTTTCTCAGCCGCCGTCGCATTTCCGGTGATCAGCGCGACAACCATACCGATCAACATCAGACGCAAACGAAACGGTGAATAACTGAATAATTTTAAGAAGCTTTGTCCATTTCCCATCAACGTTCTCCTGTGAAACACCACAACAATCGGCGGTTTATTATTCAGGTATAGCACAGGCTATACTCCATAGCCAATGCAAAGTTTTCAGAAATTGGTAGATGTGTGCACTTGGTTTACAATGCACGGATTGCTGCGGTGAGCGCGGCTGCGGTGGAAAACCGTTGAGCAAGAAAGAGGCAGGCGTAGTGAAAGATAAAAAAATAAATCCATTGCTGGATGTGGAAGAACACGCTCAGGGTTTTTTACAGGTGCGCGAGGCGCATCGCCGGGAATTAATGGACGATTACGTTGAGCTGATTTCAGACTTAATTCATGAATTTGGTGAAGCACGACAAGTCGATCTGGCCGCACGGCTGGGCGTTTCGCAGCCGACGGTGGCGAAAACGCTAAAACGCTTGGCTAACGCCGGGCTGGTTCATCAGTTGCCGTATCGCGGCACCTTCCTCACGCCGGAAGGTGAGAAACTGGCAGCAGAAAACCGCGAACGTCATAACGTCGTAGAAGCCTTTTTCATCGCGTTGGGCATCAGCGCAGAAACGGCGCGCCTTGATGCGGAAGGTGTGGAACATCACGTCAGCGACGAAACGCTGGCCGCTTTCCGGCGCTTTACTGCGCAAAAAAACGCACTGTAGCACCGGAAATACCGCCGAAAGGATCCGGCGGTATGCATACTCAACAAATTCATTTAACGGCAACCGCAATTTTTGATGCAAAGTCCAACGCCGGTTTGTTGGTGAAACGTGTGATGGCAGTAAGGGCTACCGCAATAACCAGTGAACTTCCCATAAACACGTAAGACGCCTGCGGACCACCAAAGACACCATTCAGATATCCAACAATCCATGAGCCCACAAACGAGCCAAGTGCACCGAAGCTGACGATAAACGCCATAGCGCCGGCCATCACGTTGCGGGGCAGAAGTTCTGGGATCGCCGCAAAGAACGGGCCATACGGTGTGTACATCGCTCCGCCTGCAATGACCAGCAGTACATACGAAACCCAAAAATGATTAGCTCCCACGGTAAACGATGCACAAAAGCAAACCGCACCCAGCCCAAGGAACAACAACACAATGAGCTTACGCTGCTGGTATTTATCAGAGAACCAGGACGCCCCCAGCATCAGCGGCACGGCCAACAGATAGGGTGCAGCTGATAGCCAACCGGTTGCCACTATTCCCATGCCGGAGGCAGTTTTCAAGATTGACGGCAACCACATGATGAAGCCGTACATGCCGATATTCCAGAAGAAGTGGATAAAAGACAGTGACAGCACTTTGCGCGAGCGTAACGCTTCGCCATAATTTTTGACCGGTTTCATCTCGGCCTGTTCAGCAGCCAAAGCGGCGTCTAAATCAGCCTTTTCCTGCTCGCTCAACCATTTAGCATTGGCCGGGCGATCCACAAAAACAATCCACCAGATTGCAGCCCAGATAATCGCAGGAACACCTTCGACGATGAACATTCCCCGCCAGCCCAGTGCGTCAACCAGATAGCCCGAGAGGACCGACATCCACAATACCGTAATCGGGTTACCCAGAAACAGGAATGTGTTGGCTTTAGAACGTTCCTGTTTGGTGAACCAATGGCTGAGAAACACCAGCATGGCGGGCATCACGACACTTTCAGCAACTCCTAAGAGGAAACGGATAACCGCCAGTGCCAGCACGCTATGCACCATACCCGTCGCGGTAGCTAAAATCCCCCATAAAATCAGGCTCCAGAAAATCAGTTTCTTGGCGCTTCGCTTTTCAGCGTAAATGCCCCCCGGTACCTGAAAAAAGAAGTAGCCGAGGAAGAATAAAGCCCCTAACAGTGAAGAGATCCCTGGAGTGATATTTAGATCTTGCGCCAGGCCTGATGCCGCACCGAATCCATAATTCGCTCTGTCGAGATACGCCAGACTGTAAGTAATAAAAGCCAGCGGGATAAGTTTTCGCCAGCGTAACGGTGCCAGTTTCTGTGGTAAATGGAGACTCATAATCATTTCCCAAATGGTGATGTATGCTTCGGCCAGTGTTGGTTTCAGCTGTATTTTAGAAACTTTCGACTGATACATGACTTGTCCTACGTTAACTTGTAGGACGTCATTCATGCTGTAACATGCAACACCCCTCTGCGCTGATCAATAAACAAATAGGCGAATTGAATCCTCAGTCACAAATTTCACTTTTTATTGCGCTGTGCACCATAAAACCAGAAAAACAGGCGTGACGCCTTCACACTCATGTCATGACGTGTTATATCTCTGCTTGTTGTAGGACAACATATGGCGACGGACAAGATGAGTATTCAATCGATCCAAAAACACAATGTAGTGAATGCGGTTTACGATCAAATCAAAGAAAAACTGCTCGATGGTAGCTGGCCGCCGGGCAGTAAACTCCCATCAGAAGCAGAGCTGACCGCCTCGTTTAACGTCAGTCGCGTCAGTATCCGCAGTGCGGTGCAGCGGTTACGGGATCTGGGTATTGTAGTCACGCAGCAAGGCAAAGGCAGCTTCGTCAGTAAGAATCTCAACCCGCAAACTCTGCTTAATGAGCAGCAACCCATCATGCACCTCAGTCGTGAAGAGTTTCATGACATGATGATATTCCGTCAGACGGTGGAATTTAAATGCATGGAGCTGGCCGTGATCAACGCGACGGATGAAGATATTCAGGCACTTGAGCAAGCACTGAACCGTATGCTGGTCAATAAAGACGATTATAAAAAATACTCGCAGGCAGACTTTGATTTTCATCTGGCGATAGCCAAAGCCTCGCAGAACAAAGTTTTCTACAACGTGATGAACTCAATCAAAGACATTTATTACTATTATCTGGAAGAGCTAAACCGCGCACTGGGTATAACGCTGGAAAGTGTCGAAGCCCATATCAAAGTTTTCATGGCAATAAAAAACCGTGATTCTTCTACCGCTGTCGCAGTGCTCAATGATGCAATGTCAGATAACGTGACAGCCATTGAAAAACTAAAACAATCCCTGCCAGATACCTCGGCCAGATAGCTTAAAAGCTCAGCGCCAGAAACTGATTCTGACGCTGAAGTTTCTTCAAAGTGCAAACCGATATTAAGGCCGTGACGCCGTCCCATCCGGTGTGCGGGCCATCGTCCACGAGGGAATACCGCCGACGCAAGGATACTGCGCCGCTTTCTTCTCATCGATATCAATGCCGAGCCCAGGCCGATCACTCAGATAGGCATAGCCTTGCTCGATTTCAGCACATCCCGGGAACACCTCACGAAGGGCATCGTTCACAGGCGTATATTCCTGAATACCAAAATTGGTCACACTCATATCCAGATGCAGATTGGCACACACACCCACCGGGGAAATATCTCCCGGCCCGTGCCACGCAGTCCGGACACCATGCAGTTCGCTGAACGTAGCCAGTTTCTTAGCGGGTGTAATCCCACCGATAGTACTGACATGACAACGGATATAGTCAATCAGGTTGTGGGCGATCAGCGGCTTCCAGTCATTGATATTGGTAAACAATTCGCCCATCGAAATTGGTGTAGAAGACTGTTGACGTAGCATTTTCAGCCATTCAATGTTTTCCGGTGCCACCGGGTCTTCAAGATAAAACAGCTGATATTGCTCGAGTGTTTTCGCCAACTGAACAGAGGCTATTGGCTGCACACGTTCATGAACATCATGGATAAACTCAATCCCGAATCCCAGTTTATTTCGCAGATGATCAAACAGACGCGGCACGCTTTTGACGTAGGATTCTGGATCAAAATAAATCCCCGGTGTGGTATTGCGCGGTGATCGTTTTGGTTGAATGTTTTTCGCGCGCGCCAGACGGGTGGCGATGAGCTTCATATCATCGGTCCCTGCTCCGCCGTACATCCCCATCTGGCAGCGCACGTACTGGTAGCCTTCTTCCATTTTGGCGCGAATATTATCTTCGACTTCAAATTCGTCCCCACCATCGGTATGGACGTACAACGGAATACCATCCCTGCATTTTCCTCCAAGTAACTCGTAAACCGGCATTCCCGCCAGTTTCCCTTTGATATCCCACAGCGCCATGTCCACGCCAGACAACGCATTATTCATAATCGGCCCGCTGCGCCAGTAGCCGCTCACACACGCTGACTGCCAGATGTCTTCAATGCGTGTCGGGTCTTTACCGATTAAAAAGGGTTCCATGTATTCGTCGATGGCGGTTTTCACGGCATGGATCCGTTGCGTAAATGTCGCGCAGCCTAAACCGTACAAGCCCGGCTGGTTGGTTTCTACCTTCACCACCGCGAGATCAATACCGCCTGGCGCCGTCAGAATCGTTTTCACTGCGGTGATTTTAAGATTGCTCACACTCACTCCTTAATTTTGTCTGTTACAGACCCGTTAAATTCACCCTATATCGAACTGCAAGGGTTTTGCTGGTATTTATCTTTACCAATTCGTATGTCGTCCTACAAGTAGTTTTCGTTATAACATTGATAGACTTTTCTCCAAACTCATCCGTACAATTTTGTGGAGCAGATCAAAATAGTGTTATGCTATATTCCAATTCATTGTTTTATAGGCATTTATTTTGATTACCATTAAATTCATGAAAAAACTTGTGACGTATGTGGCAAAAAAAATTGATCGTCATTGATTTAAAAATATTCATGTATCACTTTAAAACACGAATGATGTCATACAGGTTTAACTCTGATGATACTTTCCTAAAAACCCACCATGAGGATTTACCATGTCTGCTGCATTATTTGATTTAACCGGGAAAACGGCATTAGTCACGGGCTCTGCACGAGGGCTAGGTTTTGCATACGCACAGGGGCTGGCAGCGGCAGGAGCCGGTGTGATCCTCAATGATATCCGAGAAGAATTATTGCAAGATTCGGTCCAGACGCTGCGCAATCAGGGCTATCAGGCGCATGGATTCGCCTTTGACGTCACAAGTGAAGAGGCCGTGGAAAGGGCCTTTACCGCACTCGAAGCGCAAGGCCTGCGGGTAGATATTCTGATCAACAACGCGGGGATCCAGTACCGCAAGCCAATGGTCGAACTGGAGCTGGAACAGTGGCAGCGCGTAATTGATACCAATCTGACCAGCGCGTTTATTGTCTCACGGTCCGCCGCGAAACGAATGATCGCACGCGGTAACGGCGGAAAAATTATTAATATTGGCTCTCTGACCAGCCAGGCAGCACGCCCTACCGTCGCGCCCTATACTGCGGCAAAAGGTGGTATCAAAATGCTCACCTGTTCGATGGCCGCCGAATGGGCAGAATTCAACATTCAGTCCAATGCCATCGGCCCCGGTTACATTCTCACCGACATGAATACTGCGCTTATCGATAACAAAGAATTCGACAGCTGGGTTAAAGCCAGCAATCCGTCCAGGCGCTGGGGCAAACCACAGGAACTGATTGGCACCGCTGTTTTCCTGTCATCTTCAGCTTCTGACTACATTAATGGCCAGATCATCTACGTTGATGGCGGCTGGCTAGCCGTGCTGTAAACATCTTATTCAACCCTTTGCCCGTGGCTTCAACGCTATGCTGCGGGCGTTCCCCTGCCTTGTTTGACTAAAACTAAGAACAAAAATCTGACCAGGACACTCAAATGAAACCCACAAAGTCGCGATTCTTTATTCTCTCGCTGTTATTCATTGTGACGGCTATTAACTACATGGACAGGGCCAACTTGTCTGTCGCAGGAAGCAAAATACAGTCTGAATTTGACCTCAGCGCCACTCAGCTTGGGCTGCTTTTCTCGATGTTTACCTGGTTCTACGCCGCCAGTCAGATCCCGGTCGGTTACATTCTGGATCGTATTGGCTCACGTATTTTGTACGGTAGCGCCATTATTCTTTGGAGTATTTTCACGTTCCTGATGGGATTCTCTTCACACCACTTATTCACCACCGCCACGGCCTCTTTCCTGATGCTACTGGGATGTCGCGCGCTGATTGGGATCGCCGAAGCCCCTTCCTTTCCGTCAAATACCAAGATTATTGCCACCTGGTTTCCGGACCATGAACGGGCGCGTGCCACGGCGATTTATTCCAGCGCACAGTACATCGGGCTGGCGTTGTTAACACCGGCACTCTCTTACATCGTGGCAGTGTACGGCTGGGAAATGTCGTTTTACCTGTCCGGCGGCGCGGGCATTCTGTTTGGGATTTACTGGTTGTTCAAATACCGGGACCCGCAACACAGTACCGGCACCAACACGCAGGAATTGGATTACATACGGGAAGGCGGCGGTTATGGCTCCCAAAACCAGGCAAACGTCAGCGAAAAAGTCCGCTGGGAAGATATCAGGTATTTCCTCAGACAGCGCACCATCTGGGGGCTATTCATCGCTCAGTTTGCCTGCTCGTCAACGCTCTATTTTTTCCTGACGTGGTTCATTGTTTATCTGGAAAAAGGGCTACATCTGTCGATTACTAAAGCCGGTATTGGCGCTTCATTCCCTTATCTGATGGCCATGGCGGGCGTACTGTGCGGTGGCACGCTGAGCGATATGCTTCTCAAAAAAGGGAAATCCCGGACCTTTGCCCGCAAACTGCCGGTGATGTCGGGTCTGTTTCTGACCATGGTCATTTGCCTGGTCAACTTTTTCGAGGATCAGCCGACAATTGCCATTGCAATCCTTTCTATTGCCTTCTTTGCGAACGCTTTTTCCAATCTGGGTTGGGTAGTCTGGAGCGATGTGATCCCGCGTAACTTCATTGGCACAATGGGTGGCTGTCTGAACATCTGCGGCAATCTCTCCGGGATTATCAGCCCGATCGTGATCGGCGTAATCCTGCAACGCACCAACAACTTCCAGTATGCCATGTGGTACATCGCTGCCGTCGCTTTGGCTGGCTTGCTGGCTTATACATTCCTGGTCGGAAAGATCGAAGTGATCGTCCCGCCAAAATCTGAAAATCCTACCCCGCAACCTAAGGATTTAACCGAGGCTCTGAAATGAATACTACACACAAAATGATCTGTAAGGCCTGTTTCGCTTATCGCGAAAAAGACGTGCACGTCAGTCAGCACGAGCTGGAATACGGTGACAGCGACGTTCTGGTTAAAGTCGACTGCGGTGGCATTTGCGGTTCTGACATTCATTATTACCAGCACGGACGCGCCGGGATGTCTGTACTTAAACACCCTATGGTGATCGGACACGAATTTGTCGGTGTCATTGAAAAAGCCCCGACAGACTCGGGGCTGCGGGCCGGTCAGCGCGTGGCAGTGAATCCGTCTCAGCCCTGTAATCACTGCGTGCATTGTCTTGAAGGCAAACAAAACCTGTGTAAAACCATGCGTTTCATGGGCAGTGCGCAGTTTAACCCACACGTCCACGGTGGGTTTTCAGAATACGTAGTCGCATCCCCAAGCCAGTGCATTCCTTACCGAAAAGTCTCCCCGCAGATTATGGCATTTGCGGAACCGACAGCCGTGGCAATCCACGCCATTAACGTGGCGGGTACGCTGGTCGGGAAAAAAGTGCTGGTGATTGGCGCAGGCCCTATTGGCTGTCTTATTATGGCCGCAGCCCGCAGCGCCGGTGCTTCAGAAATCGTAGCCTCCGACGTCAGCCCACGTTGCCTCGAACTGGCGACAGAAATGGGGGCGAATGCCACTTTTAATCCTGCTGAAGCGGGAAGCGCAGAAACGTATCTGGCTGGCAGCGGTTACTTTGATGTCGTTTTCGAAGCTTCAGGCAGCCCGGCAGCAATCCAGTCTACTGTTGCGCTCACCCGCCCTTCCGGCACAGTGGTTCAGGTGGGAATGGGCGTCGCGAGTGTCGAATATCCGGTCATGCCAATGCTGGTGAAAGAGATCAAATGGGCGGGATCATTCAGGTTCATCAACGAGTTTTCCACGGCTGTCGCCTGGCTGGAAGATGGCCGGATTAATCCTTTGCCACTTTTGAGCGGTGAATATACACCGGAATCCATCGAAGAAGCGCTTATTGCCGCTGCAGATAAAACCCGAAGTTCAAAGGTGCAAATTAAATTCTGACAGGCCAAAAACCCACCGTGGTGCTCCTTTAAGCAGCACGGTGGTCGCTTCGTCAACAAACGTATCTCCCTGAATTCTTTATACACAATTACACCCAAACTCTTGTCACATTCCCCCTGTTCTCGCGCCAATCTTTTACACCAATGAAGCGTATCTTTAGCCTCAGGAGTGGTGTCATTTTTTGCCGCTCCGTGCATCCGGTCAATGTGCTTCGAGGTGGTTATGAAAAGGCTATTGTTGTTGATGCTTACCGCTGTCGCGCTGATGTCAGCCAGCTCTGCGTCGTTTGCCTATGGGTATTATGCTCACGGTTATTACAGTCATGGATATTACGGCCACGGCTGGTATGGCGGCCCGCGCGTTATTGTTGGGATTCCCTGGGGTCCGCCGCCGCCGGTGTATTACGGGCCACCGCCGGTTGTCTATGTTGCGCCTGCGCAACCGCAAGCTTACGTCGAGAAAACCCCAAATTATGCTTACTACTGCCAGAATCCGGCGGGATATTACCCGCAAGTTCAGCGCTGTGCGCGCGGCTGGATGAAGGTTGTAGTCAGTGACTCCGCTCCACGTTAACAGGCGATAATTTCATGAACAGGTTTACTCCGCTGGCGGTTATTGCCCTGGCCGCAGCGCTTTCCGGTTGCGTATCTCCCCCGACCCGCCCGGACGTGATGGTTTTACCGGGTACGGGAAAGGATTATCAGCAGTTTCAGAGGGATGAAATGTCCTGCCGGAATGCGGCCTACGCCAGCGTGAACGGCGGTGCGCAAACGGCCAATAATACTGCGTTGAATACCGCGGCAGCAGGCACGGCGGTCGGTGCTGCCGCCGGTGCGTTGCTAGGCGCAGCGTCACATCAGGCGGGTGCGGGCGCGCTGATTGGCGCAGGCAGCGGGCTGTTAATCGGCAGCGCGATGGGCAATAACAGCGCCGGTGCCAGCAGCGGCGATTTGCAGGATCAGTACGATACGGTTTATACCCAGTGCATGTACGCCAAAGGCAACAAAGTGCCGGTGGACGCCAGCTACAGCGACCGTCAGGACTCTGCGCCACAAAGCCCGGTGCCGCCGGATTACTATCCCGCTCAGCCGGGTGACAACGGCGTTCCGCCTGATTACGTTCAGTAAACGCTAAGCAATAATACAAACAATAAAAAAGGCTGCCGTAATTTGCGGCAGCCTTTTCGTTTTAACCGGGGTCAGCGCCAATCATGCAAACGGCGGACGCGCATTGAATACATCGTCAATCACCTCAAGCACGCCCTCTTTTTCATGCGAAGGCGCGCGATATTTCGCCGCAGCTTTTGCCGGTGCGGACGCATTCTCCATCGCAAAACCGTAGCCCGCGTAACTCAGCATTTCAAGATCATTACCGCTGTCACCGAAAGCCAGCACTTCATCATCACGGATACCGTAAATCTGCTGGATTTTGCGCAGCCCGCTGGCTTTATGATTCCCGGCGATAATCAGGTCAACGGATCCGTGTCCGCTGGTCACCGGCGCGACAATCCCGCCGAGCTGATCTGTGATTTCCCCCATCAGCGGGTAAACGTCGTCTTCCACGTAGCTCAGCGCGAACTTGAAAATCGTGTCACTGATTTCTGCATAACTTTGCACTTTGGTCAGGCGATGATAATAACGGCGCATCCGGCTGATAAACGCCTCTGGCGTGCCTTCCAGCACATAGGCACCCAGCCTGCCGCAGACAATGGTGTTAATCCCCGGCGTGCGGCTGATCCAGTCCAGCACCAGCGTAACCTGTTCGGGTTCAAGTTTGCCGCAGTAGATTTCCTGTTTTTTATCGACGACGTAACCGCCGCCTTCCGCCACGTAAGCGATCTCTTCATCGATGTCATCAAAGAAGGATTTCAGCTGGTAATACTGGTTGCCGCTGGCAACGACAAACTTGATACCACGCTCCAGCATTTGCGCATACTGTCCGCGAAAGCGGGCTTTGTTATATTCACCGTTCTGATCCAGGAAAGTGCCATCCATGTCGACGGCAATAAGTTTTACGGCCATTACAGCTCCTTACAGGGTCGGATTTAAAACAATCATCATAAACAAAAAAAGGCTGGCGGGGTTCTGCACACCAGCTGGCAAGATGCCACTCAGTTATAAACTTTTATTAATCAGCCTGATATTTTAATTTGTACGCCCCGAACGTCACGATCAGGAATGCAGCGGCGACGGCGGAAAATGCCACGTACAAACTCGACAGGTGCGCGACAAAGCCAATCAGCGCCGGTCCCCCCAAAATGCCGAGATACCCGAGCGTCGCGACAAACGCCACTGACATGTTCACCGGCATCACTTTTTCCTGACCGGCCAGCGTGATCAACACCGGCGCAATGTTCGCCGCACCAATCCCGACCAGCGCAAAGCCGCAAATCGGCAGGAACCAGCCCGGCAGCAGGATCACCATCAGATAACCGGCAATCCCGAGAATTCCGCCAATCACCAGAACGCGTTTACGGCCCAGCGCGCTGACAATCGCGTCGCCGGTCAGGCGCATCAAGGACATCGCGATGGCAAACACCGCAAATCCCCATCCCGCATGTTCAAGCGCCAGCCCGCGTTCGCCGGTCAGGAAAACGCCGCCCCAGTCGAGCACTGCGCCTTCTGCCATAAAGCAAATCATCGCCATAACCGCCATCAGGATCAGGCGGAAATTTGGCCGCGCTTTAGCTTTACCTTCGTGCGAGCTTTCCTCATGTGCCCCAAACGGCAGCAGACTGCGCCACGAAAATGTCGTCCCCAAAATCACCAGAACGATGGCGAAAAATGTGCTGCCCAACGGCGTGATTCCGGCGCTAAGCAGCAACGCACCGCCACCCGCACCGGCAATCCCGCCGACGCTCCACAGACAGTGAAAACCGGACATCAGCGGTTTATCCGCCGCCTGTTCAACCATCGTGCCCTGCACATTGACCGCTACGTCCGCCAGCCCGATGCCCATGCCGAATATGAACAGACTCAGCGCCATCAGCCGGATATCGCTGAATGACGCCAGCAGCGGCATCATCAGACAATACATCACCACAGCGGCGAGGATCACCGCGCGGCAACCGAAACGGCCGATGATCCGGCCGGAGCCGAGCATCGATAACAACGATCCTGCGCCGAGACATAACAGCAGCATACCGAGCGCACCGGCTTCAGAATGCGTTCGCAGCTGCGCGTAGGGCACCAGCGCGCCCCACAATCCCATCGCCATACCGGTGACAAAAAATATCATCCGCGTAGCGACACGGCGCCCCGGTGCGCCGACCCACTCAGCGGGTTTTTCTAATTCAGGTGACAGTGACAAATTGCGCTCCCGTGCCGTATCGGATGGTTATTAAAAGACTTCTAATAAGTGCGCAGTATATTAATCCGGGCAGCGCAAAGTCAACGTTTGAGGCGCGATTAGTTTCCGAAAGCGATATGCAGGTTGTAGTTATTCAGCGTGAGTTCAGTGATGCCTTGCAGATAGTCCTGTCGCATCGACGGGCGGTAAATCAGCGCGGGCATATGCTGCGCGGGAATGTATTCCTGACAGCGTTGGGTAAGTTCCGGGATCAGCGCATCACTGATTTTCGGGCCGGAGAGCGCAATTGTCGCCGGGTTGATAATGGCGCTGAGCGAGACAATGACCTTGGCCATTTCTTCCGCTACAGGCAGCTTATCCAGATCTTTAAACGGCAGGTTCGACACCTCCCCCGCAAACTGACTGGCGCCCTGCAACACTTGCCCGTTGATGACCATTCCGCAGCCGAGGCAAGGCACGTCAGGCTTGAAAATGTAAGCCACCGGCGCGGTTTCTCCCGCGCAACTGCTGCGGTAAAAACCATAGGCGGTGTAGTTCATGTCGTTATCGGCCTGCACGTAAATACCGAATCTTTCGCGCAACTGTTGTTCCACGTCCACGCCGGCAAACGCACTGATATCGCAGGTCGCTACGCGCCCTTTCACCACCACGCCAGGCAGGCCGATGCCGAGGGCTTTGATGTTCGGGTAATCCGCCAGCAACCCTGCAATCTGCTGATAAAAAGTCTCAAGGCTGAGCGGCAGAAAACGCACTTCGCCCTGCGCCAAACTCACGCCTGTGGCCGAATTTACCGACCAGAGAATCTGCGCCGCCGCATCACTGCCCTGCGCATAGAGACTCAGCACCGAGAAATAATCGGGATTATACGCGTATCGCTGCGCAGGTCGCCCGCCGCGGGATTCTTCCAGCTCGAGCGACAGAACTTCACGCGTCTGACGTAATTCATTGAGCACCGCGCCGCAGGTCGCAATACTCAGCCCCGTTTGCGCCGCCACTTCCGCTTTGGTCGCCGAGCCCAGAGATTTCAACGCCTGAGTGACCAGCACCACGTTATTGATCTTCATTTCGCGGGTTGTACGGTTTTGCGGGGTAATCATGGTGCCTCAGGATGCGGGGAATTTGAGGGTAATTTAGCACAAAATCAGGACGCGGACTTTTGGCCGATAAAACTCAGAGGGCGGGAAGTGTCTGGAAATGGAAAGTATCCGGAGGCCAGTAACCTCCGGACCAAGGATTACAACACCTTACTCAAGAACTCACGGGTACGCGGATTGGCCGGTGCGGTGAAAAGCTGCGCTGGCGGCCCTTCTTCCTGGATCACACCCTGATCAATAAATACCACGCGGTCGGCCACTTCGCGGGCAAAGCCCATTTCGTGGGTCACGATCATCATCGTCATGCCTTCGAGTGCCAGCTGTTTCATGACGGCCAGCACTTCGCCGACCAGCTCGGGGTCGAGCGCAGATGTCGGTTCGTCGAACAAAATAATCGAAGGTTCCATCGCCAGCGCGCGGGCGATCGCCACACGTTGCTGCTGACCGCCGGAGAGGCTGGAAGGCCAGGCGTCGATTTTGTCGATCAGCCCGACTTTTTGCAGCAGCTTTTCAGCGCGTGAAACCGCTTCGGCTTTCGACAACCCTTTCAGCGACATCGGCGCCATAATCAGGTTTTCCAGCACTGTCATGTGCGGGAACAGATTAAAACGCTGGAACACCATACCGACGCCGGAACGCAGCGTATTCAGATTGGTTTTCGGGTCATGAACCGCGAAACCGTTCACCACCACTTCGCCACCGTTCGGTTTCTCCAGCGCATTCAGGCAGCGCAGGAAAGTACTTTTCCCCGAACCGGACGGGCCGATGATGCACACCACTTCTTTCTCTGCGATATCACACGAGATGCCGCGCAAAACGTGGGTTTCACCGAACTGTTTCTGTAAATCCTTAACGTGAATCACTTTTGCCAAGCCTCTTTTCCATGTGTTGAACCAGTAACGAAAGCAGGAAAGTCAGAACCCAGTACACCAGCGAAATCGTCAGATAGGGTTCCCAGTAGGTGGCGTAAGCGCCGGAAACGGTACGCGCCGCGTAAGCCAGATCGGCCAGGCCAATGGCGGACGCCAGCGAGGAGTCTTTCACAATTGCAATCGCGTTATTACCCAGCGGTGGCAGAATGCGGCGGAACGCCTGCGGCAAAATCACTTTGCGCATCGTTTTGCCCCAGCCCATCCCTAATGCACGCGACGCTTCCATCTGGCCGTTGTCAATCGACTGGATCCCGGCACGGAAAATCTCGGAAACGTAAGCGCCCGCATTCAGCGTAATCGCGACGACGCAGGATAAAAACGCGCCGTAATCGGAACGTAACGCACGGGCGAAATCGGAAGACATCAGGCCGTTGGTGACTAAAATCCCGTCACGCGGGTTGATGAACAGCGGAACCAGCGCGAAGTGAACCACCATGATCTGCACAAACAGTGGAGTGCCGCGAAATGCGCTGACGTAAATGCGCACCGGCCATTGCACCGCGAAGCGCAGCACGTATTTCCACGGGCCGTCGTCGGCGCGGGCCATGCGTCCGAGGCCGAGCAGCAGGCCCCAGGTGGTGCCTAAAATGACGCAAATGATGGTGCATTTGATGGTCATCAGCGCGCCCTGCACAAACAGCGGCGCATATTCTGAGATTATCTCCCAGCGAAATCCGGTCATACCTGTCCTTGTTCAGGGGCGCTTTCACGCCCCTGCATATCAATATTTTTCTGGGAGGATTTATTGCGCTGGCAGCGTTGGAACGTTCTTATCAAACCAGGTTTCGTAGATTTTTGCGTAGGTGCCGTCAGCCACGATTTTCTTCAGACCGGCGTTGATTTTACCCAACAGTTCCGTGTTGTCTTTGGCGACCGCAATGCCGAAATACTGACGTTCGAACTTGCTGTCCGGTACCAGTTTCAGGGCTTTTTCAGGATGGGATTTGATGTAGTACTTCACCACGCCGACGTCGCCAACTGCCGCGCCTATGCCGTCTTCCGCCAGTTCCTGCAACATCAGCGGCGTGTTATCAAAACGTTTGATGTCCGTGCTGTTTTTGCCCAGTGCATCAGACACCACGATATCGCCGGTGCTGGAGTTCACCACGCCGACTTTCAGGCCTTTCAGCGCAGCAACGGAATCCACTTTAGAATCCGCAGGCACCACGATGGACTGTTCTGCCGGGAAATACGGCGCAGAGAAATCGACCATCGCTTTACGTTTGTCGGTAATAGTGATGCCGGAAATAATGATGTCGCGATCACCGGAATTCAGGGTAGCGAAAATCCCTTCCCACGGCGTGTTAACCAGTTTGATGTCGAAATCTTCCGCTTTGGCGATGGCTTTGATGATGTCGATATCAAACCCTTCCAGCTGTTTCTGGCTGTTTTCATATTCGAAAGGGCGATAAGTGCCGCCGGAACCGACCACATAAGTGGTCTGCGCGGCGTAGGCGGAAGTGATTAAGGAAGAAAGCAGGCACCCGGTGAGAACTAAAGACTTGAACATGGACACTCCTGTGTGTTTGTTATTTTATGCAGATAATTTGCATAAAAATACACAAATTGACGAAGCGCTTCAACCGAAAATTTGGTGAGGGGGACAGACTGATAAGAAGAATCCTCCGAGTTCCCCGCGGCGACATTCATCTCAATCCTGAGATCGGGTATATTGGTACGCAGATCACAAAAATCCCTTAAAGGAAGACGTCGCACTATGAGTTATCGTTTCACCCTGGCCGCCGTTGCGGCCGTTTTCGCACTCACAGGTTGCGCAAACACCAAAACCGCCGAAAAACCGGCGTTCGATCTCGGTTCCACACGTCTGACCGTCACACACGTTCCGACCAAAACCGACGATGGCACACAGATTTACGTCACCATAGATGGCAAAGATGCCGGTGCGCTGGGGCTTGGCGAAAGCGTAGAAGTGCAGCTTCCGGAAGGGAAACATCAGGTCGGCGGTTATGCCCGTTCACTGATCGGACGCGTCACCATTACGCCTGTTGATGTGACAACGTCACGCAACGACATCAGCCATGTGACCTATTCCGTAGCGAATCTCAAGCCGACATTCCTGGTTCGCGCGACAACGCCGATCCCGAAACCTAAGTCAGAATCGGTGCCGTTAGAACCGATCCCAGCCCTGCCAACACAAATTGAAGCTCCGGCAACGGACGTTCAGGCGCAAACTACAACGCCTGCGGCGGCATCAACGACTTCGCCAGCAGAAACTACAGCACCATCAGCAGCCACGACGACAACATCGTCAACGCCAGCCACCACAGCACCTGCGACCACGACTAAAACCGAAACCACTTCGACACCGGCTGCCACAACGCAAACTGAAACCACGACGACACCGGCAGCGCAGACCACGACGCAATCTGTGCCGGTTACCGTTTTGCAATCTCAAACGGATACCACGACGTCATCGCCTCAGGCCGCTAACATCACAGAACTTCAGGATCCGCAGAGCTAATCTGTTCTGCTTCCTGCACGCCCCGGTTCGGGAACCTCCAGAACCGGGGCGTTTGTTTTTAGAATTTCACCACCGCACCCAGTTCAATCACCCGGTTAGGCGGAATATGATAATGTTCCGGCGCACGCAGGGAGTTACGTTGTAACACCTGGAACAGTTTCCCCCGCGCTTTGAGATACCACGGACGCGGATCGCCCAGCACAAACGTATCTCGCGACATAAAGAACGACGTTTCATTCATCGTACACTTCAGACCTTCCAGCCCGCAGCGATACAGGATGTCGGTGACATTCGGTTTCTCCCGCCAGCCATAACTCGCGATAACCCGCCAGAACGACGGTGAAAGTTGTTCAATCGTCACACGCCGGACGTTGTGCACGTACGGCACGTCTTCCGTTGCGACGGTCAGTAACACCACACGTTCATGCAATATCTTGTTATGTTTCAGATTATGCAGCAGCACCAGCGGTACTTCATATTGCCCGCGCGACATCACCACAGCAGTGCCCGGTACGCGTTTCGGCGGCGATTTTTCCAGTGATACGATCAGCGCTTCGAGCGCTTCCGGATCCTGACGCAAACGCCTCAGAAGGCGGTTACGTTCGGTTTTCCAGGTGAGCATAATCAGAAGAATCGTCAGCCCGATGACCACCGGCAGCCAGCCGCCGGAGAAGAGTTTGACCAGATTCGCAGCAAACAGCGGCACATCAATCAGCAGCATGACCGCCATCATCAGCCCGCCCACCCAGCTTTTCCATCCCCAGTTTTTAATCATCACAATGCCAATCAGCAGTGAAGTGATGACCATCGTGCCCGTCACCACAATGCCGTACGCCGATGCCAGATTGCTGGAATGTTTGAAGCTCAGTATGGCAATCAGCACCGCGAAATAGAGCAGCCAGTTGACGACCGGAATATAGATCTGCCCCGACTCTTCGTCCGAGGTATAGATAATGCGCATCGGCGGCAGATAACCCATCCGCACGGCCTGCCGCGTCAGGGAGAACACGCCCGAAATGACCGCCTGCGAGGCAATCACCGTCGCCAGCGTCGCCAGTATCAGCAGCGGAATCAGCGCCCAACCGGGTGCCAGCAGGAAAAACGGATTCTGGATGGCATCAGGTTTGCGGAGCAACAGCGCGCCCTGCCCGAAATAGTTCATCACCAGCGATGGCCCGACCAGAATAAACCACGCGATACGGATCGGCTTTTTACCGAAATGCCCCATGTCGGCGTACAGCGCTTCCCCGCCGGTCACGGACAGCACCACCATGCCGAGCGCGAAAAACGAAACGGTTTTGTATTCCGCAAAAAAATGCACCGCCCAGTACGGGTTCAGCGCCTGCAAAACTTGCGGATTACGCAGGATCCCGCTGATGCCCAACACGCCAATCGTGATAAACCACAGCACCATCACTGGCGCAAAGATTTTCCCGACGCTGCCGGTTCCATTTTTCTGAATGAAAAACAGTAGCGTCAGAACGGCAATAGAAAACGGGATGATAAAACGGTCGAGGGAAGGCTCGATGATCTCCAGCCCTTCGATGGCGGAAAGCACCGAAATCGCCGGGGTAATGACGCCGTCGCCGTAGAAGAAACTGCCGCCCACCAGCCCGAGGAACATGATGAGAGGCACCCAGCGCGGGCTTAGGTTGCGCACAGCCAGCGACATCAGGGTAAGAATTCCCCCTTCGCCGTCGTTGTCGGCACGCATCACAAAGCTGATGTATTTAACTGAAACCACCAGCATCAGCAGCCAGAAGATCAGCGACAGAAAGCCGAACAGAGAACTTGGTGTCAGGGTAATGCCCGCCTGGCCGGTCAGGCATTCCCTCAGGGTATACAACGGGCTGGTACCGATGTCGCCATACACGACACCAATACAGGCCACAGTCACAGTTAGCAGCGATGATTTCTTTTTTATATGTGTCATAAGTGGCTTCGCGATGTCTCAGGACAACCTTTGTTGTCCCATTTTCTGAGTATAGCTGCTGCTACCTGTTCGCTGCCTCAACAGCCCTCACTTTCTTTACATAAAAGAAACATTTAACAAACAAAGCCTTTTGCGATCGCAATAAAATTATCGCGGACAGAATCGTCATAGCGGGGATCCCAGGCGATCCCCACCTGCCAGCGGGTAGCTCCACCCGGAAGTGGCACAATATTCAGCCCCGGCGCGATATGCACCACGCTTTGCGGCAACAGCGCCACACCGATACCGGCGATAATCAGCGCGACAATCGTCTGAATATCTTCGACCTGCTGGGTTGATGCGGGGAAGATGTGCTGATCGTGCAGGAACAGCGTCGTCTGGGTATTCAGGCCGCCGCCGCGCGCCGGATACAACCGCAGCAAGGGGAATTTTTGCAGCCATTCTTCGATGTTCAGGCCGTTATTCACCGGCGTGACCAGCACCAGATTATCGTCAAAAAGGCTGTGATAATTGAGCGGTTTCGCCGGTGGCACGCGGACAAACCCGACCTGCAACGCCCCGCTGTGCAGCATTTCGTATTGCTGCGCCGAGGGCAAGTCTTCCAGCGTGATGTCAACGCCGGGATACTGCGCCCGGAACTGCGCAATGCATTCCGGCGCAAAATAAAAACTGGACAGCCCGAAGCCTGCCGCCAGAAAACCCTCGCGCCCTTTTGCCACCTGTTCCGCATGATGCAGAAACAAATCGGCCTGCGCGACGACTTTTATCGCTTCCGGCAACAGTCGCCGACCGCCCGCCGTCAGCGCGGTGCCGTGGCGACCACGCGTAAACAGCGCCAGGTTCACCCGGGATTCCAGCAGATTGATCTGTTTGGTGAGCGCCGGTTGCGATATCGCCAGCGCTTCTGCTGCCAGGGCGTAATTTCCTTTTTCAGCCAGCACCACGAACGCCTTGAGCAGTCGCGTATTCATATTTTACATTCCATCTGGTTATCAAAAATGAAAAATAATTCATTATAAAGTTATCAACAGGATTGCTGTAATGCCAGTGAAAGTCACCCTTTGTGGCCCTTTGCGGAGAACGGCGATGAGCGAAGTAACGTCAGTAAAATCGATAAAAACGGCAGTGGTTCAGTTTCAGCATCAGGCCAGCAATAAGGCTTACAATCTGTTGATTATGGAGAAATACATTGAACAGGCTGCCGCGCAGGGCGTGAAAATCCTGGCCTTCCCGGAAATGTGCATCACCGGTTACTGGCATGTGCCAGGTCTGTCGGCGGAAGAAGTGAATGCGCTGGCTGAACCGGTTGAAACCAGCCCGTCGCTGGCACTGATCAGGGCGCTGGCGGCAAAAAATCAGATGCTGATTGGCGCAGGTCTCATCGAACGCGCGGCGGATGGCCTGATTTACAACACCTACGTGGCCTGCATGCCGGACGGTTCTTATCACGCACACCGTAAACTGCACGCATTTGAGCATCCTGCATTTAGCTGCGGGGACAGTTTTACCGTGTTTGCTACGCCGTGGGGCGTGAAGGTGGGGATCCTGATTTGCTGGGACAATAATCTGGTGGAAAACGTACGCGCGACCACCCTCCTTGGCGCGGATATCCTGCTGGCACCACATCAGACCGGCGGCACGCATTCGCGCAGCCCGCACGGCATGAAACCCATCCCGCTGGAATTGTGGGAACAGCGTGCGGAAAGAAAGGCAGAAATCACCGCTGCGTTTAAAGGGGAAAGTGGCCGCGGATGGATCCTGCGCTGGTTGCCATCGCGCGCGCACGATAACGGATTGTTCATTTTATTCAGCAACGGCGTGGGCGCAGATGGTGATGAAGTCCGCACCGGCAACGCGATGATCCTCGATCCTTATGGCCGGATCATCAGCGAAACCTGGGTTGCCTCCGACGCCATGGTCAGCGCCGAACTGGATTTAACGCTGATCCCCCTGAGTTCTGGCCGCCGCTGGATCTATGGCCGCCGCCCTGAATTGTATTCCATTCTGACCGAACATCAGGGCTACGAACGCGACGCCATCACCGCACGTTTTTCCGAAGAAGCGACGGGGCCGGCATCGCGTAAGGTTTAGGCCTTTATAGCGTAATGATTGTGGAAACCGGTTATTTTTGATTACCGGCTCGACCGCCCGCAGGCTGCGCATCACCCGCTGAGATTCGTTGAATAACACCCTCAGAACCTAACGGATTAGGATTACAGGCTTTTTTGTCTCTCTGCGGATGAATTTCAGGCCAAATGAAGCCTTTTCATACAAATATAGCCAAGGCTAACATTCTTAACCAGTACTATAACCGATTGAATATTATGGTTTTTTTATTTTGTCTTTTGTGGCAGACTGCGCGCTTCTGATGATAACCCGCCTTTTTGTCACCAAAGGCCTGACCGGTCCGTTTTTATGCAACTTTATACTATCCTCATTCTGGCTTTTGGTATGTCTATGGATGCCTTTGCGGCGGCTATCGGCAAAGGTGCTGCGTTGCACCGTCCCCCGCTGAAAGAGGCACTGCGTACCGGACTGATTTTTGGCGTGATTGAAGCCATTACGCCGGTGATCGGCTGGGCAATCGGGCTGGCGGCCAGCCAGTTTATTATGAGCTGGGATCACTGGGTGGCGTTCACCCTGCTGCTGATTCTGGGTATCCGTATGATTTCCGAAGCTTTCAAAAAAGATAAGGCCGAAGAGGTTGAAGCGCCGCGCCGTCATGGTTTCTGGCTGCTGGTGACCACCGCAATTGCCACCAGTCTGGATGCGATGGCCGTCGGCGTCGGGCTGGCATTTCTGCAAGTGAATATTCTGGTGATGGCGCTGACGATTGGCGCGGCCACCACGATTATGGCGACTACCGGTATGCTGCTTGGCCGTTTTCTCGGCGCTGCCATCGGGAAATGGGCCGAAGTTCTGGGCGGTATCGTGCTGATTGGCATCGGTACGTCGATTCTGGTCGAGCATTTAGGTTTGCTGAGCTGACGTGAATTACGGTAGCTTTACGGCAAATGGTTCAGCCAATCCGACAGGAGCATCGTAATGCCACATATTGATTTGAAATTTTACCCGCGTGGACTTTCAGAAGAAGCGACGCAGAAACTGGTCGATGACCTTTCCGCCGTGCTGATCAATCATCTGGGGACGACGGACAAAGCCATCTCCGTGATGCTGACGGAAGTTCAGCCGGATGCATGGAAAAGCGATGTGTATGATCCGGTCATTAAACCGGCATTAGAGCAGATGGCGAAAAAACCCGGTTATACCCTGTAATCTCCCTAACAGCGCCCCCTATTGAAGACCCCGTCACGGCTAACGTGACGGGGTCAATTTTTAAAAATTAATTACTTTTAGCGCTAATTAAAGTGTTCCTGTCCCACCATCAGAACACCAGACCTGCCCGGAAGAATAGCTGCTTTCCGGCGATGCAAACGCAACGTACAGCGCCGCGATTTCCGCAGGCTGGCCGGGGCGCCCCAGCGGCGCCTGCTCGCCAAATTTTTCCACTTTCTCCTGCGGCTGACCACCTGAGGTTTGCAGAACCGTCCAGTACGGGCCGGGCGCGACAGCATTCACTCGAATTCCGTCCGGCGCTAACTGCTTGGCGAGTGATTTTGTAAACGCCACTATTGAGGCCTTGGTTTGTGAATAGTCGAGCAGATTCTCACTGGGCAAAAATGCCTGAACCGAGGTCGTGTTGATCACCGAACTGCCGCGCGGAAGATAATCCAGCGCCGCTTTGGTTATCCAGAACATCGCGTAAACGTTGGTTTTAAACGTCGCATCGAACGCCTCGGTCGTGAGATCTTTAATCGAGTTGCAGAACTGCTGACGCCCGGCGTTATTCACCAGAAGATCCAGCCCGCCGAGCTGTTCCGCGGCTTCTTTTACCAGCTTCTGGCAAAACTGCTCATCACGTATATCGCCTGGGATCGCAATAATCTTGCGCCCTTCACTGCGCAGTAAATCAACGACTTCCCGGGCATCCGGTTCTTCTTCCGGCAGATAGTTAATCGCGACATCCGCACCTTCCCGCGCAAATGCAATCGCAACAGCGCGGCCAATGCCCGAATCACCGCCGGTCACCAGTGCCTTACGGCCTTCAAGTCTGGAACTCCCCTGATAAGAGGTTTCACCGTGATCCGGAACCGGGATCATTTTGCTCGCCAGACCCGGAAATGGCTGCTTCTGCCTTTCAAAAGGGGGCTTCGGATACGCATCCACATGTGGCTGATTGAGGGACGGAGGAAGGGTTTTGTGACTGCTCATGATGGCTCCTTAAACTTAAAACGTAGCTTTAAGGGTAGAACACCTCAGCCTGCCCGAGGTGTGTTACGGACAGTTCCGAGTTGAAGCCGCAAGCATTGAGGGAAATCAGGTAAACGTCATCGCCCAGGTAATCACCCCGGCGACAACGGTGGTGAAGGTCAGCGCGACGAGAAAAAGTATGTCGGCAGTTTTTTCCAGCTTGTGGTTGCGCCGCACATTACGCGTGCGCAGCGCCCAGTAAGACAGAATGGTGCTCGCCAGATACAAAATGGCGTTAACCGCCAGCAAATCGTCGCCCAGCGTCCCTTCTTTTCTTAACGTCGTGATGACCTGAAAAATGCCGATAACCGTAATGCAGACGCCAACCATCGCCGCTGACGCCGTAAAAATATGAACGCAGATATCCTCATCCAGTTTGACGGTGCGGTTTTGTTTGAGCATTACAGACCCCTTCAGGTAAGCGACGTCCGTTTCGCAAAGTTCGAAGATTCTCGGTATCCGACATTTCACTGAGTGTGGATCATGCTTTCGAGTGCTTCAATGTCACCGGTTAACATTTTTCAGCTTTTCGGATAAGCCACATGATAGCCGACGGTGTTATCCGGCGAGGTCAGCGGCAGGATATGCGCAAAACCCGGTTCGCCGAAATGCATACCGGCCACCAGCAGGTTTTCGCGGGCAGCCTGCGCCATAATGGTTTTACGGGTGTTTTCCGCCAGAACGGGATCGCAGTCAAACGCGATAGAAACGCCGGGCTGCGCGGACTGAATATGCGGGAAATGCACGATGTCGCCCCAAATCAGCAGGCTCTGCTCGCCTGAATCAATACGGTATCCGCTGTGCCCCGGCGTATGACCGGGCAGCCAGACGGAACGAATACCTTTCACAATCTCCGCGCCATCAAGAAACTTCAGCTTCGCCGCGTAAGCCGTCAGCATCCGGCGCGCCAGCAAGAAATTACGCTGCCGGTGCTCCGCGACCTGCATCATTTTGCTGTCATCGCGCCAGTATTCAGCTTCGAGCGGGTGAATATAAATTTCTGCATTGGGATAAACCGGTTGTCCCTGCGCGTCCAGCAGCCCGCCGATGTGGTCCGGGTGCGCGTGCGTCAGCAGAACCGTGTCGATATCTTCGGGAGCCACGCCCGCAGACCGCAGATTTTCACCGAACTTTCCGCCGGAATTATTCAGCCCGCCGGTGCCGGAATCGACCAGAATGGTGCGCCCCTGCCCGCGGATCAGATAACAATTGATATGAATATTGCCGGGCTCTGCCAGCCCGGCATCACGTTGTATTTGCGCGGCATCTGCCGTCTCAATGCCGGACAACAGATCCAGGCTGGCCGCCATGTTCCCATCGCTCAGGGCCGTTACAGTAAAATCCCCAATCTGGCGGGATGCAAAAAACGGATTGTTCATAATCACCTCAGGTTAACTACGTGCATGAGGCTGCAACATCGTGGTTTAGCGACTCATAAGCCTTTGATGTGTTTGATCGCCAGCTGGAGCGCCGAGTTGGGCTCACCGTGGAAATCTAACGCCTCTTCCTGCGCACGTTCGAGACAAAAAACAATACGCCTGCGGCTGACTTCCTCACAGTTCTGAGCAAGCATCAAACAACATTCACCCACCATCCTGCAGGCCTCTTCAAAAATCTGACCGGACTCTCGCATAGCAAACTCCATCACGCCTGAAAATAAAACACTGTTTTTAGGTTAACGGCATAATTTGATAAAAGTTTGTTTTTTTTACCTAACCTTTACTCAAATTTTCTGAGTTCGCATGCTGCGGGCAAGGCTAAGTCAGAACATCACCGGCAACCCGAGCCCGCGTTTCACCTGCACAAGCGTTTGCTGCGTGATGTTTTGCGCCTGTTCGCTGCCGTGTCGCAGCAACGCCAGCAACTGCCCTTTGTCCTGAATAAACGCATTCCTGCGGCTGCGGATCGGCGCGAGCAGGGATTGCAGGCAGCCTTCCAGCTCGTCCTTACAAGCCCGGTCGCCTAATCCTCCGCGCTGGTAAAGCGCTTTCATCGCGCTGACTTTTTCTGCATCCGGGTGGAATGCATCCAGATAGCTGAACACCACGTTGCCATCGACCTGACCGGGATCGTTAACCCGCAGGTGATTCGGATCGGTGTACATCGCGCAGACCGCCTGATGAATGTCTTCTTCGCTGGCAGAAAGCGTCAGCGTATTGCCGAGGGATTTCGACATTTTGGCCTTGCCGTCAATGCCCGGCAGACGTCCCGTTTTACTCAGCAGCGCCTGACAATGGCGCAGCACAGGCTGTTCCGTCAGGCTGTTCATCTTGTGGACGATTTCATTGGTCTGCTCAATCATCGGCAACTGGTCATCGCCGACGGGAATTAAATCCGCCTGAAACGCCGTGATATCCGCCGCCTGGCTGATCGGATACGCCATAAAACCGACCGGCAGCGAACGGGCAAATCCTTTCTGGGCAATTTCACTTTTCACGGTCGGGTTACGCTCAACGCGCGCCACGGTCACAATATTCATATACAGCAGGGTGAGTTCAGCCAGCGCGGGCAATGCGGATTGCAGGCAGACCACCGTTTTGGTCGGGTCGATGCCCACCGCCAGATAATCCGCCATCACTTCGAGAATATTACCGGCGACTTTTTGCGGGGAATTGCCGTTATCAGTGAGCCCCTGAAGATCGGCGATCAGAATGTTTTGCTGATGCTCGTGTTGCAGCGCCACACGCTGGCGAAGTGAGCCAACAAAGTGGCCCAGATGCAGCTGACCGGTAGGACGGTCGCCGGTAAGAATGGTTTTTACGTTATTCATGAGAGTTCCTTTTTGGGTTTTACGCCGGAAGGGAGTCTGATAAACAACAAAGCCGCCTTCCGGCGGCTTTGTGAACAGATACAGAAATTCGGCCGCCTTTAAATAGGCAGCCACCAGGCGCAACGTGGTGTTGTCATGGTGTGTATCTGAGTTTTCATGGCGGTAATTTATCATTACTTAGCACGAAAAGTAAATCCCGAATTTCTTCGCGAGCCGCTCATAACGGGCGTTGCACGGCTATTCGGCTTTTACCGGCTTGATGAGCAGCGCTTTTCCCCGACGTCTTTCGCTCAGCACGGCCAGTATTCCGGCGGCGGCAATCACCGATGCGCCAACCAAAGTGGAGGCCGTTGGCAGGCTGTCGAGGAACAGAAAACCAATCATCATCGACCAGACCATCGTGGTGTAATCGAACGGCGCCAGCAGCGAGGCGTCGGCGTAACGCAGGCTCAGCGTAATCAAAATCTGCGCCATGCCGCCGAAAAATCCGCAGCCGATCAGCAGCAAAAGCTGTCTGGTATCGGGGATTTTCCAACCGAAGAAAATCGTCGCCAGCCCGATCAGCATGGTCATCAGCGAGAAGTAGAAAACAATCGCCCCCGGCCTTTCGATTCCGTTCAGAAAACGGATCTGCACCGACGACACCGCCGTACACATTGCCGCCAGCAGCGCCAGAATCACGCCGAGCCCGGCTGAAACCTGCGTAAAACCGCCCGAAAGCAGCGATCCGCTGTCACGCAGATGCGCCCACAGCATCACCAGAATGCCGGTGAAACCGACCACCACCGCCATCCAGCGGGCAGCATGCACGTTTTCACGCAACAAAATAGCGGCCATGATCACCGTAAACAGCGGCGCGGCGTAGCTGATTGCCGTGGCGTCCGCCAGCGAGATATACACCAGCGCCAGATAATTAAAATACATGCCGCCGGTGCCGGAAAATCCGCGAATTAAATGGCCGAATATATTCTTCGTTTTAATTTGCGCAATCACCGGCCCCTGCAATTTTAGCCAGATCAGCAGAGGGAATAAGGCGACGAACGAGCGGAAAAATATCACTTCTCCGGTAGGAATATTTCCGCCCAATCCTTTTACACAGGCCAGCATGAGCGTGGCGCACAGGGCGGATAATATTTTCAGCGAAACACCCATTCTGGCGTTCATGTTTAACCCTTTTGCTCTTTGAGATTAGCGGTCTGAAACTGACCACTATTCTGGCAGAGCCGCCTTTTATGCGGTCATACAAAAAGCGTATCGCCATACAGGGTTTACTTCTTATACAACGCCAGACTGAGCTTATATAGTCGGGTTGACCTCATAAGAAACCGCAGCCAGTTTTGCTCACAGTGAGCCAGGGGAAGTTGTCGTCACACACCGCTAATTAAAAGACCCGGAGAATGAATGATGAAGCTGAAGTTACTGTCTTGCTCTTTGCTCGCCTTGCCGCTGATGGCGGCCTTTTCCTCTGCGAAAGCCGATGTTCTCTCTGATATTCAGGCGCGCGGCGCACTCAACTGTGCGGTGTATTCCGATGTGCCGCCGTTCTCTTCGCCGGATCCGAAAACGCGCCAGCTGGCCGGAATGGACGTCGATTTATGCACGGCGTTAGCCAAACAGATGGGCGTGAAACTCAATCTGATGCCGACCTCTATTGAAGCGCGCATCGCAGTGATCGCCACCGGTCGCGCCGACGTGCTGATTGCCAATCTGGCGTACACCAAAACGCGCGGCCAGCAGATTCAGTTCAGCGACCCGTATTACGTGGCGAAAGAAGTGCTGGTGGTGAAAAAGCCGAACGTCGATAAAACCCGTGCGGATTTTAAAGGCAAACGCATCAGCGCCACCAAAGGCACGACGTCTGAACAATCCATCTATCTGGCAGGCGCCAAAGCCGTGACCTTCCAGGATGCCGCGTCGGCGTTTCTGGCACTCGAACAGAATAAAGCCGTGGGCTTTGTGACCAACACCATGACCGCAATCAAGATGATTTCTCAGGCCGGAAAAGACGGCATCGAACTGGGGATGATCAAAGAGCCAATGGCGCTGGAACCGATTGGCGTCGGCATGAAAAAAGACGAACCGGCGTTACTGGCAAAAGTGAACGGCAGTCTGAAAGCGATGGATGACGACGGCACCATCGACAAAATCTGGGCGACCTGGATCGGGCCAAATACCGAATACAAAATGGTGCGCGAGGACAAAGTTCAGCCACTCTCCAGCCTTAAATTTGAACCTCTGGAATAGCCGATGACCATTGTGTCGCACGAGGCGCCTTCCCGCGCCTCTTTTATTCTTGCCAGTCAGGGCGACAACGTCAAAATCTCCACCATCGGCAGCCGCGCTTGGCTGATTGAAGCGCCGGGGGAATTCGATCTGCCCGCGCAGCGCCGCATCTGGTCGCTGGCGGCCACACTGCGCGCACGCGATGATGTCGAATCGCTGATCCCCGGCGTGACCAATTTACTGGTGCTGTTTCGCCAGACGCCGGAAGATTATGACGCGACTTTCGCCCTGCTGACCGCCGCGTGGGAACAGGCGCTGGCCGTTCATCCGCAAGGCAAAATGATTGAAATTCCGGTGATTTACGGCGGTGAACACGCCACCGATCTGGATGCGGTTTGCCAGCATACCGGGCTTTCGCCGCGCGAAGTTATCCGCCGCCATTCTCAGGGCAGCTACACGGTGTTTTCGCTGGGCAGCGCGCCGGGATTTGGCTATCTCCACGGGCTGGATCCTTCTCTCGCCACGCCGCGTAAAAAAGTCCCTTCGCTGAATATGCTCAAAGGCACCGTGACCATCGGCGGCGCGCAGACCGGCGTTTCCGCGCTCACCGGGCCAAACGGCTGGAACGCCATCGGATTCGCCGAACTGACGCTGTTTGACCCACGTGCTGAAAATCCCGCGCTGATGGCGCCGGGTGACAGCGTGCGGTTTCTGCCAGAAAGGATAGAACTGTGACCCCAAAAGCTGTGATTGAAATAGTGAAAACCGGCCCGCTGAATACCGTTCAGGACGCGGGCCGCAGCGGATTTCGGGATATCGGCGTGTCCGTCAGCGGCGTGATGGATCCGCTGGCGTTTCGCGCGGGCAACATCCTGCTAGGCAACGACGAAAACGCCGCCTGCATTGAAGTGCAGATGTTCCCGTTTAAAGTGCGCTTTCTTGCCGATACCAGCATTGCCGTTACCGGCGCGGATTGCCGCACGAAGCTCGATGGCGCAGATCTTCCGCCCTGGTGGGCCTGTTCCGTCCGCGCCGGGCAGGAGCTGGAAATGCAGTTCCCGCGCTCCGGCGCGCGCAGCTATTTGTGCATCGCCGGAGGCATTGACGTACCGGTAGTGATGGGTTCGCGCAGCACCGCCCTGCGCGGCGGTTTCGGCGGAACAGACGGGCGACCACTGGCGAAAAACGATCGTCTTGCGGCAGGCATTTCTTTCATCTCACCTTTGCCTGCACATGGCATGGGTATCGAGCCGCCACAGATTGCGCTGGCCCACGTGTTCCCGACCAGCACTGAGGGACTGGTGCAACTGCGCGCCATTCCTGCCGGTGAATATGCGCTGTTCGAAGCCGATCTTCCGCGCTTCTGGTCGCAGCCGTGGAAAGTTTCCCTGCACAGCAACCGCACCGGTTACCGCCTTTCCGGCGAGCCGGTCACGCCGTCGAAAGTCATTGAAATGCGTTCCTACGGGTTAATCCCCGGCATCGTGCAGGTTCCGCCCGCGGGCGAGCCGATCATTCAACTGGCCGACGCCAATACTGCCGGAGGCTATCCGAAAATTGCCGGTATTATTGAGGAGGATTTGTGGCGTCTGGCGCAGGTTCAGCCCGGTCAGAGCATCCGGCTTGTCAAAAGTGATGCACGCGAAGCCATTGCCGTGGCACGTCAGATCAACCAGTGGTTCACCCGCCTGCGCGATAACGTGATGCCGGTGAAGACGGTGATGGGGTTTTAAATTTCCCTTCTGATGAAACAGAAAACGGGCCCGAAAAAGGCCCGTTTTTTCATGTCCCGAACTCAGATTTTGTTACTTCAGACCTGCACAAAACTCGGCGATCCGGTCGCAGCCGTCCTGCAGGATTTCCATGCTGGTGGCGTAGGAAATGCGGAAGTACGGGCTCATGCCGTACGCCGCGCCCTGCACGGTGACAACGTGTTTTTCTTCGATCAGCGCCATCACAAAATCGGCATCGTTCTCGATGTGACGGCCGCCTGCGGTGGTTTTGCCAATACAGCCTTCGATATTCACGAACAGATAAAACGCGCCCTGCGGTTTATGGCAACGCAGTTCATGTACGGACGTTAAACGCTCCAGCACGTAATCGCGGCGCTGACGGTAGATTTCGGCGCGCTCTTTCAGTAAATCCTGCGGGCCATTCAGTACAGCAACCGCAGCCGCCTGGGTGAGCGTGGTGACGCCCCCGCTGTTTTGCGTGTTCACGTTGCTCATGGCTTTAATCAGATCTTTCGGGCCACCGCAAAAACCTAAACGCCAGCCGGTCATGGAATAGGCTTTCGACACGCCGTTGACCGTCAGCACGCGATCGAGCAAACGTGGCTCCACTTCGGCCAGCGTGTAAAACGTCACGTCGTCATAAATCAGGTGTTCGTAGATATCATCTGTCAGGATCCACACGCCCGGATGGCGCAGCATCACTTCACCAATCGCCTGTAATTCCTGACGCGTCGCCACGGAGCCGGTCGGGTTGCTCGGGTAATTCAGCAGCAGCCATTTGGTTTTTGGCGTGATCGCCGCGTCAATATCCTGCGGATACGGCTTGAAGTTGTTCTCTTCCGGGCAGGCCACCGGCACCGGAATACCGCCCGCAAATTTGACGATATCCGCATAACTGATCCACGACGGCGTCGGGATCACCACTTCATCGCCCGGATTAATGGTCGCCAGCATCGCGTTAAAGATAATTTGCTTCGCGCCGCCTGCGGTGAGGATCTGGCTCACATCGTAATCCAGGTGGTTATCGCGCTGGAATTTACGCGCGATAGCTGCCCGCAAAGCCGGGGTTCCGTCGGTCGGCGGATAACGGGTATCACCGCCGAGCGCCGCGGCATAGGCCGCTTCCGTGGCGTGTCGTGGCGTCGGGAAATCCGGTTCGCCGGTAGAAAGCGCGATGACGTTCACGCCTGCGGCGGCGAGATCACGGGCCTTTTGTGTCATGGCGACAGAGGCAGAAACAGAAACATTTTTTAAGCGATCGGCGATATCAGGCATGGTCCTGGGGTTCCATTATTTTTATCGAACGTAAAAAGACGGACAGCGATGAGGCACTACAGGGGGAAGAGTAATGAGGAACAGACCGCGCCGACCAATAGCGCTTTGTTGTGGTGACATAACACAAAGCAATGGCTGAACGCGCAAATCAGGCAATTTGCACCGGTGCGGTGCAGGCAGCGATGGGCATTATTCGGGGGGTGGTGAAAACGCCGAAAATATCCGGCTACACAGTGAACAAACTGGCGCTGAAATCAGAGGAAAAACCGGCGTTCTGGCCTAAATCAGCGCGTCAGTGCGTGTTGGCACTCATCTTGCTTCATACACATTACTTATAACACCACTCGTTTACGTGATGAGGATGCCATCGTGAATCTCCGCCGCCTTAAATATTTTATCAAGATTGTCGATGTGGGCAGCCTCACTCAGGCCGCAGATATCCTGCATATTGCGCAGCCTGCGCTCAGCCAGCAACTCGCCACGCTGGAAGGTGAAGTGAATCAGCAACTGCTGATCCGCACCAAACGCGGCGTGACGCCAACCGAAGCGGGCAAGATCTTGTATATCCACGCGCAGGCCATTTTGCGCCAGTGCGATCAGGCGCAGAGCGCGATTGATGGCTCGGCGCTGGCGCTTTCGGGCAGCGTTTCCGTCGGGCTTGCGCCGGGAACAGCCGCCCAACAGCTGGCGTTGCCGCTGATGGAAGAAGTCCACCGGCAATATCCGGGCATCGTATTGTATTTCAATGAAAACTTCGGCACCACGCTGAGCGAACTCATCATGAATGGCCGGATGGATATGGCGGTGATTTACGGCAACCGCGAAATCCACGGGCTACGCTTTATGCCGCTGATGAAAGAAGATCTGTATTTCGTTTGCCCGCACGCACTGAGCAAACCGCTGAAATCCGTTAGTCTCGCGCAGGTGGCGAAGTACGATCTGTTCCTGCCGCGCATTTATAACATCATGCGTAAAGTCATCGACGACGCGTTTATCCACGAAGAAGTGATGTACCGCGTGAAGTGCGAAATCGAATCACAAACCACCCTCAATGCCGCGCTGGCCGCAGGTTTAGGCTGCACGATCATGCCAGAATCTGCCGCCCGCGCGATGCTCAAAGCCTCGGGTTCGTGGATGGCGAAAATCGATAAACCGAACATTCAGGCGGCGCTGTCATTTTGTATGTCCGACCATCTGCCACTTTCCCAACCCGCCGAAGCGGTCAAAGCGATTTTGCTGTCGCTGATGGCCAGCCGCACGGTGGATAACCGGCCACTGACGCTGGTGGGGTAATAAGCGCACCTTATTACCGCAAAGCGAAATCCTCTTTCCTGACGTCCGCAGTGACACGATAGAGTGCGTTTACCGCCCGCTCAGCGGGTCGTTTTGTCGTCGTTATTGCGCGGGGACACTCTCTTTGACGGGATGGATATGGAAAAAAAAGCACCAGCACTCAGCGAGTTGCGCTCTGTCGCACAGAAGATGCGCAAGTCCGGCCTCAGCCAAATTGAACTGCGCGGAAACGGCTTTCGGGTCAGCATAAAATACGCGCCAGTTTCCCCTGCCATTTTGCCGTGCCGCATGCCGGACGAAACGCCTGCGCTTCCGGCGCTGGCCGCCCCCGACGCGGTGTGTGCGCCCTTCCCCGGCATCGTGCTGCTACAGCATCCGCTCAGCAAAATTCCGTTTACTCAGCCGGGCGAAAAAGTCGGGAAAGACGCGCTGCTCGGCCTGCTGAAAGTCGGCGTGATTTACCTGCCGCTGCGCAGCCCGGTGCAGGGCGTGGTGGGATCCTTTTCAGTAAAAGACGGTGACTCCGTGGAATACGGCGCGGAGATTTTCACGTTACGCCGCGAGGAACTGGCTGCATGAAATACATCGATTTAAACGCCGATATCGGCGAAGGATATGGCGATTACACCATTGCCGACGACGCCGCGCTGATGCCGCTGATCACTTCCGCCAACGTGGCCTGCGGGTTTCACGCCGGGGACGCGGTGATTATGGCGAACACCGTCGCGCTGGCGAAAAAGTATCAGGTGGATCTCGGCGCGCACGTCGGGTTTCCCGATTTGTCCGGGTTTGGCCGCCGCCGGATGCACATCGAACCGGAGGTCATGGCGCATTACGTCACTTACCAGCTGGGTGCGCTTTCGGCGTTTGCCAGAGCGGCGGATTACCCGCTGACGCACATGAGTTTTCACGGCGCGCTGGGGAATATGGTCTCCGAAGATGCTCAGCTGGCGCGGGTGTTATTGCAGGCGGTGAAGGATTTCGATGCACAGATGATCATCAGCACAATGTCCGGCAACGCCGTAGAACGCATGGCGCGTGAGCTGGAGTTACCGGTGATTTGCACGTTTCTAGCCGACCGCGCATATGAAAGTAACGGGCTGCTGGTCAGCCGGGTGAAACCGGGCGCGGTCATTCATGACAAAGAGCAGGTGCGCACGCGCATCCGCCAGCTGCTGCGCGAAGGCACGGTGCAAAGCATCGACGGCGTGACGCTGCCGGTTACGGCATCGTCGATTCTGGTTCACGGCGATACGCCGGAATCCATCGAAATGGTGCATACGCTGCGGGAAATTATTGCCGAAATGAACATCGCGCTGATGCCGCCACACCAGCAACGCCGCCAGCTTGAGCGGGAAAACGCGCTGTTATAAGTCCCGCTTATCGCCTCACACGGTTTATGTCTTATACCGTCTGAGAATTACTGGATACAGTCAGAAAACACCCACCGGTAGAACATGACGGAGCCGGGGGTTTAACAGGAGAGTCGCAATGCCATTTTCAGATTACAAAACCGCGCTGGTGACCGGCGCATCGGCCGGAATGGGTGAAGCCATTGTCGAACGCCTTTGTCAGGAAGGGATCACGGTTCACGCCGTCGCCCGCCGCGCCGACCAGCTGGCCGCCCTCGCCGCCCGCACCGGTTGCATTCCTCATGCGGTCGACGTCAGCGACCTCGACGCCGTCACGCGCCTGTGCAGCGAAATCAGCGTGGATATTCTGGTGAACAATGCCGGTGTTTCACGCCCTGGCTCTATCCTGAACGCCGATAAAGAATCTGTGGATACGCAGGTGGACGTGAATTTGCGCGCCGTTTTGCATCTCTGCCGCCTGCTGGTGCCGGGCATGATGGAACGCGATCGCGGCCACGTCATTAACATCACCTCGATTGCCGCAATTTATAACTTCGGCGGCAACTCGATTTATCACGCCACCAAAGCCGGCGTTCACGCCCTCTCGCGCCAGCTGCGCGTTGACTGCTACGGCAAGCGGGTGCGCATTACCGAAATCTGCCCCGGCCGCGTGGCAACGGACATTTTCGGCAACGTTTCCGGCGATCACGAAGAAGCCCGCCGCCGCTTCATTGACGGCTTTGAACTGCCGGAAGCTAAAGACATCGCCGATTGCGTGGCGTTTGCCGTCTCTGCGCCGGTTGCCGTGAACATCGGCAATATCGAAATCACCCCGACGTTGCAGGTTCCCGGTGGCCTTTCCACCATGCGCCCCGGCGAAACCGTTTCCTTATAAACCGACAGTTCAACTATTCAGGAGGGTGAAAATACGATGACGCTCGATTTCAGCAAAGTCCTGACCGGTCAGTTCGGGCAGATGATCGTCGATGGACTGGTAGTCACCCTCAAGCTGGCGCTGGGCTCCTGGTTGCTGGCGATGTTTATTGCCCTGCTGCTGGTCGTCATCCGGCTGACGCACAAACGCGCCGCCGAATATTTTGTCCGCGCGTATGTGTCATATCACCGCAATGTGCCGACGCTTATCCAGCTGATGATGTGGTATTTCGCCATTCCGACGCTGCTGCCGGAATCCGTGCAGATGTGGATTAACGATTTTAACGCCGAGTTTCTGTTCTCGATGTTTGCGCTCGGATTGTGCCAGGCGGCGTATTTCTCCGAAGACATCCGCAGCGGTTTACGCGCTATTCCTGAAGGGCAAACCGAGGCATCACGAGCCCTGGGCATGAGTTACACCCGTTCTTTGCGTTCGGTGATCCTGCCGCAGGGCATCCGTAACGCGCTGCCGTCGCTGCTCAACCACACCGTTTTACTGTTCAAAAACACCAGTCTGGCGATGGTCATTGGCGTGGCTGAGCTGACTTACGTGACCCGTGATATTGAAAACCAGACGTTCCGCACTTTCGAATCGTATCTGGTGGCCTCTGCCGGTTATCTGTTCTTCTCTCTGCTGCTGATGGGTGCAGGTGCGTTGCTGGCCCGCCGGTTCCAGCGGGTCTACGCGAGGTAATCCCATGCTCGAAATGTTCACGATTTTGCACGACAACGGGATGCTGTTCCTGATGGGACAATATCCGCAGGGGCCGCTCGGCGGGATCCTCTGTACGCTGCTGATTTCCGTGCTGGCCGTGCTGTTTGCGCTGCCGGTGGGGGTTTTGCTCGGGCTGGCGCGTTTATCTCCGTTCCGCTGGCTGAGCTGGCCCGCCGCCTGCTGGGTCTACGGTTTACGCGGTATTCCGTTGTTGATGGTGGTGTTCTGGACGTACTTTTGTGTCCCGCTGTTAATCGGCCACAACATCAGCGGATTCAGCACCATGCTGTGTACGCTGGTGATTTATGAAAGTGCCTATATCGCCGAGATTGTGCGCGGCGGCATTCAGGCGCTGCCGGGCGGTCAGTACGAGGCGGCGCGTGCGTTAGGCATGAGTTATTTCAAAACGCTGCGCCTGATTATCCTGCCGCAGGCGTTGTACAACACGCTGCCAAGTCTGGTCAGCCAGCTGGTTTCTATTATCAAAGACAGCACGCTCGGTTACGTGATTAACGTACCGGAGCTGACCTTTGCCGCCAATCAGGTCAACAACCAGCTGCTGACCAAGCCGTTTCAGGTTTTCGCGATTGTCGCGATTGGCTATTACTTGATCTGTTTCAGCCTGACGTGGCTCGCCAATAAGCTGGAAGCGCGCATTACGCGCAAACGTCAGAACCGCGTGCCGGAAGCGGACAACGTGGCGCAGGCGATGCTGCTGACCAAGACTCAATCACAATAAGGAACGACGATGCGACCGATGATCTTATTTAATCAGGTCAATAAATGGTATGGCGAATACCAGGCGCTGACCGACCTGAGTGCAGAAATTAAAAGCGGTGAAGTGGTGGTGGTATGCGGGCCGTCCGGTTCGGGAAAATCAACGCTGATCCGCACCGTCAACCGGCTGGAGCCGATTGAAGAAGGCCAGATCCTGTTTGATGGCATGGATATTCACGGCACCAGTACGCGCCTGAACCAGTTGCGCACGCGCATTGGGTTTGTGTTTCAGAACTTCAACCTTTTCCCGCACGTTTCGGTGCTGGAAAATATTATGATGTCGCCGGTGAAAGTGCTCGGCGTGAAGCGGCAGGAAGCGCGTCAGCACGCGGGTGAACTGCTGGAACGCGTCGGTTTGTCGCACAAAGCCAATGCCTATCCGGCGCAACTTTCCGGCGGGCAACAGCAGCGCGTCGCCATTGCACGGGCGCTAGCCATGAAACCGCCGGTGATGTTGTTTGATGAACCGACGTCAGCGCTGGATCCGGAAATGGTTGGTGAAGTGCTGAACGTAATGCGCGGTCTGGCGCGGGAAGGCATGACCATGATGTGCGTAACGCACGAAATGAATTTTGCCCGCGAAGTGGCGGACACGATCTGGTTTATGGATCAGGGGAAAATTCTGGAGAAATCCACGCCGGAGAACTTCTTCACGCGCCCGCAACACGCCCGTGCGCAGAAGTTTTTAAGCGATTTGCATCACAACTGATTTCTGAATACCGCGCCTTTTTTATATTTCATATATAAAAAAGGCGCCGGCACCCGCCTTCTTACTTCCATCGCCCCCACTCGCCCCGAGAATGATCGCTTCCGCCGCGCCTTTTCAAACCTCTGACAGGGGCTAAACAGAAAACCATCGCCCGTTTCATAACCGTCAATAGCATTAATTTTATTGAAAATTTTGATATTCAGAAGCGTCATCGGAATATCAAAACTGGGCAAAACCCGTCGGGCGGCTGCCGTTTCAATGGCGTGCTGCCTGGTTTAATTGACGAAGTTATGTCTACTAAGATGCGCCCGGAGAGGCCTTTCCGAATAATTCGAACTGCCGGATGATCAGGTTCAACTTTTCATCTGCACATTCGGTTCTACAAGGCTTTCAATGCAAAATAAAAATTCACTCCTGCTGCTGACACTTTCCGTCGCCGTCTTCAGCGTCATCACCACGGAAATTGGCATCATCGGATTGTTGCCAAAACTCATCGAACAGCTCCACGTCACCGCCACGCAGGTCGGTTTTCTGGTCAGCATTTACGCCGTGATCGTCGCCGTCACCGGCCCCTTTATTACCCTGCTGCTATCGGGTTTTAACAAAAAAAACGTGCTGCTTTCGATTCTCCTGGTGTTTGTGGTTTCCAACCTGATTTACGCCACCACAGACGTCTTCAATATGATGCTGGTGTTCCGCATTCTTCCGGCACTCACGCACGCGGTATTCTTTGCGGTCGCGCTGGTGGTCGCCACGCAGGTCGTGCCGAAAGAAAAAAGTGCCGGTGCGGCGGCGAAAGTGTTTGCCGGTGTGGCAATCGGGCTGGTGCTTGGCGTGCCGTTAAGTTCGCTGATTGCAGAACATTTATCGCTGGCCGATGCGTTCTACTTTGCAGCGATTTCCTGCGCCCTCGCGTTCTTCGGGATCCTCTTCTTCGTCCCTTCGATGCCTGCCACGGCCAAAGTTTCCTTCGCCAGCCAGGTGAGCGTGCTGCGTAACGGCAAACTGTGGCTGACGATCGTCACGGTCACGATGATTTTCGCCGCGATGTTCTCGAGTTTCAGCTACGTGGCGGATTACCTGTCCCACGTCACGCACCTCAACAGCAACATGATCACGGCGATGCTCATCGTCTTTGGTGTCTGCGGGTTCGCCGGGAACTTTGTGTTCAGCAACTTCCTGCAAAAAGACACCAACAAAACGACGCATCTGTATCCGGTGGTATACGCGCTGATCTTCATCCTCGTCTGGCTGGCCGGTGATTCCCTGCTTGCCATGTGCGCGCTGATGATTTTCTGGGGCGCATTCCACTCTTCCGGGCTGGTGGTCAGCCAGACGTGGCTGATGCGCGAAGCCAGCAAAGCGCCGGAATTCGCCAACAGCCTGTACATGTCATTTTCAAATCTGGGCATCGCCGTCGGTTCACTGGCGGGCGGCTGGTTTATCGCCGAGTTCGGTACGCGTTCAGTAGTGCTGAGCAGCATTATTTTCGCCGCCGCTGCGTGGTTCAGTATTTACATCAAACAGCGCGTGGACGCCGGTGACCGTGCTTGCCAGACGCACAGAATCGAACACGCAAAACAAAATTAATTTCGCATTTTTCTAACAACATTCAGTGAAAGGAGAGAACCATGGAGAAATTATTTACACCGTACCAACTGGGGGATATCACCTTATCCAACCGCGTGGTGATGGCACCGATGACCCGTTCGCGGGCGGATAAAGGCGATACGGCGGACGAACTGACTGCCCGTTATTATCAGCAGCGTGCCTCTGCCGGGCTGATCGTTTCTGAAGGTTCGCAGATTTCCGTTCAGGGCCAGGGTTATGCGTTCACGCCGGGGATTTATAACGAAGCACAGGTCAAAGGCTGGGCGCTGACAACAAAAGCGGTGCATGACAAAAACGGCAAAATCTTTATTCAGCTCTGGCACGTGGGCCGCGTTTCACACACCAGCCTGCAAAATAAAGGCGAAGCGCCGGTGAGTTCCGTGGCCGTCAGGGCTGAAAACTCCACCTGCTTCGGGATTAACGATGAAGGCAAATACGGCCCGGTCGCCGTTTCCATGCCGCGCGCGTTATCCAAAGAGGAAATCCGCAGCGTGGTGCAGGATTACGTGACTGCCGCGAAAAACGCCATCCGCGCCGGATTCGACGGGGTGGAAATCCACGCGGCCAACGGCTATCTGGCGGAGCAGTTCATCAACGGCGGCTTAAATACCCGTGAAGATGAATACGGCGGCGCGGAAATTGCCAACCGCCTACGCTTTGTGCTGGAAGTGACGGACGCCGTGGCGGAAGCCATCGGTGCCGGTAAAACCGGGATCCGCCTCGCGCCGTTTGGTCGTCTTTTTGATATGCATGAATTTGAAGGTGAAGCAGAAACCTGGTTAACGCTGGCCGCAGAACTCAGCACGCGTTCGCTGGCCTTTGTGCATCTGAGCGACCAGCAAAGCCTTGGCGCACAGGCAATTCCGCAAGGATTCACCGATTCATTCCGCAAAGCCTATTCCGGCACACTGATCATCGCAGGCAGTTTTGAGAAAGACCGTGCGGAGGCCTGGTTGCAGGCAGACCGCGCTGATCTGATTGCCTTTGGCAGACCGTTTATTTCCAACCCGGATCTGGTCGAACGGATGGCGAACAACTGGCCGCTGACGGAACCGGATCGCGCCACGTTTTACGGCGGTAACGAAAAAGGCTACACCGATTACCCGTTCTATGACGAAAAAGCGTAAGCCGCATCAGTCGAGCTGGCCGTCTTCCGCGGCTTTGATCAGCGTATCTACCACAAAGCGAATTTTCGGTAACAGCTGACGGCTTTTAGGCCACAACGCGCTGACAGGCATTTCTCCCCCGGAATGGCCTGTCAGCACCTCTTTCAGTTGACCGCTTGCCAGATATTTTCCCACCAGCCACAGCGGCAATTGCGAAAGCCCGCAACCGGCCAGCACGCCTGCCAGCATGGCGTCGCCGTCGGCAAATTCGTACGTCGCGGGTGGCGTATATCGGCTCACCTCGCCGCGCGCGTTGCGCAGGATCCAGAATTTCGGCTGATTGCGCCGCACGCCCACCACGCAGCGATGCTGGCTGAGTTCATCAGGTTCATGCGGTTCGCCATATTGCGCGAGATACTCCGGTGCAGCGCAGATCACCAGCTTTTGCGTGGTCAGACGGCGCGCTATCAGCCCGCTGCTGTCGGTCAGTTCGCCGATACGCACCACCAGATCAATACCCTCTTCAATCGGATCGATAAAACGTTCGCTGAAGGTAATCGTCATTTCCAGTTCAGGATATTGCCGGATAACCGCCAGCAGATGCGGCATGATCCGCTGGCGCCCGAACGCCGCCGGTAAATCTACCCGCAACCGGCCGGAAGGTTTCGCGGTATGCGACATCAGCTCCGCCTCGGCCTGTTCCAGAATTTCAATCGCGTTCTGGCTGCTTTGCAGATAACGCTCACCGTCCGGCGTCAGGCTGAGCCGCCGCGTCGAACGCTGAAAAAGTTGCAGCCCTAGCCGCGCCTCAAGGCGCCCGACACTTTTCGCCACCGCCGATTTCGTCAGCCCAAGCCGTTCCGCCGCCGCAGTAAAACTCCCGCACTGCGCCGTTGTGACAAACGCCGTGATCCCACCCAGATGATCTGTTTTGCGCATTTCGTGATGTTCCGGAATCTGAGAATGTTGGCGGGTTTGCTTAACGCGCATTGTGGAATATATGGCGTCATAAGGGCAAGAAAAAGGAAGAACTCGGCGAAAATCAGCATAAAAAAACCGCTCCGGAGAGCGGTTTACAATGTCATTCTGTAGGATTTTACTTCAGGTTTTCTTTAAAGAATGAGGTCAGTTTGGCAAACGGGATCAGATCGGTGCGGTCGTAGAGATCAACATGACCGGCACCGGGAACGATGTAGAGCTCTTTAGGCTGGCCCGCACGTTTGTAAGCGTCTTCACTGAATTCCTTCGAGTGCGCCTGGTCACCGGTGATAAACAGCATCGGGCGCGGTGAAATCGTTTCGATATCGTTGAACGGATAGAAATTCATGAATTTTACGTTGCTGGTCAGCGTCGGATGCGTTGTCAGCGCTGAGGTTGTTCCTTTTGGCGTGAACTCGCCGCGCGGCGTGCGGTAAAAATCATAAAACTCTTTAGCAATTGGCGGCGAGTTTTCATCAATCTTATCCGGCGTGCCGCTGGTGTATTGGGTTTCGCCGCCGGTGAATTCGGTATAACGCTGCTCGGCGGCTTCGGCTATGACCTGCTTACGCTGCGCCAGGGTTAACGAATTATTCAGCGCGTGACGGTTAGCAGAACCCATGTCGTACATGCTCACCGTCGCTATCGCCTTCATGCGTGGGTCGATTTTGGCCGCGCTGATCACAAAGCTGCCACTGCCGCAAATCCCCAAGACCCCGATGCGGTTTCTGTCGATAAACTGACGTGTCCCAAGGTAATCCACCGCGGCACTGAAATCTTCGGCATAGATATCCGGTGCAACGGCATTACGCGGTTTGCCTTCGCTTTCGCCCCAAAAAGAGATATCAATTGCCAGCGTGACAAACCCCTGCTCGGCCAGTTTTTGCGCGTACAGATTCGAGCTTTGCTCCTTGACTGCGCCCATCGGGTGCCCGACGATAATCGCAGGATTTTTGGCGTTCTGATCCATGCCTTTAGGCATAAACAGGTTGCCGGTCACGTTCATCTGATACTGGTTTTTAAACGTCACCTTTTGCCGAGTGACATTGTCACTTTTATAAAAATTATCCGCCCCTTTTGACATGTCCGCAGCAGTTGCCGCGAACGAGCTGATAAACAGCCCCAGTAACATAGAAAGCATTCTCATAGCGATATCCTTGATGGAGAGTGGCAAAAACAGGCGTCATTTCGCCCGGTGAATCAATGAATTACGGTAGTGGTACGTTACGCCGCGTTATCCCTGCGGGATGTCATCAGCGCCAAACAGGAACCCAGCACCAGCAGTGCGGCGCTGAGAGCAAACGTGCTTTGCCAGCCAGTGTGGTCAAACGCCAGCCCCCCAGTGGTGGAGCCCAACGCAATGCTGAGTTGCACGACGGCAACCATCAGCCCGCCTCCGGCTTCCGCGTTATCCGGGAAGGTCTTCGCCACCCACGACCACCAGCCAACGGGTGCCGCCGTGGCTACCAGCCCCCAGAAACCCAGCAAGGTAAAGACCAGCCAGAGGACATGACCGGAGAGCATCAGCGTTACGGCTATAGCGGCCATCACCAGCGGGATTGCAATGAGCGTGAGGTAGAAATTTTTCTTCAGGAATGAGCCGATGAGCAGCGTCCCGATAAACCCGGAAACGCCGAGCGTCAGCAAAATGAGAGACAAAGTTTCCACGTTGACGCGCGTAACCGTTTCAAGAAACGGGCGCAAATAAGTGAACAGAGCAAATTGCCCCATGAAGAAAACACCGCAGGCCGCCAGTCCCGTGGCAGCAAGCGGTTTTTTGAACAACCGGAAGAGGTTTCCCGTGCCTTTTTCACGTACGACAGGAGCCATCGACGGCAGGCTGATCAACTGCCAGATGAAGGTCACGAGCGCGACCGGCACGAGACAAAAGAATGCGCCACGCCAGCCCATTACGGAGCCGAGATAACTGCCCAGCGGTGCAGCCACAACCGTCGCCAGCGCATTGCCACCGTTGAAAATTGCCAGTGCGCGGGGCACTTTTTCAAGCGGCACCAGCCGTATAGCTAGCGCGGCGGACATTGACCAGAACCCGCCGATCACCACGCCAATCAGTGCGCGACCCGCCATGTACGTCAGATAGTTGGGCGAAAAAGCAATCACCGCACCGGAAAACGCCATCAGCAGCGTCAGTCCTAAAAGCAGATGTTTGCGGTTGATATTCCCCGCCAGCCGCGACAACAGCAAACTGGTGATCACGGCAAGCGCGCCGGAGATGGCGATCCCCTGCCCGGCCAGCCCTTCGCTGACACCCAGATCCTGTGAAACCGGTGACAGCAGACTGACGGGCATAAACTCCGACGCCACCAGGGCAAAGGCGCACATGGTTATCGCCCAGATACCGTTCCAGTGCGCCACCGGTTGCTGGTTCGCTTCATCATTCTCAATAATCGTCGTCACGCTTTACCCTTTTTATTTTCTGCAGGATGAATTTTTGGCAAGCCGGAGCCGGTCTTTATTCACGTGAATAAAGACTGATAAAACATTACGTTAACCGGAGAGTTCAGCGAAAAAAATAATCCGCTGATTTTGCGTTTTGGCTTGCCTGAAATTCTACACGGCAGGTATATTTTGACTAGGTAATGAATTCTTAATAGGCTTATAAGCCCTGCTTATAAATAGAATAATAAAGAGGCGGAATGTTCGATGAAACGTAATCTTAATGACCTGCTGGCGTTTGTGACCGTGGCCCGCGAAGGCAGTTTCACCCGTGCGGCGGCGCAACTGGGTATCACGCAGCCAGCATTAAGCCAGACCATTACGGCGCTGGAAAATCGTATGGATATCCGCTTGCTGACGCGTACCACGCGCAACGTGTCGCCGACAGCGGCGGGCGAGCGATTATTACTGGCGATTGGCAGCCGTTTTGATGAAATTGAAGCGGAGCTGGACATGCTGACGGAAATGCGCGAAAAGCCTGCAGGGACGGTGCGCATCACCTGTGGCCCGAATATTCTCAGCTCGCTTTTGTTGCCGAAACTCGTGCCGGTATTGCGAAAATATCCGGATGTCAGGCTGGAGTTTGATGCCAATCACGGATTCCGTAATATCGTGGCTGACCGGTTTGACGCGGGTGTTCGTCTGGGCGATACGATTGATAAAGACATGATCGCCATGCCGATTACCGGGCCATTGCGTATGGCAGCCGTCGCTTCACCAGCCTATTTCGACAAAAACCCTAAACCGGAAACGCCCCACGATTTGCTGCATCACAACTGCATGAATATGCGTCAGGCCACATCTGGCGGGCTATATGTCTGGGAATTTGACAATGACGAAGGGCCGGTAAACGTTCGGGTGAACGGGCAACTGACGTTTAATACTTCTGCGCACATGGTGGAAGCCGCGCTTACCGGGCTGGGGATCGCATTTTTGCCAGAAGAAGAATTCGAACCGCATATTGATGAAGGGCGTCTGATCCGCGTTCTCGAGGCCTGGTGTTTACCATTTCAGGGCTATTACCTTTACTACCCGAGCCGTAAACAGCATTCCCCGGCGTTTTCGCTGGTGATGGATGCGCTGAAGCTGGGCGGGTGATGATGGAGAAAAGGTGACTGAACACGCGGTCACCTTTTCCGTTAAAACTACCGCATCCGATGATTGAACGCGTCACTGCACCTGATCGTTTGCCACCAGTTTATTCATGTTTTCCAGAAGATTGGTCATCATTCCGAAGGCCATGTTGACGCTGTTAATACTGTAAAAAAGGACAATGTCATTTCTCATCAGATATTGTTCGAAGGAGGGTTCGGCCAATATCTTTTGCGCTTCCTGACTGCGCTTGCTGAAATGTCGGCAATTATTGAGATACAGCTCCAGCGAGTGGTACTCCCCCACGGCGAGCTGATTCACCAGAGCGATCATTTGTTCAAATATGTCGATCAGAGCCTTATGTTTTATCAGATGCTCCGCCGGTTCTTGCGTAAGATCCATCGGGATTTTCCCTCTTCATTGGCGGGCTCGCTTCTGGTTTGCCCGCTTTTAAACGGCATTAAAAGCTTTCCCAGTTCGGGCCATCCGTGACAGATTTCAGCGTTTTCGTTTCACCGTTCAGACGGGGGATCTGCGCCTGTGCGGGCTGTGCCGGAGAACGCTGCGCAGAACCTATGACCCTGAATTCACCCACCAGCTGCGCCAGGCTATTGGCCTGTTCCTGAAGGGAGCGCGAGGCCGCAGACGCTTCTTCAACCAGCGCGGCGTTTTGCTGGGTCACATCATCCATCTGGTTAACGGCCTGATGCACCTGTGAAATCCCCTGGCTTTGCTCAAGCGCCGCGGCCGCAATTTCGTTCACCAAATCCGTGACCTGCCGGATGGTGGTGCTCATGTTGGTCATGTTTTCTCCGACATCACCCGCCTGATCGGCACCCGCTTCTATCTGATTATAGGAAATGTCGAGCAGTTCTTTTATTTCCCGTGCCGCCAGGGTGGAACGCTGCGAAAGATTTCTGACTTCTCCCGCCACGACGGCGAATCCCTTGCCGTGTTCCCCGGCACGCGCGGCTTCAACGGCGGCGTTTAAGGCCAGAATGTTGGTCTGGAAAGCGATGCCTTCGATTAGGGTGATAATTTCGGTCACCTTGCGCGAACTGCTGCGGATATCGCCCATCGTCCCGAGCATTTTCTCGAGAGATGACGCACTTTTTTCCGACAGCGTGCTCATGTTACCGGCCAGCTGACTTGCCTGACGGGTGTTGTCAGCGGTCTGTCGCACCGTTTCACTGAGTTGCGTCATGCTGGCAGCCGTTTCTTCAAGGGAAGCGGCCTGCTGTTCGGTGCGGGAAGACAGATCTTCGTTGCCCGCCGCGATTTGTGCCGACGCACTGCTGACAGACTGCGATGCGGCCCCCACGGACAACAACGCGGCAGAAACGCGCTGCATCAGATGGTTAAAAGCCTGCGCCATATTGCCGACTTCGTCGCGACGACGCGTGTCCGCGCTGACGGTCAGATCGAGATTATCGCTGGCATTTTTCATGATATCGCCGATGGCCAGCAGGCTTTTGCGCACCCGCAGAATCGTCGCCAATCCCAGCAAACCCAGCAGCAGAATGGTCAGCGTTACCGCGATCCCCATGCCCCACAGGGTTTCCTGGAAAATAGAACGGTTTTTAAGCCGCAGCCCTTCGCCAATATCAATGTTCAGCGTCAGCTGCTTCTGATAACTCGTGACCATCTGGCGGATAGCCTCACCGATGCCCTTATCCCCTTCGATAAGCGCCAGCGTGACATCATCCTCATGCGAGCGCGACGCGGCTAAAAACGCCGGTAACGCCTCTTCAACCTTACGCACATTGTCAAACGCCACATGCGTCAGCCGCTCATCTTCATCACTGGAGATATCGTGTTCAAGATAGTTTTGGGTCTGAGCTTTTATGATTTCAATCTGCTTCTGAATGAGCGCTTCAACCGGCGGCATTTTGGTGTTGTCCGTCTGACTCTGATGTTTGTAGAGCGTCAGTGAGAGTTTATTACTCTGTTCGATAAGTTTGCTGAGGTCTTTTATTGATGGGATGGCGTTGTCCTGAACATACTCAAACCGGGACTGAAAACCCGAAATGAGCATGATGGCGACAGTACCCAGCGCAATGAGTGCTGTCGAAAGCAGTGTGAACGTAAGCAAAAGTCGTTGTGTTATGTTCATTTTATCTCCCTGAATCGTAAGTCCTGCTCATCTAAAAAATGAGACAGGTTGTGAGAGGAGAATATCGGCAGACCTTGTGCAAACATTAATTAAACCGATCTAATTCAATAATTTACGTTAAATACATTGTAATTTTTTTATCAAAATGACGTAAGTCATCAAGGGAATCTGATCATTCAACCCTTTCTGAAATTAATCATTCATCGGCATAAACAACCGGTTTCTCACCGGAGCGGGGCTGATGTGTTGTTCACCGGGATCCGGCATCGCCTTACATGATTGAGTTAGATTACGTTAGCAGGCGGCGCTTCGGATTCGTTCTAAAGAAAAAGCGTAAAGTACTCCGTGAGGGAAAAACTGAAAATTCCATAAGAAAAGTAAATGTGTTGTTAAACAAAAAAGTCTGGATGTTATACCAGACCTTTTTGGAGGGGGCGGTGCATCTAAGCAGGTCCAGTCGCTTTGTGTGGCGACGACCTTGGCGTTCAAAATCCAGTCAGGGAAGACGTATCCCTGTCGAAGGGGCTTTCGAGGGCGCAGGAACGTTATCCTAAAGCCAGGCCGGTCTGGGGAACCTATCTGGAAGAACATGACAGGATAATTACCACCGGCGGGCCGTTGTCATGGATAGAACTCGCGCTGCATATTATCAGGCGATTTTCGGGTCCGGACATTGCGAGGCTGGCTGCGGATATGGTGGTAGCTGAGAGTCAGCCTATTTCGCAGAGAATTTATGCAGCACCGCAAGGGTTCGTTAATACGCGCCATCCTCTTCTTCTGAGGGCTAAACATATCATCCGTTATAAAGAACCCGGTATTACTGCAGAAAATCTCGCAAAAGAGTTAAATATCAGCCACAGAACTCTGCACAGAAAACTGAAATTACTTACAGGTGAAAACCCTAAAGAATTTATTACACGAGTAAGGATAGAGTCGGCTTGTGTTCTTCTGCGGAAACGTACTGCAAATATTAGCGGCGTAGCCACAAAATGCGGGTATCGTGATGATAAGGTGTTTAGAAGAGTCTTTTCAAAGCTGATGGGTATGACGCCAACGCAGTACCATAAGCTGGCGTCCCGCAGTAATCCATGATGCTTTTACGCGCTATAAACCAGGCAAAACCGCTCACTCGTCCTGATCAGTAATACGCGTCAGGTGGATGACCAGATACAGCAGTTCATCATTGGACATCTCCATTTCCAGCAGGTTTTTGATGTAATCGCGGATAAGCAACGCGCACCGGTAAACGTGCGGATATTCACGGATCACCTGCGAAAAAATGAAGTCATCTTTTGAAACCACCTGCTGTTTTTCTACCATCCGCTGGATGAAGAACTGCATGTGAACCAGAAAACGGGCGTAGTTCAGGGATCCCGTGTTGATGGTGATGCGAAAGTGATACTGGATGATATTGAAAATATCCTTCAGCATTTTCACCGCCAGCAGCGTGTGTTCCATGTTCTGCACGTCGGTCTGGCCGTTAACCAAATGAAAGGCAATATTGCCCGCTTCTTCTTCAGGAAGCTGGATCTGCAAACGCTGGTTGATATGCCCCAGAGCCTGCACCGCCACGGCGAATTCCTGCGGATAAAAACGCTTCACTTCGAACAGCAGGCGATTCTGAATGCTGATGCCTTTGTGATAACGCTCAATCGCAAAACTGATGTGATCGACCAGCGTGAAAAAAATCTGCTCGTTGATCCGCCCTTTCAGCCCGGCGTTGGCCAGGCTGAGGATCATCTGCACAATCTCAATATGCTCTTCCGGCGTGTCTTCGATCAGCCGCAGGTATTCACGGCCTTTCTGATTGTTTTGTACGGCATAGATTTTCTCAATGCTTGCCGGGTCGAGAACGTCACCCACTTTGCTGCCAAAGCCTAGACCTTTGCCCATGACGATAACTTCATGGTTATCGTCATCCGTTGATAGCACCAGGCTATTATTGAGGACTTTAATGACCTTCATCTTCTCAGCCATACACCTTTTCTATGTGCGCTGTTCGCCGTTTGACGCGATTAAGCGCTGATACCAGCCAAAGCTGTTCTTTTTGATACGCCGCAAATCCAGCAGGTCTTTTTCACCCCGGTTGACGTAGATAAACCCGTAACGTTTTGCATAACCCTGATGCGTGCTGACCACATCGATCGCCGCCCACGGGCAATATCCTATCAGCTCGACACCGTCGTTGATCGCCAGCTGCATCTGCTCAACGTGCTGGCGCATAAATTCAATGCGGTAATCATCATTAACTGACCCATCGGGCTGCAATATATCAGGTGCACCAATACCATTCTCCGTAATCAATATCGGCAGGTGATAACGCTCGCAGGTTTTACGCAACGTCAGGCGCAATCCGACCGGATCAATCACCCAGCCATACTGCGTTTTATCCACGAACGGGTTTTCTGCCGCGCGATAGACGCCCGGTTCTCCCAGCATAATTTGCTGATCGCCTGCGCGTGCGCTGATATCTGAAGCGTCGCCCCGGCTGGCGGCAATGGTCGCTGTTGAATAATAGTTGATTGCCACGTAATCAGGTTTACCCTGCAATAAAAGCGCGGCATCTTCCGCTGCCATTACCGGTGCCAGCCCGCGGTCTTCGAGATACCGCCAAGCCAGCGCGTTATAACGGCCGTGCACCGCAACATCCAGAAAACTCCAGCACCGCAACGTTTCCCAGTTGTGGGCGGCGATGGCATCCAGAGGAGCACAGGTTTCCTGATACATCGACGTTGTGTTAATCGCCGGACCAATTTTACCGGCCGGACAAAGCTGGTGACACAATGCCATGACCCGCGCCTGCGCCACCATCATGTGGTGGTTTTGCTGATATAGCACGGCCTTCGAGGGTAATTCGCCGCCTTTTGGCATACCGACCGCCCCCGGATGCAATATCAGCGTGTTTTGCTCATTAATGGTCAGCCAGTATTTGATTTTGCTGCCAAAAGCCGAAAACAACACACCGGCATATTCCACAAACGCATCGATGGTTGCCCTGTTCGACCAGCCACCCTGCTGCTCCAGAATATACGGCAGATCAAAATGATAGAGCGTCACCACCGGTTCAATGCCGTGATGAAGCAGTTCGTCGATCAGTTGCTGATAAAACGCCAGCCCGGCCTGATTCACCTCGCCGGTTCCGCCCGGTAAAATACGCGTCCAGGCCACAGAGAACCGGTAAGCTTTCAGCCCCAGTTCGGCGAACAACGCCACATCTTCGCGAAAACGATGATAGTGGTCGCTTGCGACGGTGAAATCAGCGGCTTCGTGCGGATGCACCAGCATGTCAACGACTGACGGGCTTTTACCGTCTTCATTCCATGCCCCTTCGACCTGATAAGCCGACGTTGACGCGCCCCATAGAAAATCTTTCGGAAACCCTTCCAGCGTCTGAAAAATCATACGTTCTCCTTAACGGTGTTCAATGTGATGATCGGCTCACCAAAATTCACCGCACCCGCCTGACGGCATTCCAGTTGCGGATATTCTTCGCTGTTGACCACCAGCACCGGTGTGATGATTTCGTAACCGAGCGCGGTTATGGCCGCAATATCAAACCGTACCAGCTCATCGCCTGCTTTGACCCGATCACCTATCTGCAGCGCCGAGGTAAAATGCTTTCCGCCCAGATTGACGGTATCAATACCGATGTGCATCAGGATTTCCACGCCATTGTCCCCACGAATACCCACGGCATGTCGTGATGGCAGGAACGTCACCACTTCGCCATCAACCGGGGCGCGCAACAAACCTTCGTGCGGAATAATCGCGAGTCCTTTACCTAACAATCCCTGAGAGAAGACGTCATCGCTCACCTGATCCAGCGCCACTAACTCACCGGCCAGCGGGCTGACGATTTTCTGTGGCGAACCGGAAACCGGCGCAGCATCCTGCTCTTCCTGAACTTCTTCAACCGGATCTTCAAACCCTAAAATCCAGGTCAGTGCAAACGTCACTACAATCGCAATCGCACAGGTAATCAGGGCATGGACGATGTTCATCGGATTTTCGCCGATAAACGCCGGTAACGCTGCCAACCCCGGCGAAACGAACGCGTAACGCACCAGCCCGCTCAGCCCGGCGTAAATACCCGCGCACCCGCCGCCGATCATGGCCGCAATCAGCGGCCGGCGCAGTTTCAGCGTTACGCCATACAGTGAAGGTTCGGTGATCCCCAGCAGCGCGGTAAACCCCGCCGACGACGCTAACTGACGCAAATTCTTGTTCTTCGTGCGGAACGCCACACATAATGTCGCTGCACCCTGCGCGATATTGGACGCCAGCATTCCCGGCCCGTTAATCATCTCAAAACCATTTTTACTGAGCTGCCCGGTTGCAATGGGCGTCATCGCCCACGCGGTACCTGTGATCACCAGGAACGGCTGCAATCCCCCCATTAACATCGGGATCAGCCAGCTGGCTTTGTGGTCAACAATCGCCGCGCCGCTGGCGACGATGTCATTGAGGAAGATCCCAAAAGGCCCTACAACTACCAGCGCCAGCGGTGCCGTCACCAGTAAGATGATCATCGGTTTGGTGAAGAATTTAATCATCGTCGGCGAGACTTTCTCGGCAAAGCGTTCGATATACGACATCAGCCAGACCGTGAAGATAATAGGCAGCACCGAACCGGCGTAATCGGCCAGCCGCACCGGAATACCGATGAAATCAATCGCGGTGCCCGCCGCCATCATTTGCGCCAGATTCGGGTGCAACAGCGCCCCGGCGATGGTCATGGCCAGAATCGGGTTACATTCAAATTTGATGGACGCGCCGTAAGCCAGCAGCACCGGCAGGAAGAAAAATGCCGCGTCAGAAATGGTATCCAGCAGATGATACGTCGGGCTGGCCGCGCTCATCACACCGGTCAGTTTCAAGATTGCCAGCAGCGCTTTGATCATCCCCGCGCCGGTAATGGCAGGAATAACCGGCGTAAAGGTGGTGGAAATCACGCTGATGATTTGCGTAATAATCCCGCCTTTCGCTTTCTGTTTTTGCTGCCCGGTCGTCCGCGCGCCGGGTGCGCCGATCTCTTTTTGTATGGCGCGGAAAGTCTGCTGCACGTTGTTGCCGACCACGATCTGGAATTGCCCGCCGCGTTCGACGACGCTGATGACGCCAGGTAACGCTTCGATGGCTTTCGCATTCACTTTCGCATCATCGTTAAACTCCATCCGCAAACGGGTTGCGCAGTGCGTCAGTTTGCTGACGTTCTGCTTGCCCCCGGTATGAGCCAAAATTTCAATACCCAGTTGTTTGTAATCCATTGGTTTTCCCCGGTGAAAAAAAGCAAAAAAAAAGACCAAAATGAAAATGCACCTCCCCTGAAGAGAAGTGCATTCTTATTTTGGTCTTGCCTGCCTGAGCAGTAACACGCCTCAATAAAAATGCGTCAGCAACCGGTCTGAACCCGTTGCCAGCGGAGTATCGCCACAGGACGGTATCCACGGCAAGCGCGGAAGATCCATTTTGCGAGAGACATCACGAACTTTTTGTCAGCCGACGCGTGCGTTTATTACATTTTTTCAACATCACCAGAGGCACAAAAATGGCTCAGAAAAACGGACTTCCAAGCTATTTCGTATTGAATTACCTTAGTTTTCCTGCAACTTCATCAATCAGCCCGCGTAACCATTTTTGCGCCGGGCTGTTGTCGGAGCGTTTATGCCACAGCAGATGAAACGGCACTTCAGGCATGGCGACGGGCGGCGTGATCATCGCGACATTTTCATGCTTTTCACCGGCCAGCACGCTGCGCTTGAGCACCGTCGCCACGTAATCTGTTTGTTCAATAATGGCGGAAACACCAAACATGGTCGGCACAGTCAGCCGCAGTTCCCGGGTCAGGCCAAGTTCGCGCAGTTGTTCGTCCACCTGCCCGTAATGATGACCTTCCGGCGAGACCAGAATGTGCCACATTGCGAGATAAGCTTCTAACGTCATGCCGCCTGTCGCATTTTTGTTATCACGGCGGATCAGCGTGACAAAGCTATCGCTGAATAAATACTGCGAGAAAATCCGGTTTTCAGATTGCGTCGGCGTGATGCCAATCACCATGTCAACTTCGCCACTGTCCAGCATGCCAATAGATTCATCGCGATCGATAAACGTGCGCACATGCAACGCCACACCGGGCGCTTGCTGGCTGATAGCGCGCATAATGCCGGGCAGCACCACCATCAGCGGATATTCCGGCATACCGAGCGTGAAGGACATTTCCAGGTTTTCCGGTGAAAAATGCACTTCGGGCACCAGCAAATACGTCAGTTCGTTCAGCGCTTTCGAAACGTGGACGCCGATCTCTTTGGCGCGTGCAGTCGGCAATAAACCGGACGCGCTGCGGATAAACAGCGGATCGCCGAAATGTGTGCGCAGACGCGAAAGTGCGGCGCTCATCGCGGGCTGACTGACGGCCGCTTTGGTAGCCGCGTGCGTCACATTGCGTTCTTCCATCAGCGCGCTAAAAGCCACCAGAAGATTCAGGTCCAAGCCCTTAAAATCCATAAAACGTATAATCCTCTATATGGTTTTCTTATTTCAATTATCGCTGATGTGAATGTGATACTGGCCGCGTGATCCAGATTATCCCGATAGAAAGACAATCAGCCAGAGGAATTACCGCCATGTCAGACCACAATGAAACCGCCCTTCGCCTTATAAAAGAACGTCAGGCGGTGGAGAAGATTTATCAGGCATTCAGCCTGCAACAGCCTGATTTGCTCGATGAGGCCGTCACGCCGGATTGGGACGATATCCCCCTCGCGCCGGGTCAGGCTCCCGGCCCTGAAGGGCTGAAAAGTATCATCAGAATGTTTATCACCGCATTCCCGGATGTGCAGATTATTATTCATGATTTATTACAGATTCCGGGGCAGATTGCGGTACGGGCTGAAATTACCGGCACGCACAAAGGTAATTTCATGGGCATCGAACCCACCGGCAAATTTGTCAGTATCCGGCTGCACGAATTTCATCAGCTTAACGGTGAAAGAGTCACAACGACCTGGCATCAGGAAGATTTCTTTGGCTTATTTATCCAGCTAGGGCAGTTTCCGTCCCTTTTTTAACAGATTCGCTTATCGCTGACATCCCTGCGTGTTAATACCTGTAAATACGGAGGACTAATGATAGCGACTTTGTTATGTCTGTTTTTGGGCGCCCCTCTCCTTGCCTCTGATCAGATAACGTTCTGAATTTAACCCGAAGCAACGATATCGGCGGGAATGACTACCGCTTTTACACCAGCTGGACACAGCATCAGCTTGCGGGCAAAAACTGGCACCTGTTTGCCACCCCACCGCGACGTACGGCGACATTATCTATTCCTCGTCCGGTAAAGACGGCAAATTCAGCGCAGGCTTTGCCGGTGCGGGCGTGAAAACCGGTAAAAACATCCCCCTGAAAGGCGCCCAGACGTTGCGCCCTTATGTTGAAGCGTCGTATGTCGGGCTTAACGCAAAAACTGGAGCGCCACCGCCAAAGTGAATACACTCGTAGCCAGTGACGTGAGCAATGAAGTTCATGCGTATCTGGGCGCTGAGTATAAGTTTTAATTAGGAAAACTTTAAATCATGCTCGCGTTCTGCAAAGCCCCGGCCCTCTCAACAGCCGGGGCTTTTTTGTGTGCTGAATTCTGCGTTTCTCTCTTTTAGTCTTTTCCCTGGCCGAAATACGTTCCGCTGGACGGAACGGGCAGGTAATCGTGGAAGAGTTGTCTGAGGGTTTGTTCGGGTTCAATGTCGGCAAAAAGCTCCGGATACAGCGTTTTCGCCATAAACTCGGTGGCCGCAACGTGCCGGTCGCGGTGTAAAATTCCGGCTGCGCCATGATCACGGATTCTTCATTCAGACGACTCAATACGCCGCCGAGGGTTTTGCTGGCAATGTTGTCGTCACCAGCAAACGTCAGCAGTCCGCCGAGGCTGCCTTTCACCGCCGGCACTCAGCAGTGCCAGTGCGATAAGCACCAGTCTGAAAAATGCGGGCACGCGCAGCGCGCCCTTTTGACTATCACGATCAGAATTCAACACTGGCCTGCACCATCAGATTACGGGTTTCTCCTTCACGCACGCGCAGATTGCCGCCGCTGGAGGTGTAATAGTGTTTGTTAAACAGGTTATTCAGATTGAGTTTCAGCTGCGTTTTCTCGCCGAACAGCTGGTTGTTCCATGCGATAAAGCTGTCAGCCACCACATAGTCCGGCATCGTGAAACTGTTCTCCGGATCGCCCGCCCGCGAGCCAACATAACGCGCCCCACCACCCACGCGGAAATCACCCGGAATACCGCTGAACATCAGGTTATGGCTCAGATACAGCGCGCCGGAATGGCGTGGTGCATTTTGCAAGCGGTTGCCATTATTGGCGGAGTTCACGCCGTCATTCACAATTTCGGCGTTGTCATAGCTATAATTGGCGCTCACATCCCAGTCTGGCAACACTTCGCCGTTCAGCTCAAATTCCGCGCCGGTGGAACGCGCTTTATCAATCGCCCGCGTTGTGCCGTTTATGCTGAGAGACATGTCGCGTTCGTCAATCCGGTACAGCGCCACGCTGGCAAACAGGCGCGGGGAAATCTGCCATTTGCTGCCCATTTCCCAGTTGGTGCCCTGCTCCGGTTTACCGACATTGCCGTCGTCATCCACGTCGGTTGACGGCGTAAAGGATTTGCTGACGCTGCTGTAGAGCGAAACGTCCGGGGTCAGTTTGTAAATCAGCCCGGCCTGCGGCAGGAATTTATTGCCTTCGCTGTCGAGCGTCTGAACGACCGGATCAAAGCCTTTCGACGCGCGCTGTTCGTAATGCTGATAACGCCCGCCGACCACGGCAATCCAGTCCGACGTCAGCGAAATGCTGTCTTTGGCATAGACCGAACGGCTGTGAATGCGGTTCAGGTTATTGCCGTTGGCGGTGTTTTCTGTGGTGCTGTTGGTGACCGGCGAAAGAATATCGTATTGCGGATCAAAGTAATTGAAGCTGCTATTCGCTTTGCCCTGGTACTGATGCGCACGGTATGTCTGATTCATCTCATAATCCGTGCCCAGCACGATATCGTGATTCATCCCCAGAATGTCCTGCGAGCCCAGCAAATCCCAGGAAACGTATTTAGTTTTGTGGTTAAAGCCGCGGTTAGCGTCGGCGCGGCGCGTCACTGCGCCGGTGGTAGTGTTGACCGCCGTCACCCTGACTTCGTCATTGTTGTAGCGGCGCTGGTTCCAACCGAGCGTCAGGCGGGTGCTCCAGTCATCGCTGAACTGCCAGTCATAATGGGCATTCAGCGTTTTATTGTGGCCCCAGGCGCGGTTTGCTTTGTCGTCCAGCCGGTCTTTATAATTGATATCAATCGGTTTGCCGTTGATAAATGCCGTACCTCGATCGTAAGGAATGTCGTAGCGGTAATCGGAATAGCTGATCCGGAAACTGGTTTTTTCGCCATACCATTGCAGCGACGGTGCAACCAGCGTGTGTTTATCGCTGCCAAAATTGCGCCAGTAATCCTGATTTTGTTTTTCTGCAATCAGGCGGAATGCAAAACCCTTGCCGAGCGGGCCGGTGACGTCAATTGTGCCCGCGCCACCGCCTTCGCTGGAGGAACGCCCGCTGATTTTGGTGTGCCAGTCGTATTGCGGTTTTTTGCTGACAACGTTGATCACGCCGCCCGGATTCTGGATGCCGTACAGCAGCGATGCCGAGCCTTTCAGCACTTCGACGCGTTCGGTGGTGGCATCAAAATTCAGCCCCTGACTGCTGCGCACGCCGTCGCGATAAATCGAACCGTCGGAGTTCGAACCAAATCCCCGGCGGACAAAACCGTCCTCGGTGCCCGCCAGTGTATTGCCTTCGGTGACGCCGCTGACAAAACGCATCGCGTCCGACAAACTCGAAGCCTGATAATCCTCCAGCTGTTGCTGCGTCACCACGCTGACCGACTGTGCTTCATTGAGCCGGGAAGTCGGCGTTTTGCTGGCCACTGAAGCCTCGCTGGCGCTGTAACCCTGCCCATCTTTTCCCTGTCCGGACACCGTGAGCGTATTGCTGTCCCACGCAGAATAACTGATCCCCGGTGTCAGCAACGCGACACCATAAATAGCGGCCAAAATTGCCGGATGGCCATTTCGTTTAAAAAAAATCGTCCTGTTATTATTCATTTCATTAAGCCTGATGATTATTGTTTTATTATTTCCGTAAATTCATTCCGGATATTTTAAGAAATCACCCAATTTTGCAGGGAACTATTCCCGCAATTTCTCCATAGGTTATTTCCTGCACGTTCCTTGAGTAAAAGAGAACCGCGACAATGCAATTGATAATCATTCCAACATGCGAAAATGTAGTAGTAAATGAACAATTTAATGCAGACACTACATGATTCATTAAAAAAACTCACACAACCCTATGATCATAGAAACCAATTAATCCATTAATTTATCGCAAAAAAAACTCATTAATCCCGACAAAACCGAAGTCTTTCCGCCCTGAACTCAGTGAATTAAAGCGTTTTAATAGCGGCTAGATCACTACATTTGATATGATAAAAATCATCTCAGAGCACTGACGCTTACCCATACACTTTTAAAGCAAAGGGATCGGGTTCATTCCATGGCTGCCACTCCGTTAAAAAAACGTATTGATGTATTTGGTGAACGTTATCGTGCGCGGGCACCCGCACTTTCACCACGCTTACAGGCCGTGGTCAGATATATCAATGACAATCGTGAGATTGTTCTGGAATCCACGGCATTAGAAATATCTGCCGCAACGGAAACCTCGGACGCCACCGTAATCCGCGCAATCCAGGCATTAGGGTTTGCCGGTTTGCGTGACATGAAAAAAACGCTGGAAGCGTGGCTCGGCACAGCGATAAATTCAGAAGAAAAGATGATCACTACGATCAGCGAGCTGGCCTGCGATATTAATTCCGGCATCGATTTCGTTCTCGATGGCCATAAACGTGCGTGCGATACGCTTTCCGAACCCGGTAACCGGCAGGTGATGTCTGAAGCCGTAGCGTTGCTGATTGGCGCGCGTCAGGTGGGGCTTTTTGGCATTAATGCCTCGGGAATTCTGGCGGATTACAGTACACGGCTTTTCAACCGCATTGGCATTCCAGCCGTTTCGCTTAACCGTTCCGGCGTCGCGCTGGCGGAACAGCTAATCAGCCTGCAACGTGGCGATGTACTGATTATGATGGCGCAAAAAAGCGCGCACAAAGAGGGAACGACCACGGTTCGCGAGGCAAAACGTCTGGGTATTCCAATCATTTTGCTGACGCACGCCACAGAATCATTCTTCGCCAAAGAAGCAACCCTCGTGATCAACGTGCCACGCGGCGGCGAAAATGGCCGGATGCCGCTGCATGGCACTGTGCTGGTTTGTCTGGAAATGCTGATATTATCGGTCGCATCCGCCACGTCCTCCCGCACGGTCAAAACAATGACCCGCATTCAGGATTTATACCGGACACTGAAACCGTCAAACAAGAAGTGAGGCGTTATGATCTACGTTTTTGGCCATCTCAATCCGGACAGTGACACCATTTGCAGCGCGTTGGTCACCGCCGCCTGGCTTAACTATCTGGGCAAACCCGCCGCACCGTTCCGTCTGGGCGATATCACGCCGGAAACGGCGTTTATCTTGCAGCAGGCTGGCGTCAGTGAACCTGCGTTGCTTGAATGTGCGCTGGATGATAAAGACGTCTGGCTGGTGGATTTCACCGATGCGGAACAGGGGCCGGAATCGTTATTGCGCAGCAATATCATCGGTATTATTGACCACCACCGGCTCGGCACGGTGATGACCAAAAACCCGCCGGATGTCTGGATCCGCTCAGTCGGATGCTGTGCGACGATCCTCTGGAAAATTTTCTCTTTCGAAAGTGTCATGCCCATTTCACCGTCGCAGGCCACGCTTTTGCTGGGCGCATTACTGAGTGATACGGTAGCACTGACCTCTTCCACCACCACCGAGCAGGATAAAGCCGCCGCTCAGGCTTTAACTGAACTTTCCGGTCTGGATTACGGCGTTTTTGTAAAAGGGCTGCTCACCGCAAAAACCAATATCAGCGGGCTTTCACCGGCGCGCCTTCTGATGCGCGATGCCAAAAGTTACCGGCTAAACGCGCTTTCCGTTCTGGTTTCTCAGATTGAAGTGGAATCGGTGTCGTCGGTCGAACACATGCTGGCGGACCTCATTGCTGAACTGGCCCGGCAAACCGCGCAAGGGGGATTTGATTTTGGCGTCGTCGCCGTTACCGATATTTTTAAACGCAATTCCACGCTGTATTTCTCTGACAACAATCCGCTTCAAACCTCGGGCCTGTGCTTGCCGGGCGTAATCAGCAGAAAAAAAGATATTTTGCCGTGGCTGACCGAGGCTGTTGCGGCGTCTACCGGGGCGAAATAAAAATGAAATGAAAAAAGCCTTCACCACGGTGAAGGCCTTGTGTTTCGGACGATAGCAGCAACGACAAATCAGGTGCGGATGTGCGCCCACCACAACCGCGCTTTCATTCCCCAGTAAGAAGTCCAGCCGGTGGTGGTGGCAATCACCTGCCCTTTATCAATGATAACGAACGTCGGGGTGACGCCAATATCCCATTGTCCTGACAAGTCGCCGCGGGCATCGTTAACCACCGGCATCTGAATGCCCTTTCCGTTCAGATAACGCGCCAGCGTGGCGTTATCTCCTGAACGCAATGCCACGGTCAGGACGTTCTCCCCTTCTTCTGCCAGCCTGGAAACTGAAGGTGTGGTCATTTTGCAGACGCCGCACCACGTTGCCCAGAAGTAGACCAGCAGCGGGCGCTGCTGACTTTGTTCGCCGAGCGTCACGGACTGATTGCTGAGGGTCTGCAACGACTGGCTGCCAAAACTGGCCGGTGCCTGCGGCGCGCGCAGAAAATCCATTCCCAGCATCACCACCAAAATCAGCACGACGAAAATCGCCCCTTCGCGCGCCCAGCGTTTAAGCCTGATCATGTTTTACCTTCGCCAGTTGCTCCTTCACGACTTTCTGCAAATCCTCCCAGGAGATGGCACCCGCAATCAGCTGATCGCCAATGATCGTCGCAGGCGTTCCCTGAATGCCCAATACCTCGGCGATTTCCATATTGGTTTTCAGTTCAAGATAACTGGCGGGCGTCACGCGAATAGGTTCGAGTCCCGCATATTTCACCGCCTCGAGCGCACTGGCTTCATCATGCTGCCCTTTTTTAGACATCAGCCGCTGATGTACCACCAGAAACTTTTCCGGATGCTGCTCCCAGACCGTCATCGCCGCGCGACCGGCAATAATGGAACTCGCGCCGCGGAAAGGCAGCAGTTTAATCACCACTTTAATATCAGGATTTTCTTTCGCGACCATTTCCAGCATCGGATCAAACTGCTTGCAGTAAGGACAGTTGTAATCGGTGAAGGACACAATGGTCAGGCGGGGATTTTTCGCGCCAAACCACGGCGAGGCCGGGTTATTGAACAGCGTATCCTCCGGCGTCATCGCCAGAACCACCGGAGAAATCACCATCATCATAATCAACATTAACGTTTTCATTATCGGGCTCCACGGGCATCTTCCAGCCCCTGTAATACGGCATCACGCGTCAGCAACGGCGATAAGATTTCACCGGCAGGCATGTGCGGACCATAAATTTGATTAAACGGCACGGCGACGCTGCCGCGTTTTTGCAGGAAGTCATTGATCGGTTTTGACGGCAACGTCCAGTCGCCGCGCAGGGCAACAACGTCGTTTTCCGTCAGGGCTTTCTGCACATCGTCGCGCATCAGTACGTTGTATTTGTTGGCTTTACAGGTCACACACCAGTCAGCGGTCACATCCACAAAGACCACTTTTTTTGCAGCCAGCGCGCTCTGAATCGCCTCTTCGGACAAGGGTTGCCAGGCAATATCATCGCGCAGTGGCTTCCCGCCTGTGCCGGAAAACTGCGAGGCCATGACGATTACGGCACCTGCCAGAAGCGCGCCCGCACCGGTGGTTAACGCCGAATTACGCAAGCCATAGCGGCGCAGGGAGAAGGCGAACAGCATCATCAGCAAAGCACCCCCCAGCACGGCGACCATCAGCGCAGAGAAATGGTGTTGCATCAGGCTGAGCAACCAGAGACAGGCCGACAGCATCAGCACGCCGAGGAAAAGCCGCAGCCGCAACATCCAGCGACCGGGCCGCGGCAGACACATCGCCAGCCCCGGCCACAGGGCAATCATCAGCCACGGCAGACTCATGCCGATGCCCAGCATCAGGAACAGTCCCCACAGAACCGGCAGCGGTGCGGCCAGCGCAAACGCCACCGCCGTGCCGAGAAACGGCGCGGAACAGGGCGTCGCCAGCAGCGTGGCAAAAGCGCCTTCACCGAAGTGTCCGCTGAGACCGGAACGCTGATGCGTCGCCAGGCGTGTCGTCATCTTTGAGGGCAGATTAATTTCAAACAGCCCCAGCAGATTGGCGGTAAATACGGCCGTGACCAGCACCATCAGCCCGATAAACCACGGGCTCTGAAACTGGATGCCCCAGCCCAGCGTCTGATTGCTGTAACGGAGGAGCGTCATCAGCAATGCCAGTGCCAGAAACGAGGTGATGATCCCACCCGATGACGCCAGAAACTGTACGCGAATGCTTTTCCGGTTGCGCTGTTCCACCTGCAAAATACTGCCGAGTTTCATGCCCAGCACCGGCAGAACGCAGGGCATAAGATTGAGGATGAAACCCCCGGCCAGTGCCATCAGCGCCACCTGCCAGAGTGCGACCGCGCCCGGCGCGCCGGCCGGAAGCGGGTTCACTTTCAGGTGAATTTGCTGCGCCAGACCGTTGTCCGACAACACGATACTCAGCGTTTTGCCCGTGATATCCGCCGCCTTATCGCCCCATTCGTCGGTCACAGGCAACGTGAACCGCGCCAGTTGGCCGTCCACTTTCACCCCGGGTTTACCCAGAGAACTGCCTTCCAGCGTATCGGTAAAGACCTCCGGATTTTGCCAGCCCTGCTCGCGGTGAGCGGTGATCTGCAATACGCCGGGGCGATATCCCGCCGTGACGCTGTCCGCCAGACCTTCAGCAATTGGCACCTTACCCATCGCGGCGGCGAACTGACGCGCAAAATCCGCGTTATCCCCGGACGAACGGAGATCCAGACTAAAAGGGTAGTCGGTGAGAATGCACACGTTGCTGCACACCGGCAGTGTCAGCGTTCCGGCAATTGTACCCGGCACTTCACCGCTGAGGGTGACGGGCAGCGTGACTTCATCGTGATAGCCCTGGGTGGTGATGCCCGCGACATCAAAACGTGCGGGCGTCGGCCAGAACCATGTGGCCTGTTGCGGCGTGACCGGTTTTTGCCATTCGACTGACGGTGAAATGCCGCCCTCGCCCGGCGATCGCCAGTAGGTTTTCCAGCCCTTTTCGAGACTGACAGAGACCAACATCCGGGTTTCTTTTTCAGAAAGAGGGGCTGGTTGCGCCTGTAAGCGCACTTTCGCGTGGCTATTTTGCGGGCTTTCCAGCCAGCCGGTGTCGGCAGCATATCCGGTATGCAGCCAGAGCATCAGTAAGCAGCCCGCGGCCACCCTGAATAAATTTCGCATCGATTTTCTCCAAAAATAAAAAGTCACATCCTGATGAAAAACAGGCGTATTTTTATTCCCGGAAGACACAGAGCCGCAAATGCACCCGCAGGCGCGGCACAGGGACAGCCTCCGGCGCAAGCAGACGGATAGCCGCCATATTGCCGCGTGACAAAAAGGCCAGCAGCAGACTCAGCGCCAGAAACGCAAATTCTAAGAGGAGAGGAGGAACGGAAAGCAGCGATTTGCTGCTGAGCTCGCAGGGAGCGGGAATTTTAGCGATTTCAGAGGTCGTGGATGACGCCTGCGCCGTCGCCGTTTCCTGATGAAGGATACCTGACAACACATTCAGCCCGGCGATGCGCTGTGTCATGCACGTCAGTATGACCAGGCAGGCCAGGCAAAAATAGAGCAGCGCTAAACGCCGTTGTTTATTCACATTTTCCTCGCAAGCAGGCCGCCATTCTAACGGCCACTCAGACATTCACAAGATGTATGAATCATGAATTACAAGAATTTACGCTCAATAATTTGCACAGAGTGACTCGCGTAGCCATCACGCACGCGCCACCGGCACATCGCTCAGGCGAGTGGTCCATGCGGGGGATAACATCTCGCGCTTCATCTGCCAGTCGCGCGAGATCCCCTGCCCGGCGAACCACAGTGTCCCTTTTCCTTTGTCATTGATTTCATCAAAAAGCATCATCAGCGCATCGCTGTTGGCACGCGGCGCGCGCTCATCAAATAAGTGCAACTGGGACACGCCCTGACTGAAAAAATCCCCCAACATCACACCCGCTTTCTGATACCGATGCCCTTCTTTCCAGACATCATCCAAACACTTTGTTGCGGCGAAGATAATGTCGCGGGTGTCCTGAGTGGGTGTAATCAGCCGGGTACTCGCCAGATTTCCATAGTAAATCTCACCTTCCGCGAACGGGCTGGTTTTGACAAATACGGAAATCTGCCGGCAAAACTGATGCTCTCCGCGCAGCTTTTCAGAAGCCCGCGTGGCGTAATAACAGATGGCTTCACGCATCACCTGATACGTCGTAACTCGCATACTAAAAGAACGCGAGCAAACAATTTCTTGGTTGGCTGGCGCAAATTCATCGAAACCCAGGCAAGGCTCGCCACGCAGTTCCCGCACGGTACGTTCCATCACCACATTAAAATTCTTTCGGATAAACCACAGGTCGCATTCGGCAAGCTGGAGCGCCGATTTAATCCCGGCGTCGTTGAGTTTTTTCGATATCCGCCGTCCGACGCCCCAGACCTCTTCGACCGGTACATATGACATCAGTTTTTTCTGGCGAATCGGGTCAGAGAGATCGATAACTCCCTGACTTTTTGTCCATTTCTTTGCTGCGTAATTAGCCAGTTTGGCCAGCGTTTTCGTCGGCGCAATGCCGACGCCAATGGTAAGCCGGGTGTTTCGCTTCACCGTGTTTCTGATTTCTCTGCCGAAACTTTCTAAATCGAGATCTCCCGGCAACCAGCTGAAATCGAGAAAGGCCTCATCGATGCTGTATATTTCGATTTTCGGACATAATTCTCCCAGCGTCTCCATCACTCTCTGGCTCATGTCGCCGTAAAGTTCGTAATTGCTGCTGAACACCACCACGTTGTGCTGCTGAAAAAGCGCCCTTTGTTTGAAATACGGCGCGCCCATTTTGATTTTGAGCTTCTTCGCTTCCGCCGAAAGCGCGATCACGCAGCCGTCATTATTGGACAATACAACGACCGGTTTTCCTTGCAGGTCAGGGCGCCAGGCGACTTCGCAACTGGCGTAAAACGAGTTCACATCAGCGAGTGCGTACATTGCGATGCATCGTGCTGATAACGGTGGTGACAACGCCGACAATCTCAACCTGCCGGTCTTCATTCAGCGGAATAGGTGAGTAAGCCGGGTTTTCAGCCCGCAGATGAGGATACGGATGGAGCATAAGCCGTTTCACCGTAAACTCACCGTCAAGACTGGCGACAACGATATCGTTGTGAGCCGGTTTCAGGCTGAAATCGACCAGCAACATTGAGCCATCGATAATCGCCGCGTCCCGCATGGAATCGCCGGAGACTTTAAGCACATAGGTAGAAGAAGGATGCGCAATCAGGTGCGCCACCAGGTCGATACCTTTATCCACATAGTCCGCCGCCGGGCTGGGGAAACCCGCGGCAATAGGGTTTAAATACAACGGGATATCCGTTTTTTGCTGCCGTGCGGCGATTTTGTAAAGCATCATGAGTGGTTTCCCGTAATTATACTGTTTTTATATACAGTATAATTAAAGGAACACTTAAATCAATGCCTGCAGAGGCGATAACGATGCCCTTACAATGCGTAAAGAATGATCACGTTGATCTAACAGGAAAGAAATTTCCTTTTCTTTATCCCTGCCTTCCAATGGGCCCCGTGGCATGAACCGTTTTGCCGGAATACAGACAAAAAAACGATGATGCGCCAATAATGATCGGGCATCATCTCTCGCAAACTTAAGCAGTTAAAATCGCTCAACGACGATAAGTTCCCACGCAGGAAAATTTATATCGCCGGAAATAGTCCAAACATCATTGAATGTCAACACCCACTGTAACTTGCCCGGAGAATGTACCTTCTTGCGGGTTATTCCCTGTGGTATTAAAGGGATAAAGTTTGATTGAACTGGTGCCCCGCTGATTTAGGTAGTCAAAACTGACCGGCGTTTCTCCACGATTTACGCCTATTGTGTTGCCAGCACTGTCTGTGATCCTAACTGCAATATCTGCATTACTTGTTTTTAAAGCCGTGCTATCAGAGGCTATGCCTGTGCCATTAAACTCCAATGAAACCAAAACACCATTTGAAATATTGGAACACTGCAAAGTGAAATCAACTTTTCGATCTAAGAAACCCACAGGTTTGGCACCTTTAGTATGAAAACTATTTGGGTAAAGGTTACCAAAATCGACATTAATAACTTGCCCTGCATTTATTTCACATGATTGCGGAACAGTTACTGTTCCTGACATACTGACAGTTGCAATAGGACTACCATTAAAAGTACTCCGGTCCGGCCTCATATATAATCTTGCAATTGTTGTCTGTTTAATAATATGTTTACCCACAAATGGCCGACTAAAATAGAGCGACACCTGACCCGTTCCTCCCGTAGCTAAATCTATTATTGTTGAGGGGGTATTGTTGTGAGTTACATGATTTTCTATGTCCGTAAAGGGCACACTATACAATTTGAAGCCGCCCGTATTGGCATCATAGACATCAATTCTTGCAGCATAATCCAGATTAGCATCCAGATAATACCATACCCCACCACTACCACTGTGACCTTGACGATTACCACCACTATCCGCGCTGAAATAATAAGTCGCACCGGTGGTTTCATCGGTCCAATCGCAGATAGCCTGATAATTTCCGCTTACAAGCCACGTGTAAGCACTTGGGAATACCAAACCGGCTTGGTTTTGAAGAGGATCGGTCAGTGTCGTATCATAATTAAAGTGAAAATCCGTTGGTACACCATTAATATTTTGACAATTCCCTGGCCCTTTAGCCAGAGACAAAGGACTGTATGTAAAAAATAATAAAAGCATACCGATAATAAAATTATTACTTAACCAGTTTTCTTTTCGAGTACAAAACAAAGAGGTCATTATCATTTTTAAACCCATAATTAATTTAATGTTATACGCTAAATTTTCGCACTAAAAGCCTGAGTAGATGCACCATAGTCATTAATTACCTTCCAAACTAAATCACCGTGAGCATCATTTTTATTAAGCGTCACACTGTAATCAGAACGGGGTGGAACCATTGATAGACCAGGTATTTTTACATTGTGTAAGGTCACAGAATAAAACGTCATGTAATAAGCTGTCGGATTAATGACGGTTAATTTATTCCCAACAAGATTCCATTGTAAATTTTTTGCTTCATCCTCTGGCATCTCTTTTAATTTCTTGGGCCGGAACAGGATTTTTATCCGCGTTTTAACGGCAACCTGGATAGAGCTGCCCTCTTCGGTCGTCAAAGGAATGGCTTTCACGTTAAGCCAGAAAAGAGATTCCTTATCTGGCGGCAAGCCGACACCATGATAAATCACTCTCAAGGTCCTTTGGCTGCTTGCCTTGATTTTAAATAATGGCGGCGTAATAATAAAATCAGGTTTAGCCCCCCCCCCAGAATCGGGCCACGACTGAATAAGATAGTCTTGCGAATCATTATTCAAAACGTCGATTGAGTTTGCTTTTTTATTTTCATCATAAACTAAACGCGTCCCCCCCAAAGTGATACCCGCTTTTGCCACAAGGGGCGCAAACAGCATCATAAAATAAAAAACAAACAATACTATTATTTTATTGACACTTTTGGCTGACATGTGATTGTTTTTTATTTGTTTAAAAAAACAAACCAACTCTGGAGGATTTTTCATATATTCAGTCTGTAGGATTTATTTTATGGATTATATCAGCAACTCGAATTTTAGAACTTTATTTTTTTGCAGGTCAGCAGTAAGGGGGACTATATATTAATAATAAATCATTGTTTTCCATGGGAAATTCCTCGAGTTAAAGAAATTTTAATTATACATTTAATTAACTAATGCCACTGGCATTTGAACTACTGAATGCATGATATCTAAGATTAATTATCCCTACCAATGAATAAAGGCAGTATCAGAGATACTGCCTTTATTCATTGGTAGGCGAATGATACTTCTATTGTTCCTGACACACTTCCTGATGTTGCATTCCCTTCAGGCGTAACCATTCGGCTTTTAAGTGGTAATATCGCATTATGCAATGCATCAACCTTTATTTCCCGGGTAGATTCGTTACTGATTGCACCCCCTTGTACATCGGCAACTTCAATCGCTACCTGGGTACTCCCCCCTGAATTAGAAAAGAGATTTTCCCTCGTAGGGTAAGGTTCCCCTTTAAAATCAACCACCACTTTTGTCGTTTGTTGCGGGCAACTGTTTAATTCTAAGGAAAAACTTACCCACTGAGTCGCATCCCCGGGGTTGCGAAGCTGATTCGTAAAAAACCGTCCCAGCGCAACTTTTCCGTCAATCGTACTGTTATTAACAATACAGGGCGACGCTACAATATTTGCTGAAATATTCAGGGATGCATCACTCAAAGCATAAACAGGAGAGGTAGAAGCTGAGAGTAAAGACAAACAAAGCGAAACTATATATTTATTAGCCATTTAAACCTCTCATCTACTACCTGTCAGCTGAAGGTAAAAGTGACTTCAACAGGCGCGGTAACAGCACCTAAGGTTGCCGAACCTTTAGTGCTGTACATTCGGGCTTTTACCGTAAAGGAAGCGTTGCCATTATCAACAGTGACGTCACCGTATTTAGCACCGTTCTTTAGGAACGTCGTGCCGTCCGTTTTGGCTAATTGTACGCTGACGTTTTTTGCACCCGTCGTCGTTGCATTGATATAACCATTAGTATCGTCAGCGTCTGCGGTTCCAGAGAACGTTGCATTAACTTTTGTCGTAATACTAGGACACCCGGTAAGATTCAAGGTGTAGTTAGACGACCACGATGAAGCTGATTTAGCAGCTGTCAGCGTGCTTGCCTGAACCTCGCCCAGAGGAATTGATACAGATTTCGAATCTGCAGATATCGTGCAGGTTGGGGAAATAATAGTTGCAGTAAATTTTATTGTCGAATCAGCAGCCATTGCCGTTGATGCCAGTGTTCCGCAGATAGCGATGGATGCCAGTCTGAGAGAAATATACTTGTTCATATCATTACGTTTTTTCATTTTTTTCCACTTTTGTTTTACAGGATAAATATTAATTCTTATCTATTTTTAATGCGCTGTGCATTTTTCTTTAAGCATATAAATTTCAGTTTCTGATTCTTTATCAGGTGAGACCTTATAATGTATAAAACAAGATTGGTCATCCCCTTTGCCCCACTGGGCTTTTAATACTCCCTCTTGCGGTAAGCCGCTCAAATAAGCTTCCCCCGCTTCGCCAACAATACCTGAATTGACATCACCTTCCGTTCCTGAAAGCAAAATAATGGCTCCAAACGGAAGTGGGTGCCCATTATCCCTACTAATTGTCATCATCACACGAAAACCAATGTGCGTAACGAAACCGGCTTTCACAACAGCACCGCGAGTTGGAATAACATCTTTGGCGCTTTCTTCAATTTCGACATTTGCATTTAGGCTTGTTGCATCAAGAGAAATAGTATTTCGCCTGTAAGGGGTCACATAAGGAAGAACCGCGAACCCTTTATCATTAGTACTAACACCACTGTTATTAATTATTTTTGTCCCACCCGCACCTGGCGCTGAGACCAAAACAACCGTTTCACCGAGAGGTTGAGAGAAAGTAATACCTTCGCTGTGTGCAACAACCCCGCCTTTCAGGCCATAATTGACGCGATTCGAGTTGGGACTATAACTATATCCGATATTGGAATTACCATATCTCCCCTGATAGGATAAATTTGAACTTCCTGAGTTTCCCTGCCCTTGAGTCCCATAACTTTGAGAAACGCTGTAGTTGAGATTATTATCATCAAGTAAAGTCCCACTTATTCCGGCCTGCTGGTTGACTTGCCCTCTGCTATTGTGGGTAACATTATAAGTAGCCCAGGATGAGCGCAACCAGCGATCCAACGGCAAAGAAACATTCAGAGAAATCTGCTTATCACTGTCTTGCCCTGTAATATAGCTATTACTAAAAGCTATATTATAGGAAATACCTTGCCAATTATTGCTATAACCCCATTGTAACGTTTGTTCTTTGGCGTTATCGCCCCAATAATCCTGAATGCTTGCAGAAAAATAAAAGGAACCGAATGTTTCAGGAAGTGACTGGTTCACCGATCCTTCAATTTTGCTACGTTTATGTGTGCGAATGTCGAAATCATCATCGCTATTATTGTCATCATTCAGCTCGACGGACTCCTGAAGGGTATAAAATCCCTTTGTTGAATAACGATACCCAAGCAAGCGGAAATCAGTCCCGCTATCTGCAAAAGACTTGGCATAAAGAAAGCAGAAAGACTGGCCGGTAGACGATGCGGAGTCGGGAAGCAACGTTTTGGCTTCTGTAACATCAACCGAAATCGCACCAATATCCCCGAGGTTTTTACCGACACCCAAGGCTAATGCGTTATATTTTTCGCTAGCCTGATAACCACTATATAAGGTTAAACCTTTCGAAAAACCATGAATTAAGGTGAATTGCCCAAAAATGGGATTATCACCACCATAGCCGTTTCTATATTGCCCCGCCGTCAGGCTGTACTTAGTACGCCCTTCGCGCTGGAGTACAGGAACCGAAGCATAAGGCTGTATAAAGGTTTGTTGGCTACCATCATCTTCTTTAATGACGACCGTTAAGTCTCCGCTGTTGCCACTCGGGTAGAGATCGGTAATTTCAAATGCGCCCGGTGAAACATAGCTCTGATAAATCACATAACCGTTCTGGCTAACACTGACCTGGGCATTCGTTTTGGCAATACCCCGGACCACGGGCGCAAAACCCTGAAGACTATCGGGTAACATTTCATCATCTGATGCTAATTGCACGCCACGAAACTGCTCACCATCGAAAACGTCCGAAGTTGAGTAGCTATCGCCAATAACGAATTGAGATTTCAAAGACACAATACTTCGTTGCAAATAGTTATTAATATTTTGCCATTTTCTTTGTTCACCGGTCTTGCTTAACGCGGAAGTGTTGCGCGCGCGCCATGCACCGAAATTAAATCCAGAACGTAAATTGAGATAGTAGGTATTATCATTACTGCCAGAGGAAGAACCCTCCCCTCTGTTTTTATCATTCGCTGCGGAAAAATCATAATCCAGCATTAAAGCCGAAATACCTTCATCCCAGAGTTTCGGATCGACATAGCCACGGGCGCTGTAAGACAACATTGCCTGAGGAATACTGAGTGTCAGTCTTTGCTGACCAAAATCAAACTCAGACTTCGCAGAAGGTATTGTCTGTAAAACCAGATCACAAGTATCTTTACTCTTTTCAGGTGGATCTGCGGGTGACTCTGAGTCTGCACTCTCTTTATCTTTTGCAGTCTCTTCTGATTTATCTTTGAAATTAACACCGTAAGCTTCCAGCTCTTCTTTTGAAAAACAAGGTATTAATGTATCTTCGCTATTTTTAACTCCATCGACTTTTGGCGAAGTAACAAAATTGACATACCTGTGATCAATACGCTCATCATTTAGATAAATATCTACCAGATATCGACCAGGCAGCTGCCCACCATTACCGGAAGAAAATGCAGACAGATCAGCAACACCATCACTTCCATTGATGTTTTCAAGAAATGCTGGATTAAACCCTGGATCGGCCATGCAAGAACCTGATATAAATAGAAATGCGAAAGCATTTAATGTAAAATATCTAATTCCTTTTTTAACTAAAAAACCATAACTTAAAACAGGAATTTTAGTAGATATTTTCAATGCAGCCATCATTTATCTCTATGATATTATAATTAATAAATATTAATTTAGTTTAACTAAACACAAGCAACAAGAATAAATGATGAATTTTGATTCTCATTGCATAATGCGGTACTTAATTAATGCTTGCTGTAATAGGTTTTGTTATACCACCGAAATCTGTAATGGTAGTAAATACTATATCCTTACTATTCTCTGTCCCGAATGGAACTTCATACTTAACTTCTTGTTTAGGTAAAATCATATTCACATCTGCAATGTCTTTGCCGGCAATAGTGACTGTGTTTAACGTTACCGCATACTCAGACGAGTTTTTTACGATAAGTTCTTTACCCTTATGAGACCACTGTAAAGATGCAGGCGCATCTTCAACTTTGCCTTGAAGCGTTGTTGGACGATAGAAAAGCTTAATTTTTGTTTTAATGGCTAATTGCAGAACATTACTTGATGTACCGTCAGCAGGGGCGGGTGGGATCGATTTAACATTAATCCAGTAAACAGACTCTCTGTCTGCAGGGACGTCGCCTGGCGTTTTAATAATGCGCAGCATATTCTCTTTACCCGCATCTAAGCGAAAGAGGGGCGGCGTAATGGTGAACGGTACTTTTTTATTACCATTCTGGTCATCAACCCAGGATTGGATCAGGAAATATTGCCCCTCTGTTTTGTTGGTAACAGTCAATGCTGCTTCTTTATTTTTAGCGTCAAAAACAACACGTGTTGTTCCTAATACCACCCCCCCCGCAGCGAATGCGGTCTGTGATGCAAAAGCAAGTAACAGTGCACTTAAAATAAATTTACATTTCATTTTTTGGTTCTCATTTTTCGGCATCAACAGTATGTCGATGCCGAATTTTACAGGTTATTTATAGGCGAGCTGGAAATCGGCCTGAGCACTGGCATGCCCCGGTGTCACAGTGGCTAATGTGGAAACATAGCGTGCTTTGAAATATAACGTGTTCTGACCGTCTTTCAGAGCATAGCTAGGACTTGCAATATTCATTGGAATAACAGCAGCAGTGCCCGCATCGCTAATCTCAATGCCAACACCTTTAGCTGCGCCTGACTGATTACCAATACCTAACAAATCTTTATTATCAGTATCACTGCTTCCTCTGAAGGTGATATCAGCGTTCTTCAGTGTTGTAGTAGAACACTCCTCTAAATTAATTTTAAAATCTTTATAAGCAGATGTATCTTTCACTGCCTTAAAGTTTGATGACTTTACCTGACCAAGATTAACATTTTGGTTTTGTGTGTCTGCTGATACAACGCAAGGAGCATCAACAATATCACCGGTGAAATTAACGGTTCCATCGCTGGCATTTGCTGCAGAACAGAAAAGACCCGCTGTAACGACCATGAAAAGTGCTGATTTTACTAAGTTCATTTATATTTCCTTTATTTACTACCCATTTTATTGGGTGCGTGTTGGTACATTCCATTTTGCCAATCACTGGCATGATTCGATTTCGATTTATTAAATACAAAAAATGAATTGATAATGATTAACATCATATTAGCAACGGGTAACAACAAGATTTTACAACTATTAGTTCTAGTTTATTACCTACTACTAAATCTAGAACTGCTAGTGCTGATTCATTTCCCTGACATATTTGCATTCGACGTGAACTATCATAATCAAATAATTTTTTTTGTCCTCAGATTTTTCCGCTGAGTTTTTATTGCTCCATCCAACCCCCCACATAAACACCTGAATACAAAGAGGTAATAGTTAAATTATAAAAACCTGAATGAATAATTAAGCACATCAATTCACCTATTAATGTTAGTATTCCGTTGTGAAAATCATTAAGCGCAATATCCAATTCCAGGCTCGATTACCTATTCGTGATGAGCCGGAAAAGTAACTCGACAATCTCGACATTGGGATTTGTTAACGGGTTACGGGTTATTCCTCGCTGTTTTAAAAGTATAATTTATCTTTTCGTATAAATAGGAAATGAACGTAATGGCTATAAAACCTCTGAGCCTTGTGCTTTCAACAATGCTTTTGTTATCCATGCAGCATGCAATGGCTGCCGATTCGACGATCAATATTACAGGTACTGTGATTGCCTCTCCTTGTACCGTCGTCGCGGTAAAAGATGTTGATCTTGGAACGACTATCGATGCCAGTAAACTTGCCACGGCGGGTACAGCATCTAACTTCATATCATTTAATCTCGATATGACTAACTGCCCAGCCTCAACCACTAAGGCTACTGCGACCTTCACCGGCCCGGTATCCCATGTAGATTATTATGCGAATGCCACCGGCAGTGCCAAACACGCGATTGTTGAATTGGTCAGTAATTATTCCTCAACAAATATGGGGAATGGTAAGATTTTTTCGACGGCGATTGACGCAGGAACCCACGCGGGCACATTTGGGCTAAAAGCTCGCATACGTAACGATGGGGATGGTTCTGCCGTAACGCCGGGTACAGTGATTACGCCTGTCGAAGTCACCATTGCCTGGGCATAAAAATATGCTTCACCCTCGTCATTTGATATCTGAATAATCAAATCATCAGGGACTGAATATTTCTATAGAGATGTCTACATTCTTTAATCTAGACATCTTAGCCTGACTCTGGACTACATATGATCCCGTCATAATCAGGGATCACCCCATTGCACTCCTCCATTGCATTATCTGTTTTCGTTCCCAGCGCTTACTGTTCAGAGCAAACTGAAATACCCGATGGGCGTTAAAGGGCGAGCGGATTTAGGTTTTAACCGGCCGCCGCCCGTTTCAGATTGTCGGCGCGGACAAAATCGATAAACGCCTGCAAAGGCGCGGGGATCAGGCGACGATCGTTGTAATAAAGATAAGGGCCTGAAAACGACAGCCACCACGGTTGCAAGATGGCTTCCAGCTTACCCCAGGTCATCGCGGGTTCCAGCCAGTCTTCGAAGAGATAGATGATCCCCGCACCCGCGATGGCGGCTTCCACGGCCAGATCCACCGCACCGCCGACACTGACCACCAGCGGGCCGCTTACCTGCACGCTGAGGTTTACGCCGTCGCGCTCAAATTCCCAATCTGGCATGCTGCCGCTGGCATAACGGCCACGCAGACAGCGATGCTCAATCAAATCCCGCGGGTGTTCCGGCCTGCCCTGCGCGTCGAGATACGCTGTGGACGCCGCCGCCGCGTAACGCTGACGGCGCGGTCCGATAGGAAGCGCCACCATATCCTGCTCAAGACGTTCGTCGTAACGAATACCGGCGTCGCAGCCGTCGCGAAACACGTACTGCACATTACTTTCCGCAATGATTTCCAGCTGAATATCCGGATAACGTCGGAGGAATTCCGGCACCAGCGCAGGCAAAATCAGCCGCGTGGCGCTGACCGGAACGTTCAGTCGCAGCGTGCCGCCGGGCGTATTGCGATAACGGTTAAGCGTGTCAAGCGCGGCATTTACCTCATTCATGGCGGGCTGCAAACGTTCGATCAGTGCCCTGCCCGCTTCGGTCAGCACCACGGTGCGGGTCGTCCGGTGAAAAAGCCGGATGCCAAGCTGCTGTTCGGCGCGGCGCACCGCATCACTGAGCCGGGAGGCATTGCTGCCGGTGACGCGCGCGGCCTCACGGAATCCACCGGCTTTCGCCACTTCAACCACTGCGTGCAGCAGGGCAATATCCATCGACATTGTGCGTAACCTCGTACAGTTTGTCCGGATTTTACCGGATAGTTGCACAGCCAGCGCCCCGCTACAATCAGTGAACATTCACAGAGGAGAATTCCATGTCACAGCCTTCAATGACTTATCACCTGGGCAATCGCGAAGTAGGACGCTTAGGTTACGGCGCCATGCAACTGGCGGGGCCGGGCGTTTTTGGGCCGGTGAAAAATGAAGCGCGGGGTATCCAGGTATTGTGTGACGCCATCGCCAGCGGTGTGAATCATATCGATACCAGCGATTTTTACGGCCCGCATGAAACCAACCGGCTGATCAAAAAAGCGCTGCATCCGTATCCTGACAATCTGTGCATTGTGACCAAAGTCGGCGCGCGCCGTGATGAAAAAGGCGGCTGGTTAATGGCTTTCAGTCCGCAGGAACTGACGCAGGCGGTGGAAGATAACCTGCGCAATCTGGGACTGGAAACGATAGACGTGGTGAATCTGCGCAGCATGCTCGACACTCATCAGCCGAAGGAAGGCTCGTTGGAGCCGCAACTGGAAGCCCTGATGAGGTTGAAAGAACGCGGATTGATCCGCCATATCGGCCTGAGTAATGTCACGGCCAGTCAGGTCGCTGACGCACAGAAACTGACGGCCATTGCCTGCGTTCAGAACATGTATAACCTGGCGAACCGGCACGATGATGCGCTGGTCGATACCCTTGCGGAACAGGGCATTGCGTATGTCCCTTTTTTCCCGCTGGGCGGTTTTTCGCCGTTGCAGTCCACGTCGCTTGATGAGGTGGCCGCGACATTGCAGGCCACACCGATGCAGGTCGCGCTGGCGTGGCTGCTCAAACGCTCACCGAATATTTTGCTGATCCCCGGCACGTCGTCGCCTGAGCATTTACAGGAAAATCTGGCAAGCGGGAAGCTGCAATTATCCGAAGAAGTGATGGCGAAACTGAACGGGATATAAGTTCAGCCTTTCATTAGTGGCTGAAATAGCGTCTGACCGCGGGTAATATCTAAAAACCATATCTCAGCCACGCAAAAAGCACGTTGCCGTTATTGTAAGTTCCGGGGATGTAGGTGAACTGCAAATTGACGTTTTTATATCCCGCAGAAAAGAGTGGGAATAAGAATGGCAGCGGCACGTAATTAGCGAAATCCTGACGGGCGGTAATTCCGCCCGCTAATCCCAGCCCAAGACGGACATCCTTACTTTGCGTGAAATACCATCCCTTTTCCCACCCGTAACCGGCGGCTGGTTGCCACTCGCGGTGGGAATCCTGAAATACCATCGCAAAGAGGCCACTCCAGTTGCCCTGTTCTGTATAACGGGAAACACCAATCCCGCCGCCCCACGGCATTTCATTATAGTGATCTGTTTTATGCTTATCGTACGTCAACCGGTTATGCCAGCTCAGAAAAGGAAGATAAATATCGGTATATTGAGGTTCATTCCAGGTCAGGGAAACATCATCTTTAAAATCTTCCCATAAGCCCGACACTCCGCTTCTGTTGTCGCCCGTGGGGTTAGCCGCCAGTGCGGGCACCGCGCAGGCAATGCTTAACACCATCATGATTGAATTGAGTTTTTTCTGTATTATCATCCGTCCACCAGAGTTTGCTGAGAGCACTATTTCAGTCAATGATAGCTCATCCTCCAGCAGGGACTTTTATTGCTCGTCAATAAAATCAATAAGGTCAGAGGTGTTTTTTTAACATCTGTAGCCTTCAGGTGTGTCCTCTCATTTCGTTAAATCACCTTTATCTGGCCGCGTGATCTATCATCAATAGGTAAGCTGCGATTTGCCCGGTTTACTCTGCGTCCAGTCATGAGTCCGCTGTTCTGAAAAACGTTCAACTGAGGTGCTTAACTATGAAAAGAGCTTTAGTGGTGGGTTATATGTCGTTCGTTTCAATTGCATTGGTCGCAGCGCTGATTATTGGTGCCCGCAACTAAGTGCGGTTTTCTTCATCAGGGCCAGCAGGACGCTGACTGCGTCCGCCGTAAAATACATAAGCCATTCTGCGAATAACGTTATTTTGCAGAATGGCTTTTTTGTTGCCTTCCTCCCGCGCACGGGCTATGCCACTTCCACCGAGCCCTTCGGCAAAACGACCTGTTCATGCAAAACAGTCATCGCCTCTTTGTAAGACATGTCTTTGCGGAACAACCCTGCTGTGCCGAGAATAAAGAGGTCAATTTCCGCGCCGAGCGTTTTTACCACTTCGGGGGAAATGGCTCCGTTGATGGCGATGAGCGCATCGCTCTTATTTTCATTCAGCATGGCTCTGAGCCGGCGGACTTGCTGAACGAGCTTTCGATAAAAGGCTGGACAGTTCCTCGCCCAGACGGGAAAAGTCCACGCGCATCAGCGACGGGCAAAATTGCGTGCATTGTTGCGCCTCCTCAATGACGGTGAGCATCCAGCCACGCGTCGATAATCATCTTTGCAAGCTCAGAGCCGACAACGCGTGACCCAAAGGAAAGAATATTGGTATTGTTATGTTCGCGGGACAATTTCGCCGAATACGGCTCGCTGCACACCACTGCGTCTGCATTAAGCTGCCGGAAAACGTTTGGCCGACGCCGACATTAAAGATGTGGCAAAGCATGAATGACAATCCGGCCAGAAGGCAGTGCGGCACGTATAACAGCGGCGCGGCGAACAGGAACGAGAATTTAATCGACTCTGTGATACCCGTCAGAACGGCGGTCAGGGTGGCAGATAACAGTAAACCTAATACTCCCGGACAGGTCTCACAGAAGACTAAATTTACTGCCCCAAAATCAATCCGGTTACCGTCAGGATCGGCAAAAACAAACGCCCGGATGCCATAATCTTTGTCCTGTAATCCTTTGACAATTTTCGCGCCAAGGCTCTGACAAATGATCAATAACGCATTGGCATCATCGACAAGCAGATGTGCGACAGGGAAATGCGCGGCTTTATGCGCCGGCTGAAGTGTTAAATGCAACTCACTGTCACCGCGTTTCAAAATCATAAAACCGATTGGATCGCCATTTTCAAAAACCTTTTCGAATTTCAATCCGTCGATATAAAACGCCTGCGCGGTTTCCATGTTCCTCACCGGCAAAACAGTGGCAATACGACCAAATCTGACATTATGTTGCATAACCGACCTCATCATTAGAAAAGTCAGCAATTACATAGCGTCAGACGGTGCTAAAGCTAAGGTGCTTACGGTAGAAACCGGACGGTGCCAGAGGAACGGCAAGAATATCTGGTAAAAAATAGCCACTCAATGAAAAATACTCGACGATGTTTTCAGCAAAATATGTCACATCTGCTCGTCATTTTTGATCATGCTAAAGCACCGATCCCACCAGGTAAAACATCACCATACTCAGCATCACAACGGTGACTGTACTTCGGATAAACAGAGCAAACAGCACGCTGAAAACCGTTCCCCAGAAATACGGATTATCGGGAAATACGCGCAAAACACCGTCCTGCGCCACAATGATTGGCCCGCAGATTGCCGTGAGTAAACAAGGCGCGGCGTATTTCAGCGCCTGATGGATAAAAAGCGGCAGGCGCACCGGGAGACGGGGTTCGAGGAACACATAGCGGTTAAAAAAAACAATGCCCGCGAGGCTCAGTAACAGTAACCAGCTCATTCTTTTTCCCCGCATAATCTGGCGACCAGCAGCGAAATTGCCATCCCCAAAAGCCCGGCAATAATGATTGCACCAGAGAAATGCCATGCGGCAAACAACATCGATAATCCTAACGAACTGCAAACGCCTGCCAGCACTGCAGGCCGGTTTATCATCGGGACTACCAGCGAGGCAAACGTCGCAATGATGGAGAAATCCAGATGAAAACGCCCCAGTTCCGGAACTGAAGAGGCCATCAGTATTCCCGCCAGACTACACAGCACCCAGCACAAATAAAAGGTCAGCCCTGCCCCGAGCATAAACGCCGGCGTCAGCGCACTGCGTTCTCTGTGGGCGGTGCTAAGCGCAAAAAGTTCGTCGGTCAGCAGAAACCCTACAGGAATACGCAGGCGGGCGGCAAATACAGAAACCTGCTGCCTCAGCGTCAGGCCATACAGAAAGTGTTGCGCCGTCAGAAAAAATACGGAAATCGCGATGACCCACGCATTCGCCCCTGTCAGCAGCATCCCCAGCGTCACCAGCTGAGCCGCACCGGCATAAATAATTGCTGACATTCCAAGGCTCTGGGAAAACGTCAGGCCGGACTGAATCGCCATTGATCCTGCCAGAATGCCCCACGGTATCACGGATAAACACAGGGGCAGCATCGCGACCGCGCCGTGCATAAACCCGTTATGCCGGGCTGAAATTTGCGAAGGAATTGTCATAAAAGTGAACCTTAATAGAGTGAAAGGTCACTTTAGGTCAGTGCAGGAAACAGGTCTTGAACGCGATTGCTCGCTGCTCAGAAAATTTTATGAGCTTTAACGAACTGACCGGGCGTGACCCCGATGGCCCGTTTGAAATGACGGTTAAGGTGGCTTTGATCGGCAAATCCGGCCAGCAACGCCGATTCACCAATCGGCACGCCGCCCAACAGGCAGGCTTTGGCTTTCCGCAGACGCGCCTGAATCAGCCAGGAGTGCGGCGACAATCCGACCACTTTCTTAAACTGGCGCAAGAAATGCCAGGTGCTCAGCCCTGCGGCTTCCGCCAGTTCCGTCAACCCGAAATCTGCTTCAGGACAATCATTAAGCAGGTCTTTAATCCGCAATATCTGGGATTCGGCATTGCTCAGCGGGCGGGGCGTTTTTGGGGAAGAACAGTGCCGCATCACCAGCCGGGTCATTGTCGACATCAGCAGGCTTTCTTTAAACAGTTTGTCTCCGGGCTGTAACAATACATCGAAGGTCAGTTGCAGCTGGTGCGCAAGGCCGGGGTCATAAACCACCGGCATAGGAAACCAGGGGATCTCGCCATTTATACTCAGCAAATCGCGGGACAGCGATTTCATCAGCGATGGATGCGGATAGATGGCCCGGTACGACCATCCGAATGCAGATTCGGCCTGTCCGGTATGCACTTCATCCGGATTCACCAAAACAATATGTCCCTGCGGCGCGCAGTGCTCACCGCCGCTGCGGTAGAACCGTTGCGTACCCTTTTCGATCAGCGAAATACAAAACGTCTCGTGAACGTGGCGTGAAAAACACTGTTCACGGTAAATCGCATTCAGCATCTCCAGCCCGTTAAATTCAGCCAGATGATAATAATTTGTCTGTTCCTGAAGAGTTGCCACAGTGCCGTCACGTCATTTTGCGCAAAAAGAAATATCTGTATACCAATCCGGTTTCTGAAAATCTTGAACAAAGTTGCTGCGATAAGAATAAAAAAGCCGGTAACACCTGAAAAGTGTTACCGGCTTTTTACCGCGTTCGGAGTGAAAACTTACGCGTTCAGCAGTTGCCGTGCGGTTTTCTCAACCAGCGCCAACAGGACTTTGACATCCTCCAGCGTTACGGTCGGGTTCAGCAACGTCAGTTTCAGGCAGGTCACGCCGTTATGCTCAGTCACGCCCACGTTGGCACGACCTGATTCCAGCAGCGCATCACCGATTTTCTGATTCAGCAGCGCGATAGCCGCGTCGCTGGCGGTCGCCAGCTGCTGTGGACGATAACGGAACAGAACGCTCGCCAGCTGAGGCTTCATCACCAGTTCCAGCGCGGCTTCGGACGTTACGAACTGCGCCACGTCTTGTGCCAGCGTCACACCGTGGTCGATGATTTCGGCGTATTGTTTCTGACCCAACGCTTCCAGACCCATCCACAGTTTCAGTGCATCGAAACGGCGGGTGGTTTGCAGTGACTTAGACACCAGATTTGGCACGCCAGCCGCTTCGTCGAACTCAGAGTTCAGGTAAGCCGCCTGATAGCGCATCAGCTCGTAGTGACGCTCTTCTTTGAGCAGGAACGCACCGCAGCTGATGGTCTGGAAGAACTGTTTGTGGAAGTCCAGCGTAATGGAATCCACCAGCTCAATACCGTCAAGATAATGACGATATTTTTCAGACAGCAGCAATGCACCGCCCCACGCCGCATCTACATGCACCCAAATCTGTTGTTCTGCGGCCAGTTCAGCAATTTTACGCAGCGGGTCGATAGCACCGGCGTCGGTGGTACCGGCCGTTGCGACAATCGCCAGGATCTGCTCGCCATTGGCCTGAGCCTGCGCCACTTTCTCGCGTAAATCGTTGAAATCCATACGGGCGTATTCATCGGTTTTGACGAGTGTGACAGACTGATAGCCGAGGCCCAGCAATGCCATGTTCTTCTGCACGGAGAAGTGCGCGTTTTCAGAACATAACACTTTAATTTTACGCAGATTACCGGTCAGACCATCCTGCTGGATGGAGTGTCCCTGACGGGCGAAGAACGCGTCACGCGCCAGCATCAGCCCCATCAGATTGCTCTGGGTGCCGCCGCTGGTGAACACGCCCGCATCGCCAGCCTGGTAACCGACCTGAGTACGGAGCCATTCAATCAGCTTCATCTCGATGATGGTCGCTGACGGGCTTTGGTCCCAGGAGTCCATGCTCTGGTTAGTGGCGTTAATCAGCACTTCCGCGGCCTGGCTGATCACCAGACTCGGGCAATGCAGATGGGCCACGCACTGCGGGTGATGCACCGACAGGCTGTCTTTCAGAAAATATTCAATTGCACGTTCAATCGCAGCCTGATTGCCCAGGCCCTGAGGATTGAAGTCAAGCGTAATACGCTCACGCAGTTCAGCAACGGTTTTCCCCTGATACATCTCAGGTTGTTGCAGCCACTGCACAACAGCTTCACTGCTCTGTGCAATGGCCTGCTGGTAGGCTTCAGTGCTTTGCGCTGAGCCTGCCAGAATCGGGTTTAACTCGGACATCAGAATCTCTTACTCCGCTCAGACAGGTTTGATGCCAGCCGCCAACAGCGCCTGTTCAAACTTATCGAGGAAAATACCCAGCTCATCATTGGTGATCAGCAGGGAAGGCAACAGGCGTAACACGCAGCCGTTACGGCCACCGCGTTCCAGGATCAGTCCAGCACCGAAGCATTTTTTCTGCAACAGCGCAGACAAATCGCCATCAGCCGGGTAGCAACCCATGTGATCCTGCGCTTCGTTTGGTTTAACGATCTCAATACCGATCATTAAGCCCAGACCACGCACGTGACCGATGACCGGGTAACGTTTTTGAAGATCAGCCAGCTTGCCTTTCAGCCATTCACCCTGCGCGGCGACTTTTTCTGCAATCTTTTCGTCTTTCAAGATTTTCAGCGTCGTCAGGCCGGTGGCCATTGCCAGTTGGTTACCACGGAACGTGCCGGTGTGGTGACCTGGAGCCCAGGCGTCGAACTGTTTTTTGATACCCAAAACCGCCAGTGGCAGACCGCCGCCGACCGCTTTAGACATCACGATAATGTCCGGCTCGATTCCCGCATGTTCGAAGGCGAACTGTTTGCCGGTACGGCAGAAACCCGCCTGAACTTCGTCGAGGATCAGCAGAATGCCTTGTTCCTGAGTCACTTTACGGATGCGCTGCAACCACTCAGCCGGAGCCGGATTCACGCCACCTTCGCCCTGAACGGCTTCCAGAATTACGGCCGCAGGTTTGCGAACGCCGCTTTCCACGTCGTTGATCAGGTTTTCGAAGTAATAGGTTAATGCTTTAACGCCAGCCTCACCGCCGATACCCAGCGGGCAGCGGTACTGGTGCGGATAAGGCATGAACTGCACTTCCGGCATCATGCCGTTTACGGCTTCTTTCGGAGACAAGTTACCGGTCACCGCCAGCGTGGCGTGTGTCATACCGTGATAACCGCCGGAGAAACTGATGATGCCAGAGCGACCGGTGACTTTTTTAGCCAGTTTCATGGCCGCTTCTACCGCATCCGCACCCGATGGGCCGGTGAATTGCAGGCAATACTCTTTGCCCTGTTGCGGCAGTAAAGAAAGCAGATATTCTGAGAACTGATCTTTCAACGGTGTTGTCAGATCCAGTGTATGTAACGGCAAGCCGCTGGTAATGACATTTTGGATGCTTTGCAGCACGTCCGGATGATTATGTCCAAGAGCCAGCGTACCGGCACCGGCAAGGCAATCAAGATATTGATTATTCTCAACATCGGTGATCCACACGCCATTGGCCTTCGCAATTGCTAACGGCAACTTGCGCGGGTAGCTCCTGACATTCGATTCAAATTCAGCTTGTCTCGCCAAATAGGTTTCATTGTTTCCGTTTAATGAATTCGCACCTAAACTGTCAATACGGACTTTATCCGTCATCATATCTCTCCTACAACCGCAGGTTATGGAAACGCTGCAATTGAATAAATGTATTTAAAAGGTAAGTACCATGAGAAAAACGCGGCCAATATATGGCTTTTTACTCTGTACCTCAATAATTTATTTTGTATAGAATTGTTTATTCTTTTTTAAAGGAATCAATATGTTGCTGATTTAGTGAACGATCGTGCTGACTTAACTCCGTTACACGGTCATTAATAAAGCACTAAAAAGCACTTCCTGTCAGGTAAACAACGGGTAAACGCGTGATACCACGGGAACAAAATTGCCCTTAAGTGACATCGCATCGTCCCGCGCTGGCCGTGACTTCGCACCGGCGCAGAGGCCGGTTTACGGATCCCATGAAGAACATTGTTATTATAGCCTGCCGAATGTTAGGCGGCCGCAGATAATAACCTGGCGGGCAGTAAATGGCTGAATATTAGCCGAATATAAATTTTGAAATATATTACACCGATATAACGGCGGGTTATTAATGAAGTAATTCGGACTTTTGTTATATCGGCGAATAACGGAAATGCGATTTCCTAAACGCAACCGCAATATTGCTAGCTATTTTTTGCCTTATCTTTCCCTTTGCGATAAAGGTCATACAGCGCGACGTAATCCTGAAAAACCTGCAACAGAAAGGCATCTGCTTCGTGCCCGAGCATACTGTTGGTCTGCATCTGATAGCGCGCTTTTACCGCATCAATCCACAGTTTCTTCGCCGCCGGGCCGGGTTCCTGCACCAGATGCGCCAGCCAGTAGACCGCGTTGCGCCTGACCGTCACCACCGGATCCGGACAACGGCAACACCACCAGATCGGTTCGAGTATCTTTGAGAACATCAAGGAACTGATCCCCCGCCAGGCCTGCACGGTATAAGGAGGCGGCGTCCACGCACTTTGCCAGTGAACCGCCTGCCCCGTCAGCAACGACATCATCAGCGCCTGCGCCGAGGGCGATAAAATTTTGGTCATGTACTCCCTTTATCTTTCTGGCTAATCATCTAAAAACCTTAAGAAAGATAGCCTGTCTCATCGAGAACGCTGAATTTTATTTATCGGGGGTTCAGCGTGAAGATGATTATTTCGGCAGAACCAACGTAAAGCGGCTGCCTTTGTCCGGCTCGCTTTCTACCACAATCCGCCCGCCGTGTAATTCCGCGATGGTTTTCACAATCGCCAACCCGAGGCCGGTATTTTCAGTCAGGCTGCGCGAGGCGTCGATCCGGTAGAAACGGTCAAAAATCAGCGGCAGATGTTCGGCCGCAATTCCTTCGCCGGTGTCTTCGATACTCAGCCAGATAAATTGCGTGTCCTCTCTGGCGCTCAGGGTAATCAGCCCGTTTTCGCCGGTATGGCGGATGGCGTTAGACAGAATATTCGACAGTGCGCGCTGGATCAGCAGCGGATCGCCCTGCAATGCGATATCGCCTTCACTGACCAACCGGATATTTTTTTCTTCCGCCAGCACGTCGTAGAAATTGATCAGTTTTTCAAATTCGTGACGGCTGCTCATCCACTCTTTCGCCAGAGATTCGCGACTGTTGTCTGCCCTGGCGAGAAAAAGCATGGAGGAAATCATACGGGACAAACGTTCACCTTCTTCAACAATGGCGGCAAGGGTTTCCTGATATTCCCGGCTGCTGCGGTCTTTCGACTGCGTCACGCTGGCGGCGGAAATCAGGTTATTGATCGGCGCACGTAATTCGTGGGCGATGTCGGAGGAAAAACGGTTGAGCTGCTTAAACGAGGCTTCAAGCCGCATCATCATCCGGTCAAAAGATGCGGCCAGCGCGTTCAGCTCCGTCGGCCAGCGCTGCGTGGAAATACGGGTATGCAGGTCTTCGGCGTGGATTTTCTCAATATCGGCAATGATCAGCCGCAGCGGCGATAATCCCCGGCGCGCCAGCCAGAAACCCAGAGCGGCAAACAGGGTGATCGCCAGCGCGGCGATCACCTGCATCATCTGATAATAATTTTCGATGATCTCGTTATTTTTGGACACGTTCAGCGCCGCCTGCACCAGCCATTGCTGGTTGTCGCGGAGTGTGAAATGCGTTGAGGTAATCAGGTATTTTTCGCGGTGTTCTTCATCACCGTAGCGCCACGAGCGGTAACTGAAGTTTTGCGTCGGCGGCGAAAAGTCAGACTGTGGCACGCGCATATTCGCCGACTGAGAATAGATTTTTCCGTCCGGGCTAATGATGCGCAACGACAGACGCTCCTGCTTCGCCACGAATTCAAACAGTTCCTTTTGCCACTGCGCTTCCGTGCCCTGCCGTTCGCTGATGGCTATCGCCATTTCCTGCTGAAACTGCATTGAGCTGCGCAGTTCCTGTTCGTCTTTCTGATTGAGCTGCGAACGCATGGTGGAATACAACAAGCCGGACACGCTGTACAAAACGATCGCCATCGTCAGCGAAAAATAGAGCGTTAACCGGAAGGTGATCGGAATATTTCGCAGTGCGCGCAAAAGGGATTTCATGAGGTGCGCAGTTCCAGCACATACCCCGCACCGCGCAGCGTATGCAGAAGTTTGTCCTCAAAATTGTCGTCAATTTTGTTGCGAAGACGACGGATCGCCACGTCGATGACGTTGGTTTCCGGGTCGAAATTCATGTCCCACACCTGCTCGGCCAGCACTGTGCGGGAAAGCACTTCGCCGGAGCGGCGCATCAGCAAACTCAGCAAGAGAAACTCTTTTTGGGTAAGTTCGATACGCACGCCGCCACGTGTCACTCTGTGCTTAAGCAAATCAAGCGTCAGATCTGCCACCTGTAACTGATTTTCTTCTGCTGCGGGCGAAAACTGCGCCGTCTGTCGCCGCAGAATCACCCGCGCGCGGGCGAGCAGTTCGCTGAACGAAAACGGTTTAATCAGATAATCCTCCGCGCCCAGTTCCAGCCCGCGCACGCGGTCTTCGACGTCGTCACGCGCGGTCAGAAACATAATCGGTGTTTGTTTACCGGCCTGACGCGCCATTTCAATCACTTTCCAGCCGTCAATGCCCGGCAACATGACGTCCAGAATGGCCAGGTCATAATCATTGGTTAGCAGAAAATGCAGCCCGTCGACGCCGTTTTGCGCGACATCCACGACGAAATTATTCTCCGTCAGCCCCTTGGCGATATATTCAGACGCCATTTTCTGGTCTTCCACTAACAATAACCTCATGCCAGCTCCTTAAGCACAAATAAAAGCTCCCCTTTTTTGACGAAATCGCCTTCGTGGAACGCCACCTGCGCCACGGAACTGGTGATTTGCGCACGGACGTCCACCTGATTAAGCGACACCAAATGTCCCTGCGTATTCAGCGTCAGGGGCAAATCTTTGGTTTGCGCCGCCACCAGCGTGACTAGCGGCACGGCGGTCGTCGGTTTTACAGCCGCAGGCGAACTGCGCAACGAATAGCCCCAGAAAGAGGCTCCGCAAACCAGCACTAACGTGATTACAGCAAGGCGCTTTGGCCTGGAAATGTTCATACAACGGGTCTTCCCGGCAATAAGATATTGCGCCGAGTCTACGCTGCGTGCCCCTACAGAAAGCCGCCAGAAAAATGACAACTTTGTAATGTTCCTCGCAGGCTCTCTCCGATTAATGAACTCAGCTCATAAAGGTATGCGGATTGCCACCTCTAATTCGATGAACCTCAAGCGACTATGATTCAACCCACGTTAAGCATTCGTTGTTACTCATCCTGAAATCACAGGATTTTGGGATTGCAGGATAAGAGACTACACAACGGATCGCAGATCCCACGGACACTGAACGTATCACGTCAATACTGAGGAAGAATCACATGCAAAAACGCTTACTGGGCAAATCTGGCCTCGAAGTTTCGTCTCTCGGTTTAGGCTGCATGGGGCTGAGCTTTGGTTACGGCGCAGCAACGGAAACCCGTCAGGCCATTAAACTTATCCGCGCCGCGGTCGAACGCGGCGTGACCTTCTTTGACACCGCCGAAGTTTACGGCCCGTACCTAAACGAAGAAGTGGTCGGCGAAGCGCTGGCACCGGTGCGCGATAAAGTAGTGATCGCCACGAAATTTGGTTTCACCTTTGGTGACGATAACAAACAGCAGATCCTCAACAGCCGCCCGAAACACATTCGCGTTGCGGTGGAAGGCTCGCTGAAACGCCTGAAAACCGATGTCATCGATCTGCTTTATCAGCACCGCGTAGATCCGGAAGTGCCGATTGAAGACGTCGCCGGCGCAGTAAAAGATCTGATTGCCGAAGGTAAAGTGAAACACTTCGGGTTGTCCGAAGCGGGCGCACAAACTATCCGCCGCGCGCACGCCGTGCAGCCGGTTACTGCGCTGCAAAGCGAATATTCCATGTGGTGGCGCGAGCCGGAGCAGGAAATCATTCCGACACTGGAAGAGCTGGGTATTGGTTTTGTGCCATTCAGCCCGCTGGGAAAAGGCTTCCTGACCGGCGCGTTTGATGCGAATGCCACCTTTGGGAGTGATGATTTCCGCAGCAAAGTGCCGCGTTTCTCACCGGAAGCGCTGGCGGCAAACCAGAGCCTGCTGGCTGTGATTCATAATATCGCCCAGGAAAAACGCGTTACACCGGCACAGATTGCGCTAGCCTGGTTGCTGGCACAAAAACCGTGGATTGTACCGATTCCGGGCACCACCAAACTGCAGCGTTTGGAAGAAAACTTAGGCGCAACGGACGTTACGCTCAGCGACAGCGAATTACGCAACCTCGGCAGCGCGCTGGCCGCCGTCGAAGTTCACGGCGACCGCTATCCGGCTGCGTTGCAGGCACGCGTTGGGCGCTGAAACTCAAAAACGACGAAAACGGAGCGGGCTCAGTTCCGCTCCGGATCCCCGGCTTCATCGCGCATTTTTTGCGCCCGCGCCAGTCTGTCCATTTCATCTTGTTTATTGCGCTCGACCGCTTCCTGATGAATGCGGTCAGTTTCGGCATTCTGCTGTTTAACACGTTCCTCAACCTGTCTGGCATAGTCGCGAGAACTCTTCTCAAACTCTTCCTGTTGTTTTCGTTGCTGTTGCAGAACCTGTTCATACCGCTGACGGTTCTTCTCAGCAGCCTGATCCAGAAACTGCTGACGCGATTGCACATCTGCGTTGGCCACTAAACTGAAAAGCAAAGCCGCTGTACCCGCGACAATCCCCAGACGTGCATTATTTTTAGCTGCCAGTAAACCGGTCATATGAAAACTCCCTTTCTAAAAATGAATGTGTATTACAGGAAAACAATAACAAAGAGGGGAAGTACGGCAGTTAGGGGAAGTGTCCTAAATGTCTGAAAACGGCAGAAAAGTAAAAAACCCGATACTCAGTACCGGGTTTGGAGAATTAACGCAGAAATAACCAGAAAATCAGAAGGTTTCCCACGAACCCTCATCGGCGCTGGCAGCAGGCACCGCACGACGGTTTGGCAACAACGCCGGGGATTTTGCGTGCGTGGCTTTACGTACGGCGGAGGTTGCCGTCGCCGCGCTGACTTTAAAGATGCTGATGGCCTGCGACAGGCGCTCCGCCTGTTCGTTGAGGGAATACGCCGCCGAAGACGCCTCCTGAACCAGCGCGGCGTTCTGCTGAGTCACTTCGTCCATCTGATTGATGGCCTTGTTGATCTCTTCAATGCCGGTGCTTTGTTCGTTGCTGGCAATCGCAATTTCACCCACGATATCCGTGACGTTTTTCACGCTGGAGACCACTTCGGCCATTGTCGCGCCCGCTTTTGCGACCAGTTGCGTCCCGTTATCGACTTTAGAAACCGAATCGTCGATCAGTACTTTGATCTCTTTCGCTGCACTGGCAGAACGCTGCGCCAGATTGCGCACTTCCGAGGCCACCACGGCAAAACCGCGACCCTGTTCACCGGCACGCGCAGCTTCTACCGCGGCGTTTAGCGCAAGAATATTGGTCTGGAATGCAATGCCGTCAATGACCGAAATGATATCGACTATTTTGCGCGAAGAGACATTAATACCTTCCATCGTATTCACGACCTGCCCGACCACTTCGCCGCCTTCCACTGCCACGCGTGAAGCCTGTGTCGCCAGCTGATTCGCCTGACGTGCGTTATCGGCATTTTGTTTCACCGTCGCGGTCATCTGTTCCATCGCCGACGCCGTTTCTTCAAGCGAGCTGGCCTGTTGCTCAGTACGGGAAGACAAATCCAGGTTACCGGCGGCGATTTCGCTGGACGCGCTGTTAATGGCGTTCGTTCCGGCACGCACTTCTGTGACGATCTTGAGCAGATTTTCGTTCATGTTTTTCAGGCCCTGCATCAGCTGCCCGGTTTCGTCGTTCGATCTCACCTGAATCTGCGTCGTCAGGTCGCCTGCCGCCACGTTTTCTGCCACTTTTACCGCGTTAAGCAGCGGACGGGTAATAGAACGCGTCAGGAAATAGCCCATTGCCGCAGCCAGCAAAATCGCCAGCGCAGAGAAAATCAGCGTCAGTTCGATGGCAGTATGCCCGTCTGCTACAGCTTTTTTGCCTTCGGCCTGCAACTGTTGATCCTGAGAGTTGGCGAACGCGGTTGCCAGATCCAGATAGGCGTTTTGCGACGTGGTCAGTTTACGCAGGACATATTCGGTTGCACCGTCCATATCACCGGCGCGGGCCAATGTGATTAACGCTTCTTTGCCACTTTCAAACGCCTCGCTGGCATCCTGCAATGCTTTGATTTTTTGCTTACCGACCACCGTTGACTGAATGGCAGCAATTTTACTCATCGCCAGGTTGGTTTGTTTAACGGTGTCATCAAGTTGTAAATAGCGTTTTTGGTTTTGCTCAGGGTTTTTAGTATCAATGACAATTCCGCGCAAGAATTTAATCTGATTATTCACTCCGTCGCGGACATCAAATGCCAGACGCACTTTCACATAACGATCGCTGACTATTTGGTCGATACTGGCATTAATGCCGCTTATTTTGGTTACCGCCGTCACGCTGACGATGATTAATAGTAAAATTACCAGGCTGAATGCGGCCCCTAAACGAGTGCCTACCCGCATATTGTTGATCATAATGAACATTCTAACTCCCTTATTTCCTGGCCAATAAAATGAATTCAACACGAAACAATTCAAAGTACTGATGATTGCATAGCGAAATTACTGTTTATTTTCTTTTAAATAAATCAGCACCACTTATCTCAAATTAATTTTTAAAGCGGGGAAAAATACCTTTAAAAATATTTACGGTTCAGGAAGGTTATCGGTACAAATAAAGAGATCTTTAGTGACGGTATTATTAGGGAAGTGTAAAAAGAAATGAATCAGAATGGTTTGTTACTGTACGAAAATGGAATTGCGATTTACGCCTCCCCTTTTCAGGGGAGGCCGCTTTACGCGCTGGCGAACATTTCCGCCAACCAGCCGGTGCGCATTTCCGGTACCGAGCGCAGCAACTCGCGGGTGTATTCGTCCAGCGGTTCGCTCAGTGCGGACGCCACCGGCCCCTGCCGTACAATCACGCCTTGTCTAAGCACGGCCACTTCATCAGCAATCTCACGCACCACCTGCAAATCATGCGTGATAAACAGGTATGCGATGCCTGTGTCGTGCTGGATTTTACGCAGCAGCGCCAGCACGTCGCGCGCCACCAGCGGATCTAACGCCGACGTCGGTTCGTCGCACACGATCAGCTTCGGCGCCGCCGCCAGCGCCCGCGCGATGCACACGCGCTGTTTCTGGCCGCCGGAAAGTGCCGAAGGGAAACGCTCCGCCAGTTCCGCATGCAGCCCGACCTGCGCCAGCAGTTCGCTGACTTTGGCCTGCCGTTCGCTGCGGTTAAGCGAAGTAAAACATTCCAGCACGCGGGAAATCTGCCCGCCAATCCGCTCTTTCGGGTTCAGCGCGGTATCGGGGATCTGATGAATCAGCTGCACATCGCGCAACTGCGGGCGGCTGCGCTGACGCAGACCGGCAGGCAGCGTGTGCTGTTCCAGCGTCACTTCCCCTGTTTCCGGGCTGAGTAATCCGCAAATCACTTTGCCGAGCGTTGATTTCCCCGAACCGGATTCGCCGATCACCGCCAGCGTCCGGCCACGCGGCAGGTTCAGGGAAATATCCTGCAAGACCGGCTGCGCCTGATAACGTGCACTGATATTGCGCAGACTCAGCGCCACCGGTGCCTCGCCGGTTTGCGGCGTTTTGGTTTCGCCCTGCGCATTCAGCAGACGCCGGGTGTATTCCTGTTGTGGCTGCGCCAGCAGCTGCGCGGTCGGCGCCTGTTCCACCGTTTTGCCGTGCTGCAACACCATAATCTTGTCGCTGATTTGCGCGACAACGGCCAGATCGTGGCTGATGTAAATCGCCGCCACGCCGGAAATTCGGATCACATCGGCAATGGCTTTCAGCACACCAAGCTGCGTAGTGACATCCAGCGCGGTCGTCGGCTCATCGAAAATCAGCAGCTCGGGACTGGCGCACAGCGCCATCGCAATCATCGCCCGCTGCAACTGACCGCCGGAAACCTGATGCGGATAACGCTGATAAAATGCCTGCGGCTGCGGCAAACCGAGCTGTTCAAACAGTTCAATGGCACGCACCTGTGCCTGCTGGCGGTCATAGATTTTGTGTTTCAGCGCCGGTTCAATCACCTGTTCACCCAGGGTAATCGCCGGATTAAACGCCGCACCGGCGGACTGCGCCACATACGCAATATGGCGGCCACGGATCTGGCGCAAACGCCGCTCAGACAACGCCGTGAGATCTTGCCCGTTAAAGACAATGCTGCCGGAATGAATACGCATTCCCTGACGACAATGACCGAGGATTGCCAATCCGATCGTGGATTTCCCCGCGCCGGATTCACCAATCAGCCCCAGGACTTCGCCGCGTTTGACGATAAAAGACACATCATCCACCAGTGTACGCGGATTTTTACCGGCGGACACCACGCGCAAATTTTCTGTTTTGAGTAAAACGTCGTTCATGCTTTTTTCCCCCAGACGCGGGTCGAACCGCTCATCAGCCAGTCGGCGACGGCATTGACCGCCAGCGCCAGCACCGCAATCGCCCCGCCGGGGATCAGCGCCGCCCAGACGCCAAACAGAATCCCGTCTTTATTATCCCGCGCCAGCCCGCCCCAGTCGGCGGTCGGTGGCTGAACGCCAAGGCCGAGGAACGACAGCGCTGAGAGGAACAGCAAAATGAAAATAAAACGCAGGCCGAATTCGGCAATCAGCGTCTGTAAGGCGTTAGGCAAAATCACCCGCCGGAGGATCCAGCCGAGGCTTTCTCCGCGCAGGCGCGCCACATCGACAAACTCCATCACGCCGATATCTGTCGCCAGCGAACGCGCCACGCGCAGCACGCGGGTGGATTCCAGCAGCCCGAGAACCAGCGTCAGGGTCAGCAAGGTTTTCGGTAAGACGGCCAGCACGATCAGCGCCAGAATCAGGGTCGGGATCGCCATCACGATGTCGTTGCAGCGCGAAATCACCTGATCCAGCCAGCCGCCTCGTAATCCGGCGATAAAGCCCAGCGTACAGCCGACCGAAAAGGCCACCAGCGCCGCCAGAGCGGTAACACCCAGCGAAACGCGGGTGCCCCAAATGAGACGAGAAAGCAGATCGCGCCCGAGATTATCAGTGCCGAGCAGCGCATTCGGCCCCGGCAGATCCCACGACATGCCCAGCGTCTGATCCGGTGCGTGCGGCGCCAGCCACGGCGCAAAAATCGCGATAAGAACAAAGAGACTCAGCACAAGCAGGCCAAGAATCGAGGCAGGTTTTAAGGCAGGCATTGCAGCAATTCCTAAAATTTAGCGGTTATGGCGTAAACGCGGATTGGCGACCAGCGCCATCACGTCGGCCAGCAAATTCAGCAGAATATAAATCCCGGCCAGCAACAGCGCGCAATCCTGCATCACCGGAATGTCGCGTTTGCTGATGCTGTCGACCATGTATTGCCCCAGCCCCGGATACACAAAAACGTTCTCGACAATCACCACGCCGACCATCAGATACGCCAGATTGATCGCCACGACGTTGATAATCGGGCCGATAGCGTTGGGCAGAACGTGACGCCACAAAATACGCGACGGCGACAACCCTTTCAGCAACGCGGTATCCACATAGGCGGAGCTTTGCGCGGCAATCAGCGCGGCGCGGGTCATGTTGCTCATGTGCCCGAGGATCGCCAGCACCAGCGTGGCGCATGGCAGTGAGATTGCAGAAAGTTTGGTAGCCAGCGGCATGTCCGGCGAAATACTGCTGTTGCTCGGTGCCCATGCCAGCGTGATGGCGAAAATCAGGATCAGCAGATAACCGGAGAAAAATTCCGGCAGCGCAACGGTGGCGCGGGTGATGGCATTGAGGAAAGTATCAATAACGCTGCCATGATAACGCACGGAAATAAACCCGATGATTAGCGCCAGCGGAACCGCGATGGCGGCAGTGCATCCTGCCAGAAACAGCGTATTGCCAAGCCGCGTAAACAGCGGGCCGCTGATGGCTTCGCGGGTGGAAAAACTGGTGCCGAAATCGCCGTGCAGTACGCCGAACAACCAGCTCAGATAGCGACTCGCCGCCGGTTTATCCAGCCCGAGTTGTAAGTTCAGTTCGCGTATGGCGTCCGGCGTCGCGCTCTGGCCGAGAATGGCCGTCGCCGCATTACCCGGCAGCAACTGTACACCGGCAAAAATCAGTACGGAAACCGCCAGCACCACCAGTACGCCATAAAAGAGGCGCACCAGCACCATGCGCAAAAGCGAGCCGTTTTGTGAAGCACGGTTCAGCGAAAAACGGCCCGCAGGCCGTTGTGATGTTTTTACAGAAGGAAGCTCTGACATTATTCTCTTACCCGGCTCAGCTTTCGATCCAGATTTTCTCTGCCGCGCGGTTACCGCTCAGCGGCATTCCCGGCACGGAGGTGAATCCTTTGATTTTGGAAGAGCAGCCATCAAGCGCGTCGGCGTACAGCGGAATGACTTCACTGCCCTGATCGACCAGCATCACCTGAATATCGTGGTAAATCTGCTTACGGTGCGCTTCATCCGGCTCACCGCGCGCAGCTTTCACCATCGCATCGAAGGCCGGAACGTGCCAGGCCGATTCATTCCACGACGACTGGCTGGTAAACACCAGAGATAGCAGCGCATCGGCGGTCGGACGGTTCGCCCAGTTCGACGACACAAACGCTTTTTTCTGCCAGATATCATTCCAGAACGCGTCATCCGGTACGCGAACCACGTTGAGGTTGATACCGGCTTTCGCCGCAGATTGCTGATAAAGCTGACCGGCATCGACCGCGCCCGGGAAACCGGCATCGGCCACGTTAAGCGTCAGCGGACCGTTGAACCCGGATTTCTTCCAGTGGAACTGGGCTTTTTCCGGGTCATACGGGCGCTGCGGAATGTCTTTCGCAAAGTAACGGTTCGACGGGAAAATTGGATTGTCGTTGGCAACGGTGCCGTATCCGCCCAAAACGGTGTCGATAATCTGCTGACGGTCGATGGCGTATTTCAGCGCCAGACGGCCATCGACACTATCAAACGGCGCCAGATTCGACAGCCCCGGGAAGGTGTAAATCATGCTGTCTTTCGCGCGCACCAGTTTCAGGTTTGGCATGCGCTCGATACGGCTGACAATGCGCGGATTCACACGGTTAATCAGGTGCGCAGAGCCGCTGACCAGCGCCGCCACGCGCGCCGTGGAGTCGTTCATCGCCAGCGTTTCGACGGAATCAACATGCCCGCGTTCGCTGTTCCAGTAGTTCGGATTGCGTTTGGTCAGCGTGGTGACGCCCGGCTGGAATTTCTCCAGAATGAAAGCGCCGGTGCCGATGCCTTTGTCGAAGTTTTCATTTTCTGCAGTGATCGCAAAATGCACCGCGCTCAGCAGCCAGACAAATTCCACATCGGCGGCGGTCAGTTTGATCGTCACTTCATGTTCGCCGGTTGCTTCAAGGGAACTGACGGTGTCCAGATAGCCTTTCACCGGCGACGTAGATTTCTCGCCGCGATGGTGATTCAGGGAATACACCACGTCTTTCGCGCCCAGCGAACGTCCATCATGGAACTGCACGCCCTGACGGATTTTCAGCACCCAGGTTTTACTGCCATCGGCAGATGACCAGGATTCCGCCAGCGAGGGCGCAAGCCCGGCGCTTTCGTCGATTTCCACCAGATTATTAAAGACCTGAGAACCGACAAAATACATGTAGGTTTCGAACCAGAATGCCGGATCCAGACGGTCGGTGCTGGAGGCGTTATCGACGCCCACCACTAAATGTCCGCCTTTTTTCGGCTTTTCCACTTGCGCGGCAAATGCGTTGCCCAGCCACAGTGAATGTGTGGCGGCTGCGATGGAAAGTGCCCCCGCACTTTTAATAAACGAACGACGATCAATCATGTTTTTTCCCCTGTCACTGAGGCGATAACGCCCCTAAATTCAGTCCGGCGTGCGGCTGATATTTTTGATTTTATTGACTGAATGCGTTTTTCAATGCCGCGATGTGTTCTGGCCCGATCCCGCAGCAGCCGCCAACCATCGTTGCGCCCTGCGCTACCCAGTCTTCGGCAAATTGCAGATATCCGGCAGGATCGGTGTCCTGACGCATTTTGCTTAACCCTTCGTTCGCGCCGCGTTTGTTATCCGCAGGCTCAAAAGCGTTGGCATAAACGCCGATATCAAGAGAAGTGTTTGCGGCACGTGCCGCACGTACGGCGGCGGCCATCACTTCCGGGCGACTACAGTTGAACAAAATCGCGCTGGCGGATAAACGCTGCGCGGCGTCAACCGCCTGCTCAATGGATTCACCGGAGCGCAGCAGCGCCTGGCCGTCATCGTTAAGCTGATCCTGCAAGGTGAACGAGAACCACAGCGGACGCCGGTCATCGCCCAACACGTCTGTCAGCACTTCGCGCACAGCTTCAACCTCGGCGACTGAACTTTGCGTTTCGGCCAGCCAGTAATCCACGGTGTCTTTGAGATTTTCCACCAGCACTTTCAGCAGTTTTTTCGCCGCAACCGGTTCGAAGAGATCCGGGCGATAAGAACCCAGAACCGGTGGCAAGGAACCCGCCACGTTCACCGGCGTTTTTGCCGCATCCGCTGCTTCACGCGCCAGTTTTCCGGACAGCGCAATCAGCGCCGCGCCCTGCTCAGCAAAGACTTTGTCGCCCACATGGAAAGGGACGACGGCGTAACTGTTGGTGGTGATCACGTCGGAACCGGCTGCAATAAAAGCGTCGTGCGCTTTACGGACAAACTCCGGTGCCTGGATCAGCGACAGCGCCGACCACTCTGGCTGACGGAACGGCGCGCCCATCCGGGCAAGTTCACGGCCCATTCCGCCATCGAGGATTTTGATGTTACTGATCATTGTGTCGGCGCCTCGCGTTTTCTTATCTGAATCAAACAGTAATTCAGCAGGTGAATAACACTCTACAAAACGAACGTTTAGATGTCTAGATTTCTTAATGGCTAAAAAGAGAAAAGCAAACTCGCGATGACGGAATGGTAATAATTATTTACACAGTTAAACTCAATACGTATTATTCTCATTCGCTTTACTAACTAAACCTGACCTTTCATCATTCTGGCCCTCTTTTTCGGGGGATCCCGGCGGGTCTTGTTCACCCTTTTAAAGCGTTATAAATATCTAAAAGTTGTGGCTAATAAAATATAAAATAATCTTTCGGAGATTAATAAATGGTATCCGTTTCAGGGAAAAAGTCAGTTAAATCAATCCGTGGCAGGAATAATAATTTAGGACAGAAACTTTCACTTTCTGTTATTGCTGTTTTTATTTCGTCGTCTTTACATTCTGCTTATGCCGCCGAAACTACGGCGAATAAAACCGACGATACGGTCGTCGTGACCGGCCAGAATAACGCCGCAGCTACCGACACTGCCGCCACCGATTACAGCGTACCGGTCACCACCGCGGGTACCAAAATGGCGCTGACCACGCGCGATATTCCGCAGTCCATCAGCATCATCAGCAAACAACGTATGCAGGATCAGCAGCTGCAAACGCTGGGTGATGTACTGAAAAACACCACTGGCATTCAGGAAAGCGTCTCGGATCTTGACCGCCGCACCTATTACGCGCGTGGCTTTTTAATCGATAACTACATGGTGGATGGTATTCCGACCACCTTCGACCCGCGCTGGGATCTGGGCGATTCACAGTCCGACACCGCGCTTTTCGAACGCATCGAAGTGGTGCGCGGCGCAACCGGCCTGATGACCGGCCCGGGCAACCCATCCGCCTCCGTCAATCAGGTGCGTAAACACGCCGACAGCAAAGAATTCACGGGCAATGTTTCCGCAACTTACGGCAGCTGGAACAAACAGCGTTATGTGGCAGATTTATCCACCCCGCTGAACGAATCCGGCAGCGTGCGTGGCCGCCTGATCACCGGATATCAGGATCAGAACAGCTACGTTGAGCGTTACGGCGCGACCAAAAAATTCGTCTACGCCACGGTGGATGCCGACCTGACCGATTCCACCCTGCTTTCCGCCGGTTACGAATTCCAGCAAAACAACACCGACAGCCCGACCTGGGGCGGCATGCCGCGCTGGTATCTCGACGGCAGCAAAACCGATTACCGCCGTGGCTTCAACTCCGCGCCGGACTGGGCTTACAGCAATAAAGAAACCACCAAACTTTTCACCACTTTGAAGCAGTCCTTCGATAACGGCTGGCAGGCGACGCTGAACGGCACGCATACCGAATCCCGTATCGACAGTAAAATGATGTACATCGACGGGACATTCGATAAAACCACCGGCGTGGGCGAATCCGCTTATGCCGGTTATCCGGTCGTCGCGGGAACCGGCTACAACACCGGTAAACGTAAAGTCGATGGCGTGGACGCCTTTGCCAGCGGCCCGTACGAACTGTTTGGCCGTCAGCATGAACTGATGACCGGCGTGAGTTATTCCAAACAACAAAATACCTATTACAGCTCATTCGCCAATATTTCGACCGAAGAGCTGGGCAACTTTAACGATTACAACAGCCAGTTCCCGGAAACCGACTGGGGCCCGCGCTCTCTGGCTGAGCGGGACGTTATCCGCCAGAAATCAGCGTACGTCGCCACGCGTATTTCGCTGGCCGATCCGCTGCATCTGATTGTCGGTGCGCGTTACACCAACTGGAATTCTGACACCCTGACGGCTCAGATTGAGAAGAACAACATCACGCCTTACGCCGGTCTGGTGTTCGACATCAACGATACCTGGTCAACCTACGCCAGCTACACGTCGGTATTCCAGCCGCAGACTTACCGCGATATCAACGGCGCGTATCTGTCGCCGGTTATCGGTAAAAACTACGAAGCGGGCGTAAAATCCGACTGGTTCAACAGCCGCCTGACCGCTTCCGTTGCGGTGTTCCGCGCGGAGCTGGATAACGTCGCGCAAAGCACCGGCCGCACCATCGAAGGCTCGACCGATACGGCATATGAAGGCAAGAACGGCACGGTGAGTCGCGGGATTGAATTTGAACTGAATGGCGCGCTGACCGACAACTGGCAGATGACGTTCGGCGGCACCCGTTACATTGCCGAAGACGAAAACAGCGATGCGGTTAACCCGCAACTGCCGCGCACGCAGCTGAAACTGTTCACCAGCTATCGCCTGCCGATGTTGCAGGATCTGACCGTCGGCGGCGGAGCGAACTGGCAGACCCACGTCTGGCAGGATGAGCCAGGCCCAAGCGGCAACGGAACCCGTTACGCCGAGCAAGGCAGCTATACCGTGGTTAATCTCTTCAGCCGTTATCAGGTCACGAAACAACTCGCCGTTCAGGCCAACGTGAACAACCTGTTCGACAAAGAATATGACACCAGTGTCAGCCAGTACGTGGTCTACGGCGAGCCGAGGAATGTGTCGGTGACAGCGAGTTATAGCTTCTGATTTTGGCTCGCAGATACTGGCCGTATCGGGCATAACCGGAACGGTACGTATCGGTTATCGCACAGGTCAAGGTCGTGGCACCGGCCCACACCGGGTTAAGGAGCGTAAATGCGCTCCTTAATAATCCTGCGTTTTTTAACTGCGCGCTATCCCTCGCTGGCTATGTTTCAGGTGCCGCCGTTATTGCCGCAAACGCCGCCGCTTCGCGGTACTCTCATTTCAGGTTCGTACCTGCTCGAAAAAAGACTCTCGCTGTTTCTTACCGTTCATTCGACGTCATTTTGAAAGCGGCCAATGGCTATGTAATTCGGAAGATTGAGATAGATATGACTGAGCTTATGCTAAGAAGCAACGCCTCTAAGAGCACCTGGTTTTACGATTAGAAGATCATCCTTTTCTCGTCTTTTGCATTGTTTAGCAAAATCTACTGCCATGGCAGGATTACTCAGAAAGATATTATACTCGCTTTCACTTATCTCATAATATTCTTCATAATCAATCATATGATTGGTTACAGGAATGGACAGATAATATCGAGCAGTCTCTGTTTCAATTCCAATAGAATATCTTTCCTCTCTGCTAAAAAAAACGTCTTCAAATTTCATTAAATTATCTCATCTAAATTTAACAGGAGAAACCGTGTAATCACTGGGTAATATACTCCCCGCATCAATCACTGCTTCGGCGTTATTGTTTGGTAGTATCCCTCCCGGTACCCAAAATTCATTCACACCGGCCTCATTTCCAGAAGGAATCCGTAGATTAAAATCACCAGGTTTAGGGATGTCAACACGTACAACATTTGCCGCGAAAGCTTGCCGCTACGCGGTACCTTCATTTCGGTATTACTCGGCCTGCGGCCTCGCCCTTCGGGTCGTCACTTCGCTCGGCTCAAGCCTTTAAGTCTCGAAACGCTCATTAAGCAAGCTTTCTGAAAGCGGCTGGAGGCTTTTTCAATTCTGACGCAACCTGTATAAATCTTTCGAATTATATAGCCATTGACCGCTTTCAAAAAGACATCTGCTGCAAGCACATTCAACATAAGATTCACTGAAAAATAAAGAATGCTAAAATTCCTCTAGATAGATATGACTGAGCTTATGCTAAGAAGCAACGCCTCTAAGAGCACCTGGTTTTACGATTAGAAGGTCATCCTTTTCTCGTCTTCTGCATTGTTTAGCAAAATCTATTGCCATGGCAGGAATAATGAGTCTTTTTTATAGCATGAGTACATATCGACCAAATTTGAAAAACCACATATTTTTTATAATTAACTAACTCGCATAAATTAAATAGTCAGAAGTTCAAATTTCATTATCGAAAAATATTTATCGAAACGTTTTCGAAAAAAACTTCCATGGGTAGATTCCCATCCAAAAAATAATTCTTGGAATATCATCAGTCTTACTTTCATTATTACATTTAATCATATCACTCACCAATGAATCACAGTCTTGTAATGATCCTATCATTTACTGAAACTGAAGTTAATGGAAATCCTGATCCGGAAATACCGCCATCTGTGGGGGATACATAAAATCTATTTATCTAAAATCAGTGTTTGGTACTATTAGTATGTTCCAAACTCCTCATCAGCCAGAGTCTTCTTTAAAAACAAATCAGATTTGTATTTTATTTCAATCCATTGCTCACTACTCAGAACAATGTTATCTGTCGCTAAAAACAATGTGAATAGTATATTTTTCTCATGCGAAATAGATATTTCCATAAAAGGATCGCTGCACCCATAGATGTAGACATTTAAATATGGGTACTCAGTATTAATATCACCCACTTTTTCAAATACAAGACAGTCATTCATTTATTTTTCATGCCCCTAAATCCGATAAAGTTGCCGCTAATACTCCAACTTGCTGCCCGTCCGTCTGGTAAAGTATATGTAACCCATCCTTCTGGATATCGTCCGCCGGCACCACTGGTCATTGTCCCACCTTTTAGTATGCCCTGTATGGACTCTTCTGCAAGTTTATTCAATTGAGCATCTGAACGGTAAGATTTCCGCAGGTCCTCAGTCGACTCAAAACCAAAGTATTCAGGGTGTTTAGTCACAGCACGTCCTGCATTAGTGAGATTTTGCCCCTCCTTGAAGGGTTGGAGCGCAGAGTTTAAAAGATTATTGATTTTTGCTTGACTAGATATATTGTCTAGCACCTGCTGCTCAGCAGCCAAGTACTTGCTAAAGTTTGAAGAAGCCCTTGCCGCCTGACTGTCTGCAATATTCTTATTTATGATATCAGCGTAACTACTGCCTGATACATTGGAATTCAAACCTTTATTAACCCCGCCGCTGCCTATCAGCCCCCCCACAACACTGCCGACCGACTGCAACGCCATTGCGATATCATAGCTATTGGCAACCTGCTCCCAATTCTTCTGATCAGTTGGATGTGCCGCGTTATACGCATTCATAGAAGCCGTGATCGCGCTATCGCGCATGACACTTGCAGGATCCAGACCCTGCAGAATATTCGCCATATTCTGTGCGTCATTTGGGAAAATACTATTGTAAGTTCCCATCCAGTTTGGTCCGCTATTCCAGCCAGTCATGGCATCCCAGGCCGGTTGCAGTAGCGAAGAACATGCCGAACTGTTCTTATTCCCTTGGGAACACGCATCTAAAATGGCCAAATCTCGGGAAATATCTAACTCATTGATATCCGACAGCTGTTGTTCAAGGTCCGCCCTTTCGTCTTCACTCAGTGTGGTACTGGACAGTTGGGTTTGAATCAAATTCCGGCGTGCAACTTCATCATGCGTAAGATAGTTATAAGTTACTGAACTGTAAGAAACGTTCGCCCCATCCGACGCGCCATTGGTTCCTCCGACAACCCCCCCGATGGCTGCACCACTGATTAATGCCGCCCATTGCGTTATTGCTCCCCTCTCTGAGATCGTCAGCGTTGTGTGATTTTTGAGGTAATTATCTACACCCGTAGCAACTGCCTCACTGCTCAATCCTGTCAAGCCGCCAGCTAACGCACTCCCACTCCCCAGACTTGACTGCATTGCACCAATGGCCGCATGGATTGCCATTTTCTCCGGACTACCTTCGGCCCACCCCATAGCATTACCTAAGTCACCAGCGGCCTGATTCGCGACCCGGCCAAACACTGCCTCAAGTTCTTGTTGTCGTGCAAAGGTCTGAGGGTCAAAAATTTTATCAATATGATTATTTACACCATCAGTATTGCGGTTCAGGGTGCTTACATCCTGCGTCTGATGGATGCTGTCCCTAACAGTAATTGTTCCTGTTGCGACAGCTGACTGCGTCGTGCCAGAGTTACTTCCAGAAGTGATAGCCGGTAATGCAACAGGGGGCGTTATACCGTATATCTGCTTAGTCGAACCGTCACTATTCGTAATTTTATTCGTTGCAGCGCTGGCCGTCACACCCACACTGCTGGCCTTGTAATCTGCTTTGTTCTGAATATCCTTCCAGCCCAGCGTGCCAGTATTGAGGCTGTTACTCACTGCATCCGCCGTCGAGGCAATCACCGCGCCGTTCAGCTGCGTATGGTCACCGACGTAGATGTCATACCCCTGATTACCCGCAAACAGCCCGCTCTGATCACCCACGCTGGCATATTCGCTTTGAGTTTTAGACTTACTCATGCTCAGGGAGGCCGAACCATTCATGGTGCCGAAGGTAAAGCTGAAACCTCCGCTGACGCTCTGTTGTTTGCTGGAGTAGTCATCAATATCCTGCAGGCTGCTAATGGTCAGATTTCGCCCGACATCGGCGGTGATTTTGTCGCCCATCACCTGCGCACCACTCACCGTCGTGTCGTTGCCGCTGCTGAGCGTGACCGCATCCTGCCCGTTAATGCGCGTGTTGACATAATCGGTGGTATTCCCCTTCTCAGAGCCTTTCGCCATATAACCGCTGGCCTGCACACCGATGCCGGTTTCCTGACCGAATGAAATATGTGCACCGGCACTCCAGCCACTGGCGCTGTTGCTACCGGTTTGCTTGCTGTTATTGCTGGCAGCCTGGAGCAGTAAATCATTCTGCGCAGCCAGAGTGACCTTATTTCCCGTCACGCCACTGCCGGTGATACTGACATCCCCGGTCTGCCCGTTGGCACCGGTTGCGACAATCGCCACGTTACGTCCGCCGCTGACGGTGCTGCCGCTGACCTGGTTACTCACCTGTTCGGACGTGTTCTTGCTTTTACTGGCCCCGATATTTACCTGGAGAGTCACACTGGCACTGACATCCCCATTTTTTAACGCGGCGAGCTGACTGGCGACCTTATCATCCTGTGCGGCAGCCCACCCGTCTTGTACAGCTGCCATTCCATACAACGCTTTTAACCGGTTATCCCCGGAGTCACCCGACTGGCTGATATCTTTACCAATAGTTAGCAAAGCATCCGTCACCGGACTCGATAACGACAGCGTCACGCCGCTTTGCTTCTGCTCATAGATTTGTTTGCGGGTCAGCATGTCGTTGCCCGGGTCAATCGTGACCGAGCCGCCGACGATGTTGACGTCATTTTTAGCGATAACGTCCGAGCCACCGATGTGCGCCTGTTCACCGGCGATCAGATTCACGTTGCCGCCGGTGCTGCCGACCGCGCTGCTGCTTTGACTTTGCGTCGTGCCGTCCTGATTGATTTGCTGGCGGGACGATTTACTGCCGAACGTCACACCAAAGCCCCCGCCGCTGAACATCCCGCTGGTTTTGCTCTCACTCAGGCGATAACTGGAACTGGTGTCAGTGGCGGCAACGATATCGACATTGTTCCCCGCCTTCAGCGTCACATCCCCGTCACCGACCACCGACGAGCCTTTAACCGTCAGGTCCTGCCCGGCAACAATGGATACCTTGTCTCCACTGAGCTGCGAGGCTTTTTCCGTGGTGGAATAATCCTCTTTAACGGTGTGCGTGGTGGTGCTGGAGAAGAGATGTTTCTTGGTTTTGGTCTTTTCGTCGTAGCTGTATTCACTTTCCTGTGCGGTGGTGATATTGACGTCACGCCCGGCGTTCAGGGCCAGGTTACCGGTGGCCTGGACTTGCGCAGCTTGTGTCGAAATGTCACGTCCGGCGGCAATGGTCGTACTCCCGCCGCTCACCACCGCCGTCCCTTCCTGCCCGACATTTTCACGGATACTCACGCTTTTATTGCCGTGGGTTTCGCTGTAAGTGCTGGTCTGCTGGGCGTTCAGGTTGACGTCGCGACCCGCGCTGAGTGAGGCGTTGAGGTCGGCGGTCAGTTGCGCCGCCTGCGAGTTGAGGTCACGGCCTGCGCTGAGCGTCAGGTCACCGCCGCTGCTCACGATCGTGCGGGTGGCGTTGTTATCGTCTGCTTTATTTTTACCGCTGGTCTGATGGCTGCTTTTGTCCATCGCGTCCAGATTGATGTCGTTTACCGCCGCCAGCGTGGTGTCGCCTTTGGCTGTCACGGCACTGCCTGCAACCGTCAGGTTGTTACCCGCGCTGGCCTGCAAACTGCCGCCCGCGCTGACCTCACTGGCCTGGCTGCCGGTGGTCTGCGCGCTCGTTTTCGCCGTCGATTTACTGGTGCTCAGCGCATTGCCGGTGATGTTGATATCGTTGAGTGCGATCAGCTGCAAATCACTCCCAGCGCTGAGTCTGGCGCCGGTGTTATTGATGCTGTTACCGGCCGTCAGCGCAAGCCCGCCGGTGGCCGAAATACCGGCGACATCGCCGGTATGGGTATCACTGAACGTCAGCTGAGCCGTTTTGTTTTTGCTGGCGGTCGGCGCAGCGTTCCACTGCTGTGCCTGCGTGACGTTATTGATGTCACCGCTGACCGAAGCCAGTGCGACAGTTTGTCCGGCAATCGAGGAACCGATGTTATTGATATCCCCCAGCGCGCTCAGTTGCAGGCTGCCGTTGGATGCAATCAGCCCCGCGTTCAGGTTATCCAGTGAGCTGTTGCTTTTCGCCGCCAGTTGGGTTTGTGCCTGAAGCGTACTGCCGGCGTTGACGATATGACCCGCGTCGAGATTGACGGTATTCCCGGAAATCACGCTGCCGGTGACGGCATTCGTGTCATTTGCTGAGAGATACAGTTTTGGCGCAAGAACAGTCTGGCCATTGACGGTGGTTTTTTCCCACCAGACGATACTTTTGGTCAGCGCCGCGACCTGTTCAGGTGACAAACTGACGCCCAGTTGCAGGCCAAGACCGGCCTGTTGGTCGGCCGCGTTGTCGATCAGATACTGCATCTGCGCCAGGTCAGAACCGGTGCCGCCGACGTAGCGCTGGCCGGTCTGGCTCAGCACCGCGTTATCAACGTAGCGGGTATCAAATGCCGCATCGCCGAGGAATTTGTAGTCGTAGTCCGGCGTCAGGTTCAGCCGGTTCATAAAGTAGGCCGAGCCGATGAATTTGCTTTCATCGGTATAGGCCGGCGCGGTTTCAATGCGCGGACTGGAGGGCGTGCCCGGCTGAACGACGCGAGTCACCACCGTGCCCTGCGCAGGGACGGAACCTGCGGCAGTGACAAATGTGGCCCCGGTCGCTGACGTCGGCGCGAACGCCAGCGTTGATGAAGAGGACAAGGCTGGCAGTGAACCTGGTGAGCCCGCAGAAACAAAATTCAACCCACCGCCGCTTTGAACGCTCTGCTGATTAACCACTGAAACCGGGGATGTCGGGCGTGACAGATAGTCATTCAGGGCGTTAAACAGCGAGGGATCTGTTTTGCCAATGCTGCCAAGCTGCGGATTTGTGGTGATCAGATACGGGCTGGACGGATCCTGACTCGCCACAAACAGGCCGTTATTGCCGGTCGGCAGCGGGTAATCGGTCAGCGCCGCGCCCCGGTTGCCGATTTGCTGCAAAGCATTGCTGACGGAATCAGTCCACTGCACAGATCCGACAGTCAGGTTTTTACCGCCCGCCAGTTGCTGACTTTGCACACCGCCGACCTGTTGCAGGCCTGATGTGCCGCTTATTCCCGGCGTGCTGATGGTGTGTGATAAACCACCCGCGTTCGCCGTGGTCGTAGTGTTACTGATATTGTTGCTGAAACTGGCGTTGACCGCGCCGCCGGCCTGTATGACTGAGCGGAGGCCTTCTCCGGTAGTAATCGTTTCGTAAGTTGGGCCGTCTGTCAGTTTGTAGGTAAACTGATCCCCAAGATCCGTTTCATAATTGACCCCTCTTCTTTTCCCTTTCCTGATATCAGGAATAAGTGTCGCATCTTTTTGCAAAGTCCCCGTCGTTCCCGTGTATTGATAGGTCAGGTATTCACTCTCAATACTGTTTTCATAGGACTGATTGTTAAGATTATTTCCGGAAAGACTGATATTTGAGCCGGCAAGTATATTACTGGCGATGTTATCCAAAGTTCCGCCCGAAACATTCAGATCACGGTTCGCGGCTATACGTCCGGCACCACCATTAGCACTGGCAGTCACTGTCGAGCTTCCAACAAGGAATTTTCTGTCTGATGCTGCTTTCGTCGGGGCTAAACCAACGTAGGTATATTCTTCTTCAGCACCATTTCCCTTGCCATTGCTTCCTCCGGTATGCCGCATACCGGTTCCTGTATACACACCTATTTCGTCATCATCTAACAGGCCGAGTTTGATTTTCATTGTGGCCTGTCCCAGCGATGCCGGGCTATTTGCCGCCGCCTGATACGAACTCGACGTACTCAGCCCGTCACGCTGATTCAGCAGATGGCCGGTATTAATAGTGATATCACCGTTGGAGGTCTCGATATCCCCCGAGGTGTTGACCACTTCACTGTTGGCGTTACCCGCAGCGTCGCGCTGCATCCACAGGCTGTTGCCCGCCAGAATATCGCCATAGTTGTTATGGATGCTGTCGGCCAGCAACTGCATGTTGTTACCGGCATACAGCAGCGCACTGTTGGCCAGCTGACCCGCTGCGGACATCACGACGTTGCCTGCGCCACCGACAAAACCGCTGTTGTTCAGCACGCCGCGGCTGGCGAGGCGGATATCACCGCCGGACTGCACACTGCCGCTGCCATTGAGCGTGATGTTGTTCGCATCCACGCCCAACGTACCGCTGCCTCCGCGCAGCTGGCCGTTGTTGACGAAGTTACCCGCAGAGCTGAGCTGAATACCGTTGCCCTGCAAGGTGCCGAGTACGCTCAGATCGCCCTGCGTGCTCAGATTCAGGTTTTGCCCCGCCGCCAGCGTTCCGGTCTGGGTGAATCCCGACCCGAGTTGCAGCGTCATATCACCCAGAGCCAGCAGGCTGCCGGACTGGTTAAGTGACGGTGTCACCAGCGTCAGATTGCCGGCGCTGTAAAGTTTACCGCCCGCGTGATTGTCAGCGTTCTGTACGTTTAGCCCCAGCGTCTGGCTGCCCAGAACGGTGCCGGTGTTGTGCAGCACATCTCCGGTCAGTTGCAAACGGTCACCTTGAAGTTGCCCCTGATTGGTCACCTGCGACACGTTTACCGTACTGTCGCCCTGCCCGGTCAGCGTGCCGCTATTGTTCAGCGTTCCGCCGGACATCGTGAGCCCCTGCGCCTGCAAAAGACCCGTATTCGTCAGCGTGGGGGCAGACACCGTCAGGCGACCGCCGGTCAGCAAGGTGCCCTGATTATTCAGGTTATCGGAAAGCGTGAGATGGCTGGCGCCATCGCCCTGCAACTGCCCCTGATTGAGCAGCGACTGCGCGCCTAAATCCAACGTCCCTTGGCTGCGCAGCGTACCGCCGCTCAGGTTGGTAATGCCGTTTTGTACCGTGCCCTGCAGGCTTTGCTGGCCCTGTAGCTGTCCGCCGTTCGAGATGCTGCCGGTCGTCAGCGCCAGATTCCCGGCCTGAATATTACCGCTGTTAGTGATGTTCCCTGCGTTCAGCGTACTGGTGCCGCCGCTGAGTAATGTTCCGCCCTGCTGAATCTGTAGCTGACCGCTGAGCGTGGTCGCCAGTGCGCTGACGCCGCTGATCCCGCCGTTGCTGGTGAGCGATCCGCCTGTCAGGCTGAGATTATCCGCCGACCAGTTCCCCTGATTATTGAGGCTGGCGGCCTGCAAGACAGCGAGCCCGGTGGAGACAATTTTCCCCTGCGCCTGCGTATTCAGCGCGCCGGTCAGAATGAGACTGGCTTTTGTTGCGGTCTGGATGGCACCGTTGAGATCTAACTGGCTGGCGTGTAAATCCGCGCTGCCGGCCTGCCAGCTGCCGTTATTGGTGACGTGTCCGGCCGTGACAGTGAGCGCGCCCTGCGTCAGCATTTTGCCGGACGTGGCATTGGTGAGATCTTGCTGAAGTTGTGCCGTCAGGCTTTTCAGGCCAATCAGGTTGCCGCTGTTGTCGGCCGAACCGGCGGTCACGGCGAGCGTATCGCCCTGAATTTGTCCCTGATTGGTGGTATGAGAAGCGGTAACTATCGCGTTTTTATCGCTGAGCAGCTGACCGCTGTTTTCCAGCGTCGCGGCGTTCACCGTGGCATCGCCGGAGGAAAGCAGGCTACCTGTATTCGTCAGATCGCCCTGCATCTGCGCTTTCAGGCCATTTGTGCCCAGCGCTGTCCCGCCGTTGTTCAGAGTGTTACCGATCAGGTTCAGCTGGCTGCCCTGCAACCGGCCCTGATTTTGTGTCCCGGCAGCATTCACGGAGAGCGTGCCGCCTGAAATCACCTGCCCCTGCGCGCCGTTATTCAGCGTGCTGGCCGTCAGCGTGGTATCCCCGTTTCCCTGCACCAGACCGGTGTTGCTGATACCGCTGGCATTCACGCCAACGGTTTTCGCCGCCAGCGTGCCGTTGTTAATGAATGTCGGTGCATCTACGGTCAGGCCATTGCCCGCTGAGATCACCCCGTTGCTCTGGTTGGTCAGGCTGGTTTTGGCATGAATACCCAGATCGCCCGCGGAAATACTGCCCTGATTATCCAGCGTGTTGCCCTCCAGGTTCATCAGGTTCTGCGCGCTCAGGCTGCCCTGCTGATGCAGGGTTCCGGCATTAAGATGCAGGCCGTCGTCCGCCGTGATCGCGCCGCTGTTCGTCAGCGTGGTCGCGCTGACATCGACATGATCAGCGCCGAGCGTGGCGGTGCTGGTCAGGGTTCCCGCGCTGATCGTCAGCGCCCCCGGCGTCACCAGTTTGCCGCCCAGCTCTGCGCCTTCAGACGCACTGATCCCCAGCGCGTTTTTACCCTGTGTTTGCGAACCGTTGCCCGTGGTCAATTGTTGCGTGTTCAGCGCCATGCTGCCGTCGGCAGAAAGGAAACCGTTCAGGCTGGCGTTGCCTGCACTGAGATTCACGTCGCCCTGACTGGTTTGCACCGAACCCGTATGGCTGGTCAGTGTATCCGCCGTGAGATCTGCGCCCTGCGTGCCCGTGAGCGTTCCACCCAGATCCGCCTGCGCCGTTTTCAGCGTCAGTTTGCCGTCGGCCAGCAATGTGCCGGAGTCCCCGTTCACGACACCGTCACGGACATTCAGCGTCAGATCGCCATTTGTCCCGGTCAGCCCCTGATTATTGAGCTGATTCAGGGTAAAGGTCTGGTCACCGCCGGACTGCGCCGTGCCGTTGTTGTTGAAGGTGTCGCCGTTAAGCTGCTGCGTGCCCAGTGACTGTAAAAGGCCGTTGTTGGTCAGCGTGCCGAAGCTGAACTGCCCGTTACGGTTGGCGGCGAGCGTGCCTGCGTTGCTGAAATCCCCCGAAGTGAAGTTCAGGTCACGGCCGGCAATCAGGCTGCCCGACCACTGACCGCCATGTGCAATATTCGAAATGATGTCGTTCTGCGCAGACGTTTTGCCGCCCTGCGCGGCGTTGAGCTGGTCAGCGGTTATTGAGAGATTGCTGCCCGCACTGGTGACGCCGTCGAGCTGTTGCTGCTGCGCGGATAACTGCATATCACTGACCGACACCAGCGAACCGCTGCCGGTAACCTGCAATGCGCCGCCGCTGGCCTCCAGCGTGTTCCCGTCCAGCGCACCGGCGATCGTGGAAGCGTGGCCTGCCGTCAGGGATACATCTTTGTCGCTGTGGATACTGCCCGATGCGCCAACGGAAAGATCCGTGGCGTTAAGATCTATATTGCCTGCCGTTGAAATCTGGCCGTTAAGCGACTGCTTCCCGGCGGTGAGCTGAATATCACCCAGGCTGGTGATCAGCGCATTTTGTCTGGCGTTCAGGGAATCTGCACCGACTGAAAGACCGCTTTTACCGGTCAGCGCGCCGTTCACGGTCATCTGACCGCCGCTAAGGGTGAGCTGGTCACCGGCAAATAATGAACCCTGTTCACCGACCGTCAGCTGGTCTGCAACCTGCAATGCCAGTGCCTTCTGAGAACCGATAAGCCCCTGACTGTCGAGCGAGTTCGCGGTGATATTTTGTGTACCGCCGGACTGAATTTTACCCGTATTGCTCAGTTCGGTGGCGTGAAGAGTCTGGCTGCCCTGTGCCTGCATCAGGCCGTTATTAGTGAGTTTTTGCGTGGTGAAGTCCGTGTTGCCTGACGCCGCCAACGTCCCGTTATTGGTCAGTCCGCCGGCATTCAGCGCCAGATCGCCCCCCGCCGTCAGGCCACCGTTCCATACCCCGTTATTGCCGGCGCTGGCCTGTAAATTTCCTGCGGCATAAACCTGCGCGCCGCTGGCAGAGTTTAGCGAACCGCTGCCCAGTTGCAGGTTTTGTCCGGCACGCAGATTACCGCCCAGCATGGCGCTTTCGCTGGCCTGAATATCCGCGTCAGAACCGGACTGAATTTGCGAACCGGCGGCGGTGGTCAGCTGACCAAAATGTCCGGTGAGCTGGTTATCCCCTGAAAGGACGCCGCCGAGCTGCGCGCTGCCCGCATTCAGGGACAGACTGCCTTGGCTTGAGAGCGTGGAATTGGCTGTAGTCGTCAGTGAGCCAAAGTCCAGCTGACTGTCCTCATGGCCGGTAACATGACCCGCCATCTGCGCCTGAGCAGCGTTAATCGCCAGTGCGCCGGTAGCATCGATTGTACCGTCAGCCCCCTGACTCAGGATCTGTTTAGCCTGCAGTTGTAACGTCTTACCCGCACTGATAGCGCCGTTATTGCTCAGCTGGTCCGCCGTAATGTGATGCGTGCCTTTCGCCTGAATCGTTCCGTTGTTATCAAGCGAAACGCTTTGCAAGGTCTGATCGCCCTGCGCCTGCAATGTCCCGGTGTTGCTCAGATCCTGCGTGGTCACCGCCGTATTGCCGCCCGCATCAATAAGTCCGGCATTTTCAACGCTATTGCTGGTTAAACCGATATTGCCCTGGCTGGTGATCACCGCCGCGCTGCCTGTTTTTAAGGCACCCGTCGTCAAGGTCAGCCCGTCAGTACCGGTCAGAATGCCATCAGCGGTGAGCTGTCCGCTGTCAATATTCAGCTGGTCACCTGCCAGCAAACTACCCGTTTTACCCACGGTCATCGGACCGGCAATCTGAAAATTCAGCCCATGCTGTGAGCCGATCATCCCCTGGTTATTAAGGGTGCTGGCGTCGATTTGCTGTGTTCCGCCGGACTGCAATTTACCGGTATTGGTGAGTGCGGTCGCAATCAGGGTTTGTTTACCCTGCGCCTGAATCAGCCCGCCGTTGGTCAGTTTTTGGCTGGTGAACGCCGTGTCAGCCCCCGCCGCCAGTGTACCGCTATTGGTCATGTCGGCAGCATTCATACCAAGATTACCGCCCGCCGTCAGGCTGCCGCCCCACACGCCGTTGTTGCCAGCAGTAGCCTGAACATTGCCCACGGCATAAACCTGCGCTCCGCTGACGGAGTTCAGGCTGCTGCTGCCCAGCAGCAGATCCCGTCCGGCACGCAGATTACCGCCCAGCGTGGTCACGCCGCTGGCCTGAACATCCGCATCCGTGCCCGACTGGATTTGCGAACCGGCCAGCGTGGCTAACTGTCCGAAGCGTCCGGTGAGCTGGTTGTCACTCGAAACCAGCCCGCCGATCGTGGCACTCCCGGCATCCAGCGATAAATTGCCAGCGCTGGAGATTGTCGAACCGCCAGTCGTACTCAGGGAACTGGCGTGAATCTGCTGTCCCCCTTTCGCCTGTATCACACCGCCGTTGTCCAGCGTCGTCGCCTGAACCGACTGCGTCTGTGCCTGTAGTGTGCCGCTGTTGATCAGGTGCTGTGTTGTCAGATTCGCGTTACCGCTGGCGGCAATCAGCCCGTTATTAGTCAGGTCACCGGCGCTGAGACTGAGATCTTTACCCGCCGTCAGACTGCCCTGCCACTGGCCGCCGTTACCTGCTGCCACACTGACGTTCCCGGCGGCGGAGACCTTCGCCGCGCTGCCTGAGGTCAGTTGCCCTGCGGCCAGCGTCATATTCCCGCCGCTGGTCACCTGACTGCCCTGCGCCGCCAGCTGTCCCTGGCTGTTGAGGGCCATATCGCCGCCAGACTGCTGTGCGCCGTTCAGCGCAATCTCCTGCGCATTCGCCGTCAGTTTGCCGGTGGCTGTCGCATTGTTCAGCGTCAGTTTCCCGCTGGTATCAATTTGCATGTCGCCGGTGGACGCGTTCAGGTTACCCAGATTGACCCCGACGCCTTTGTCGCTGGAGACCAGATGGATACGGTTGGCATACATGCCGCCCAGCGCACCGGTGTCGATGGCCACCGACGGCACGCCTGCGCCAGAGAGCGACGCAGCGTTACCCTGCGCATCCACACGATTTGCCCCCAAAGTGACGTTCAGGTCTTTGGCATACAAACCGGCATTAATCTGTGCGGCGCGGGAAATCAGCGAAAATGAGTCGCTCTGGCGGGCGTCCAGCCCCTGACCTTCGACCGTGATCGCGCCCTGCGTGACATCGAGGGATTGCAGCGAACCGTCTGCCCCCAGCACCGGTTTGCCCGTGGTTAAGGTGGCGTTGGGGGTATTGAGAAATCCGCAGCCGTTACAGGTGATCCCGTACGGGTTAGCCACCATGACGTTCGCGGCTTTACCGGCGACTTCCATGTAGCCATTAAGCTGCGAAGGGTTCGATGACACCACTTCGTTAATGATGCCCTTTGCTTCCTGACCTGCGGTAAGATTGGGGTTGTTTTGGATCAGACCGCCGAGCTGAGTTTGCGTGAGTTTACCGGTGGCATTGTTGAGGATGAGGCCCTGCTGGCCGACGTTAAATTCGGTGTATTTATTGTGCGAAATCCCGGCCTGATTCGGGGTGGCAATGTTCACCACCGGCACGCCGTTCCCGGCCTGATCGGTGCGGGTGTTACCTTCCGCCACCGTGATACCCGCCGCGAATGCCGGGACCACCGGCTGCCAGACCAGCCAGCCCATCAGTCCGTACGCCAGCGCCTTACGCCATAAAGCAACAGGTTGTTCTTTCACCGCTTTCATCCCCGAATTCCTTCTCATCTTTACAGTGCAAAGCCCATACGGTAGTAGACCGTGACGCGGTCCGGCGACAATGAATCCGGATAGCTCAGCGGCCAGCCAACGGTAAACTGGCTGGAGAAATGTGCATTAGTGCTGGCAAGTCCGACCGCTGCGCCCCATAAGGTGCCGGCAGCGTCCGAATCGTGATTGCTGTGTTGCAGATATCCGCCGTCGAGCGCCGTGATACTGCTGATTTGCCCCAGCCCCGGTAACGTGAACAGCTGAGCGTCGAGTTCATTTCGCCAGTAGCCGCCGTTATCGCCGGAGAGATACTGTTCTTTGAAACCGCGAACCGAGCTTTCGCCGCCAATCGTCAGACGTTCGCTGCCATAGAGACGGTCGTCGCCCCACTGCCCGTAGGCGCTGGTCAGCCAGGTGATACGTTGCGTCACCGGGCGGTAGTAACTGGAAGAGAGCGTCCATTTTGAAAATTCAGCACGCGGCGTATCAGAAGATTTTCCCTCGTCACTTTCTCCCCCAAACCACGGCACACCGTGGCTGAAGGCAGGGTTCAGCGTGGCGTATCCGCCCCAGAGTTTCTGGCTGTGGTTGATGCCGGCGGTCCAGCTGGTCAGGCTGCGCGTGCTACTTTCAAGCGGCGCATCGTTGAGGTAATTACGGTTCAGGCGGTGGGTAAGTCCGAAGCTGGCGGCGGTTTTCATGTTGCCATTTCGGAACAGGGCACGTGAGAGCGTAAACCGGTGTGACTGGCTGTCGCCGCTGGATCGCCAGAGATAACCCTGTGATTCAATCGTGCTGAGATAATCGCTGTAGCTGTAGTTGTAATCGAATAACCAGTATCCGTAAGGCAGATTCACTCCGGCCTGCACGCTTTTGGCGTCATGATCACTCGCCCCGTCCGAGCTGCGGGCGGTGCTGACAAACCACTGGTCAGCCAGACCGAGCAGATTATTGCCGGTCACCGAGCCGTTAAGCTGCCCGGTACCGGTACTTTTTTGCCCCGAGTTATCAAAACCGATGCTGGCCTGAAGCGGAAACTCCGACGTGGACGTCAGGTTGACGATGGAATAACCCGGCTGACTGCCCGGCTGGATTTCAATCTGCACCGGCGTTTTGCGCAGCCGGTTTATCTGCTCCATCCCCTGCTCGATATCGCGCAGGTTAAGAATTTTTCCGGTAAGACCCGGAAACGCCATCGCCAGCATCGCACCGCGCTGATTCTCCATTTTGATGGCTTCGAGTTTCCCCTCCATCACCGTCAGGCTGAGTGTGCCTGACGACAAATCTTGTTCGGTAAGAAACGCACGGCTGGTAATAAAACCTTGCCCGATGTACCAGTCAGAAACCTGTTTCACCAGCGCATTAATCTGGCCGATACCGAGGCATTTTTGCAGATAAGGTTGAATCAGTTTTTGCTGCGCCCGGGCGGGCAGATGGTCTGCGCCGGGAAGCGTGATGGAATGGATTTCAAAACAGGGGCCGCCGGGCTGCGGTGATACTGGCGGCGCGGGCGTGACTGGCGTGCTGCGCTCCAGTTCCTGACGCTGCTGCTGGTTCTGCTGAAGAAGTTGCCGTTGCTGCTGTTCTATACTGTCGCGGTCGGCGGGGCTGAGCGATGCCGCGTTTGTCGCAAAAGGAATCAGTAACGCCAGCGCCGTTAAAAGGCTGACATTCCGGCGTCCGAAACGTCGTAAAAGAGTAACAAGACTTATGATTTCCATATCCGGGCAAGTTTCCTGAACATCACAGCTTCCCTTCCCGCCTCAAAAACCCGGCGTCAGAAAAGACTGTGGCTTTGAATTATGATTGAAGATTCAGCTCCTATCGGCATAGGGGGTGTTCTCCTTTAGCGGTTTTTGGAATACAAGTGTTTCTAAATGTATATTTAGGAATGACGGGGAAATATTAATAAATATGGTGAGTAAGGTTATTTGAAAGGAATACTAAACAGGCTAAATCAGAACGCAGCCTCAGGGTCTGCACTGAGGCTGCGTTCTTGTCATTAACTCTTCGCAGCCGCCACCGGTAACACCGATCCTTTAAACTTCTCTTTAATAAACTCTGCGACCTGCGGCGATTCGAGATCTTTCGCCAGTTGCTTAATCCGCGGGTCATTTTTAAGTTTTTCGGTCGTCACCAGAATATTCGCGTAAGGATTTCCCTTCGCTTTCTCCAGCCCCAGCGCGTCTTTTGCCGGGCTCAGCCCCGCTTCCAGCGCGAAGTTGCCATTAATGACCGCCAGATCGACATCCGGTAAGGAACGCGGAATTTGCGGGGATTCGACTTCCAGAATTTTCAGGTTTTTCGGGTTGGTGGCGATATCACGCGGTGTGGCCTGATTTTTCGCCGGATCGGTGAAGCCCGGTTTCAGCGTAATCAGCCCCTGACTTTGCAGTAAATACAGCGCACGGCTGAGATTGGTTTCGTTATTTGGTACGGCAACGGTGCCATTTTGCGGCACTTCCGCATAGCTTTTGTGACGGCTGGAATATACGCCGAGCGGCTCGATATGCACCGTCGCGGCGACTTCAAATTTCTCTTTCAGCGCCTTTTCCTGCGACAGCAAATACGGTACATGCTGGAAATAGTTAGCATCCACATCGCCGTGTGCCAGCAATTCATTCGGATTCACCCCGCTCGGGATTTCGATCACTTTGAGATTCAGACTCGGGTCGATTTTCTGCACGTACGCCAGAATTTCCGCATGAGGCACCGGATCCGCCTGCACGCGCAACGGCTCTGCCGCCCAGGCGGACAAGGAGGAAAGCAATGCTGCAACAGCCGTCAGACGACCGGCAATAGAAAGCGATTTAGAAACCGGCAAAGCAATATTTTTCAGCATAGACATTCCCTAAAATTAACTTTTTTAATTGAGGTGATGGTTTTAATTGAGGTGATAGTGCCCTGCGGATTAACCCGGACAAATCTATGCTGACATATTTACAGGCCGTTACTTATACGCATTTCTCCCATGGATATCTGGAAAATTGAGATATTCAAAAAGCAGACAAATAATAAAGACAGCGACACTTCACAAACATTATCGCTGCCTTTCCGGCATTACATCACCGCACGCTTCGCCCGTACACCAGCGATTCGGCGCTGATTTCTGAAATAGATTTCGCGCCGGTCAGCGTCATGGCGACGCGCATTTCTTTTTCGATCAGAGTCAGCAGGTTGATGACGCCCGCCTCCCCTGCCGCAGCCAGTGCGTAGACGAAGGCGCGGCCGAGCAACACGCTGTCGGCGCCGAGGGCTATCATGCGGACGACGTCCAGTCCGGTGCGGATGCCGGAATCGGCGAGAATAGTGATGTCGCCTTTTACGGCGTCGGCGATTGCGGGCAGCGCGTGCGCGGTGGAAAGCACGCCGTCGAGCTGGCGGCCGCCGTGGTTCGATACCACGATGCCATCTGCGCCAAACCGCACGGCGTCTTTGGCGTCTTCCGGGTCAAGAATGCCTTTGATGATCATCGGGCCTTTCCAGAATTCACGGATCCACTCCAGATCTTTCCACGATATCGACGGGTCAAAGTTGGTGCCCAGCCAGCCGATGTAATCTTCCAGCCCGGTCGGTTTGCCGAGATAGGCAGAAACGTTGCCGAGGTCATGCGGTTTGCCGTTTACGCCGACGTCCCACGCCCATTGCGGATGCAAAACGGCCTGCAACATGCGGCGCGCGGCGGCATTCGGGCCGCTCATGCCGGAATGGGCGTCACGATATCGTGCACCGGGCACCGGCATATCGACGGTAAAGACCAGCGTTTTCACGCCTGCCGCCTGGGCGCGTTCCAGCGCATTGCGCATAAATCCGCGATCTTTTAAGACGTAAAGCTGGAACCACATCGGGCGGTCGATGGCCGGTGCGACTTCTTCAATCGGGCAAACGGAAACGGTGGAAAGTGTGAACGGAATGCCTTTTTTGGCGGCCGCGCGCGCCGCCTGAACTTCACCGCGACGGGCGTACATACCGGTCAGGCCGACGGGTGCCAGCACTACCGGCATCGCCAGTTTTTCGCCAAACAGTTGCGTCTCAAGGCTGAGCTCGGACATGTTTTTTAGGATGCGCTGGCGGAGGGCAATATTGGCCAGATCAGAAGTGTTGCGGCGCAGGGTATGTTCGTTGTATGCGCCGCCGTCGATGTAGTGAAAGAGAAATGGCGGCAATTTGCTTTTTGCCGCCGCTCGGTAGTCCGTTGATGCAGAAATAATCATCTGGTTTTCTCGTTATCGTTGTCTTGCGCTCTCTGGCGCGTAGGGGTGCAAAAAGTGTAGTTCAAAACAGACAAGTCGATAGAAAACAATGACAACGAAAAATGAAAAACTATTTCACAATGCACATCGGCATACCGGAAACCGGTTCGGGGTGGATTTGCGCGTCAATATCAAAGACCTGTGCCAGCAGCGCAGGCGTCATTACGGCTTCCGGGGTGCCTTGTGCAACGATTTTTCCGGCCGCCATCATGACCAGATAATCGCAATAACGGCTGGCCTGATTGAGGTCATGCAGCACAGCGACCACCGTTTTGCCCTGCTGATTCTGGCGGCGAAGCAGCGCCATCAGCTCCACCTGATGGCTGATATCGAGATAGGTGGTCGGTTCGTCGAGCAGAACCAGCGGCGTATCCTGCGCCAGCACCATCGCCAGAAACACGCGCTGACGCTGTCCGCCGGAAAGCTCGCTGACTAATTTTTCGGCCAGATCACCAATATTCGTTTCCTGCATCGCGCGCGCGACACTCGCGTGATCCTGCTCCCCCAGCCTGCCCCATAAATTCAGCCACGGGCTCCGGCCATAGCCGACCAGTTCCCGCACGCGGATCCCTTCCGGCGCGATGTGCTGTTGCGGCAACAGCGCCAGTTTGCGGGCAAGCGCGCGGCCATGAAGTCGGGAAATATCGTCTCCTGCCAGCCGCAACGTGCCGGACTCCGGCGTCAGCAGGCGCGAAAAACATTTCAGCAGCGTCGATTTTCCGCAGCCGTTCGGGCCGATCAGCGCGGTGATTTTTCCGGCCGGAAGGGTCACCGACAATCCGTTCAGGATGGATTTATTGCCGTATCCGGCGTACAGATTTTCTGCACTCAGTTGCATAGTCAGCGGGTTCTCATCAGAAGCCAGAAGAAATACGGTGCGCCAATCACCGCCGTTAAAACGCCCGCAGGCAGCTCCAGCGGCGGATGCAGGGTGCGCGCCAGCACGTCGGCCAGCAGTAAAATCAGCGCCCCGACAAGCATTGACGCGGGGATCAAAATGCGGTGTCTTCCGCCGACCAGTTTGCGGGTCAGATGCGGTGCGACCAGCCCGATAAACCCGACCGGCCCGCAGGCGGCAACGCTGATGGCGGCCAGCGCGACGGCCAGCAATAACACCAGACGCTGTACGCGGGAAACGCGGATCCCCAGCGTCGAGGCACTTTCATCGCCAAGCGCCAGAACGTCCAGATCGCGGCAAAACCACAAGCTCAGCGGCAGCAATATCAGTAACCACGGCGCGACGATTTCGACGAAATTCCAGCCGCGTCCCCACAGACTTCCGGTCAGCCACAGCAATGCGCTGTTGATTTCCATAGGGCGCGAAAGCATCAGATAATCCGTCAGGCTGGCGTAAAACGCAGTTAGCGCGACGCCCGTCAGCGCCAGCTTCATAGGCGCGGAACGGCCGGACATCAGGCGCAGCAACATAAACGCGGCGGTTCCACCCAAAAAGGCCAGCGGCGGCAGCCACAGCACGGAAAGTGCGGGGAACAGCATCAGTGCGCCGACCGACATCAGCCCGGCGGCGTGATTAACGCCCAGTATGTCCGGCGACGCCAGTGGATTGCGGATAATGCCTTGCACCAGTACGCCGGAAATAGCCAGCGCCGCGCCGACCAGCACCGCCAGCATCGCGCGCGGCAGGCGATATTCGATCAGCGGAAAATGGTTGTCATCGGAGGGTGAGAAGGCCAGACGCATTTGTTCAAACGTCAGCGTATGCGTGCCGTAACGCAGCGAAATCACGAAGGTCAGCAGCAACAGGCTGGTCAGAACGGTGAATACCGTGAACTGCCGGGTCATGTGCGCGTCCTCACCAGCCAGACAAAGAACGGCGCGCCAATCAGCGCCAGCACCACGCCCGCCGGTAATTCACCTGGCCACGCCAGAAAACGCGCCAGCAAATCCGCCAGCAGCATCAGCGTTGCGCCAAAAATCATGCTCACCGGCAACATGCGGCGTAAATCATAACCAATCCAGTATCGTGAAATGTGCGGGACCAGCAGCCCGATAAACGCCAGAGGCCCGGCGACGCTGACGCAGGCACCCACCAGCAATAACACCATAAGATTGATAATCAGCCGCAGGCGCGGCAGGTTTACGCCGAGCGTCTGCGCGCTTTCATCACTCACCCGTAACAGGTTCAGGCGGCTGGCAAGCAGCAAAACCCAGGGCGCGATAATGAGGGTGAAAGGGAACAGATGCCAGAACTCCGGCCAGCGGGCGTGCGCGACGCCTCCGGCCAGCCAGTTGAGAATGCCGTATGCGTGATCTTCTGAGAGGATCAGCGTCGCTTTCGCCAACGCAGCGCACAACGCCGACACGGCCACACCGGCGAGGATCAACCGGCTGCGGTCACCCGCATGTAGCCATCCGCCGCCGGTCAGCATCACCATGCTCCAGCTGATGCCGCCGCCAGCGGCTGCCACCAGCGCAATGCTGAACCCGGCAAACAACTGTGGGCTAAGCGCGCTGACCACCACCATCGCCAGCGATGCTCCGGCGTTAATGCCAAACAGCGAGGGAGACGCCAGCGGGTTGCGGGTCAGGGTTTGCAGCAGGCACCCCGCCAGCGCAAGGCTGGCACCGAGCAACATCGCCACCAGACTGCGCGGTAACCGCAGGTTGAGCACCAGTGCCTGCGCCAGTGATGCGGGTGGGCCGGGAAGCAGCGCGCGCAGAGATTCCACCGCGCCGATCGGCACCGCTGAACGGCAAAAAAGGGTCAGCCAGAAGGTGACGCCCAATACGAGCAAAGGCAGCGTCCAGCGCCACCCCGTCGCGATCGTTTTCACCGCTATCATGGTGCGGTAGCAGATGCCTGATGATGCAGAATCTGCACCACGTCATGACCGATATGCTCAGCGGCAAACACCCCGCGCATTCTCGCCCAGACGTTAGGTTCAACTGCCGCGATCTGATTTTTCTGCGCGGCTTTCATCATTTGCCAGAGCGGATCTTTCTGCCACGCACGCACGATACTTTCCTGACGGTAGTGCGCGACAATCAGCCAGTCCGGGTTAATAGCCAGCAACTGCTCGAAACTGATGTTGGCCAGCGCCTGCTGATTCACCGGTTCCGGCACAATCAGCCCGAGCGATGTCAGCACGCTGCCGGTGTAGGAATCGCGCGTATGCAGGTTAAATTGCTGTTCGCGAGAGGTGCCAAACACCACCTGCGTGCCTTTTGGCAACTGGCGGGCAAACGCCTGCATCCGCTGATGATGTTCCGCCAGACGCTGCTGCATCAGCGCGTCTTTCCCTAACACTTTGCCGATGGTCGCCGCTGATTCCAGATTCTCACTGTAGGTTTCGTTGCGGGATTTCAGCATCAGCGTCGGTGCAATCCCTTTCAGCGCGGCGTAAATGCCGCCATGACGGCTGCTGTCGGCAATAATCAGATCCGGTTTCAGCGCGGCAATCGCCTCGAGGCTCGGCTGCGATCGCGTGCCGACAGATTTCCACGCGCTGATGCGCTGGCGCACTTCCGGCAAAATACGTTCCGCGTCGTTATCATCGGCCACACCCACCGGGCTGACATCTACCACGGCCAGCGCATCCACAAAAGACAGCTCCAAAACGACGACGCGTTCTGGCGCCGTATCGAGCGTAAAAGAGCCCTGCTGGTCAGTCACCGTCACGGCCTGCGCGGTGCCCAGCGAAAAACATAAACCGACAAAAAGCGCAAAGCGGGAGAATAAAGACATAAGACCTCTGTGCGAGTGAAAAGGGAAAAACCGGGCGTCGTCACGCTAAGCCCGGCGTTTTTAAACCATCAGAATTTCAGGGAGCCTTGCATATACAACGTGCGTGGCTGCCCGGCATAAATCCCTTTATTGTTATCGTCATAGGCACGAGTAAAGTATTCGTGGTCAAAGATATTCTTCACGCCGAAGGCCAGATTCAGGTTCGCCATGTCCGGGCCAAACTGGTAACCGGCGCGTGCGCCCCACAGCATGAAACCGGGAATGCGGCCGGTGCTGCCGTCGGCACTTTCTTCGACGGTGTTGGCGTTATCCGCAAACTGGCCGGACTGGTATTCGCTGTTGACGTTGAAGAACCAGTTGCCCGGCGTGTAATCCAGCCCCAACGTACCTTTGTTTTTCGGAGAAAACGGCACCTGATTGCCCTGCGTATCGCCGGATTCACGAATGACGGCGTTCACATACGCATAGCTGGCGTAAGCGGAGAAGTTTTCAAGTTTTGGCGACAAATCAGCGAGGTCATAACGAATCTGGCTTTCCAGACCGGTGTGACGGGTTTTCCCGCGCGCGGTGACGCTGTCCGTGGTCTGGTTGGAGTCGTACTGATTGTTGAAGTTGATCAGGAACAGCCCGACTTCCGCTTTCACAACGCTGTTATCAAAGCGAGTTCCCAGCTCCCAGGTACGGGCTTTTTCCGGTTCGATATTGCCGCTGTCCACCGCTTTGCCGATCTGGCTGTACTGCACCGTCCCGAAAGAACCTTCAGTATTGGCATAAATATTCCATGCCTCGTTCATGTGGTAAACGACGTTCAGCGCAGGCAGCGGCGCGTTGTAGCTGATTTCCTGCTTAGTGCCTTTGATGTAGTTGTTCTGATATGACTGAATGTGCTCGTAGCGCATGCCTGGCGTAATGGTCCAGTCGCCAACATCAATGCGGTCATCAACATAAAACGCATTCGCCTGCGTACCAGATTGCGTATCGCGGTCATACGGGCTGTCGCCGGTCGGCAGAACGCCGGACCTGGCCGGGCTGTAATAGCGTAATTCGTGGGTGGATTCGCTGACATAACGGTAACCGACGCCCACTTCATGCGCGGTCTGACCGAGGTTGAAGCTCTGGCTGTAGCGCGGTTCAACGCCGCGAACCCAATACTGGCGCGGGGAAAGCGTCAGGTTTTTACCCTGATCGAGATAACCGCTGCGCAGCGTGTAGGTGTAGAACGTCTGCACGTTGAATTTATGCTGCTGGTCGGGCTGATACTGATAGCCAAAACTCGCCAGCTGGCGGCGGCCCCAGAATTCGTCATAAAGGCGTGTGGACTGAAAACGGTCGGCGTTATACGCGGCGCGGGATAAACCACCCGGCATCTCCGCGCGGCCTTCGTAATATTGCAGCAGGCTGTTGAACGTGTGGACGTCGTTCGGCGCGTAACGGGTTTTGAGCATCACATCGTCAATTTTGGTGGCGCTGTGTTCGCGCCAGTCGCTGCCGCGCGTGCCGGAGTATAGCAGCGCGCCGCCGAGACCGTTATCCGCCGTGCCGCCCACCATAAGATTGCCGGTGCCTTTCGGGTCATTCTGGCTGGACGTCGGGCTGAGCAGCCCTTCCATGCCGGCTTCGATACCGAAATCTTTCGGGATGGCGCGGGTGACAAAGTTCACCACGCCGCCGACGCTTTGCGGCCCGTAACGCACCGCACCGCCGCCACGCACCACGTCCACCGCATCCATGTTGCCAAGTGAAACCGGCGCGAGGGAAAGTTGCGGCTGGCCGTAAGGCGCAAACGGTACAGGAATGCCGTCCATCAGTACGGTTGAACGGCTGGCGAGACGCGGGTTCAGGCCACGGATGCCGAAGTTCATCGCCATATCATGGCTGCCAGTGCCGTTGTTTTCCGGCGCATTGACGCCCGGAATGCGGTTCATCACTTCGCGGACAGTCGTCGCGCCGGTTTTCACAAAATCTTCACGACGGATCACATCACGCGCCCCTCCGTGCTCAAAAACGTCGTTTTCACGTGCGTCAGCCAGCCAGTCGCCGACCACCGTCAGGGATTCTGACGCCTGCACCGGCGCAGGAATAACCGCTAGCGTAAACGCATTATTGCCCAGCGGTCTGGCTTCCAGCCCGCTGCTGGTCAGCAACGTCGCCAGACCATCGGTGACAGTGTAACTCCCCTGCAAGCCGCTGCTGTGTTTCCCACGCGTCAGCGAGGCATCCACAGAAAGCGTAACCCCGGCTTTGGCCGCGAACTGATTCAGCGCGGCATCCAGATCCCCGGCCGCAATCTGATAAGACGCAGACTGCACCGCGGCGGTTACCGGCAGCGAAGCCAGCAGTGCGGCAGGAATAATGGCGCAATGAATGGCAATCGCCAGTGGTGTTGTTTTGCGAAAAGAACGAATAACGCGTGAGCGTGAAATGGACATACCGTCTCCGATTTTATGTTTTTTGCTGTGTGATTTTTCAGGCAGTTTTTTGGGTGCTACTCAGGAGTCGGATGAGAATGGAAAAGGGACAATCGCGAATGCGATTATTTATCATTTTTATTTGCGGGAAGAAGTTTACCGGGACATTACGCAGGCACCACTTTCACCCAGTAGCGTGTAGCCGTCTGAATTTTCACGGGAAGTGTCCGTGAAAGAATCTCCAGCACGCTGTCGGTATCTTTCAGCGGGAACGTGCCGCTGATGCGCAACTCAGCCACTGACGGGTCGCAACTCAGATGACCGTGGCGGTAACGGGCCAGCTCGGCAATCACATCCGCCAGACGCCAGTCGCTGACGCTCAGCACACCGTGGGTCCAGCTCCCTGCACCGCCAGTTATCGCGGCGACATCCCCGAAAGCACTGCCGGTAAAGCGCACGGCGTGGCCTTCGCTGATTTGCAAAACGCCCGCAGGCCGGTCGCGCAACGTAATTTCCACCGCGTGTTTCAGCACCGTCAGCAGCGTGGCGTCATCCTGCTGGCGTACGATAAATTCCGTGCCCAGCGCGCGTAACATGCCCTGTTGCGTTTCGACCAGAAATGGGCGCGGAACCGGCTGATTATCGCGCGCGGTGGTCATGCTGATTTCGCCCTGATGCAGGCGGATAAGACGCTGTGTATCGGTAAAACGGATATCGGCGGCGCTGGCGGTATTGAGCGAAAGTTGTGAGTTATCCGGCAGACGCAGGGTTTTGATTTCTCCGGTAGACGTGCGCGCATCGGCCAGCAAGCCCTGCCCGACGGGAGACTGCCAGGCTTTCCATGTGCCGCCCAGTCCCAGTAACACCAGCAGGCTTTTCAGTACACGACGGCGGGTGACGTCCGACTGCTGGCGCGCATGGTTCAGCGTCTGATAACTGAATTTGCCGGGCATATTGTGCAGTTGCCCCTGCAACGATTCCACGCGCTGCCACGCCCAGCGATGATCTTCATCCTGCGCCAGCCACTGCTGCCATTTCTGGTTTTGCTGCGGCGTGACGTCGCCCGCACACAGGGTGGCGAACCACTGGGCGGCCATTTTCAGCGACAGGCGCTGGTTATCTGTCAGAGACGTATTCATCGGAATCAGCCGTGTTCCAGGCTGAACAGCAGGCAGTGCTCGGTGGCTTTCGCCATGTATTTTTTGACTGAGCTGACCGACACGTTCAGACGTTCGGCGATCACCGGGTACGTCAACCCTTCAAGCTGCGAGAGTAAAAATGCCTGACGCACTTTCTCGCCCAGCCCGTCGAGCATCGTATCGATTTGTTGCAGGGTTTCGAGCAGGCATTGCCGCTGTTCGGGCGACGGCATCTGCTCTTCCGGCATCAGCGCCAGCATATCGAGATACGCACGTTCCAGCGCGTTGCGGCGGAAAAAATCCACCATCACGCGGCGGGCAACGGTACATAAAAAGGATTTGGGTTCGCGAATTTCCTGTGCGGTATTGCCGGTGAGAACGCGCATAAAGGTGTCCTGCGCCAGATCGTCTGCGTCACTGGCGGACCCCAGTTTGAACTGGAGCCAGTTTTTCAGCCAGCGGTGATGCGAGCTGTAAAGTGCTTCAAAAGCACGAACCGGGGAAACGGCAACGTTTGCGGACATAAGAAGTTACATAACCAGACCAGAAATTCACAATTTGATGATAATTGATAATAGTTATCATTACAATCGAGAATCATTCGCTTTCCCATCTGCCAAAAAAGCTAAGTCATTTAAGTGCGTCGATCGCAGCTCTGCCGGATGTTAGCCTGAATAAAAACCACAAGGAAAACATCATGAGTTCACTCCCTGTCGCCGTTGTTACCGGCGGAACCAGCGGTATCGGGCTGGCCATTGTTCATAATCTCGCACGCGATCATCAGGTTTATGCGCTCGGGCGTAATAAAGACAGCCTGATTGCGCTGCGACTGGTCGAAAACGTGGAAGCGATTGAAATCGATCTGCTGGATTTCAGCGCCGTTGAGCAGTTTATTCGTGAGTTACCGGTGATTGATGTGCTGGTGCATTCGGCGGCCATTTCCAAACCACTGCGCCTTGAACAGGCGACGCCGGAGGAGTGGCAAAAGCAGTTTTCCATCAACGTTTTCGCACCGGCGGAGTTCACCCGTCTGGCGTTACCGGCGCTGAGAAAGCAGGAAGGTCAGATCGTGTTTATCGGCTCGGGATCGGGGACGAAAGCGGAAGGCGGAAATACAGTCTATTGCGCCTCCAAGTTCGCGCTGAGCGCCCTCACCCATGCCTTACGGCAGGAAGAAACGGAGCATGGCGTACGTGTTTCCACCGTCGCGCCGGGGCCAACGGACACACCGATGAACCGCAAAACCCGTGAAAGTCAGGGTAATTTTGACGCGATTGATCCGCGCGAATACAGCACGCCGGAATCGGTAGCCGCGGCGGTGCGTCTGGTGATCAGCGCCAGCGACGATACACAAATTACGGATATCGCGGTGAGGCCGCGCCGGGATAAAGCGAAGCGGTAGACTGATTTTCTTAGCAAAATCCTCACAAATTTTAACTTGATACAGATCATTTAAAGCGCGGTTTGGGTTTGATCGAATGATAATCATTATCGTTTAATGGAGAGTAATGACTGTTTCTTCAGGAGAAGAAGACCCTTATGAGCTTAGACCTCGCGCGCTTTTATGCAGCCGATCAGGGCCTGCCGTTCCCGGATCGCTGGGCGGTAATGCCCTGGCGGCCACAGCACCCCGTTCCTCCGCAGGAGGTTCCCGCACAATGGCAGGCGCTATGTCAGAAAAGGCTGCCTGCCAATAAACGTCTGGTCTATTTGCATATCCCTTTTTGCGCGACGCACTGCAAATTTTGCGGGTTTTACCAGAACAAGCTCGAAGCAGAAGCCACCGAACAATACTGCGATTACCTGATCCGTGAAATTGAGCAGGAAGCCAGCTCACCGCTGCATCAATCCGCGCCAATCCACGCCGTCTATTTTGGTGGCGGTACGCCGACCGCGCTCAGCGCCCGCCAGTTACACCGGATTATTGTGACCCTGCGCCGCAGTTTGCCGCTGGCACCGGATTGCGAAATCACGGTGGAAGGCCGCATCCTGAATTTCGATGACGAACGCATTGATGCCTGTCTGGACGCGGGCGCTAACCGTTTTTCCGTCGGTATTCAGACATTCGACACGCGTATCCGTCAGCGAATGGGCCGCCGCGCCAGCCGCGACGAAGCCATTAATTTTCTGCGCAAGCTGGGCGAACGCGATCGCGCGGCGGTGGTGTGTGACCTGATGTTTGGCCTGCCGGAACAGACCCGCGCGTCGTGGCTGGAAGATTTACAGATTGTCCGCGACCTGCCGCTGGACGGTGTCGATCTCTACGCGCTGAATCTGTTGCCAACCACACCGCTGGGCAAAGCCGTTGAGAACAACCGGGTGACCCTGCCCGATGTCAGCATGCGCCGCGATTTCTATCTGGAAGGCGAAGCATTTCTGGGGCGTGATGGCTGGCATCAGATCAGCAACAGCCACTGGGCGCGCACCACCCGCGAACGCAACCTCTATAACCTGCTGATCAAAAGAGGCGCGGACTGTCTGGCCTTTGGCAGCGGTGCGGGCGGCAATCTTGGCGGCCAGTCATACATGACGATGCGCAATCTGGACGCTTATTATCAGTTGCTCGATGCCGGGCAAAAACCGATCATGATGATGACCGCCGCAATCACCGGTGAACACCGCTGGCGGCTGGATTTACAGGGCGGCATCGAAGCCGGACGTTATGATCTGAGCCGCATCGTCGAAGATCCGTTCCCGATTGAACCGTTGCTGCAACAGTGGCAACAGTGCGGCCTGATGCACAGTGATGGCCCGCGTTTTAACCTCACGCCCGCCGGACGTTTCTGGGCCAGCAATATGCTGCAAGCCCTGCAAATTCTGGTTCCTCAACTGACCTTACGGAATGACAGCCATGCACACGGATAACCTGCAAAAACTGACCGACTTTCTCTCCACTCAGCCTGACGGCACTGTTGAAGATATTGCCCGCGAATATGGCGTGACGCCGCTGACGGTAATCCGGCATTTACCTGAAAGCCACCTGTTTTCCGGCAGCCAGTTCGACGCGGTGTGGGACAACATCACGGAATGGGGCGAGGTCACGACGCTGGTGAATAATGAAGATCTGATCCTCGAATTTCACGGCGCGTTGCCCACCGGCACGCATCGCCATGGGTATTTCAACCTGCGCGGCAAACAGGGATTAAGCGGGCATATCCGCGCAACAAATTGCCAGCAGATCGCCCTGGTCGAACGGCCATTTATGGGAATGAGCACAGCAAGCGTCTGGTTTTTAAACGCTTCCGGTTATGCGATGCTCAAGGTTTTCGTCGGGCGTGACAGCCATCGCCAGCTTCTGAGTGATCAGCTGAATGCATTTCGCGCCCTTCCTGCCCTTCTGGCCGAGAGAGAGAACCATCCTTGAATACTTTGCTGATTTTTGGCGCTGGCAGCGGCGTCGGGGCTGAACTGGTCGCCCTTGCCGCGCAGGAGCGTCCGGTTGTGGCGCTTATCCGTAACCCTGAACAGGCAGAAACGTTGCGCACGGCGGGCGTCACCGTGATTTCCGGCGACGCGCTGATCCCGGAAGATGTGTTGCAGGCCTGCCAGATGGCGGGAGCGGACGCACAGATCGTGTCCACGCTGGGCGGAAAACTCTCCGATTACACCGCTAACCGGCTGATTGTGGATACCGCTGAAAAAACCGGGATCCGCCAGATGTTGCTGGTGACGTCGATTGGCTGCGGCAACAGCTGGCCGACCTTATCCGACCGCGCAAAACAGGCGTTCGGGCAGGCGGTGCGTGAGAAATCACTGGCTGAAAGCTGGCTTCAAACCAGCACGCTGGCGTGGTGTATTTTGCGTCCGGGTGGTCTGGTCAACGGCGAAGCCACCGGAAAAGCACATCTTATTCAAACTGAAGCGCATGGCCGCGTCCGCCGCGCCGACGTTGCCCTGCATATCTGCCAGCTACTGGCCACCGGCGCAGGCTGGGGCGAAGTGTACGCGCTGTGCGATGCTTCGCTGGATGGCGCAAGGTTTTAAAAAAAGGCCCCGGAAACGGGGCATGTGTTATTTATTGCGTCAGCATCTGACGCAGTAACGCCGCATCCGCGTTATCCGCATTCATCAGCAAAAATTGCAACCTGTCCCAGCGGTTAAGCCGGGCAGCCAACGAGAAATACAGTCGCTGATGTTTTACAGAGGGCGCAACCGCCTGATTCTGCTGAATATCGCTCAACCGGATATACAGTTTCAGTTTTACAAAGTTGCGGAAGGCAAATATCGCCACCGGATATGCCGGATGCGCCATCGCCTCAAGCAACACTTCGCGGGCATTTTCCTGCAAACGGTGAACCGTGATCTGCAACGCCGTTTTACAGAGCGCCTTATTGCTGCTTTTAAGGCAATCCGCCGCCAGCACCAGGACATGTTCGTATTTCTGCTCGTCCAGCCCTAAAAGGGCTATACGCCGCCGGGATAATTTCTGGTTTTCATCGCCGAATATTGAAAGATAGTGCGCAATAACCGGTTGCCCGCGTGCAATCAGTAATTTCGCAGCACGTTTTCGTACCACTTCATTTCTGTCGCACAGTAACTCAAGCAACAACGAAACCGGCACGTTTCCGGCCTCATCAGTAACGTGAGTCAGCGCCGCCTGTTTGACCGGCGCGTAGCGATCCTTTAACAGCGTAAGCAGCCTTTCCTGCGTGATCAGTTCAGGCTGTGCCAGTAATGCACGTGCAGCGGCCAGCCTGACGGCGGCATTTTTATGCCTGCACGTACTTTCAAAAATAACATCCACTGCCAGCAGATGATGTTCCAGTAAAAGCGCCAGCGCATGCCGTGCCACGTCTTGTTTCGGTGAGGCTAATCCGTTCATCAACGCCGCGCAATGTTCCGGGCGGGCGAGAAAACTGACAATCTCATCAACCAGTAAAGCGTGGTTATCGCGCCGGGTATTGAGCAAAGCGAAGAAATCCGGCAAACAGGCCACAAGCCATCCGGCACTTTCGGGAGTCATAAATTGCCGGATGCTTTGCCGTGCGGCATCTCGCACCTGACTGACCCAGTCATTCACCCGCTTAATGATTGAAGGCAGCGCTTCGCCCTCTTTCATCATCCCCAGACACAAAACCGCACGCTGGCGGATATGCCCGTTGTAATGATGCGTCAGGCACTCCAGCCTTTTTCGCGGATCCGTTTCCTTTGAGTAGCTGTAATCCCAGTTATCAGGATCAGCCATCATCACTTCGAGCTGCCTGAGCAGATAATATTCCGTCGCCATGAATGACCTCCCTTGGGGAACTGCGGTTCACGACTCATTTTTATATGTCCGTGATTTTTACAAAAGTATGCCAGAACACGGCGTGGGAAAGCGGCAAATGGCGGATGAGATGAAAGAGAATCCTCCGAAAAGGAAGAATCTGATACCGCTCAAAATCATTCAAATATTTTGACCATTATCAGCAAATCACTCCGCTATTCATCCGAACCCGGCGGCGCTATTCTTCTTCTCATCGAAGGCAGCCGCCTTCACCCAACAAACACTTAGAAGGAATGACATCATGAAAACCATCAAAACTTTCGTTATCGCAGCAGCACTCGCCACTGTTTCTTTTGGCAGCTTCGCTGCTCAGATCGGCACTGTGACCGCCTCAGATAACACACTGGACAGCCTGGAATCCACCTTCGCAGCCAAAGCTGCGGCTGCCGGTGCAACTTCATATAAAATTATCGAAGCCGGTGGACAGAACCGCATTCACGGCACCGCTGTATTGTACAAATGATTTGCTGAAGTCTTCGATTTAAGAACAAAAGCCGCTCCTGTTACAGAGCGGCTTTGTTGTTTTTGGCGTTTTACCCCGTCACTCTTTCGTTGCCACCTTCAGCAGAATGACACCTGCGAAAATCAGCAAAACAGCGATCACACGCAGAGGATTAAGGCTTTCGCCGAACATCGTAACGCCCAGAATGAATGCGCCGATAGCGCCGATACCGACCCAGATGGTGTACGACGTGCCGAGCGGCAGGGTTTTCATGGCGATCGCCAGTAATACGACGCTGAGCAGCATGAAAAATGCCGTGATCAGGCTGGGAATGAGGCGGGTAAATCCGTGGGATTCTTTCATTGCGGTCGACCAGACAACTTCGAAAATTCCGGCTAAAAGCAGATAAAGCCAGGCCATAAAACATCCTCAGGAATAACAGTCAGGGTCGTCCCCGAAAAATCAGGCTGAGTCTCTGGTCGTCCAGTCAGCATATGAAGGCTGATTATAGTTCACCTCACCGGCTCATGACAAAAATCACTCTCCCGGCAAAAACGAGTCTTTTTCAGTATGCAGCGTGATGATTGCCGGGCGGAAAAGCTTCCCTTTTTGTTCGATTTTATACGCACGGAAATGCTTGCTCTCGCCGACTTCCGATTCCGGCATCAGCGCGGCACCCGCAAGGCCGTCGCGGAACATTTCGATCACCAGTCGCGGCTCGGACACTTTCATAATCACGTTCACATCTTTCACTTCTTCATACAACCGGTTGAGCAGCACTTCATAGGTGCCCTCGCCGCCCATGCGGTGCAGCATAATCAGCGGGAAGCCGGATAAATCAGCGAAAGTCAGCGTGCGGTCGGGCAGATTTTCGGCCAGTTCGGTTGAGACAACCGCGACCAGTTTGATCGGCTCAAATTCACGGACATAGAAAGAACGGATATCAGCGGGCGTCTGAATCATCGCCATATCCAGCGCTTTGTTCATCACCAGTTCTTCCAGATAGGTGGATTCAGATACCAGAAGGTTCGGATCCCAGTCCGGGTTTTTGCGGTACAGCTCCAGAAATACCGTATTGAAATAGCGCAGATAAAGATAGGAAACGCCGATACGCACGGTGCGTTTTTTTTGCGACGCGATATCCACCGCCTGCCGCGTGACGCTGTTGACCTGGCTGAGGATTTCACTGGATTTGCGGTAAAGAAAACGTCCGGCTTCGGTGAGAACCATCTGTTTGGTGGTGCGGATAAACAGAGGCGAACCGATTTCTTCTTCGAGTTCGTGCAGGCGTTTTCCGAGCGGAGGTTGTGCGATATTCAGCACCTTCGCGGCTTTACTGATGGAGCCCTGTTCAGCGATGGTGCAGAAGTAACGCATTCTTTTCAGATCCATCATTCCCTTCTTTTCATTACGGCGGTGGCACGCTCAGTATACAAAAAGCCACTTTGCAATGAAGTGGCTTTGGCTGATATTCCTCAGTGGACAAAGAGGCTCCAGTAATGCGAGATGGGCATCACCAGAATTAACGCCGGTAATAAATTTCCTACTGCGATGGATTTGATTCCGCTGATGCGGAAACCGGCGGCGAGCATAATAAAGCCCCCAGCTGCCGTGAAATCCCCCATCATTTGCGCGTTGGTGAGCGGAAGAACAAACACTGCCGCCGAGGCGATAAGAAATTGCACAATCCACTGCGGAATGAAAATCAGCGCCACCGCATAACCCAACACCGTGGCGAAAATAGCCGCCGTGAACAGATCCATAATCGCTTTAACGAACAGTATATTCGGATCATGCGTCATGCCTTCGGTCATCGCGCCAATAATACCGGTGCCGCTGGCGCAAAACAGGACGATGATCGCGACGAATTTTTCGGTAAAGATGCTCTGATCCATGCCGGTATCCGGGGCAAAACGCGAGGCGATCCCGCGCGCCATATTGCCCAGACGTGCAATGTAACGTTCCAGGTAAAACAGTTCCCCGATGGCCGCGCCGAGGATCACCGACAGGATTACCACCGGCATACTGTGCATTTTCACCAGCAGCACGACGCCGAGCGCCATCGAGCATAAACCAAAGGTCTGGGGCAGCGAGGTTCTTAACCGCTCTGGCATTTTTACGCCAAGAAAGCCCCCTAACAGGCCGCCGAGGATAATGGCGCCACTGTTAACAATAGGTCCAATTAACATTTCTACTCCACAAATTTAGAGGCTGTTTTTTATCGTGTTCACAAAGAATTCATCACTCAGTTTTCGCCCCAGCGTTTTATATTCGCGACGCCCAGATCAAATAAATCCAGGGCGCGGGCCACGCTGTGGTGAATAATGTCATCCACGCTTTCAGGTTTGTGATAAAGAGCCGGAACCGGCGGAAAGATAATTCCGCCCATTTCAGTCACCGACTGCATATTCTTCAGATGCGAAAGATTCAGCGGTGTTTCCCTGACCATCAGTACCAACCTGCGCCGCTCTTTTAACACGACATCCGCCGCGCGGGTGAGTAAATTAGGGGTTAAACCGTGAGCGATAGATCCCAGAGTATTCATTGAGCACGGCGCAATAATCATTCCGATGGTTTTATAGGAACCACTGGAAACAGAAGCCCCCAGATTATTAATGGAGTGAACTTCGTTGGCCAGACAGGCGACGTCCTCCCTTTCAATATCCGTTTCCATGCTCCGCGTCATTTCGGCACCTTTACTGATAATAAGATGCACATCGATATCCATATCCCGCAATATTTCCAGCGCTTTCATTCCATATTGAAATCCTGAAGCACCGCTTATCCCCACAATTATGCGCCGTTTACTCATGTCAGATCCTTAATTAATGCTTAACGTTCGTATTATTTAAAGTCAGGTAAGAATTTCTTCACATCGACTTCTTTAAATTTAGAACGTTCGAAATGCGCTTTCAGATGGAAAGGAACTGTGCAGTCGAAGATTGTTTTGCATGACATCCCTTCCTGCAAAATGCTCGGGCTGTATGCCGGGTTCTGCGACGGATCAAGCGGATGGCAGCGGACACCGGGAATGGTTGCAATATCCACGTCGCCCTGGAAACGGGTTTGCATCGCCCACAGGACGTCGTCGGTGTCGAAAATATCCACATCTTCATCGACCAGAATGACGTGTTTCAGCTCAGAGAAAGCGGCGAACGCCAGCAGCGCGGCTTGTCTCTGACGGCCTTCGTCAACCGGAGAAGCTTTCTTAAATTGCAGAACCGCCAGCAGTTTACCGCCGCCGGAGGTGTGCGCATTCACATTCAGTACGCGGCCCGGCATGGCGCGGTCAATCATGTCCAGAATACTGGCTTCGGTCGGAATACCGGCCATGCTGACGTGTTCGCCGCTTGGGCCCAGGGTGGTTTGCAGGATTGGGTTTTTACGGTGAGTGACCGCTTTCACCTTGATTACAGGCAGTGCGGCCTTTGCTTCGCCGGTGTAACCCGGAAATTCCGGCATCGCCTTGCCGGTATTGGTGTTCTGATCTTCACGGACGCGCACGTTGGGCAGCAGTTCGCCTTCGATCACGATTTCAGCGTGAGCAATCGCTTTTTCGTCGATGGAGACGCAGTGTGTCAGTTCAATCGCTTTACCGCGCAGTGCACCGGCAATGCTCAGTTCGTTGAAACCGAGTGGCGTGGTCGGTGGTTCAAAGCAGGCCGCAATTTCAATCGCCGGATCCACGCCGATGCTGATAGAAATCGGCAGCGGTTTGCCCGCACGCTCTGCTTTTTCGCGGAACGCGTCGATGTGACGGCCCGGTGTCAGCCACATCGACAGTTCGTCACGGCTCTGGATGCACAGACGGTGAATGGTGACATCGGACTCTCTGGTTTCCGGGTCAGACGCGTAGCACATGCCCATGGTGAAATACGGACCGGCATCTTCTTCGGTGTTGGTCGGCGCGGGCAGCAAGGTGCGCAGGTCAAAGTTCGGGTCATCCGCCAGGTATGTGACTTCCTGACATTGCGCGGTGCCGCGGTCGATAACGACGGGTGCGATGGCATTTTTCACGGAGTCTTTCAGCAGAAAACCGAGTTTTTCCGGCGCGCAGTCCAGTAGATGGCCGACGCGTTCGCGGGTCGACATCAGGCCGGTCACCACACGGACGCCCGGAAAACCTTTGATGTTATTGAACATCATCGCCGGGCCTTTTCGGGTCGGACGTTCGCACGTACCACCGGCACCGACATAACGGTAAATGCCGGACAATTCCGCATGCGGATCGACTTCCACATCGGTGCTGACCATTTCGCCTGGCAGGCTTTCAAGGAATTCAATAGCGGAGCGCAGATCGTGCACTTTATTATTTTGAGGGTGGGTTTCTTTCTTAGACATAATATATTCCACGTAATAATGAGAAAGTATTCATTCGTCGCGGTCAATATATCGGCCTGAATATAAATCAAAAAGTACCGTTTAAATATACAGGCTAAACTTTTTTGGTTTGCGTTATAAAATAAAATTATTATTTAACACTTGGGAATACATAATAATAACTTTATGACAATAAAGTAGTATATTTGCGTTACGCAAGTCACAGCGTAACGCAAATTAAAAAGAAGGGAGTTTAGAGCGGAACGGAGAACTGGAAACACGCGCCCTGCTTTTGTTGCTCAACCAGCCGGATATCCCCGCCGTGCAGCTGCAAAATACGGCGCACAATCATCAGCCCCAACCCGCCCGCGCGTTGTTTGTTAGTACTGAGTATGGACGGGCGCACAAACAGACTGTCTTTCAGCTCCGGCGCAATACCCGGCCCGGTGTCTTTCAGCTGAATCATCACCCGTTCGCCGTTTTTCCACAGTTTAATCTCAATGACTCCGCCTTCCGGCGTGTGGCGGATGGCATTATCCAGCAGGTTCGTCAGTACGCGCTCCATCATGCCCAGATCGGCATTGACCAGCGGAATGCCCGGCGTGATATCTGCCAACAATTTCTGCCCGCGCGTTTCGGTCGCCAGCTCAAATTTCTGGAATACGTCCTGCACCAGTTCGCTCAGGGAAAACGGCTCTTTCTGCGGTTTCACCACACCATATTCCAGGCGCGCCAGTTCAAATAATTCCTGCGCCAACCGCCCGACTTTTTTACTTTGCGTCAGCGCAATATTCAGATACCGCTGCCGGTCTTCGTTGCTCAGATGATCGGACTTCACCGACAGCGTTTCCAGATAGCCGTGCAGTGAGGTCAGCGGTGTGCGCAAATCGTGGGAAATATTGGCGATAAATTCACGACGCTGCTGATCCTGCACCATCAGGCTTTGCCACTGCTGGTCGATGCGTTTTGCCAGCGCGACAAACGCCTGTTGCAGCTGCGACACTTCATCGCGCGGCGCACCGGCAGGCATCGGACTTTTTGCCAGCGCCTGTATGGCATCCATTCCGCCGCTGTCGAGCTGCGCAATCTGCTGCGTCAGTTTACGCACCGGACGCGTCACCCAGCGAAACGCCAGCGCCCCTGCCAGTAAACCGAACAGCGCCACCAGCCCCATGGAACGCAGCGCCAGCGCGATGGAAGACTGGTATTGTGCGTCGCTGGTCAGCGCGGTGTATTCATCGCCGAGCAGCACGATATACACGTAACCTTTGGTCACACCGTTCTCCTTGAGCGGTGCCGCCGAGAAGACCTGACGGGTTTGCGGATCGCGCGGATTGTCACCGTAAACCGGCATTTTCGCGCCCTCTAACAGCGCATTTACCGGCGACAAATCGATTTTTTGCTGTTGAAGTCTGCCTGCCGGTGCCGCATTACCGACAATATTGCCGTCTTTATCCAGCAGATACACTTCCACACTCGGGTTGACCGCCATCAGTTGATTAAACAGCGAATGTACGGCTTTCGGATCCCAGTCGCCCTGACTGAGTAGCGGATTATTGGCCGCAATCTGCGTCGCCAGATTTGCGGACAGCCGCTGGATCACCGACTGGCTGTACTGATTGCTGGAGCGCACCTGCATATAGCCTGAAAGCGCGCAGCAGGCGATCAGCAGCACCGTAAATACCAGAGTCAGTCTTTGCGCCAGCGTGAGATTTTTCATGATTTACCCTTGCGCATCTTCAGCAGAAGACACGAATTTATAGCCTTTTCCCCAGACGGTCAGAATACGTTCCGGCTCGGCCGGATTAGCTTCTATCTTGATGCGCAGCCGGTTGATATGGGTGTTCACCGTATGTTCATACCCTTCGTGCTCATAGCCCCAGACCTGATTTAACAGGCTGAGGCGCGAGAACACTTTGCCGGGGTTTTTGGCAAAGAAGTACAGCAAATCAAACTCCCGCGGCGTCAGTTCTACTGGCTGATGATTGAGCACCACTTCGCGCGCAATCGGGTCGATAACCAGTCCGGCAAAACTCAGCGTTCCGGCATCCATTTTCAGATTACGGCTCATCGCTTCCTGACGGCGGAACAGCGCTTTTACCCGCGCCACCAGTTCCAGCATCGAGAATGGTTTCGCCAGATAATCATCGGCTCCCAGCTCCAGCCCGAGCACGCGATGCACCTCGCTGGAACGGGCGCTGATAATGATGATGGGCGTGTAGCGCGTCATGTTGCGTGCTCGGCGGCAGATCTCCAGCCCGTCCACGCCGGGCAACATCAGATCCAGAATCAAGGCATCCCAGCCGCCTTTTTCCAGATGCGCGACCCCCAGATTGCCGTCCGCCGCATGCGTAATTTCATACCCTTCGTCACGCAGATGCAGGCTCAGCAGTTCCGCAATATCCCCGTCGTCTTCAACGATCAGGATTTTTTTCGTTTTATCCATTTTGTTATCCCACCGCGTGCCTTCCTCATATCGTTTGAGTCTACACAAGCTATGACCCTTGAGTTATCACATTTTATTTAACTTTGCGTGAGGTCTTGGGGAACAAATCCGCTCAATACTCGCTATATCACAGGGCAGATAGCGGAAACGCATCATGACAATTCACACAGAAATCTCTCAGGTCGCGGGGCAAAAACCGGCCACGATCCATCCTTTATGGCTGCGTCTTGCTCACTGGCTGAATGCACTGGCGGTGCTGATTATGGTGACCAGCGGCTGGCAGATTTATAACGCGTCGCCGCTGTTTGATTTTGATTTCCCATCCACCGTGACACTCGGTGGCTGGCTGGGCGGCGCAATCCAGTGGCATTTCGCCGGCATGTGGCTGTTCGGTTTTAACGGTCTGTTCTACCTGCTGATGAACATTCTCACCGGCAGGATGAAACGAAAATTCTGGCCGCTGACCCCGCGCGGTATTTTCAACGATTTGCGTGCGGCCCTGCGCGGCAAGCTGCAACACAACGATTTACGCCACTACAACATGGTGCAGCGCGCGGCGTATGTGTTCGTGATGCTCGACGGCATCGTGCTGGTGCTTTCCGGGCTGGTGGTGTGGAAATCGGTACAGTTTCCGTTACTGCGCGAACTGATGGGCGGTTACGACACCGCGCGCTACGTCCACTTTTTAGCGATGGCGTCGTTAGTCGGGTTTGTCGTGCTGCATTTGATCATGGTGGCGCTGGTGCCAAAAACGCTGATCGCCATGATCCGCGGACGTTAAGGGCTGAATATGAAGAACATTATCAAAAAAAGCATCGTTCAGATTTTCAGCACGTCGGACAGTGAAGCGATTGTGCAGGAAGCTAAAAAACAGATTATCCGCGAACTGGACGCGCCCTCACGCCGCCTGTTTTTGCAACGCGGGCTGACGCTCGGCGGCATTGCCATGCTGACCGGCTGCGACATCAGCGATAACGCCAGCGTGGAAACCGCGCTGGGCAAAATTTCCGGCTTCAACGATCGCGCTCAGAGCTGGCTGTTTGGCTCAACGCGTCTCGCGCCGGTCTATGCAGAATCCATGATCACCCGTCCGTTTCCGTTTAATGCGTTTTACGCCGAAGACGATGCACCTGAAGTTGACGGGCTGGCCTATCGCCTGAAAATCGCCGGTCTGGCGTTGGATAAACGCGAATGGTCGTTGCCAACCCTCTACAAAATGGCACAGGTCAGCCAGGTGACGCGGCATATCTGCGTGGAAGGCTGGAGCGCAATTGGCAAATGGGGCGGCGTACCGTTTGGTGATTTTTTACGGCTGATTGGCGCGGATCTTAGCGCGGAATACGTCAGTTTCAAATGTGCCGACGAGTATTACACCAGTATTGATATGGCGACAGCGCTGCATCCGCAGACGTTGCTGGCGCTGACCTATGACGGACAGATTTTACCGCGCAAATACGGTTTCCCGATGAAACTCAGGATGCCAACCAAGCTCGGTTACAAGAACCCCAAACACATCGAAGTGATTGAAATTACCAATAAATTCACCGGTGGCTACTGGGAAGATCAGGGCTACAACTGGTTTGGTGGAAGTTAGAACACACGACGACGATCTCAATAAAACCCAACAGAGAAAAGGAATACCCCATGAAAAAGTTAACCGTAATGATGATGTCTGCCTGTCTGATGATGGGCGCAGTGAGCACCACCTACGCCGCAGACGCGATGATGAAGAAAGACAGCATGAGCCATATGTCCAAAGACTGCATGAAAAAGGGCAGCATGAGTAAAGACTCGATGGCGAAAGACAGCATGGGCAAAGACTGTATGTCGAAAGACAAAATGTCTAAAGACCACATGTCAAAGGACGCGATGAAGAAAGACACCATATCGAAAGATGGCATGAAAAAAGATGCCATGAGCCAGTAAGACACCGGTCGGTTTGCATTAAATACCGTGCAACATTGAAAAAGCCGCCCGACGGCGGCTTTCATTTTGAATATAAGGGATTAGCGATAAGGAGAGTTCAAAGGAACTTCAGCATCGGGTTCATGTGTTATGCGATTTCGCAAATCACGTCGGATCATTTCAATTGCCCAGAACCAGAAGATATGCCCGACTAATTCAGAAAGATACTCATCAAACGGAATATTCGTCAGCGATGGTGAAAGCCCCAGCAGAGGGAAGCTAATCCAGTGCACAGCGACAGTAGCAATAATACCTGCCAGCGCGCCCTGCCATAATTTCACTTTCGGGAACACTTCGGCAACGAGGCAATAACCCACCGCGAAAACTAAAGAAAATATAATATGCGTAACATGTACTGGATTAATTATATGTTCTGAGAATTGGTAGACTGTATGAGTCGGGTCAATTCCCAAATAATCCCTTAGAAAAAGATAGGGAGGATTGAATTCATCACGCCCCCCCGAAAAAGTACGCGGCGGTAAAGGAACTTCAGCACCCCATTTGACGAATGCTGACATGATGCCAGCAATAATCCCAACAAAAAGAGCCACACCGTATCTGCGACGTTTAGGTTCAGTTAATGCGAAAAAATCTTTCATTCAGTAGTCCTTCATTTCCTATGAGATTCCTTGAAAGACTAATGACTTACGATACAAAAAAGATGATCTGGATCACCTTTTCACTTGATTTGTAAACAACGGTAAACAATAACCCATTCTGACTTCTGAATCACACACAACCCTTACAATATTAACACCAAAAAAGGACATTCAACTTCATTCATTCTGCAGATATCATGGACCATGAAGTCATAAAAGGAATTAAAAAAGATGAATATTATTTATTTAGACCAGTCTGCTTTTCATCAGCAGGGGTTAGCATCACTGATAGATGAATTAAACATTCATTGTTGCAGTAATATGCGGGACATTGAAAATATTTTCATCGAACCTGAAATGACCTTGCAACCTCCGTCATTTGTTATTTTCGACTTACCTGAACACTTTCTTAACGCACTCACCTGCGCTGAACGCCTGGCGGAGCTGAAGAGAAAGTACGGCGTAAAATTAATCCTCTTTTCTGACAAAAGCAAAAAACCCTTTAACTTCAATAACAATTGTATTCATATCGACTTTTTTATAGATAAGAAGCTGTCTTCCGCAATCATCCTGAGCTTAATAAACAGAATCATTAAAAATGAAACAAAGACTCCTAAGCCTTTTGCCATTCACCCCCATAATGAGTTAAATGAAAATGAGATAATCTTCTTACGTTGTTTATTCACAAAAGGTTCGATAGAGGGCGTAGCAAGAGTGACACGTAAAAAACCTAAATCGCTATACAGCTATCAGGCTAATTTAGTGAAGAAGCTCAATTTAAAAAACACACTTCATTTGTATAAATCTTTTATTCTCAACTGATAAGCCACACATTTTACTGAATGGCTCATATTATCTGAAATATATTATTGCGTCGTCGGAGTATAAATAATTCTGAGCGTTCCACTATAGCGGCCCGCTGTTTTCGACGATAAGGTGAAAGACGGGGTGATTAATTCCATGGGCGCGGGAACACATAACACGGAATTTCTCTGGCCCGGTAAGACGACGCGTCGCAATATCCCTTTATTCGTCCCGCTCCAGACGATCTCACTGCCGTTCTGTACCACCTGGCGCCCTTTGGTTATCGGGTTAACCACTTCAACGGAATAATCCAGACGATCTTGCGCCAGATTCTTATTACCGCCCCGACGATATACCGAGAACAAACCGGTGGCGCGGGAGGGTGCGGCTGAGCCTTCGTCCTGAAAAATTAAACTCACCCGGTTGCTGTCCGAATTATTGCCATCATACAAACACATATCCAGAGAGCGACTGCCTGCTACATTGGTTGTGCCGCGCCCGCCGGGGAATATTTTCAGCCCCAGATCCACATTGGCGGCCGCATTACCAAACTCGGGCAAGTAGATCTGCTGGTTGCCGTAATCCGTGACTTTAAACGCCAGGGCAGCAATCCAGTCGCCTAATTTAGTCGCATTCGTACAGCCCACGCTGACATTCTGCGAGTTACCGGTACAGGTTACAGGCCACTGCATCAGCGACATTTTCAGGGTCGCACTCCATGTTCCGGCCGAGGGGAATTTACTCAATTCGGACGACGGCAGATAAGCAGAATAGTCCGTCCCGTCACCCCTTGGGGTAACTTCGCCACCGAATGCATTCAGCGGCACCAGGTTTGAGGCCACCACCACGTTATTCAACGATCTCCGCTTGGTGAGATAAACATTCAGGACCAGCGTTTGTTTCGTGGTGCTTTCCGTGAAAGTTATCGGCACGGGATAGGGAGCAGGAGTGGCTTCCAGCCAGACGGGGAACGTTGGGCAGGCACCATACTGATTGCTGGTGCGTGACTGACAAACCAGCGTATTTCGCCCCCATTTCGGTACGTTATTCGTGTCATAACCCCCGTTTTCGTTTGACCAGATCGGCAACTGTGCAGGCACGGACATCCGGTCGAAAGTAACCGCCACGCTGGTATTACGACCCGACGGCGTAAGCGTTGCCGCCTGCACCTGAACGCCTGTCATCCATCCGGCCAGCGCCAGCCCCGCGATAAATCTAAGTTGCATACAAAATCCTTATTGTTGTTCTTGCCGGAAAGCCTGCTCACGTGCCAGAGGGACTTCGTCAGCACGCCGCGTGGCGATGAGCATTTTTGCCTGCTGCTGAACGTTCTGCGGTACTGATGCAAGGCTGATCGTTTCGCAATCGGTATCTCCGACGTAGCGCACGACATCATGCGTGCTTTTTACCCTCATCTCGCAGCGATACATCTGCATCCCGCGCGCCATGTACAAATCTTTCATGCGGTGATCGGTTTCGGCGGTAAAACCTCCCTGCCCTAATCCTGACCAGCTGACCACATTGAGCGGAATTGCGCCTTCAAGCGGCGTTTGCTGATTGATCATCAGCCTGCCGAGATAGGTGTAACGTGAAACGATATTTACCTTGCCGGCCAGCATCCGGCCCGGTGAGATAAACAGCGACCGGCGTCCGGCACCCTGAGTAATTTCACTGCGCATACCGGCCGTAGATTCAATGGAGTCGTTGATGCTGATATGACTTTGCGTATAAGCCGGAATACTGAACAACGTGCGGCCGGTGCCGTGAAGGCTGGCGCTGCCCGCACCGTCTACCGAGACATCCACACGGGTATCACGGCTGTCATCCGTGCTCTCGACGTTCAGACCCACCGCAGCACCCGGTAAACCGTTGCCCCATTTTCCCCAGTAGAGGCCTGACCGTGCAACGGCCATTGAAGAGTTGTAACTGCCACTGCTGCTGAAACGCTGGCCGGACGAACCGGAAGACGCCGAACTTACCGCCAGACTGCCGTTGCCGAACTCGCCGCCGGTTTTACCGTAGACGGACGCATTAAGGGTGTTCTCCTGATTACCGTTGAGATTCACACCGATTTCCTGCTGATTCTGCGCATCGAAATACCAGTTCTGCGCCACGTTGTAGCCGAGCTGATTTTTATTACTGCGATCTGACTGATACGTCATGCCCACCGAGCTGTAGTTCGAGCGCGCGTCAATCGTCGGCGTGCTGACGCGCGAGAGAGAAACGGACAAGAATCCCCCGTTATCACGCTTCATACCGGTACTGTTAGTTCGCGTAAAAAGGTTGCCGCTGGTATTGATGTTGATGCCGTTGAAACTGAATCCACGCCCGAGCCCGACCTGCCATGTGGTGGTTTTTGTTTTGCTGTAAATATTGCGGCGGGTCCACACCGGCACGACATCGTTTTCATCGCGAAACGCCGGGATCACATTGCGGCCTTCATTCTCACTGGCACTGTAACCGGCGTTCACATACCAGCTTTTGACCGGCACGCTGAACATCAGACTGCTGCTCTGGTAGCAACCGCTGAAACCATATTGCCCGCCGTTGTTGCTGTAGCAATCCTGCGCGAACAGCGCACTGCGATAAAAACTGAGAGAGAAACCGTCGTTATACGAAACCTGCTGAATATTGCCGCGCGAGCCTTCACTGCCCTTCAGGTAGCTGAAGCGGGTCGCGAGAATGCCGTCGAGCAGTGCGTTGTCGAATCCGTGGCTCCAGTCGAGGGCACTTTCGACAAAATGGTTGCGGTTGGTCATCGCCACACCGCCGGTCAGCGCGGTCTCCAGGTTCAGCGGAACTTTGATCCCCGCCTGAACAACACGGCGGTCAGCACCATTTTGCGATTCCGCGCCGTTACTTTGACCATCCCGTCCGGGAATAGCGCCACCCTGCACAAACCACTCAACGTTTTGGCTGGTGGAACTGCCAGTCCGGCTGAAAGGCACCTGCTCAGTACGCGACAACTGATTGTCTTCATACACGCGCAGCGTCACGGTGTAACTGCCATTGGGGAAGGCGGTGGTGTCGAGGTTTTGTGTGCCCGCATTCAGGTAAAAAGTGCCCAACAGTTGCTGATCACGATAGGCATCAATGCGCGACGGGCGGGTAATGAATACTGTCACCGGCGTGCCCTGTGCGGCCTGAGTACTGTTAACCCAGGCCAGCGTGGAACCTACACGCGCGCCTTCGATGGTGCTGAGGGGTAACTGGCTTAATGTGATGTTTCCGCCAGCGTTGCTGAAAATGTCTCGCGAATCCATTCTTCCGGCCTGAACGTAGTAGCGTTTGCCCAGGTCACGACGCAGAAAGGCGTTATTGAAGCGAACTTCCTGATGATTTTGCTGACGATATTTTTGCGCGAGGTAATCCCAGTCGACACCGGCATAGCTGTTTTGCGTCAAACCCAGTGCGCCCGCACCTTGCAGGGATAACGTCTGATCGCCGCTGTTAGTCACGAAATTGATATTTTGCTGATGAATAAATGCCGCTTCGGTTTCGGCAGTCTGTTCGTAATAAGGTGAGGCATTGCCTGCAGAAAGCGGAATAAATTCCGGGCCGAGGAACAGTGCAACTTTGGCATTATTTTCGTCATAGATAACCGCGACAGAATCTGTATCCAGATAGTCACATCCGGCCACCCCGCCGTTACTGCTGCAAGCCAGATTACCGTTGCGCGCCAGAGGCTGACGGACCAGGTCGTCTAAACGTTTTTCCTGCTGGGGGTTTTTCTGATAATGCTGCATGACCGCGTGGGCGACATCTTCCGGTTTCAGGAACGTCACGGTATCCAGTGAAACGTTCGCTTCAAAAAGCCCGAGCGATTGTCCGTAAACAGAAAGATTGACCCACAGAGTCTGCCCGGTCACCAGCGATTCAAAACCCGGCGGAACCTGTGTCGCTGCACGGACAGATAGAGACGGGATCAGGGTAATGAAAGAGGCTATTAATACAACGCGAATATTGACCTTCATTACAGCGTCCTGCTGAAAAGAATAATAAGGGGGCAGACCGCCCCCCGAAATAATCGATCCGTCAACTCAGGCAAATCAGCTTGATGTCGCCTGGGTGATCAGCAGGCTGACAACGCCGGAATAGGTGCCGGTCGCCAGAGGTGCAACGGTTGCCGGAGAGATTTTCAGAGGCAATACTGAAGAACCGTTCGTCGTACCCGCCGGGAATAATGAGGCATACGTCAGGGTTGTTGATGTGGTCGTGATCGGTTTGAGATCTGCACCCAGCGTGACTTTCAGCGGTACTGCGGTGCCGCTGACGGCCTCGTTTAACTGCGCTGCACTGACCAGCGCAACGTTAATGCCTGCGGTAGAAGAGTTAGACCAGATCTTGGTGTCCAGTGAATAGGTAGACAAACCACGGCCCGGAATATATTGCATATTAATTGTGCCCGGTAATGCCGTGCCGTCTGCCTGTGTCATATCCACTGTCGCATCGACGTTGGCATTAACGGTAATATCTTTCTGCACAGCCTGTGCATTAAATGCAGCCGTTAATACTGCAGCGATGAAAAGTGGTTTAATTAATTTTTGCATTTTTAGCTCCATGAAAATCCATGTAATGGTCTTGAATGACCGTATCGTCGGTAATGAACCGTCTCATAACAAACAGGTTGTTATTCCCTTAGAACATGCTGACCGTATTTTCGATAGCGTACTCACTCAGGCCATTCGAATTCGGATCAACATATTTAATTCTTATTTCATGTGCTGAATTTAATTGCGCAGGCGCCCACGATTTAAATGTCAGAGTTTCATCCGGATATACCGTGGCATGTTCTTTTTTCCACTGGCAACCGCCGCTCACACTTCCTTCCGGGCAGATCCCCACCTCACGGATAACAACGCGCACTGTGCCATTATTTTTTACTTCGCTGCCCGTTAACTGACGCAGAGATAATACCGGTTTTTGTGGCGGAATATGTACAAGCACGCCCCAGACTAAATTGATGCCGACCTGATTGGATATTTTATTATCCTGCCCCGGTTTATCTTTCAGCTCATCAGGCACACCAACAGCCTCGAAATACACACGCCAGGCGGTTTCCTTTTCCGGCGGATTTAACGAGATCAGCCGGATAATACGTTGTGAACCCGAAGCCAGTGCAAATTTGTCCGGGGTGGCAATCAGCGAAGGCGAAACCGCGTCATTAACGGCTATTTCCTTTTCAAAAGGTGTAGCGGGCCGTTCGATTTTCTTAATGCTGACTTTAATAAACTGTGCCTCCCCGCTTTGGGATAAGGTCTGGATCTGCGCCGCCCCCTGGTTATTCAACGTCACTTCCATAGGATAGACACTCATATTTGCACAAGCAGAACGCACTGCTATAAAAATAAGTAATATCACTATAAGAAAAATTTTTATGGCGAGTTCTCTTCTGCCAAAGAGGCGAAAGAATAAGTCGTGGCGCGGGGAATGATGAAGTAACTCTTCCATGAAAATCCTTATAGAATCCATTAAAAACATACAGATAACTCACATTCCTGAGAGCTACCCTTGTTAATCCACATATCTCAATACAGGGGAATAACCTGGCGATAAGAAAATTCTCACATGGCGTTTGTTAAGTCACTGTCCATTTTTGTGGTTAATTTTTTCAGAGGGAATCACCCAAAAAAACTCCCGTAAGAAAATCAACATAACCTGATGAAACCATTAATTAAAATCTGGAAAACAATAAACACGACATTACTTAAAAAGGTAATATCACCGAACAAAATAAGATCAACTCTTAGGAGAATTCGTTAATGCAGTGTTAGGATTATGCTTAGGATGGCAAATCAGACCTTTCTTTACTTTAACGAAATCACATAACGCCCCTACCGCCATATAGCATTCTGAACTGTTTTTAAACACGCCTTAAATTAACGCTAAATAATAATTGCGATATTTTTTTATTTGTAATATGACACCAAACTAAGTAAGCGACGAAATGAAGAGCAAACAAGAACTCAGGGATTTAATTTCTCATCGCGCAGAAGAGATTAAATCGCATAAGGATATAGAGTTAGTCATGCAGAAACATTACAAACTTATGTTTAAACTTTATCTGACTAAACCCCTCTATTTTAAGGTTATTTTCAAAGCCAATCGTTTTATTATTGGAACAGCGGTCATGACTTATTTTTTTACGACAGAGAACCCCACTCTTCGCCATGTGAAAGACTTCTGTAAGACAACGGGGTTAATCAGTGAAAATACCGTTGACTCTTTCCTGCTCTTTATTCGTGTGGGCGGGCGAATGGAAGTTAAAAAGGATCCGCTGGATAAACGAAAACTGAACTATACGGTGACATCAAAAGCGCAGGACGAAACCCGCGCGCTCATTAATACCATGATGATCCCCTACGGCATGTTGTACCCGAATTTCGATGTTTCGAGCTGCCTGAAAATGGAAAATTTCAACGCAGAATATTTTCGCAATTACTCGGAAATCATACTCAATCAGATCTATTTATTCGATATGGTGCCAGATTGTAAGGAGTTCATTTTCAGGGACGCCGGGCACATGATGCTGATGGATTTGTACATCGAAAGCATCCGCCAGCAGAATGCGGTGATCGAGTATAACTATCTGAAAGCTTCGCTAAAATGCGGGGTTTCCCGCTCGCATATCAAGCGATGCCTGAAAGCCGCAGAGGCCGGTGGCCTGCTGAGACTCGACTCCGACAATAACACGATCGTCTTGCATCTGACCTTCATGCAAATGGCGCTCAACTACTTTTCCGTTTACATGGCGATGGTCGAGTATGGGCTTCGCGGACAGCAAGATGTGACCCAAAGCCCCCGCTGATTACGTTGCTTTGTGCGGACTATCCGGGCCTCTCTGCGGGATAAAACCGGAGGCTTGATAACTCACTTCCCTAAAATTGTGGTTCAGATCACACTTCAATTATGTTAACGTTAACACTTGTGATTAACATCATAAACTCGCCTTACAACATCTGTGAAAAACTAAAAGTTAACGTTAACAATGTGGTCTACACATTCTAATAATGAACGGACACACACATGAAGAACAGCAACCGAAGTCCTTACACATTGCTTAGCGGATTACTTTTTTGTTTTTTCTACACCTGGTCATCGGCCTTTTCGCTTATCTCACTCTGGTTAAGTCAGAAGATTGGCCTGCGGGGTGCTGACACCGGATTATTGTTTTCTGCCATCGCCCTGACGGCGCTGTGCGCTCAACCATTGTACGGTTTTATTCAGGATAAGCTGGGGTTACGCAAAAACCTGCTCTGGGCGATTGGTTTTTTGTTGCTGCTCAGTGGCCCCTTTTTCATCTTTATTTTTGCCCCGCTGTTACAGTCCAATATTTTAGCGGGTGCGGTGGCAGGCGGACTTTATGTCGGCGCCACTTTTTTTGCCGGAATTGGGGCGCTGGAGTCGTACACCGAACGCGTCAGCCGCATTTTAGGTTTCGAATTTGGCAAAGCCAGAATGTGGGGATCGCTGGGCTGGGCGGCTGCAACGTTCTTTTCCGGAATGCTCTTTAACATCAATCCAAACCTAAATTTCTGGATGGGCTCCTGCTCCGCGCTGATTTTCCTGCTGTTATTGTGGGGATTACGCGAAGTCAAAACCGATGCCCTGAACCAGCTCGAATACGGCAAACCCGGTAATCTGCATCTGTCCGACGCCATCGATCTGTTCCGCCTGCCCCGCTTTTGGGCGCTGATCGTGTTTGTCACCGGCGTTAGCGTTTATAACGTGTATGACCAGCAGTTTCCGGTGTACTTCTCGTCACTTTTCCCGGACGTCAGAAACGGCAACGAGATGTACGGTTTCCTGAATTCCTTCCAGGTATTTCTGGAAGCAGGCGGGATGTTCCTCGCCCCGTTTGTGGTCAATAAGATTGGCGCTAAAAACGGCCTGCTGCTGAGCGGTCTGATTATGGCTCTGCGCGTCTTTGGTTCAGGACTGGCCGCCGATGCCGTCACGATTTCCTGCATGAAACTGCTGCACGCCGTGGAATTACCGATTCTGCTGATCGCCATGTTTAAGTACATCACCACCCGCTTTGACCCGCGCCTTTCTGCCACGCTCTATCTTGTGGGTTTTCAGTTCATTACGCAGGTCTGCGCCAGCGTATTTTCTCCGCTGGCGGGCAAAGGCTATGACGTGATCGGATTTGCCGACACCTACATGATTATGGGCGCGCTGGTACTTTCCCTCACTCTGATTTCCGCTTTCCTTCTCACCGGTGATAAGAACCGGACTCCCTGTTCAATGGACTTTAAAAAGGGCGAAAACGTATGAAACAGCGACTTGAACGTGCTGACCACGCTTTGCAGGATGCGGCAAAAAAACGCGGCGATGCATTCTACCCCCTCTTCCACCTTGCCCCACCGGCAGGATGGATGAACGACCCGAACGGACTGATTTACCATCAGGGCGTATATCACGCTTTCTATCAGCACCATCCGTTCAGCGAAAACTGGGGGCCAATGCACTGGGGGCACGCCGTCAGCAAGGACATGGTGAACTGGGAACATCTTCCGGTTGCGCTGGCGCCGGGCAACGATGATGACCGCGATGGTTGTTTCTCCGGCAGCGCCGTGGATGACAACGGCATACTTAGCCTGATTTATACCGGCCATGTCTGGCTTAACGGCGAAGGCAATGACAGCGCCATCCGCGAAGTGCAATGTCTGGCCACCAGCGAGGACGGCATTCATTTCACCAAACAGGGGGTGGTGCTCACCCCGCCGGACAACATCATGCATTTTCGTGACCCGAAAGTCTGGCGTGAAAACGGCTGCTGGTGGATGGTGATCGGCGCGCGCGATGACAGCGACTGCGGGCAGGTGCTGCTCTATAAAGGCAAGAGCCTGCAACAGTGGGAACTGGATCGGGTACTGGCTAAAGCGGATAGCCATAGCGGCTATATGTGGGAATGCCCGGATTTCTTCCCGCTTGGCGATGAACATATTCTGATGTGTTCTCCGCAAGGGATCAAAATGCAAGGCTATGATTATCAGAACTTATTCCAGAGCGGCTGCCTGCGCGGATCGTGGAAACCGGGCCAGGACTTCACGATTACGGAAGGCTTTACCGAGCTGGATCACGGCCATGATTTCTACGCGCCGCAGTCATTTACGGCGGACGACGGACGACGGATCGTTATTGCGTGGATGGACATGTGGGAATCGGTGATGCCGTCAAAAGCAGAAGGTTGGGCGGGCTGTATGACATTGCCCCGTGAACTGACGCTGCGTGATGGCAAAGTGCGCATGATGCCGGTGGAAGAAGTGCGGACGCTGCGCCGTGAACATTATCCGGTCACTCCGTGCGTGCTCAGAAACGACATGCGGCCTCTGACGGACGACGCGCAGGCCGCGGAGATTATCACGCAATGGGATCTGGCGGCGTCAGATGCGGAAAGCTTTGGGATAAAACTCGGCGGCGGCATATCCCTTTTTGTGGATACACAGGCGCAAAGACTCTGTCTGGAAAGGGACTTCCCGATGCACGGGATTAAAGACGCCCGCAGCATCGCACTGCCACCGGGAAAACGTCTGGATTTACGCATTTTCATCGACCGTTCGTCGGTGGAAGTTTTCGTCAATCAGGGAGACGCGACGTTCAGCAGCAGAATTTATCCGCAACCCGGCCAGCGCGCCCTCTCCGTTTTTGCCACAAACGGTAAAGCAACCTTAGTTCAGGGTGATTTCTGGACGCTGAGCTCAGGCTGATTGTGCGGGAAGTGTATAAAGAAAAGACGTTATAAAGACTCGCGCTCCAGTACAGGGGAATCGATTTTTATCAATCCCTGATTGGGGCGCTGTTCGATCAGATGCAACACCGCCTCGCGGCCAATTTCGCGGTGAGGCAGCTGAACCGTGGTCAGCGGCGGGATGAATAAATCGCCGATACCGACCATGTTGTCGTACCCCAGCACCGCAACCTGCTGCGGGATTTGAATCCCCTTCGCCAGCAAGACCTGATAAGCCAGAAAAGCAATGCGATCATTGCCGCAGATCAGCACGTCAAAGTCAGGTTTGCCGTCGGGCGCAAATCTTTCCAGGATCTGCACTATGTCACGGTAATGCTCATCACCGAATTCCATATGAAACTGGCGAAGTTGTTCCGCAGGCATTCCGGCTTCGCGCCAGGCCTGTTCTGCGCCAGTGCGACGGCGGATCCCGGCGGGAATCGATTCCGGTAAATAAAAGCACAAAGGATGTCGGTATCCCTTTTGCAAAAGCAATTTCATGGCCTGGTATTGCCCGCCAAAATCGTCAGGAATGTAACCCGGAAGTTCATGATCAGGGCTGATGCAGTTGGCCAGTACAAGATTTTTACCGACAAGGCGCGGCGGAATTTTCACTTCACGCAGCCCCATGGTGGTGTAAATGATGCCGTCCGGGCGCTGAGAAAGGAGCTGACTCACCGCCCGCTCGCTGTCGGCCAGTGAGGTAATGCTGACAAGAAAACTGCTCCAGCCAAATTCACGTGCGGTGAGTTCAACAGACAGAAGCAGTTCGACGGAGAATGGCGTGGTTGCCGTGTCCAGCGCCAGCACGCCAAGTGTGGATACTTTGCTGCTTTTCCCGCGCATTTTTCGCGCTGAGAAATCGGGCACATAATTAAGTGCATCGATAGCTTCCCGCACCCGTGCCAGCGTCTCCGGCTTGAGTTGTTGCGGCTCGTTAATGGCGCGTGACACCGTCATCAGCGAAACGGAGGCCCGTTGGGCCACTTCTTTCAGCGAAGCCATAATTCTCCAGCTCATAATATTTCTATGTGCTGATCCTACACAAAAACAGGGCCGCTGCGCACTTAAAAAACCCTTCTATTGAGAGGTAAGAACATATTTAACTGAAAGCATGTCCGGATATTGTTCGACTATCCGCCAGAACCATTGAACCACTGAATATCTGAATGGATTGTGATATATTACTGAATTATAAGTGGAGGGGGTTAACCTAATGGAATATTATCTTTTAGTCCTGGCAAAATTCGTCCTTGGTTTTTTGATCGTCATTTCACACCTGAATTTCTCAGGGAAAACACAGCTCTCTCAGATGACACCCGTCGATTTTATCGGCAACTTTGTTCTGGGTGGAATTATCGGCGGCGTCATTTACAACGATGTTATCCCGCTGTACCAGTATATTATCGTGCTTATTATCGGCGTTATGTTGATATCTTTGCTAAATGCCGTCAGCAAGAGATTTTTTATCTTTCGTTCATTTGCGATTGGTAATCCCATTCCTATTATCAAGGATGGGAAGTTTATTATGGAAAACATACTAAAACGAAAAAACAAGATTGATATCCTGAATGTCGCGTCCCAGTTGCATGCGCAGGGCATCCACTCTTTTCAGAACCTGAAATATGCCCAAATCGAACCGGGCGGACAGATCACCGCCGTCTGCGAAGGTGCAGACATGCCGTCGGTGATACTGATTAAAGACGGCAGGATCCGGTACTCAGAGCTGGACGCGATTCAGAAAGATGAGGAATGGTTGCATGAAAAAATTACCTCACTGGGTGTGACTCAGATCAGCGAGATCTTCCTCGCTGAGTTCTGGCAAGGAGAAATGACGCTGGTGATGTCCGACGGAAAAGTGTGCAGGTAGTGGCTGATCAGGATAATTTTAAGCGATGCTGCTTAGGTCGGCATTTTTTAAGATGGCAGATGAGATTTAAGGTCCGCTTGGTGTCAGGAGCGGACATTGGGTTAGCTCTCGGGAACACTTTCCTGTTATTTTGTAGCCATAGGCCTAAATAACAATTAAATCAAGTCCGCCTCGATTAACATGAGAGGTTCATCAGTGCGGCGGAAAAACATCAGTGATTATCAGGTTTTTATTGCTGTTGCCGCGAGAAAGGTTTCACTAAGACAGCCGGCCAAATGGGCATTTCTCAATCTGCGCTGAGTTATACAGTTAGAACTTTCGATGCTCAATTGGATCTGTATATGCTCACGCGAACGACGCGAAGTGCATGGATTAGGAATTTGGGGGAGTGTCACAGCTAACTGTGCAAGGCTGAGAGAAAACATGTAATATTACAATTCATTCATTACATTAAACCGTGAATCTTTGATTTTTATGACTAATTATTCTTTTAAGGGCGTACAGGCGTTGAGAGGGTTTGCAGCGCTTAGCGTCGTGTTGTTTCACTTCCGATGGAATATCAATGCAGTTAATCCTGGTTTGGGCGATAAACTTTTTGGCTGGGGGGCAACAGGTGTAGATCTGTTTTTTCTTATAAGTGGCTTTGTTATAACTCTGAGTGCATCCAGGTCCCCCCAGGGTATAAGAGGAATGTTAAGTTTTTTAAAAAAAAGAGCATTGCGCATTTTACCTGCCTACTACATTATTTTGGTTTTTACTTTCTTTCTAACTGGTGCAATGAGTACATTTCACTATCAGGAAAAAACGGCTAATTTAATAAGCGCATTTACTTTTATGCCGATTATATCTGACCACGCCCCTTTCTATGTAGATGACAGCGGGGTGTATGGCATAAGATGGACATTGAATTATGAGGTTATGTTTTATATTTTCATTTCGGCAGCCTTGCTTTTTACAAAGCGTTGGATATGGAGCGGAGTTTTTTTTACGATAAGTTTAATTATAATCCCTGTGTTGTTGGGGCACACATTAAGTTTAGAACCAGAAGGTTATAAAACATCATATCCGTTACTCGGCCTCATAACGAATCCAATTATCTGGTTATTCATTACAGGTATGATGTTTGGCTTGTTGCTACCTTACCTGAAGTGGGTCTCGCCTAATATCATGGCATTTGCTACCTTTGTTACAATAATTTCAGCAGCATATTTTTTTAGCCATGGTTTATTTTTGGGACATGGAATACTTAGTTCAGGATGGATTTATGCATTGATACTAATCAGTGTAGTGTTGTCAGAGGATGCAATTGGAAAATATGTTCCGGGTGTTTTAGCATGGTTGGGGAATATATCATTCTCACTCTATCTTATACATACCTTAATGAATAATGGAATGGGCAAGTACTTTTCAACTATTGGGTTAGAAGACGGCTACGGGAGATTTTCACTTTCATTGGCTCTCTCAATTGTATTGGCTTGGCTATCGTGGTTTTATATTGAGCGCCCACTTTCACAAGTAAAGAAAAAGACCCTCCCCCTTTAAAGATACATGATCTTAAACAATTATCTCCGAGCACTTAAAAAGCGTAAAGGAGATAATTATTAATGCTAAATTAATAGGTAATGCCCTCATGATTTTTTATGATGGGTATTATACTTGTCAATGACAGGTTCATTAAATCCTTAATTGGCAGCGTTGTTTCGCTACCTATGTCTTTTTCCTTTCTTCCAATCCTCCTACGGTATCGCATCTTGCCGGTACCTTTGACCGCGCCGCTGAATGGCAAACGAACTGCCCCGGCATGTGGGCATGCTCTCCCCCCTTGACTATTATTCTCGAAAAAGCCCGTATAGTTCTGACCTCGGGATACATGATCGGTAAAGAAGGTGAGGGATTTAAGCCTTTAAACCTCGGGGGTCCCAGAGACCTGGCAGTTTGGACTTGAGCTGTTGGAAAGTTTTTTTCCTTAAACATGAGCAGTCTAATGTCCGCTTCACGCTCATAGCGGACGTTCATAACATTGTTCCGTGTAAATCTATGAGGAGCATCTCAGAGATACTGGAGATGTCAGAGAGTTTTGTATTGCCAGGCGGAGGGTGGGAAACTCCCCAAGTGCGGTAAAAATGAAGCCGCAACGCTACGCGTTACGGCCTCCGTCAAAAGCTTATCTGGCAAGCTTTAGGAGATAATCCGGGCTTCTTTTAACAACAAATATCAACAATCAATCTTTTCCACCGCTGGCCGATAACGCAAAGGTGCCCACCGGCATAACTGGCAGATATTTTTGGTAGTAATCGTGATAGTTTTTCACCGGATCAATATCCTTAAATAAATCTGGATAAAGAGATTTAGCGATAAACTGTACCATTGTGAAATCGACCAGCGTACGTGATGCGCCCTGATAAACGCCGTAGAGTTTGCCATTCTGAATCGCCGGTAATGAACCCCAGCCGTCACGATGGGCGAACCCGTTGAGTTTAGCTCTTGCTATGGCTTCATTGACGCCGATGCCCATTTCCAGTGCTGTATCCACTTTATTGTTTTCCCTGCCGGAAATAAAAATGACATCCGGTCTGGCAACCAGCAACTGCTCAGGATTAATTTCGCCCCACTGTTTAACAAAAGGCGCAGCTATATTTTCGCCACCTGCAAGACGCAGCATCACGCCCCACATATTTTCGCCATAGGTGAAGGAATACTCCGCCGGACCTTTATTACCAAACTCAATGTAGACTTTTGGCTTAGGCAGATTTGCCTGTCTGATCCGGTCTTCAATCAGTGTGATGTTATTTTTATAAAGCAGGGCCAGCTCATTGGCGCGGTCAGTCTGGCCGGTTAATACTCCGATTATTTCCGTGGATTTCACATGGTTTTCTACCGTCTGATCATTGTAATCGAGCACGACAACCGGAATATGCAAACTCTGAAGTTGCGTGACTTCATACTTCAACGCCGCGTACTGCCAGCTGGCTAAAATGACCACATCCGGCTTCAGGCTGATTAACTTTTCCAGCGACACATTGTGCAGGTCGATTTCGCCAATATCCGGAATATCAGCAATAGAAGGACGGTGTTTGATATACATATCCCAGTTCGCTGGCACTTTGCCATGCCAGGCTTCACGCGAAATGCCGACAATATGGTCAAACGCCTGTTCCCCCCCTACCGCCATATAATCTTCAAAATAGAAACCCAATACCGCCCTTTTCACCGGCGTATCTAAGGTTATTTTATTTCCCAACACATCAGTCAGCGTGGTGGTGGCGCCACTGGCCTGACCGGTTATCGCAACGGACAGTATAAAAAGCAAACCTTGAAGTAACTTCATTTAATTCCCTTAGGTATTGTGTGATTATTATCTGAGGCCAAAATTTATTTTTATAAAAACAGATTTACCAGATTTTAATTTAACTTAAGTTACAGCAAAAGATAGAAAATCCCGCCCTGTCACTACCACCGTATTATTCCCATAACATTTCCTGAAATTCAATAAATTGAAAAGTGTAAAAAGAGAAGGTGTTATAATCCAGGCATTCACTTGCCCTCACAGACGATAACGATGATGAATAAAATACTGGTAAGTGCTTGCCTGATGGGGTTCAAAGTGCGCTATGACGGAAGCGAGAAAGCACAACTGACAGATCAGTTGCAGCGCTGGCAGAAAGAGCAGCGTCTTGTGATCCATTGTCCTGAACTGGCTGCCGGATTGCCAATTCCACGTCCACCTGCTGAGATTGTTTCCACTGGTGGTAAAAACGTAATGCAGGCTCAGATCAGAATACTTGAAATTACGGGGCAGGATGTCACTGAGCATTATCAGCTTGCCGCCTGGCTGGCACTGCGTACAGCTCAGGAATCAGGTTGTACCGCTGCGCTGTTAACCGACGGCAGTCCGACATGCGGTAGCCAGTTCATCTATGACGGTTCATTTAGCGGCCAGCGTAAGTCAGGGATGGGAGTCGCAGCTTCGCTACTCACGGAACACGGGATAGCCGTGTTTTCTGAGAAAAGGCTCGCCGATCTCGTTGCCTGGATTGATGAGAAAGAACGCTGAATCTATTTTTCATTGAGGTATGAAAAGAAATCAGTTTTTGGTTTATTAATGGCGTCACACCTTCTCACGCCAATTTGTGCCACAACACAATAAAGGATCGTAAGGTGTTTCCGACAAAGGAATGACCCTTGAGCAGGTCAAAGATGCCTGCTGGTTGTTCGCTTTCGTTCGATTTTGCTAATCTGCTCTGAGGATACTGACATGACCACCTTTCATCAACTTACGGCCACCAGTCTGGGTGGGCAGCTCATTTCTATGGACGACTATGCTGGCAAGGTGGTTCTGGTGGTTAATACCGCCAGCCATTGCGGCTTCACGCCACAATACGCAGGGCTTGAAACGCTCTACAAGAAGTTCGCCGCCTCAGGTCTGGTGGTGCTTGGCTTCCCCTGCAACCAGTTCGGTAATCAGGAACCCGGCGGTGCCGACGAAATCGCGCAGACCTGCCACATCCACTATGGTGTGAGCTTCCCGATATTTGAGAAAGTGGAGGTCAACGGTGCCGCTACACACCCGGTATTTCGTTACCTGAAGGACGAATTACCCGGCGTGCTGGGTGGACGGATCAAGTGGAACTTTACTAAGTTCCTGATTGGTCGCGACGGCAAACCGCTCAAACGTTTTGCACCGTTCACCCCTCCTGAGAAAATGGAAACCCTCATTCTCGCTGCACTTGAAACCTAAGTGTTCCTGTAATTCAAACCGTCCATATTTAGAGATATTCCGACAAACTGATGTCTGCTTAAAAAAGGCTTAACCTTAGATATTTTCCCTTTTGCAAGCAGCCCCGTCTTTTACTCGCTAATGACTCCTGGATTTAATCATCAAAAACAGGCTTGGTCAGTTATGCGTTTTCCCACCAATACCACTTTGAAGCTTTGGGGGTCGACATTGAGCACCGCATAGCGTATTTGCGGACAAATCAGTTCTAAGCTCCTTTTGCTACAATCAAGCTGTATTAAAGTGCGTGGGCCGGATTGGGTTTGCACCCTGTTAGTCTCAGGATAGTCGCTGCAATCAAATCCTTCTTTACTTAACTTTTCTTTCGCCGCATCCAGGCTCATTCCGATAAGATTCAGGCTCTCGACTTCTCTGGCATGTGATTTTTCAGAAACCCGAGTCAGTACGCACCCGCTCAGTAATTGAGCAAAGAGCAAGCAGAATATCAGGATTAATTTCTTTTTATTGTTTGTTCTCTGCATCACGCGACCCTTTAGGTTTATACCTTTGAGCGATAATGTCAGATATTGCAATAAACAGACTGAGGAGTAAAACTCAAAATTCTCCGCTCAAACCCATATACACTACGTTGCTGTATTGAGCGTTTCTTTTTTCATGTCTGTTATGATTTGTTTAACTAAATGAGTGCATTATGTCGGAAAATGAATCAGGGATACGACAGTTTGTCTCTGACAGGAGAAGGTTTCACAGGGAACTCACATTCCTGTGCGCAGGAAAGCGAATAACATCGTTCCCTCCGGAACAAATGCGTAACTCCCCTTTTTACATGACGTAAAAACCGACGTTCATCTGCTTTAAATTTCTCCCTCGTCAGAAAAATCCCCTACGATTATTGTATGTTTGCGGGTTAAAACATCGCTGCCCGGAATGAAACGGGAGCACTCCCGTTCAAAGACCTGACGGCGGAAAACCCGTCTGCCGTTATTGATAAGAAAGAGAAAAATATGAAGCAATATTCACGCAGAGGCGTGTTGAAGGTCATTGGCCTGGTGGGCCTGACCTCCGTGGCGGGGAAACTGATCCCCCTCCCGCGCGCTAACGCCGCCATGATTGAGCCAAACGCCGCCTTACTCGCCAACTTTATCCAGGTTTCCCGCCAGCTGACCCTGCATGAAACGCTGGATAACACGGTGTCTGAGGCGCTATGTCATGCGCTGAACTTGACGCAGGAACGTTTTTTTGAGGAGCTGACCCAACTTAAAACATTGCTGGATGCCAATCCGGACTGGCTGGAACAGCCGGTGCTGCGCTTTCCCGAGGCGCATGTGGATGCCGAAACCTTAGCTAAAAATATTCTGGGCGGTTGGTACAACGGGGTCGTCGGCAAGGGCTATAAAGCCATCTACGTCACCTATATCAATACGCTGGCCAACAAGGCCGTTAGCGACAAACTGGTACCGCCAAGTTTTTCTTATGGCCCCTGCGGCAGTTGGGCTAAGCAACCCTAAATTCTTTAAGAGCAATGTCATATATGAATAATAAACTTTCTGCCGATGTGGTCGTCATTGGCGCGGGCGTCAGCGGCTCCCTTCTTGCTACCCGACTGGCAAAAGCGGGCAAATCCGTGCTGTTGCTGGAATCGGGGCCGAAAGTCAGCCGCGATGCGCTGGTTGAACGCTTTCGTGCCTCCGCGTTCAAATCCGACTTTATGTCCCCTTATCCCTATTCCGAAATGGCTCCTCAGCCACGTTACACGCCTGAACCTAACGGGTATTTACAGCAGACAGGCCCGCATGCGTTCAATGCCCAGTACATCCGTATGTTCGGCGGAACCAGCTGGCACTGGGCTGCGCAGTTGTGGCGCTACGTCCCTAACGATTTTCGCCAGCACAGCCAGTACGGTATCGGCAAAGACTGGCCGATAGCTTACGACGACCTGGAAGATTACTACTATCAGGCAGAAGTTATTGCCGGTGTCGGTGGCGCGCCGGATAACGGTTCACCGCGCGCCAAACCCTTTCCGATGGACGCGGTACCGGCCTCATGGTTGCAACAACGGGTGACCGATCGTCTGGCACCTGATTTCACGGTGCTCGATGACTGCACGGGTCGCAACAGCCGCAGTTTCGACGGGCGCCCTGCCTGCTGCGGTAACAATAACTGCATGCCGGTTTGTCCGATAGATGCGCAATACCACGGCGGTCTGGCGGCAGCGCAGGCCGAAGCCTCCGGTGTCAGCATTATTACCGAAGCCGTGGCGTATAAGCTTGAACACGACACTCAGGGAAACATCGTCGCCGTCTGGTATTTCGACTGGAACAAAGTCAGCCACCGGGTTACCGGTAAAACTTTCGTGCTGGCAGCAAACGCGATTGAAACCCCTAAACTCCTGCTGATGTCCGTCAGCGATAAATTCCCGCAGGGGATTGCCAATGCCCGCGACAACGTGGGCCGCAATCTCTGCGATCACCCTGCTATCGGCGTTACCTTTGATGTGGATGAACCGATCTGGCCGGGACGCGGCCCCGTCAGCCCCTGCTCCATAGGGCAGTTCCGCGACGGTGAGTTCAGAAAAGAGCATGCGCCTTTCCGTATCGATATCTCCAACGCTTCGCAGGTTGCCAGCGTCACCAAAGAGCTGCTGCAACAAGGGTATTTCGGCAAAAAGCTGGAAGAACAAATCCAGTTCCGCGCTGCCCGCCGTCTGAGCATCAAAAATGCAATGGAACAGTTACCTGATCCGAATAACCGGGTAACGCTCAGCAGTAAGAAAGACCCGCTGGGTTTACCGACGCCTGAACTTTACTGGTCCGTAGGCGAATATGAGCAGCGAGGCGCCAGGGTCACACGAGAGAATTATGACGCCATCGCCGCGAAGCTCGGTGCGACCAACATCAAACACAGTAAGGAAGGAGAGTTTTCTAACCGTCAGCACATCACCGGCACATTGTCGATGGGGTTGGATCCTGCCAGCAGCGTGACCGATGCCTGGGGTCGTGCGCACGATCATGAAAATCTCTTTATGGTGGGCACCGGCGTGATGCCGACCGTAGGCACCTGCAACGTGACACTCACGGCCATGGCGCTGGCGTTGCGCACCGCGGATAAAATTCTCGAGGAAACTCAGCATGCGTAATTCTTTATTAAAAATGCTGCCGCTGGTGCTTCTCTTTTGCGTGTCAGCTTATGCCGCGTCAGCGCCGCAGGATGAGCAGATCAAACGCGGTGAATATCTCGCGATTGCCGGTGACTGTGGTGCCTGTCATACCGACAGCGGTAAACCGGACTTCAGCGGCGGGCATGCCATCGTCAGCCCGATCGGTACGATTTACAGCACCAATATCACCCCGTCGAAAACCGACGGCATAGGCCGTTACACGCTGGAACAGTTCTCCGACGCGCTGCGCAAAGGCAAGCGTGCGGACGGCAGCCCGCTTTATCCGGCAATGCCGTACACGGCCTATGCCAAACTGAACGATGAAGATGTCAGCGCGCTGTATACCTACTTCATGCACGGCGTCGCGCCGGTGGACCAGCGTCCACAGGCAACCGATCTGCCTTTCCCGTTCAATCTTCGCTTTAGCATGGCGGCCTGGAACCTGTTATTCCTCGACAAAGAGACCTTCAAACCGCAGGACGACCGTTCTGAAGAGTGGAATCGTGGTGCGTATCTGGTGCAGGGTTTAGGCCATTGCAGCACCTGCCATACCCCGCGCAATTTCCTGATGGCAGAACAGCAGGATAAGTTACTGGGCGGCGCATCACTGGGCACCTGGTTTGCTCCTGATATCACGGCCCGGCAGCTGACCGACACGCACTGGACCCGTGAAATGCTCACCGCGTATCTGGCCACCGGCCATGCAGATAACGGTGCAACGGCGGGCGGCCCGATGCTGGAGGCAATCGATAAGAGCTTTTCGCGTCTGACACCGGAAGACCGGCAGGCTATCACGGTGTATCTGTTACCTGAGGATGCCAAATCTGTGGTTAAGCCGGTGACTTCGGGGCTTACGCCCGTGACCGGTAATGATACGCCCGCTGCGCTGGACGCCATGAGCGAGGGACAAAAACTGTATCTTGGCAACTGCGCCGCCTGTCACAATCAGGAAGGACAAGGGCTGAACGGGCTGCCTGCGCTGAAGAACCATCCGATACTGCAAAAGCCCACGGCGGACAATGTCGCGATGGCAATTCTGGACGGTGTCTGGCCCGAAAAGGGACAGGGAATGCCGGGGTTTGCTCATGAACTTAGCGATGCACAAATTGCCCATCTCACCAATTATCTGATGAAAGACGTGGGCGGCAGTCACATCAGCCTGACCAGCGAACGCGTCAAAGAGCTGCGTAATGGCGGCGCGGCGTCACCGTTATTAATGCTGGCACGTGTCGGGATGGTCGCCGGTGCGCTAATCGTCATCCTGTTCATCGGCATCTGGCTGTACCGTCGTCGTCGCAAAACGGCTTAAGTTTTTCGCTGATTTCTGAGCTTTACCTCCTCAGACCGGGCAGGCTGATTATTCACCGGCCCGGTCTTATCTTATGTGTCATATATTCAATGCGTGGATAAGGTTATTACTGCATTACTTCATATTTCTCGACCTTCTTCTTGAAGTGGTCAACAAAAACACCCTGACACACCACCCGCATTTCATTTCGCACCAAATTGCGCACTGAGCCAGTTCGAGAACGCCTTCATAGCAGGACTTTCGGCGCGCGTTTGTAATCGTGTCAGCCAGTAACCCCCGAGGTTAATTTCAGCGGCAAAGGGGCGAATGAGTTTCTCCGTTTGCAGCAGGTGATTGAAAATCTTACTGGGAGCGAGCGCAATGCCTGTCCCCATCAGCGCGGCTTCGATCATGGTCAGTGAAGAATCGAATATCATCACAGGTTGGGCGGGAGAAGGTGGATGTTCATTAATGCTTTGCAACCAGTGGCTCCATTCATCACGGCGAAAAGAGCGTAGCAGGGTAAATTTATGCACGTCGGCAGGATGCTCCAACTGTCGGGCGATCGTGGGAATACACAGCGGCGACAGGGGGGCATCGCAAATAAACTGTGCCTCTGTGCCGTGCCAGGCACCGCTACCGAAGCGAATGGTGTAATCGTGACCTTCCGCAGCAGGATCAACGCGATTATTGTGTGTGGAAAGTTGCAGTTCAATGTGCGGGTGATGGTGGTTGAAATCATCAACACGGGGCAACAACAAGCCGATGGCAAAGCTTCCTACCACACCCACTTTAAGTTTTTCCCGCACCTGCCCTGCCCAGAAACGATCCAACGTATCAGCAATACGATCGAAAGAATCATTCAACACAGGCAACAGACTTTCGCCTTCCGGGGTCAGCATCAGTCCGCGTGAAACACGTACAAACAACGGGCAGCCAAGCTGTTGTTCCAGTGATTTCACCTGCTGGCTGACCGCCGCATGAGTGACATGCAGTTCTGAGGCCGCATTAGTAAAGCTTAGGTGGCGGGCGGCAGCTTCGAATGATCTCAGGGCATTTAAAGGGATGTAAGGACGAACCACGATTCCACCTGTAAGTTTTTCTTTTATCAGACCCTAAAATTAACAGTTTGTTGCAATCTGTCAAACTGGGCAAAATTCAGGTGGGACAACAAACCATAAGGTTAAAACAGTGAAGTTAATTTCTAAAACGTTAATAGCGACGGTATTGGCCTCTGTGTGCTCTATGAGTAACGCAGCCGCCCCGGATGTGGAAACTACCGTGAGTCAGGCAATAAAACCGCTGATGCAGCAGCAAGGTATCCCCGGAATGGCGGTCGCGGTGGTGGTCAGAGGAAAGCCCTACTACTTTACCTGGGGCATGGCTGATGAAGCACAAAGGCGTCCGGTAACAGAAGACACCCTCTTTGAACTGGGCTCAGTGAGTAAAACCTTCACGGGTGTATTGGGTGGCGTCGCCGTGACGAAAGGCGAGATTGCGCTTAAAGATCCGGCCAGCAAATACTGGCACGCACTTAACACGCCGCAGTGGCACGACATTACGCTGCTTCAGCTGGCGACTTACACCGCAGGTGGCCTGCCGTTGCAGGTTCCGGATGCAGTCACTGATGAGAAGGCGTTGGTTCACTTCTATCAGGAGTGGCAACCTCAATGGTCACCCGGAACCGCGCGTCAGTATGCGAACAGCAGTATCGGTCTTTTTGGGTTTTTAGCGGTAAAACCCACCGGACTTTCCTTTGAGCAAGCCATGCAACAACGCGTGTTTACGCCGCTTAAGCTCAGTCACACCTTTATTACTGTGCCGGAATCTGCCAAAAGCGCTTACGCCTGGGGTTACCGTGAGGGTAAGCCCGTTCGTGTATCACCGGGTATGTTGGATGCGGAAGCCTATGGGGTGAAATCTTCGATAAAAGATATGTCGCGCTGGATGCAGGCGAATATGGATCCGCAGGACGTGGCAGATAAGACGTTACGGCAAGCTTTGGATCTGGCACAAACGCGTTTTTATCGCACCGATGCACTCTATCAGGGGCTGGGCTGGGAAATGCTTGACTGGCCAGCTCAGGCTGAGCTGGCAGTAAACGGCGCAGATAACCAGATCGCGTTGGGCCCGCAACAGGTACGGAGTGCGCAGTCGCATCCGCGCGTGAATGCATCATGGGTTCACAAAACCGGAGCAACCGGCGGATTTGGTGCCTATGTGGCTTTTATTCCTGAAAAACAGGTAGGCATCGTTATGCTGGCGAATAAAAATTATCCCAACACTGAGCGGGTAAAAGCTGCGATGCAAATTTTAAAGGCATTGGAGTAATCAGCTATAAGACGATGCGGCACTCCCGTATGAAACCCCGTAACAAACGAGCATCTGTCTGATATAAAAAAAACCTCCGGCGCTTAACGGAGGTTTTTTATTTCTACATATTCAGGCTTTTACGCTGCATAAAACTCTCGTAGCGAAAATACATATCGCAGGACAAGTGAAACTCTTTAAGCCAGTACGCGTAAACATGCAGGAAGTGATACATCAGACAGGGCAGATAGCACAGCAGGAAATACATCACGAACGGCATGCTGATAGTAAGGCCGCCTGCAATGAAACTCAGAATGAATATCCACCCCGCCTGCGCCACCGCTAACAGTATTATCCGGACTAAAAAGGGCTTGCTGATAAACCGCCCGAAGGGCACCGGCGAGGCCGAATAGATGGTGATCTCTTTCAGGAAGATACGCCCCAGAAACAGGTAGCGTTTAGAGAGCCGCGAAAACGCCAGATTTATCGCCAGCACGACGCCGCAGAGGATCAGCATGGCAATCATCAGTCTGGCGGAAAAATAGCCCTCGCTGAAGGAAAACGCCGGGTTCGCCTGCAACGGGCTAACCGAAAGCACATTGAGCACGGTATTCAGTGCAAGGTAATAAACGGTGTACTGATAAATACTCCTGAAACTCACCGTGCTGCTCATGCCGTTCAGCAGCTGGCGGATATAAACCCGCCGCACCGTTCTGAGAACCAGAGTCATGAAAACCGGTGATATCAGGTACAGATAAATAAGGCTGAACCGGCTGGCGGGAAACCGTAAACACGCCTGCGCCATCAGCCAGAAAAAGAGAACAGAACAAACGCTGACGACCGCAGGTCTGGCGAAAAACGCCGTGATTGTTGAGCAGCTTCTGCCTTTCAGGGCATCCAGGTTAATGCGGTTAATCACATAGCTGTAGGCCCAATACGCTTTCAGTTCGTACAGCAGCGTATAGAGCGTGATCGCCAGAATCACGCTGATCACACCCGCATCATGGGAATTAAAGGAATAGGCGTTATTTTTCCAGTAGAAACCCAGCACAACGAACAGGATAACGTAGATAAACGGGATGAGCCTTTTATCCTGAAAACGGACAAATTTTGCATAATCGGGGATCATTTCACGCCACTCACTGTGCCATCAGTTTTGCAATGTACCGCCATCTCCGGCGTGAATTTTGCGAAATCATTGAGTAAATGAATCAGATAGGCTTTATTGCTGATCTCGGCAAATTGCACCGACGCCGGCTTATCCAGAAAGTGATCCATTGACGCAGTCCATTGCACAGAGTGCGTCAGATGCAAGGACAGATTCTCCCTGATGATTTCAGGATTTGTTTCGGGCAAACCGGTAACGTTCATCAGCACGTCAAACTGTGGCGGCCTGATATCTACGCCCGCCAGAAAATCGCGCATAGGCTGCACGCCGCTGTTCATCAGACGTGTATGCCACGCCCCGCTCACGCCGGGTTTGGTGCTCTCAAGCCCGACGCCGGCAACCACCTGACCGGCGTCGCGCAGCGCGGTCAGCGTACCGCCGATCACCTGTTGCTTACGGCTGTTATCGCAGCTTATTTCTGCCTCAATCTCTTTTTGCGCGAGCAGTTCAGCCAGACTCGCCCGGTCGCTGCCCTTCACCACCAGCATGCTCCCTTTATTGGCGAGGCTCAGATCGTGCATCAGCGTGGAACGGAAATGAATGACCCTGAATAAATCCTCCAGCGTGAGGGCTCCGGCGGCGTAAAGCGCGGAATATTCCCCCACGCTGTGCCCGCAGGCGCCGGAGAAGGCCGCATCGCCGTGACTTTCGCGATAAAGGATAAAAAGCATGGTGTTAATGGCCGTTACGGCAATTTGTTGCACGGGGGTCTGAACCAGCCGCGTCATCGGCCCTTTAGCACACAGGCGGCGGATATCCAGCCCGGAAATATCACTGGCGCAATCCCAGATACGACGGGTTTCGGCACTGATATCCCATAAGTCAGATCCCATTCCGATGACCGGATTCCCCTGCCCGGCAAATAATAAGACAACCGGTTTTGATGCGTTTATGTCCATCTCTCTGTCCCTGTGAATCACCTAGAGGTGATACTTAAAACCCAGATAAGTGCCGAGAGTTTCGCCGAATAAAGCAAACTCCGAATCACTCTTTCCAAATGCCGTGTACAGCCCGCCATAAAGCTCAAGCTGCGGGTTCAGCGGTTTGTTGATATTCAGGCCGACCGTCGCACTCTTGTCCTGTAAATTCATCACCGCAAAAGGCTGAACTGATGACTGGTCATCCATCAGGTAGCTGCCGTAAGCGTTGAGATAATGCTTTCCCAGCAGGTTTCCCTGGCTGGAAGCGTTGTAGATTTCAGACGCCATCAGATACTTGTAAGCGTCAAATGCCCGGTCCAGTGGCGCGTAATTCTTCCGCTGGTTGAGGAATTTGATGAGGTCCGTTTGTTTGTCCCACTGCGCGGAAGAATATCCTTCACTTTGAAAGTAATATTCGAGGCCAAACTGACTGAAGCGATCAGTGGTGTATTGCATTCCGAGCGCCAGCTCGACGCCATCGTCATCTTTTGCGCTGTAGAGGGAATCCGGAAACCGGTAGTTCTGCACTTCTTGCGCGCTTTTCTCGTCAAGATGCCGCCACTGTTGCTGAAAATGGTAGGCCAGTTCGGTGCTCAGAATGAACTGCGGCGTCACGTTCAGCGTTTGTGCCACGGCGACCGATTTTTTATCGCCCGTCATCAGGCTCACTGAGGGCGTGCTGTCACCAAACCGGTAATCCGTGTACGTCAGCAGATAGCGGTCGCTGGCATTGGAACGGGCCAGCGCATTCCAGTTTCCCGAAGATTCATAGCGCGGGCCGGGCTGCGTGAGCCTTGGCGCCGCGGTTAACGACAGCGAGTAAGCAAGCGTATCCTGCGCCAGCACCGCGCCCCAAAACGCATCGGTATAAAGCGGTTTCATCTCAGGTGAATTAATGCGCGTGGCCTTGAACCCGGCGTTGTAATTGCTGAGCAGGCTGGCCGGTGATTTCAGGTAGAAAGCGCCGCCTTTTGACCGGAGTTTACCGACGTCCAGCCGCAGGCTTTCTGTCGGCGTATAGGACAAACGAAGCTTATCGACCAGCGCACGCAGGCGATGATCGTCTTTCTCAAAAGCTCCGGGGCTTTTGTACGGATAATAGGCCAGGCCGAGCAGCGAGAAATCCACGTCCAGCTTGTCTTCAACCAGCGTGCAATCGTTACGGTAATTCATCGCTACATCATTAAACGTATTGTTTGCGGCGTACGGATTTTTCCCGTCAATCTGCCAGACCGGCGGCTGTCTGCTGACGTAAGACGCTTGCGCGTAAATCACCGTGTCGGAATTCGTCAGGCAGGCGGCGTAAAGCGGCAACGACGGCCACACGCCGCTGGCCAGTATCAGCAAGGCAGAACGTTTCAATTGCCGCCCCGCTGAATACTCTCTTTCGTGAAGCGGGAAAGCGGCAGTGATTCAAACCGGACATCGCTGTATTCCATGACCGAATAACCGCTGCCACGGCGCGGATCCGTGACTTTAATTTTGGAGGGTCTTTCCTTGCCCAGCAGCGGTGTGTAACCGAGGTACCACACTTCCTTGAGCAGCTTGTCATCAAGAGAGAAATATGCGGCTTTATAAGGGCGGTAGCTGCCTTTCTCTACCAGATAATTCACTTTCGGATAGGTGACTTCCGCTGAGCGGCGGGTGAGCATCAGCGAATAGCAGGCATTCGCGCCGCAAGGGACTTCTCCCTGCAACGTGGCGTCATAGGCAAACTCAAAATTGGTCACAATCACATCGCCATTAGAAATCTGTCCGATCAACCTTTGCTGACGTGAGATCGGCACAGGGCGGCGCAGTTCCGGCGTGTAAAACCATAAATCGTAGCCGTCGGACAACATGACTTTGCCGCGATCCCGTGGCGGAGAAACAAAGCGGGCCAGCGAACGTGCGTCGGCCTGTTCACCGTCTTTCGGTTTCAGAAAACGCATGGAGATATCCAGAACCTGCTGATTCACCGGTCCATTTTCTCCGCTCTTAAATTCATTCACGGTGACCGTGTAACGAAAGGGCTGATCGGGTGACCGGATATCGTCTGCCTGCCGGATAATGTTCAGAGCCGTGCTGGTGTCCGCCGCATGCGTGAATACCGGGAACCACGTGAGACAACTGGCGATAAGAAGAAGGCCTGATTTCATGGAAATGTCCTTATACCGCTTTAAAAGCGTCTGAAATATTCAACCGCGATGCCCGCAGTGCAGGTAAAACTGAGGCCAGCGACGATGTGAGCACCGGCAAAATCAGGGTGATCCAGATGAGTTCTGCACTGTCCGTTTTGATAAAGGCGTTGTAGCCGAGGGTCTGCCCCGGAGACGGCGGCATCGCGATACCTTTCAGGTTGATCAGGTACGCAATCATCATCCCCAGAATCAGGCTACCCGCGGCCCCAAGCGCACCGATATAAATTCCCTCAAGTAAAAACAGCCGGGTCACGTGTCCGGGGCGCAGGCCGATCGCCCGCAGCGTAGTGATTTCGCGGGTTCTTTCGACGATATTCATGGTCATCGAGTTGCTGATCATGAAGATCACAATCAGTGCGACAATCGCTTTAATGAAGAAGTAAATGCCGGTCAGCAAACCTTCAACCTGCTGATAAAAGATCGAGAGTTCTTGCCAGTTTTTCACCATCAGCGGCAAATGCCGGTCGGCAATAAACTGCGTCAGTCTGGCGCTGAATACCGGTAAATCCGCATCGTTCTTCAGCAGAATGACGAACTTACTGACGCCATTGGTATTCATGATGTGCTGCGCGGTTTGCAGGGGAATTTTCATCGCCACGTCGTCATAATCTTTAATGCCGGAGGTGAAAATACCGCGGACTTTCAGCGACAAGGCACCCTGCCCGCCCTGAGCGTTTGCCACCAGAACGTCGAGCCAGTCGGCATATTGCGCGTTCAGGGTTTTGGCCAGCCCGCTTCCCAGGATCACCTCATCCGTTTTAATGCGCGACAGATCGCTGCCGGACACCAGTTTGTCGAAAGAGCCAAGTTTCAGCGCCGGTAAAGGCTCGATCCCCAGGCCGGCAAAATAGCTCGAGGTTTCACTCTCGTAGTGCGAAATCACACCGGTGAATTCCAGCTGGCCTGAAATCGTAGAAATATAATCTTTAAGTCCGCGGTCATTCAGGATTTCATTTTTTAGCTCGTCATAATTGCCAATAATACTTTTGCTTTTATTCGAGGTTTCAAAATAGTTTTTGTCATAAATCTGAATATGACCGACGTTGGTTCTGACAGTTTGTTCTTTCAATATCCAGAAAGAATACTGAATAAAACCGCCATAGAGGAAAATGGCTAATCCACCCAAAATAATGGCGATCAGGGTAGAGAAGGAACGCCTCTTATGTCTGAATAAATTCAGGAATGCAAATTTCACATCCTGCGGTCGCCGGATCAGGCAATACAGCACAAAACCGACGATCACCAGCAGGGCGAGGTTGGTTATAATCATTCCAGTTAACATTTATTCACCTTTCATCAAAGGCACAACAATCTGAGTTATTTCACCGATGTCCCACGCGGGGCTGGCATCTGACTTCAGGGATAATAATTTTACCGCCACCGGCCCGCGATTTTTGAGTTGTGTTAAAAGCGTATTCGCGCCAACAGTATCTCCGCAACTGAGCAATGCCCTGTAACGCATGAAAAGAATATTAATCAGGATATCATTACCGAAATTAGCCCGGTTTTTTAACAGATAGTCGGTATCCGCCAGCGCTATTACGCAGCGGCCTTGTTTTGCCGGTAAATAAGCATCAATCCGGGCGCGTAAATAACGCACCTGCGGCGTATTTTCATGCGAATCAGCCGCTTCATCCAGATAAAAAAAACCTGTTTTCCCATATTCCGAAGCCAGCACATAATCATTCACTGCGGCATAATGATCGGCCATCCGCAGCGTGCCATAAGAGTAGAAAATCAGCGACGCGATATCTTTTTGCTGTTCATATTCAAGCAGCAAAGCCTGCGTAGTGGCCGATAAAGCCTCCGGCTGAACAGGAAAACCCTGTTGCAGCACGGACTCCAGAGCCGGTGTCCCGGAACGGGCGGCGGCTCCGTGAGCGGCTAAGGATAAGCAGATCGCGAGAATAACGGCGCTACTTCGAAACATCATGAACAATTTCTCCATCCTTGATTTCAATCACCCGCCGCGCACGGTCCCTGAGCTGCGCAGAATGGGTCGAGACAATAAATGTGGTGCGGGTTTCCTGATTAATTTTCATCATTAACTCGAGAATCGCCTCGCCGGTCGCCTGATCAAGATTGCCGGTGGGTTCATCCGCAACCACGACCTGCGGGTCATGAGCCAGCGCCCGGGCAATCGCCACACGTTGCTGCTGACCACCAGAAAGTTGCCCCGGCGTGCGGTTGCCCAATGCGCCAATGCCGACGCTATCAAGAGTATGCTGCGCCCGTTCCCGCGCCTCTTTGCGGCCATAACGGCCATTGAGGATCAGCGGGTAACACACGTTATCAAACGCCGAAAGCACCGGGATCAGGTTGAAAAACTGGAAGATAAATCCCAAATGACGGCCACGAAGAGTTGAGAGCTGGCCTTCATCAAGCTCGTTCAGCGATTTATCCAGAAACAGCGTCGAGCCCGACGTGGGCTTATCAATGCCGGACAAAATATTCAGCAGCGTACTCTTCCCGCTGCCGGAAGGTCCGCACAGCGCCAGAAATTCGCCGCGCGCGATTTCCAGATTGATATTTTTCAGCGCATCAACTTTGCCGTCGCCCGCGCCAAAGCTTTTACACACATCCATCAGCAATATTGCCGGCCGTTCCCTGATCGTCATCGTTTCGTCCGCTTAATTTCCCTGATACCAGGTGTCAAAATAGTGATATCCGCCAAAGTTATCCGGCACGACGCTGCGCATTTTCTCGCCCGGAGCCGCATGCTGCTGAAAATAAATCCAGCTCAGCGCAGGCGTCAGGCATCCGCTGCTACCGTAGAGTCCGGGCAGGCTGACTTTTTGCATGTCACGCTTATTTTCGAGGAACACCTCACGCCAGAGATTATTTCTTCTCAGACCTGAAAAACACATCAGATCAATATCGTTATCTGCGCCGGACAGAATATCCTTCGACGGCAAATCTTTATTCTGCGCAACATATTTTCCGGTATTAATTTCCAGAGCGCTTTCCCGCCGACTGAAAATAAAACACCCGACGCGCTCAACCGACAGGTTTATTTTTATGTCCTGTTCCTGAGCTTTCTCTTTCTTATTCACGGGCAGATCTTCTTCGGAGAACACCAGCACCGGCACCGCACGGTATGCGGCGCAGATCACCACAAAATCGAAGATATCCCAGTCCAGATAATCCTGTGCCAGACGCATCGCCTGAACCAGCGACTGTTTTTCGCCACGAATTTTGCAGCTAAAGTCTTTGACGGAAAATTTCTTGATCAGGTTTTTCGGTAATGTGTCGATCATCGCCTGATGCAGCACGCTGCTGATATTTTCAAACGACGAACTTTCGCCCCAACTGTCGGCATAAATAAACGCCGTTCGCGATTTCATCAATAACATCCGCTCTTTCGCGCTGAGATTATGTAATGCCGCTTCCGAGACTTCTTCCATCGCAACAATATAATTCGTGTAATGGGGTGTTCTGATCATCTCACTGGCGTAAATATCACTGCTCGTTCCAAAGCGTTTAAATCCCCAGCCGTTAGAACGGGTGGATTTCAGCGCGCGGTTATACATGTGAGATTCCCACACATTCAGCCAGCAAGGCGCATACATATACACCCGCCCTTCCGGCTCGGTCATGGAGAAGGAAGATAAATACATAATACTTTCCCTGTAAAATTATGAGGCGGCAGCGTTCTCAGACATCACAACACCAATGACCGAGCCATCAACGCCCAGCCCGACTTTTAAAAGATGGCGTTTGTTGTGTGTTATCTGTCCCTGATTCAGCAACACATACGGCGCGACATTTTCCCGGATCGGGCCGGTTCCCACCGGAGAGAGCAGCGTCTTCTGGCACAAAGCCTGGTGACCGATGATCAAATCCACGATCCCTGAACCGGTTGAGGTGTAGCCAATCTGCCCTTTATAGGCCAGAACCGGCACCGTGCTTTCGCCGGGGAAAGAGGCCAGCGCCAGTGCCTCGGCTTTATCGCTGGCTTCAGAACCGTTTCCGTGCGGAATAATCGCGGCCAGATCCGCACAGAGAATGTCTGCTCTCTCCAGTGCTTTGTTCATTACTTTCAACAGGTTTGCACTGAGTTGCGCCCCGTCGTTGCTCCGCCCCGCGCTGGTTTGCGTATAGACAGACGTGAGCCGGACGCCATCCGCCATCTGCCGGGCATGACGATGCCGGGCGCTTTCCAGCAGCATCGCGCAGCCACCTTCGGCAAATAACACGCCCTGACCGTTCGCACCAAAAGGCTGAACGGTGTCGCCGCCGAGCATTCCCTGGCTGGTCAGAAAACTGATGTCCTGCGTGGTAATCAGAGAGCAGTTCACGACCATCACCACGTCAACATTGCCGCTTTCGATGGCCTGAATCCCCAGATGCACCGCGGCCAGCGAGGAATTGCTGGTGCAATGCAGATTTGGCGGCAGGTGTTTCAGGTCAAACGCCGTCGCCACGTGATGCGCCAGTGTGTCCTGAGACATATTGGTGACATGTAAATTCTGCACCGAACGGGTGAGCGTGACGTCTTCAACATCGTTGTGATCATAAAAGGCCAGATAATCCGCTACATCCACCCGCGGACCTAAACCGGTCAGGTAAACCCGGACGTTTTCTCCCGTCAGGTGGTGTTTATCCAGCCCGCCGTGGGCGAGAGCCTCGACCATAAGCTCACTCACCCACGCGCCGGTGTCCTTTACCGGCGCCGGTAAACGGGCAACGCAACCGTTATTACTCAGCCCGTATTGTCTGGCCTCCTCGTCAGAAGAAAACCATCGCGCTTTACTGACACAACGGCCTTCTTTAAGCCCGTCGGCTAACCCGTCGCTGCTCTGCGCGAAGGCCAGACGTGCGCTGTAACCCGAGATGATTGCCGCGTTATTCACGCGGTTATCCTCTGATAACGAAGGCATTGAAGTTTCCACCTTCGTTCGCCCCGACCAGCAGGACATGCCTGATGGCCATTTTCAGCGGAGCTTTAACAAAGTTGATGCGATCGTCGCAGAACACCTGAGTATGCGGAATGGCGGGCACTGCCTGTTTTCTGATGCAATCCGTCAGCACCGCCAGATTGAGCAGCCCGGCGCAAGACTCCACAAATCCAAAGCTGGCGTTGTAGTTCACCACCGGCACCTGCGGATTTTGCTCGCCGAAGGCCAGACAGATCGCGCCAATTTCAATCCCGGAACTCTCTTTTGTGCCGTTACTGCTGCCGCACACCAGATCGATATCCCGCGCAGTGAGCCCCGCATCGGCTAAAGCCCGGTGGATTGCCAGCGCCATGGCGGCCGATTTTTCATCCGCGCAATCCGCATCAAAATAGCTGATGCTGTTGGATTTGCCGTAACCGGCGATTTCCGCGCAAATCTCCACGCCGCGAGCCTGAGCGGCGTCCAAATCTTCCAGCAACAACATGCAGGCACCTTCACCCGGCACAAAACCTTTCGCCTCCTTGCCGTACACCTGGTATTCGCGAGGGTCAGAGGTCATCTGGATTTTTTCGGTGACGGCATCCATATACAACGACATGGAAGGGAAACACTCGTCAGCGCCACCGACCAGTACCTGCGGTTGCAACTGCTGGCGGATGATTTCATAGCCATAGGTCAGCGCGCCCAGCGACGCGTTTTGCCCGGTCGCCAGCGTGGTGGTGTAGCCTTTGATCCCTTCGGAAATACCGCAGAACGTGGCAATGGAATTCATCAGCGAGCCGGGGAATTCGGACGTACGCACTTTGCGCGGATCGGGTTTCAGGCTTTGCAGGTATTTATAGGTCGTCTCCTGCGGCCCGCGCGACATCCCCATCACCAGACCCAGTTCGTGGCCGTCGCGTTTGATTTTATGTTTGGCGTTGTTCAGCGCTTCCGCCAGGGCAATCAGGGCAAAGGTTCCGCCACGCGTGGCTTTGCGTGAGTCAAAACGCCGCAGATGCTTACGCGGTTCCAGCGCCGTAACCTGAAAGGTTTTGAAATGGACGTTATTTTCCGGCAGAACCGCTCGCTGTAAACGGCGTGTCGCCCCCGGCAAATCATCAAACTGGTGCGTTCTGGTCAGCACATCAAGAAGCTCAACGGCTTCTGTGAGGGTATCTCCATTGAATTTTACGCCCGTCAGTTCAACGGATTTCTCAGCAGACCAGATATGCTCAAGAATTTCGTTCAGGGTATGACCGATGGCCGAGACGGCACCCATACCGCTTATCGCCACGCGCTTCGCCTCATAGGCGGTCACCGGAACCGTGCCCGGGCGCGTGCTCACAATCATGCAGCAGTTATTTCCTCCAAAAGCATAATTATTTTTCATGAAGATATTGATGTCCTTCTCCCTGAATTCATTCGGCACATAATCCAGATCGCAATTCGGACGCGGCACCGTGAAGTTCAGCGTAGGGAGAAGTTTCTTTTCCGGCAGCGTCACCAGACAGGCAATGAGTTCGACAATTCCCGCCGCGCCGATGTTGTGACCAAAGAAGGATTTGGTCGAACTGACCGGAAGATCGACCGCATCGGGAAACACTTTCTTCATCGCCATCGTTTCGATCCGGTCATTCGCTTCGGTGCCCGTGCCATGCACGTTCACGTAATCAATCTGGTCGGGCGTGACACCGGCATTTTCCATCGCCTTGAGCATGACCTGCACCGCACCGTTGGCACGCGGATCCGGGCCGGTTTCATGGTAGGCATCGCACGACGTCGCGTAAGAGAGAAGTTCGCCATAGATCGTGGCGCCGCGGGCAACGGCGTGCTCGTACTCTTCCAGCACGATGGCGCCCGCACCTTCTCCGATGGACATCCCCGACGTGCCGGAGAACGGCGTACAGGATTCGGCATGCATCACGTTGAGCGCATAGAAACCGGCGAAGGTCGGCAGATAGATCGGCTCGGTTCCGACGGCAAGCATGGTTTTACTTTTGCCATTCTGGATATAGTCAAAAGCCATGCCGATGGCGTTCGGGCTGGCGGTACATGCCGTCGCCACCAGTTCCGTTCCCCCTTTCAGCCCCAGCAATGTCGATACGCTGGAGCAGCAGGACGCAAACCCGCCGGAGTAAATGGCTTTTCTCAGCGAGAAATCCTGAATCCGCTGTTCGAACAGCGGCAGAAACGCTTCGGTTCCCGCCGAGGAAACGCCGACGATCATCCCGGTTTCTTCAAGATCCCCCGTTAATCCGGCGGCATTCAGCGCATCTTTGCTGACTTTGTAGGCCCACAGCGCGGCGTTATCCATTGCGCTGACGGTTTCAGCGTCCAGCGGAGAGTAATCGATATCTTGTAAGATCTCCGCGGCGCGCGCGTTTTCAAACCAGTGAGAAAAACGTGCGCTGTCTTGTACACCGCATTCTTTATTGAGCAGAGCCTGTCTGAAACCGGCAATATTATCCGCCAGTGAAGACAAAATCCCCATCCCTGTAATGACTACTCTTTTCCTGCTCGTTTTCATAAATAAGTCCCTCAGGTCTGATCAAGCCCGGGTGATCAGACAACGTCTCCGGTGCGGTGTGTTTAAACGAAATTACAGGGCGCTTTTCGGCTTTGAGGCATCGATATAGCTGTGTTCAGTCGGGTTAACCAGCATGCTGAAGTTATAGAAGAAGGGAACGTTACGGGTCATGGCCGCCACGGCTCCACCCTGCGTCGCAATCTCAAACCCCGGAATGTCGGAATACGCGTATTCACTGTCAATCAGTGCCAGCGCGATCAAAGACTGACATGCCGGTGAGTAGACACTTTTGACGATGACACCGACGTCGCGGCCTTCGGCGCGCACTTTGTCATCGGCGGCAATCCCTTCGCACGCGGCGAGCGGAAAAATACCGACCAGCTTGCGTTCTGCGCCCGCAGAGGAAAGGGATTCCGCGGCGAGTTTCCCGACAAAATCGTCTTTGTCATACTGAATCGCCCACTGCATTTGCAGCTCAACCGGGTTGAGCGAATAACCGCTGAACAACGCGGGCTCCCAGCACGGGTTTTCAACGCGGAGCGTATTTTGATAATTCATGCCGCCGGTCTTCAGGTCGAATGGTTCACCGCTTTCCAGCAGTTGTTCCCAGATCTGGCACAGCGCCGCTTGCCCGCCAATCAGCTGGTAAGCAAATTCACCGTGTTTGCCGCAGCGCAACACCATCAGGCCATCGTCAGTGCTCATAAATTCGTGATACGGCAGGCCGATAATGTCGAAGCCGTAAATACCGGCGAGCACTTCCCAGGCGTAAGGTCCTTCCAGCTGGATTGCGCCCCAGCCGTGCGGTTCCATATCCTGAATCACCGGTGTCTCTTCAATATCGAGATCGGCGGCATTCTCCAGAATCTGCTTCAGACGGTCGATCAGCTCAAAAGCGGACAGGTTTTCTGACAGCAGGTAATACCCTTCATCGGTACACAGCACCGAAATATCCCCGGCAATGGTGCCGTCCTGATTGAGCACCAGCGAATACATCGCCTGCTCATCACGGATTATCGAGACATCCGCTGAGGCTAAATAGTTGACCAGCGCCCACGCGTCATCGCCCATGACGCTGACGACGGACATGCTGGAATAATCCACCATCAGGATATTTTCCCTCACCGCTTTATATTCCACTTCCGGTGAGTGATAAAAAGCAGGCACGATTCGGCCGTTGAATGTGCCCATCGTGGCGTTATTTTTTTCATGTAATTCACGAAGCGAAATCATTTGAACCTCATTATTCAAAAAGGAGTTTTACTGTGGCTTTCGGTTTTTAATCACGAAAGACGCCAGATTATTTACCGTTCTCATAAAAGAGGGATCATCGCTTTCGCTGACCTGAATGCCGTATAGTTTATCCAGCAACACCAGAATTTCCGTCGCATCGACAGAATCAAGCTTCAGGCCATTACCAAACAGTGCCGTATCATCGTCAATCTGCGATTCTGTTTTCTGAATATGCAGACGCTGAATCAGCTCGGTTTTAATCTGATGTAATACGATTTTGCGCGCTTCGATATTTTCTTGAATTAAGCTCATGGGTATTGCTCCATATTATAATTGTTTCACTTCTCTGAAATTGATTATCACGCCCTGGCTGATCATCTTTTTACCGACCTGCGCCGAAACACTGTAATGCCTGAATCCGCTGGCGTCGGAGAACGTCAGCTTGCTGGTCACTTCTATCGTGTCGCCGGGACAGGCGACATCTTTGAATTTTAAATTTTGAGAAGCCAGAACGCCCTGCACCTGCGCGCGACGTGTCCGGATAATATTGCGCATGTTTTCATCATGAATTTTTGAATAAATATCACGAAGTGAATGCAGTGCTTCACCGTAGTTTTCCTGATAGATGTCACTCATATCTGTCAGAAAAGAGAAATACTCACTCGCCTGACCAAATATTTCTGAAATAATCGCACCCGGCATAATAGGATTATCAGGGAAATGCCCGGCCAAATAAGGATCATTATAGGTAATATGCTTAATCACCTTGATGTACCCGTTTTCACCATATTTAAAATCTTCAATCCGGTCGACCATAATAAGAGGCTGACGCCAGCCGCCCATTTCAAGGAAGACTTTGGAAGGAATAGCATATTTAGACATAATTCACCGCATCACCAGACCGCCATCAATAACGATGGTTTGCCCTACAATATAGCTCGCCGCTGCGGAGCTTAAATAAACCACGGTATTCGCCACTTCTTCGCATTTCCCCAGACGACGCAGAGGAATGGATGACGTTATTTCCCGCACGACGGTACGCGACACCTTTTTCACCATTTTGGATTCAATCATGCCCGGCGCAATGGCATTAACCCTCACGCCCCTGGGGGCCAGTTCGGCGGCCAGTGTGCGGGTGAACGCGAGCAACGCGCCTTTTGATGCACTGTAATTACACTGGCCCACGCTTGGGATCAGCGCGGCAATTGAGGCCACGTTGACGATCGCCGGGTTCTCAGCGGCTCTGAGCAACAGCAACAGCTCTTTGGTCAGCCTGAACACGCTCAGTAAATTAGTATCAATGACGGTGCTGAAATCTTCGAAACTCATGGCGGCAAACAAGCTGTCTTTGACGATACCCGCGTTATTGACCAGCACATCGATGTGTTTCGCTTCCTGCGCCAGCCTCTGGCACAAGCCGCTGACTGCATTTTTATCCGAAAGGTCACACTGAATGATGTTCAGTTTACTCCCCTCCGGATGCTGATTTTTCAGCGCCTCCAGAGAACGGGCATTGCTGTTATACAACGCAAATACCTGACATTGCTGGTTCAGATACCCGGCACATACCGCCAGCCCGATATCACCGCTTGCCCCAGTCACCAGGATGTTTTTTTCTGCTAAATCATTAAATTTATACACAATGTTCCCTTAATCCCTCTGGGACGAAATAACCGTTACTGCAATCGCATGTGTACGGCAATGAGAAATGCTTAACGAAATCGCATTGATTTTTTTATCTTCCATGACTTCTTTTAAATGCCCGCTGAGAACAAAATGCGGGCACCCGAACTGGTCATGTTCGATTTCTGCATCGTGAAACCGGATCCCTTCCCGGAATCCTAATCCCACCGATTTAACAACGGACTCTTTGGCGGCCCAAAATCCTGCTGCCCTTTCATAATCGGGATCGTTGCTGTTTATGCTTATCAGTTCGCGCTGAGTGAAAACTCTTTGCAGGAAATTATCGCCGCCCCGCAATATCGCCGTCTTCACGCGCTCTACTTCAACAATATCGGTTCCAACAAACATGATGACTCCTGCAATCAGAGCTGATAAGACACGGTGAAATTTACATTCAGCTTATCGGCATTTAATTCATCCGGATAAAGCAGCGGCGTGGACAAGGCAATATCGTAAGTGAGCGTATTAATATTGCCCTTGAACCCGCTGGTTGCGCCGACGAGTTTCTTCCCGGAATAAGCGCCCTGCGGATAGGTTTCGCCCCATATTTCGCCGTAATCAACGCCGGCATACCATTCGATATTCTTAATGCCGGTAATAAGATTAAATGTATTCTGGGCGTAAAAGCCTTTATCGCCATACAGCCCCTGCGTATTTTCAAAACCACGCACATTCCACCGGTCACCGAGCGTGAACTGATCCTGCAACGTCAGCTTGTCAGGCGAATACTGAACACCTGAACTTAACTCGTAATAGGCAACGAAATTTTTCACGTTGAATAGCTTCGTGTAATTCACATTCAGGTTATAGAGATGACTCTGCGCACTGACATCTCCGGATTTCATATCCGGCGTTTTCTCACCGCCTAAAAACGAAACAAACCGCTGATAAGACAATGTACTGTCGAGTAAGGCCCGGTCAAAATTTTGCTTATAGTTAATACCCAGGCGTGCGTTGGTCATATCGCGTTTTTGTAATGCCAGCTCGATATCTTCTAACTTGTAATCAACCTTTCTTTTTATTAATTCAGCACTGAGCGCAACTTTTTTATTACTGTCACGATAAACCGTTCTGTTGCCTTTCAGGCTGAGATAATCGCTGTCACCGGTGTATTTATAGTTCCAGGTTCCCAGAGCAATATTCTGTTTCGACCGGCTGCTGCTGTAAAACAGCTCATAATCCCAGTATCCCCAGGGCACGGAATAGTAAGCGCTCACGCTTTTGTACCCGCCAGTGCTCCGCTCCGTATTCGTCGTCCCCGAAAGATAAAAGGTATCGTTCATGTGCGCCAGGTTGTAGAGGTAAGCCGCGCCGCCTGCGAGCACTTTCCCGGTGGCTTCATCGCCCCAGTTGTTCATCCAGACCTTACCGTTCCAGTTTTTTGTCCGGCCTGCGTTTATGACGACATTGCTGTACCCGTTCTGGTGTCCGGGCTCGATGTTGATCTTCACTTTCAAGTTAGGAGCTTTTTGCAGGACTTCCAGCCCCTGTTCGATATCCCGAAGATTCAGGATGTCTTCAGCTTTAAAAGGCAATATTCCCGGCCTGATTGCGTCATCGCTGATAATAATATTTTCAATTCTGCCCGGCATGACAACCAGCTTTAACTGGTGCGTCGTTAAATTCTGCCCCGGCACATCGACCCGCGTGGTGACGTAGCCCGAGTTGATATAGTAATCTTGCAGACCGATGGCCAGTTGTTCAATTCCCTGTGCCCCCAGACATTTTCCCGCCACGCTTTTTTTAATTTTCCGTATCGTGGAATTGTTCAGGAAATCATTTTCGACGATCAGCGTATTAATCGTCAGGCAGTTTTTCTCTACCGGAAAATCCAGGAAATCAACCTGCTTTTTCACCTGGCTGGAGTAAACATCCTTTTTGATGATTTTATTTTCCTGCCGGTTACTCCGGTCAATATCCTGCTGTGTTTTAACCAGGCTATTTAAATCCACGGTTTCAGCGTAAGACACGGTCTGACTTAAGAGGCCCAGGGTAATAATGAGTGCAATTCTAATTTTCATAATGCCTGTCCGGAAATGAAAGCAGCCATTACGCTGCTTTCATTTTACCGTTTAATTATAAACCAAAGACTTTACCGCTATAGGTAATAGAATTCACATTCAGATTTAAACCCTGACGTCCGCCTAATACCGTGGAAGATCCCAGGCTGGAGACCGTTTTTGCCGTAATGCTGGCTTTCCCGTCGGTATAAAGTGTTCCGGTGTTATTCACTACACCTGAAGACGATACATTTAACGTATTTCCTGCAACGATATCGTTGTAGTTGTTAATTCCCACAGTACCATGAACAGAAACAGCATTATCAGAGTTGATGGTATTACGGTTGTAAAGAATTCCTTCAGTAGACACATTGACGCTGTCCACACCGTTAATCCAGCCATAGTTGGTGAAACTGTTGAATACATTCAGCACCAGCGCACCATCGGCAGAAATAATCCCTGTAGCATTATTGTCGATCATGTTGCCGCTGCTCGCCAGATTGAGGCTATTAACATCGATGGTCAAATCACCAGCAGAGTAGAGGGTTGAATAGTTGGTGTTGAGGGTCCCGGCCTTAATTTTAGAAGCGCCTGCTCCTGCCACCAGCATACTGCGGTCATTATCAATCGTGTTGGTGACTGTCAGGTTTAACGGGCCGCCTTCAGCAACAATACGGCTGCTGTTATTGTTCAGAGCGCGGGCGGTGATATCCACTCCACTCTTACCAATCATGCCGCCTTCCTGATTTGCCATGCCCAGGTAAAGACCGTAATTTGTCCCAAATCCCTTACTGTTCTGGTTATAAACCGTACCCGCCGCATTCACGGTTAACTTTTTCTTCGCAACCATCAGCGCATAGCTGTTATCGACATCTCCGCTCGAGGTCACATTGACATTTTGCCCCTGAATCACGCCGCCTTTGTTATTGACGCGGGAGGCCGTGATGTTGACATCACCGTCTTCGGAACCGATCACGCCGATATTGTTATCCAGAGCACCGGACGTCAGCTCAATATTAACGCCTGTCTTGGCACTTAAACCTGACTGGCTGTTATTCATTGAAGCTGCCTGAATCGCCACGCTTTTATCTGTGAGGATCATGCCGCCCACATTGCTGACGTTTGCAGAATTCTGGAACTGAATATCACCGTAGGATGCAATCTGCCCGCCGTTGTTGTTCAGCGTGGATGACGCGATCTGGATACCCCCTGCACCGGCAATAATACCCAGAGAGTCGCTGCTGGACGTATCCGCTGAACGGGTTGATGTGTTCGTGACAGTATTTTTAGACGCATCGATTTTGACGTGGCCGTTTGCGGAACGGATCAGGCCGTTGTTGTTATTCACCGCGCCGGTGCTCGCCATATCCACATCGCCGTACGAGTCAATCGTACCCTGGCTGTTGTTCACGCTGGTCGATTGCGTGCCGACGTAATAACCCGTGATCTGCCCGTTGTTATTATTGAGCGTGCCGGTCTTGAGACTGACGACACCGGCGGTAATACCGACAGTCTTGCCTTTGCCGGAGTTAGTCAGTGTCCCGTTATTGGTATCGATGCCCAGAACGCCCGTCGCGGCTAATTTACCGTTGGTATTATTGATAGCTCCGCTACCGATATACACGTCAGCGCTGGACATGATATTACCGGCGCGGCTGTTATCGATCTGGTTCTTGTTGGTATCAATAGAGATGCTTTTATCGCTTAAAATCTTACCTGTGACGTTGGTCAGTGCTCCGTTGGTTTTCATGTTGATCACACCGGAAGACTTGATCTGCGCGTTGCTGTTGATCAGTGCGCCGTTGGTATCAATCTGAATGCCACCCGTGCCTGCGGAAAGAACCCCGAGGTTGCGAACGCCAACACCACTTTCGGTGCTGACCAGATTAATTTTATCAGCGTACATGCCACCCAGTTTGGCAACGTCAATGCCATAGGTGTTTCTTGAACCTGTAGCTTTAACTGTGCCCGTGACCTGATTATTTACATCCACATAGTTATTACCGGCAATCACGGTGACCCCGTTGCCTGCGACGTTCATATCGCCATTAACCGTCACGGAGCGGGCCAGCAGAGCGGTTGGCGAATCGCTGGTTAATCCGTCGGTGGTGATCACACCGCCACTCACGCTGTAACCTTTTAATTCACCGTTTTGCATATCCGGCTTGCCGGTGGTGACGGTCACTTTTTCAGCATTGATAAAACCGCAACCTGAACAGGTAATACCGTTCGGGTTCGCGATAATCAGATGCGCCTTATCACCCGCGACTTCCATCATGCCGTTCAGGGCACTTTTGTTAGTGGACGTGACTTCGTTGAGGATCACTTTTGCCGTGCCTGAAGCCAGATTGTTGTTTCCCGCAATCTGTCCGGCCAGAGTGGTGTTGACTGCATTCTGGCTGTTATTGAAAATCAGCCCTTCTTTGCCGACGTTAAGTTTGTCGTAAATATTATGCGAAATGCCGTTCGCATTCGCTTCATTAATATTGATAACAGGCACACCGTTTGCCGATGTCACTGAACCGCCGGGCATGCTGATATCAGCGGCGTTCACAATAAATGGCATGGAGAGTAGAATTGACGCCGCAATTGGAGTGAATCTCGCTAACCCATTTTTAATCTGTTTGTTTTCCAATTTTCTGTTTTCCTTCATCTTAGAACTTATAGAAACAACAACGCTGCTAGTAGAATTAACAACGCAAAATAATGGCAAAGTAAAATCAATGGTAAAAAACCATTAGTTATAACCCTGTGCCACGATTATAAATAGGAGTTATTTAAAACAGGTTCAGTTTAAGAAAATCAAAAAGTAATGTTTACTCATGAGATTCACCCGATGAGTTCGTGGTATTGGCCGCAATCAGATATTTCGCCTGCGCATAGATAACGATGTTTTTTATAATAGTGGAATTCTATGCTTCAATAACATAGCGGACTGTTATGTGAATATGTCCGTCCTGTTTGAATAAGGTAAATATACTTTTCTAAATTTACAGAATCAAGTCATTTTTCGCACGTATAGACAAAGTGGAATGTCATTTAATATAAATAGATTCTTATTAAATAATTAGAAATATCCTGCGTGGTTGTGTTTATTACGCTGATTCCCCATAAAACAGAAATATGATTATCGGTATATTCTTGATTATTCCATATTCACTGGTAGAAATAAGTATAAAAAAAGGCACCCGCGGGTGCCTGAAGGCTGCCGGAGATATCAGCAGCAAGGGATATTATGCCAGTTGTGGCGCTTTGCGAGGCTCTTCTTCAGCGTCTGCACGGCCAGACCGGAAAGACCGGGTTACAGAGTAATGGTTCTGAATCGTCCGGCATTACTGGCAGTATAAATCACCGTATTCTGAATACTTCTGTGCCCGAGGTAATCCTGTATCAGCCGGGTATCACAGCCAATATCCGCCAGCGCATAGCCACAGGCGTGTCTGAGCATATGCGGATGAACGGCAACTTTAATTCCTGCATTCTGACCATATTTACGAAACAAACGGTACAATTGCTGCCGGGATAACTTCCCCCCGTGACGGGAAAGAAATAACCAATTCGAGTCAGAATCGAGATATTGCGGCCTTATTTCCAGCCATTTTCTGATAAATACCATTTCCCGATTTTGTATCGGATGCTGAACGGAGAACCCATTTTTAAGCCGGGCGATGTAGATCGTCTTTGTCGAAAACTCCACATCCTGAACCCGTAATGCGGCCAGTTCACTCACACGAAGGCCATGAATAAAGCACATCAACAACATGCACTTATCCCGATGTTCATTAACTCCTGTCGAAACAGCGCCGACGAGTCTCTCCATCTCCGTCCGCGTTAAATACTTTCTCTCACTCATTCAGTTTCTTTCCCTAGTTTATGTCAGAATATTGTCAATTCTCACGAGGACACTTGAGTTTTTCGGCGAGGATACGTTAATGAAAAAGTTATTTCTACCAGTTAATTCTTGCTCACAAAAAATCACAGAAGCAGGGTGTAACAGGCGAAGAGTATCAGCATGAATTCAGCACAAAATTCCTCGTGAGATCTAAACATAGAGTATTTGTTTCTTTTACTCAGAAAATTTTGATTTTTTAGAATGAATTTCAAAGACTGTGATCTTGCGCGATATAGATCATTCCTTTTCCCCTTGAAATTATTTGATCTCAATGAATAAAACTCTCAATTGCGACCCATATAACCGCTTTATTTGCACGCGTACTCAGAATAATCCCCGAAAATGCAGGATTTACCTTAAAAGATATCCGCTGAAAAGAGGTA